>CAJPGC010000021.1 GCA_905339405.1 uncultured bacterium | reverse complement strand
CACAAAGGACGTCAAATCCCCCGAGGCCCCTTACGAGCTCGTGAAGACTATGAGGGCTTCGGTCCTCGTCCTGGGGCCCCTTGTGGCCCGCTTCAAGAGGGCGAGGGTCTCTTTACCCGGCGGGTGCGCCATAGGCGCGCGTCCCATCGACCTGCACCTGAAGGGCCTGAAGGCCATGGGCGCGGAAGTAGTAATCGAGCACGGCTACGTGACGGTTTCGGCGGAAAAGCTCAAGGGCGCGAAGGTCTACATGGACACAGTGACAGTCACTGGCACCGAGAACCTCATGCTCGCTGCGGTACACGCCGAAGGCACGACGATACTCGAGAACTGCGCTCTGGAGCCCGAAGTGGTATGCCTCGCCGACGCCTTGAACAGCATGGGCGCGAGGATAACCGGGGCCGGGACAGATACGATAAGGATAGAAGGCGTCGAGAAGCTTAACGCCGTAGAGATAAGGGTCATCCCCGACAGGATAGAGGCGGGCACCTTCATGGTCGCCGCCGCCATGACAAGGGGCAACGTACTCATAAAGGACTGCCCCTACGAAAAGCTCGACTCGCTCAATTTGAAGCTCAAGGAAGCAGGGGCCGAAGTCATAGAGGAAGAGGGCGGAGTGCGCGTAATAGGCGACTGGCCCATAAGGAGCGTCGACGTGAAAACGCTCCCCTACCCCGGCTTCCCCACTGACATGCAGGCGCAGATAATGGCCATGATGACGATAGGGAGCGGCCTTTCGGTCATAACCGAGACTGTCTTCGAGAACAGGTTCATGCACGTTGGGGAACTCAAGAGGATGGGCGCGGACATCACCATAGACGGCAGGTGCTCTGTCGTAAGGGGCGTAAAGTCACTGAGCGGCGCGCCTCTCATGGCTACCGACCTTCGCGCTTCGGCCTCTCTGATACTCGCAGGGCTCGTCGCGGACGGGAAGACGGAAGTATCGAGGATTTACCACCTCGACAGGGGCTACGAGAAGATAGAAGACAAGCTCCGCGCCCTCGGCGCCAAAATAGACAGGGTCAAGGCTTAATCTCAGCGAGAGGGAAAACAATGGCTCAGGACGTCCTTACGATAGCCCTTCCAAAGGGGAGGATCCTTAAAGAGGCCTCAAAGCTCTTCATGGCCGCAGGAATAGACATAACCCCGGTCATGCAGGACGACCGCAGGCTGATTTTCGAGGGCATTGCGGACGGCTTGAGGTTCATGGTAATAAGAAGCCAGGACGTGCCGACCTACGTCGAGTACGGCGCGGCCGACATCGGTATAGCCGGAAAAGACGTGCTCCTCGAGCAGGACAAGGACCTTTACGAGCCCCTCGACCTCGGCATCGGCGTGTGCAGGATGATGGTCGCGGAGCCCAAAGAACTTAGCGAGGCCGACAACCCGAAGCAGTGGACGCACATAAGGGTGGCGACCAAGTACCCGAATATAACATTAAGGCATTTTCTCGCCAAGGGCATACAGGTCGAGATAATAAAGCTCTACGGCTCAATTGAGCTCGCCCCGCTGCTCGGGCTTTCCGAGAGGATCGTGGACCTCGTGCAGACCGGCGAGACCCTGAAGAAGAACGGCCTCGTAGAGGTCGAGCACATAATGAACATAACCTCGAAGCTGGTGTGCAACAGGGCGAGCCTCAAGACAAAGCCCAGGCTGGTGAAATCGCTCGTCGACTCATTGGGCAAGGCGGTTTCTTCCGCCGCGAAGAAGTAGCCAAAAATCCCTAAAAGGCTTTCTTTCCAATATGCGAATAATCGGCTCAAGTGACTCTGGCTTCAAGACCCTCCTTGCGGAGATACTCAAGCGGGGCGAGCAGGACACGACCCTCGTCGAGGAGGCCGTAAAGGAGATTATCGCGGCCGTAAAGAAAGGCGGCGACGAGGCGCTCGTTGAGTATACGAGGCGCTTTGACAAGGCCGACATCGCGGGCTCCATAGAAGTCCCCTTGAAGGAAGCTGAGAAGGCCGCCGGTTCAATACCACGCAAAGACCTCGACCTGATGCTGCTTGCCGCCTCCAGAATAGAGACCTTCCACAAAAAACAATCAGAGAACTCCTGGTTTACGACCGAAGAGGACGGCACCATCCTCGGCTCGAGGGTCACGCCTCTTGAGAGGGCGGGCATTTACGTGCCGGGCGGCAAGGCCGCCTACCCTTCTACCGTCCTCATGAACGCCATACCCGCGAAGGTGGCGGGCGTGAACGAGGTCGTAATGGTCACGCCCCCTGGGAAAGACGGGCTAAACCCCTACGTGCTGGCCGCGGCGCACATCGCCGGAGTAGACAGGATATTCCGGGTAGGCGGGGCCCAGTCCATTGCCGCCCTCGCATTCGGCACCGAGTCGGTCCCCAGGGTCGACAAGATAACCGGGCCTGGAAATATCTACGTGGCAACGGCCAAGAGGCTCGTCTTCGGCACAGTCGACATAGACATGATAGCCGGGCCGAGCGAAATCCTGGTCATAAACGACGGCATCGGCGAGGCCTCGTGGATAGCGGCGGACCTCCTTTCGCAGGCCGAGCACGACGAGCTCGCCTCCTCGATACTCGTGACCACCTCCCTCAAGATGGCGAAGGCCGTCTCGAAGGAGGTCGAAAAACAGGTCAAGAAGCTCAAGAGGCGCGAGATCGCGAAGGCGTCGCTCGAGAGGTACGGCCTCATCATCGTGGCGAAGGACCTTATTGAGGCGGCCTCCATATCGAACAGCATAGCCCCGGAACACCTCGAGCTTTTCGTGGAAAAGCCTTTCGAGCTCATGGCTTCGATTAAAAACGCCGGGGCAATATTCCTAGGCCAGCACACCCCTGAGGCCGCCGGAGACTACCTGGCAGGCCCGAACCACACGCTCCCGACCGGCGGCACGGCCCGCTTCTCGTCGCCTCTGGGCGTATACGACTTCGTAAAAAGGACGAGCGTCATCAGCCTGTCTTCTGATGCCATTCAAAAGCATGGCGCCGACATAAAGAGGTTCGCAGGCCTGGAGGGCCTCGAGGCGCACGGCTTGAGCGCCGACGCCCGGCTCGGCAAGAAAAGGAAGGTATAAGATGGCGAGGAAGGCCAAGGTAACAAGAAAGACGAGGGAGACTAGCATAACGGTCGAGCTCAACCTCGACGGAAGCGGCAAGGGCGACATAAAAACGCCTGTCCCCTTCCTCGACCACATGCTCACGAACTTCGCGAGGCACGGCCTTTTCGACCTCAAGGTGCGCGCAACCGGAGACACCGAGATAGACTTCCACCACACCGTCGAGGACGTCGGAATAACACTCGGCGAGGCGTTGAAGAAGGCCTTAGGCGGCAACGCGGGAATAAGAAGGTGCGGTTCATCTAACGTCCCGATGATGGACTCCCTTTCGACCGTCATACTCGACATCAGCAACCGCCCCTACTTCAAGTTCAACAACGGCGTGACCGGCTTCGCGGTCGACAAGGTATACGCGGAGATTAAGAAGGGCAGCATTGAGAAGGCCTTTGATATGGGGCTCATGAAAGAGTTCATGAAGGCCCTGTCGAACGCCGCCGGGCTCGACCTTCACGTTACGATACATTACGGCGAGGACATCCACCACGCCATCGAGTCTGTCTACAAGGCGCTTGGAAGGGCCCTGGGCATGGCGGTAGCCAAAGACCCGAGGATAAAGGGAGTGCTCTCGACGAAGGGCAAGCTATAGTTCTGTCATTCTGCCGAAGACGTATTTTGCCGCCGCATATAAAGCAGATTCTTCGCTTCGCTCAGAATGACAGCATAAAACGAACAATCACGGTTTATTATGATAGCGATCATCGATTACGACATGGGCAACGTCCGAAGCGTCTCCAAGGCCTTTGAAAGGGTCGGGAGCGAGGCCGTTGTCACGCGCGACCCCAAAGCGATAGCGGACGCGAGCCACATAGTCCTCCCCGGCGTCGGCGCGTTCAAGGACTGCATGAGGAACCTCGAGGAGTACGGGCTCATCTCTCCCATCATGAAGTCAATCGATAGCGGCAAGCCCTTCCTCGGCATCTGCCTCGGCCTCCAGCTCCTGTTCGAGGAGTCGGACGAGTTCGGCGTGCACAAGGGGCTCGGCGCGATAAAGGGGCGGGTAGTGCGCTTCAAGGACGTCCCAGGCCTGAAGGTGCCGCACATGGGCTGGAACGAGGTCAAAAAAGAAAAAGACTCGGCCCTCCTCGAAGGAATAAAAGAGGGCGAGTTCTTCTATTTCGTCCACTCGTATTACGCAGTCCCCTCTGACAGGTCGGTCGACCTGACGACCACAAGCTACGGCTTGGATTTCACGAGCAGCGTCGAGTCGGGCAACGTCATGGCCTGCCAGTTCCACCCTGAAAAGAGCCAGAAGGCCGGACTCAGGGTATTGAAGAACTTCAGCTCACTTCGTTAGGAGGCTTTTCCTTTGATCATCTTCCCGGCCATAGACATAAAAGGCGGCAGGTGCGTGCGCCTGACGCAGGGCAGAATGGACGCCGAGACAGTCTATTCGGACGAGCCCTGGGAAGTCGCGAAAAAATGGGCCTCGCTCGGGGCTGAGATAATACACCTCGTCGACCTCGACGGCGCTGTCGAAGGCAACCCCAAAAACCTCGGCGTTGTCGAAAAGATAACGGCCTCGGTCGACGTGCCGGTGCAAATCGGCGGCGGCATAAGGGACGAGAAGACCGCCGAGGCGTATCTTTCAAACCCGAAGGTCAAGCGCATCATCATAGGGACGGCGGCCATTGAAAACCCCTCTCTCGTGACCGCGCTTACCGCCAGGCACCCGGGCAGGGTCGCCGTAGGCATAGACGCGAAGGACGGCTTCGTGGCGATAAAGGGCTGGGTTACTGTCACGGTTCAGAAGGCTACCGGCCTGGCGAAGAAGCTCGAGGGCGCGGGTGTGGCCTGCATAATCTACACCGACATATCAAGGGACGGCATGCTCACCGGGCCAAACGTGGCCGCAACGCGCGAGATGGCCGAGTCGGTCAATATCCCGGTAGTTGCCTCGGGCGGAATATCGTCGCTCAAAGACATCGAATCCTACAGGGGCGTGCCGCTTGAGGGAATAATCGTTGGCAAAGCCCTGTACTCAGGCAACCTCGGCCTTGCCGAGGCCATAAGGGCGGCTAAAGGCTGATGCTTACCAAACGCATAATACCGTGCCTTGACGTCAAGGACGGCCGGGTCGTAAAGGGCGTGAGCTTCGTGGAGCTCCGCGACGCCGGTGACCCGGTCGAGTCCGCCAAGGCCTACGAGGCCCAGGGCGCGGACGAGCTCGTCTTCCTCGACATCACGGCCTCCCACGAGAAGAGAAAGACCATACTCGACGTCGTCGAGAAGACCGCATCAGAGGTGTTCATGCCCCTGACCGTCGGCGGCGGGATAAGAACGCTCGACGACATAAAAGAGCTGTTGAGGGCTGGGACCGACAAGGTCTCCATCAACACGACGGCGGTCGAAGACCCGGATTTCGTCCGGAGAGCCTCTGAGCGTTTTGGAAGCCAGTGCATAGTCGTGGCGATAGACGCCAAGAGGCGTGCCGAAGGCGGCTGGGAAGTATACACCCACGGCGGCAGGAAGGCCCGGGGGCTGGACGCAATAGAGTGGGCGAAGAAGATGGAGTCTTTCGGGGCAGGCGAAGTCCTCCTCACGAGCATGGACAGGGACGGCAGGAAGGACGGCTACGACCTCGCGCTCACAAGGGGGGTATCAGTTGCGACCTCCATACCAATAATTGCCTCTGGCGGGGCCGGGACTCTCGAGCATATCCGCGAGGCGTTCACCGAAGGCCTTGCCGACGCCGCGCTGGCGGCCTCGATATTCCACTTCGGCGTCTTCACCATCCCCGAGACAAAAGACTATCTGCTCGGGAGGGGCATACGGGTAAGACCCCCGGACAGATAATGCGCAAAGGCGAACGCTTTTTAAAGTTCATAATCGTCTACAAGGGCCTCATGGGGCTCATCGAGATGGCCCTCGCCTTAAGCTTCCTCAAGTTCTACGATGGCGCCAATTCCAGGGAATCATTCAACGCTCTTGCCGTAAGCTTCAACCTCGACCCCGACAACAGGATAATAAGCTCGACAATCGAGAGGGCGGGCTCCCTCGGCAGCGACACCGTTACGGCGATAGCCTTTTTCGTAGTGGCCGTCGGTGCCGTCAACTGCGTCGAGGCGATAGGTCTTCACTACAGGTACAGGTGGGCCGAGTGGCTGACGGTCGTCGCCACCGGCATCTTCATACCCTTCGAGCTCTACGAGGTGCTGGAAAGCGCCAGCGTCCTCAAGGTAACTATCCTCGTCCTCAACACGGTGGTCGTCTACTACATCGGCAAGCACAAGGAGCTTTTCGGGAAGAAGGCGCGGAAGAAGTTAAGGGGAATATGAACTCCTCTCGCACAGAAGAAATAGGAAATTTTAGTTTTTTGTATTATTTTTAACCCATACACCGTAACATGCGGAGCGCGCCTAAGGGAGGAAGGGCGAAACGCGACGGGGAAGCATGGGAGCGAAGCGACCTCAGGGGCGCGATTCGCGGGTGGGAGGGGCTGAAAGCGCGCAGAGCATGTTACAGAAAGCGGCAGCAGCCGCGTTACATGGTTCTTGTGCAAAGCATCTCAAGCGCGGCAGCGCGTTAAAAACGTTGGCGAAAAGCCGCTCTTACGCAAAGAAAGCTTATTTTTCCATATTTCCCCTTCCCAAACAAAAAACTTGCTACTTTCTGCCGGAAATAGTATAAAATCTGTTTCCATAAGGTGCATGAAGGCATGCACCCCGGCAAGCTCCGCCGCCGGATTATACAAACCACCACCTTGCCCCGCATGGGGCGAACCCGGACGAATCTCCGGGGAACCAGAAGGAGGAAACATGAACAGGTACGAGACAGTCTGTATCGTCAGGCCCGATGTGGCGGAAGATGTCATCAAAGGCATCATCCAGAAAGCCACGTCATCGCTCGAGGGCTCTGGCGCGACCGTAACAAAGGTCGATGAATGGGGCAGGAGAAGGCTTTCCTATCCCATCCAGAAGAAAAATGAGGGCTACTATTTTGTCCTCGACTACATGAGCGTCCCTGCCGCCAGCAAGGAAGTCGAGAGGATCCTGCAGCTTAACGAAGACGTCCTGCGCCAGCAGACCGTCAGGATTATCACGACCAAGAAGGCCGTAAAGGCCAAGGCGGACGCTGAAGCAAGGGCCGCGAAGTTGAAGGCCAAGGCGGAAGCGAAAGCGGGAGCTGCAGTAAAAGTGGAAGGAGGGCAGGCGTAATGGCTGACGAGAGACCATCAAGGCCCGAAAGGCCCGATAGACCGGAAAGACCCAGCAGGCCGGGCGGACGTCCGGGCGGACCCGGCGGAGACAGAAGGCCCTACCAGAGGAAGAAAGTCTGCCGTTTCTGCAAGAACAAGGAAATGAGCATCGATTATAAGGACGCGAAGGCCCTCAGGCCTTACGTGACCGAAAGGGGCAGGATAGTTCCCAGGAGGATATCCGGGACCTGCGCCAAGCACCAGAGGGTGGTATGCAACGCCGTTAAACAGGCCCGCAGCCTCGCCATCCTGCCGTTCACCACTACGAGCATTTAGTCCGGAGGAGCTTTGCGATGAGGATAATCTTGAAAAACGAGGTCGAACACCTCGGTACTTTCGGTGACATAGTAAAGGTCGCGCCGGGCTACGCTCGCAACTACCTTATCCCCAAGGGGCTGGCCGCGGAGGCAACTCCCGGCAACCTCAGGCAGTTCGAGGCGGAAAAGGGCGCGTTCCTGAAGAAGATGCAGGTCAAGATCGAGTCGGCCGAGGCCCTTAAGGCAAAGCTCGACGCGGTAAAGCTTTCGTTCGCAAGGAAGACCTCCGAAGAAGGCAAGCTCTTCGGCTCGGTCACCGCGCACGACATAGAGGAAGGGCTCCGTGCCCAGGGCTTCGAGATCGAGAGGAAGAACATAGTCCTCGCCGACCAGATAAAGGCCCTCGGGACTTTCACGGTCTCCGTGAAGCTCCTTTCCCAGGTCGTCGCGAACGTTACCGTAGACGTAACCAAGGAAGAATAACCCTTCTA
>CAJPGC010000020.1 GCA_905339405.1 uncultured bacterium | reverse complement strand
GGAGCAGATATCCGGTCTCGGCGACGTAACGCTGATAGGCCTGTATACGCTCTATTCGGATGCGCCAGTGAGGCCGGGGCACAGGCTCACGGTCGGGCTCGGCGTGAAGGCACCGACGGGCAAGACGGACGAGCGCAAGAGTAACGGCAATCTCGTGCACGCGATGATGCAGCCGGGGTCGGGGTCGTGGGACCCGCTTTTTCTCGTGAACTACACGAGAGGCCTCTATCCGCTGGTATTGCAGGCGAACCTCTTCTACCAGCTTACGACCGAAGGCTTCAACGGCTATGAGTTCGGCGACAAGTTTTCGGTCGATCTTTCCGCTAAGTACCAGGCAACCAGCTACGTGAACGTCGGCGTGGAAGTCAACGGCATACACGCTGAAAAGGACGACGACCATGACGGCAAGTACTCGAACGTAGCTGGTTCAATGGTAGACAACCCTGATTTCACGGGGCTCGATTCGATCTTCGTCTCTCCCGTGGTGCAGGTCAAGATACCGGACTCGGGCGGCAGCGCCGAGTTCAAGTACCAGGTGCCTGTCTATCAGGACGTAAACGGTTTTCAGCAGGTTGTCGACTGGAGGGCGCTTGCCACTGTTGTCTGGGTTTTTTAAGTCCATATTCATACTCCTGCTCCTCGCCGCCGCACCCGCGGCGGCGGGGCAGGAGCATCATTCCCTGCAGCCATTTTCAGTCCAGCCGCTGAAAGAAAAAGGACGGGCCGCCGGCTTCAGCCTCAAGGACATGGAGGGCAGGAGAAGGACCCTCGGGGAGTTCAGGGGCAAGGTGCTCCTGGTGCACTTCTGGGCGAGCTGGTGCGAGCCGTGTAAAAGAGAGTTCCCGGCCCTCACTGCGCTTGCTTCCGAGTTCGGGCCAAAGGGGCTCGTGGTCCTCGGCGTTGCCGAGGACAGCCGCGAGCGCGTGGAAGCGTTCCTTAAAGAGAACAGGGCTGGCTTTCCAATCCTCTTCGACCAGTACGGCTCGGTCATGAGGGACTACCGGGTAAGCCTCATCCCGGTCTCCGTGATAGTGGGGAAAGACGGCTTCATAGAGGGGACTCTCCTGGGCCCGAGGGAGTATGGCAGCCCCGAAGCGCGCGAATATTTCGAAAAAATGTTGAAATAAGCGGGGAAGGGCTCGCGGCGCAACATATTGAAAAACAAGGGGTAATCAGGCGGCAAAAATTTTTTGCCTTTAAACAGGATAAAAAAGACCAAAATAGTCCACTATTTCCCTTGCGCGTTTTTTTTTCATGTGTATAATGTATTCGTGAGCTGGACGACGGCTTACCCAAAAACAAAAAACAATGGCGCTTTCAGGAGGTGTTCCAATGCAGCAGGCTAACGTAGCGGGTGGTGAGTTCAAGGACGACGCGGTAAACAAGGTTACTTTCATAAAAACGGAGCAGCTTGTCCAGGATACCTATTATTTCAAGCCCGGCCAGGTCCTCGATTACCACAGGCATCCGAACGGCGACCAGATATTCTTCGTGCACGAGGGCGAGGGCACCTATTTTCTGGACAACGGAAGCGAAGTTTCGGCCGAGCTCAAGCCCGGAGTCGTCGTGCTCGCGCCCAAGGGCGTATGGCACAAGATAATCGCCAAGAGCAAGCTCGTTGTCTCGCAGGCCACAGGCGGCCAGCCCGCGGGCTTTGAAAAGAGGGCCTGACTGATTTTTGAAGCAGCATTTAATTAAAAGGGCAGGGGCTTTGGGCCACTGCCCTTTTTTTTATTTCGGGGAGACAGGGAAAAGAGTGAAAAATCAGATTTGTCTCTGTACTGTTTTTGACCATACACCGTAACAGGGCGGAGCGCGCCTAGGGAAGGAAGGGCGAACCGAGCCAGGGCAGCAGGGAGCGAAGCGACCTCAGGGGCGTCTTTCGCGGGTGGGTACGGATAGATAAGCGCGCAGAGCCCTGTTACAGAGAGCGGCGGTAGCCGCATTACATGGTATTTGGGCAAGTGACTTGTTGCGCGTAAGCGCGAAAGGATGAATGAAAGCATCGATGGTTGTGGGTACAGTCCACTAACGTTTGAATTATCCAGCTGCTTCGTCGATGACATCATTTCCTCCCCTTTACTTCACCGCCAAAGCGTTCTATAATTCCTTTCCTATGTCCAACCCCTATTCGATATTTGATAAAGCCGAGAAAAAAAGGGAGCTCTCCAAGTTTCTCGAGGCGATTCCTCTTTATCTTGAAGCCATGCGTCTTTCGGGAAAAGACCCTGAGCTCAAGGCGGCCTGCTACTTCTCGCTAGGCGACACATACAGGATGGTCGGGGACTTCACGAAGTCCGGGAGCTGCTACAGGGCGGCACACAAGTTAGCCGTAGCCGCAGGAGATGAGACAAAGGCGCTGGATGCGCGCGTCGGCCTGGCCCTGAGCCTTCGCGCAACAGGCTCTCTCAAGGAGGCTCTGGCCATCTTCAACGAAAGTCTCAAGGCGTACAAGAAGCTTGATGACAAGGCCGGGGTAGCGTTCACGCTCTGGTCGAGGGCCGGTGCCTTGAGGCTCAAAGGGGAGCTGAAACCCGCTATCGAAGGTTTCAAGGAGGCGAAGACGCTCTTCTCCCGCATGCGCGACCGCGGCGGCATCGGCTACTGCCTGACCGGCCTTGGAGGGGCTTCCCGCGTACTGGGCAAGCACAAGGACTCTAACAGGTATTATACCCAGGCCAACGGTCTTTTCCGCGAAACAAAGGACCTCTTCGGCGTCGCCTACTCTTACTGCGGCATCGCAAACTCCATGCGGATGATGGGAGACTTCAAGGGCTCCCTTAAGTTCTTCAAAAAGGCTAAAGACAATTACAAAAAGATAGGCGACAAGGTCAGCTACGCCTACACTCTCTGGGGCGAGGGCACGGCCCTGCAGCTCATCGGCAGGGACGCGGAAGCCCAGAAGGACTTCAAGGCGGCGGAAGCGCTCTTCATGGAGACGAGGGACAGGAGAGGGCTCATCTACTGCGCCCTTTCAACAGGCGAGCTCGATTTCAAGAAGGACAGGAAAAAAGGCGTCAAGGCCTTCGGCTCGGCCCTCAAAAAGGCCGAAAAGCTCGGGCTCGGGGTCGAGAGCCGCTACGCCAGGGAACTCCTTGCGGCCGCTCAAAAAGCCCCGGAGACGCTCCCCCTCAACCTGGCCTGATAATCCATTGAAGACGGTGTGACCTTTTAATATGGAACTTACCCAGGCTCTCCTTCTTGCCCTCATACAGGGCATAACCGAATTTCTCCCGATTTCCTCGACGGCTCACCTTATACTCGTGCCTTTTATTACCGACTGGCCAGACCAGGGGCTCGCCTACGACGTTGCATTGAATACCGCCACGTGGCTCGCCGTGGTGATATACTTCAGGAGAGACATCCTGGATATCTGCAAAGGCTTTTTCCGCAGCCTTGCCGAAAGGAAGCTCGAGGGAAACCATAACGGGGCGCTCGCGTGGATGACGCTGGCCGCTACAATCCCTGTGGGCCTCGGCGGAGTGCTGGCACACGACCTTGTGGCCGGCCCTCTGCGCTCGCTCGAGATAATCGGCTGGTCGTCCATTGTATGGGGCCTTGTGCTCTGGGCCGCCGACAGGAGGCCCGGGAAAAAGGAGATAGAGAGAATAGGCTGGAAGGAGGCTGTCTTTGTCGGCCTCGCTCAGGCGGTTGCGCTCATCCCGGGCACGTCGCGCTCAGGCATCACTATGACAGCCGGGCTGTTCGCTGGCCTTTCAAGGACTGCCGCGGCGCGTTTCTCATTTCTCCTCGCGATAATAGTCGGCGCGCTGGCCGGAGGCAAAGAGGGGATCGACATGGTCATGGCAGGCGAGGCCACGCCCTGGGCGGCCGTTTTCGTGGGAGGAGCGGTAGCGTTCGTTTCGGCCTATCTGGCCATACATTACTTTCTGAAGCTCATATCGAAATCTTCGATGGTTTCGTTCGTCGTCTACAGGGTCCTGCTCGGAGCAGTTTTGCTCGCGTTCGCGTATAACTTCCTTTAAGGAGGGCGTATGAAAATCCTGTCAATCCTGGCGTTTGCCGCGCTGCTCGCTTCTCCCTCTTTATCACTTGCAGATGAAAACGAAAGGACTCTTACCGTGAGGGGCTCGGCAGTACATGACGCCGCGCCTGATATCGTCATCGTTACCGTCGCGGTCGAGACGATGGCAGCAGGCGCGAAGGAGTCGGCCTCCTTGAACGCCTCCTCTTCGGGGGACGTGATAAAGGCCGTACGCGCTTTGATGAGGGCCACTGACAGCGTAGAGACCTCTTCTTTTTCCGTCTTCCCGGTCTACGATTATGACAAGGGCAGGCGTGAGGTATTGAGAGGCTTCAGAACGGTCAACCAGATAAAGCTTACTTCTTCAGTCCCTTCGTCCGCGGGCGAGTTGCTCGACGCCGCGATGGGGGCCGGAGCCAACAGGGTAGTCGAGGTAAAGTTCGACGTAAAAGACCTGACCCCTGCGTGCGAAGGGCTCATAAAGACAGCCGCCGGAAGGGCGGCTTCACAGGCGAAGGCAGCTTCAAACGCTTTCGGAGCAGTGCTCGGGGAAGTGAAATCGATAGTCCCGTCATGCGCAAGGGAGATGGAAGGGCCGGTGAGACTCTACGCGGCGGAGATGAAAGCCGCGTCTACTCCGATAGAGCCCGGCGCTGTAAGGCTCAGGGCCGACGTTGAGGCGGTGTACCTTCTGGGCAAAGGCTTGTAAAATTGCTATGTCAGGCGGAAGTAAAAATGCTCACATATTTACATATATGCTCCGCTTTTTAGTTCCACCCTTCTTCGACCTCGGGAAAATATCTGATTTTTAAAAAGATACCTTTTCCGAACTTATTCCACTATCCCTATTGCAATGTCCATCACGTTGGTCCCGGTCGGGCCGGTGATGAAAAGGCCGTCTATCTTTCTGAAAAAAGAATAAGAGTCGTTTCGGGTAAGGTACTTTTGGGGGTCAAGCCCCGATGACCCGGCCCTGCCGAGGGTATCAGGGAGCGCGTACGCCCCGGCGGCCTCTGTCGGGCCGTCGGTGCCGTCGGTGCCCGCTGAAAGAGCGTGAATGCCAGGCGCGCTTTTTAGCGCCATTGCCAAAGAGAGCGCGAACTCCTGGTTTCTTCCTCCGAGCCCCTTCCCGGTTATCTTGAGGGTGGTCTCCCCGCCCATCAGAACACAGGCAGGGGGCTTTACGGGGTTCCCAGAATTTTTTACTTCCTTCAGTACCGAGGCGAAAAAACTGGCCGCTTCCCTCGTGTTGCCCGTTATCGACGAGGAGAGGATTAACGGCCGGAAACCGAGGGCCCTGGCCTTCGCGGCTGCCCCTTTAAGGGCGGCGAGGTTGTCGGCGATTATGATATTCTTCGCCCTTTTGAAGAGCGGCTCGCCCGGCTTCGGCGTCTCAGTAAGCTCTCCTTTTGACCCTTCCCGCAGGATGCTCATCACTTTCCTGGGCATCTTTTGTGAAAGCCCGTATTTTCCGATTACCTTTAAAGCGTCTGCGAAGGTCGTAGGGTCAGGCGCGGCCGGGCCGGATGCAATTGTGGAAAGGCTGTTCCCGACGACGTCTGAGACGATGAGCGTTAAAACCGTCGCCGGATGCGCGGCGGCCGCCAGAAAGCCTCCCTTTATGGCGGAGAGGTGCTTCCTTACAGTGTTTATCTCGTCTATCGTCGCTCCGGAATTTATGAGGAGCGCGGAGGCCTTCTGCTTGTCCCTGAGGCGAAGGCCAAAAACAGGCAGAGGCAGCAGCGCGGAAGCCCCGCCGGTGAGGAGGACGATTACAAGGTCGTCTTCGCCTGCCTGCTCCGCTATCCGGAGTATCTCGCCCGCCCCATCGAGCCCGTTCCTGTCAGGCACGGGGTGGCTTGCTTCTTTTACGATTATTTTTTTGAGGGGCTCCGAATGGCCGTACTTCGTCACGACGAGCCCGCCGGAAAGTCTTTTGCCGAGGAGCCCTTCGAGGGCCCTTGCCATCGGGCAGACGGCCTTGCCGCCGCCAACTGCGTAGACTCTTTTATATTTGTTTAGGTCAATTGAGAAGCGGCCAGCCTTGAGGAGAAGGCGTTTTCCTGAAGGGGCCAGCTGGAGATTTTTTTGGAGCGCGTTGGAAGGTGAGGCGGCCTGGACAGCCGCCTCGAATATCTTTTTTAAGGTCTCTTTTTTATCTCGACCTGTCATTGTACCGGTTGGTTATGGGCATCCTCCGGTCCTTGCCCAGAGCCCTGGGTGTTATCTTTATTCCCGGAGGTGCCTGTCTCCTCTTGTACTCGCTGAGGTCGACCATGCGGGCAACTTTTTTTACAAGCGCCTTCTCAAAGCCCATGGCCATTATCTCGTCTATCGACTTGTCCTCCTCGACGTAGGCCTTCAGCACCTTATCGAGTATATCATAAGGGGGCAGCGTGTCCTGGTCGGTCTGGTTTGGCCGAAGCTCCGCGGTCGGGGCCTTCGTGAATATGCGCTCTGGTATCAATATCCTTCCGGCGCGCCTGTTTACTTGCTGAGAGACCGCGTAGACGAGCGTCTTGGGTACGTCCTTTATGACTGCGAAGCCGCCAGCCATGTCGCCGTAGAGGGTCGCGTAGCCGACGCTCATCTCGCTCTTGTTCCCCGTCGTAAGCACGAGCCAGCCGAACTTGTTGCTGAGGGCCATGAGGATATTCCCCCTTATCCTGGCCTGCATGTTCTCCTCGGCTTCGTTAGGCTTCGTGCCCTTGAAGGCAGGCTTCATCATCTTGAGGTACTGGCTGAAGGTGTCTTCTATGGGGATGGTCATGAGCTTTATGCCGAGGTTCTTGGCGAGGGCTTCGGCGTCGATTATGCTCTCCTTCGAGGTGTAGCGCGAAGGCATGGCAACACAGGTTATGTTCTTGCTGCCGAGGGCAAGGGAGGCGACAGCGGCCACGAGCGCGGAGTCTATGCCGCCGCTCAAGCCTACGGCAACGTGGGTGAAGCCGTTCTTTTTGACGTAGTCCCTTGTGCCGAGTATGAGCGCCTGCAGGACCTCTTCGGCCTCTTCGAGGCGGGGCGTCTTTCTTTTCGACAGAGGAGCGGTTTTTTTCTTTTTCCTGATGGGGCCGAGGTCGAGGACGTTTACAGAGCCGTTCGGGAGAGTCCTTTTTAGCTCGCGTCTTCTCGGGTCATGGAGCCGGGCCATGTATATGGGGTCGATGTCTATGTCGACTGTGACAAGGTCTTCCTCGAAGGCCTTGCCCCTGGCCAGGACGTTCCCTTTCTCGTCGATGACGAGCCCCCTGCCGTCGAAGACGAGCTCGTCCTGTCCGCCCACGGTGTTGTTGTAGGCGATTATGACTTCGTTGTCCCTGGCCCTCGTGATGAGCATCTCTTCGCGCAGAGCGGCCTTGCCCACGTGGTACGGAGAGGCGTTTATGTTTACGATGAGCTCGGCCCCGGCCAACGACTGCAGCCTTGCAGGCCCTTCCGGGTACCAGATGTCCTCGCATATCTCGAGGCCGATGGTAACTCCGTTGAGGATAAAGTTAAGGGGTTTCCCGCCTGCCTGGAAATATCTCTGCTCGTCGAAAACTCCGTAGTTCGGCAGGTACATCTTGTGGTAGACGCCACAGACGCGCCCCTTGTGCACGATGGCGGCAGCGTTGTAGATGTCGTCTCCCCTGTCAACGAAGCCGATGACGGCGGTTATGCCGGTTATCTTTTTCGCTAGGGCCTTGAGGGCCTTGATGTTCTCTTCGATGAACGAGGGCTTCAAAAGCAGGTCTTCGGGCGGGTAGCCGGTGATGGTCAGCTCAGGGAAAAGGACGAGGTGCGCCCCGGCCCTTTTCGCCTTCGCGGTCCAGGCAAGCACCTTCTTCGCGTTCCCGGCGATATCGCCTACGACCGGGTTCATCTGCGCCATGGCTATCCGTAACTTCCGCATGGGTAGAAGATTATCAGAAGGGGGAAGAGGAGTAAAGAGGAGAGAGGAGGTTTTTGATGTTTGAGGCCGGTGAACGATTCCTGTTTTTTTTGAACATTCTTGCGCGCTGCCGCGCAAATTGTTCTTTTTAAAAGACCATGTAACGCGGCTGCCGCCGCTCTCTGTAACATGCTTGTCTCGCCCCGTCCCTGGGGCTCGACCCTCCGGGCCTTCTCGCTTACGCTCGAAGTTTAATTTTTGCTATCCCTGCAAAAATTGTCATGCGCTTTCTGCCTCCCCCACCCGCGAAACGCTCCCCAAACATCCCCATCGCGTTTCGCCCTTCCTCCCCCAGGCGCTGCTGCGCATGTTACGGCGCATGGGTATAGACAAAGCAGCAAATTGAAAAAATTGTACTCTGTCACTTGTGCACACCATAGCTACTATTTATCTACCTGCAGACGAAAGTTGGGCGCAACCACCCCTACCGTCTGAGCGAAGCGACAGCTTCGCAGGGGCGTTGGCGCCATCAAGACAAAAATCCCCCTCCCCTCCCCCTTTCTGATTGACTTATCTTGCCTCCGGTGCTACCTTTTTTCAAATAAGCTTTTTCAGTTCCAGCCTTCCGGCTTATCATGCCCGGGCCGTGCGCCTTTT
>CAJPGC010000019.1 GCA_905339405.1 uncultured bacterium | reverse complement strand
CCGACGTTGGTCGCGCCGATGTTGCCGCTGCCTGACTTTCTCGGGTCGCCCTTGCCCATGAGCCTCGATATGACGATGCCCGTCGGGATGGAGCCGAGAAGATAGGAGGCGGTTATGAAAACGATGTATACGGTGGTGCGGTCCATGATAAGCCTACCGGTTAAATTAGATAAACCGGGGTATTATATCATTCGGGAATGTGAATAGGCAAATGAATAGGGGGAGGATTAAAAAAGCCCCGGGCTGATTGCCCGGGGCTTTTTTAAGAATCAGGAAGAAAGGCTTTACGCCCTGACACAGAGATCAGGAAAAAGAGCAATTTTTAACTGGCAAATACAGGAGAGTAAAATGTACAGCGAAAAAGTAATGGACCACTTCTCAAACCCGAGGAACGTGGGCGAATTGGAGCAGCCGAGCGGCACCGGCATGGTGGGAAACCCCGCCTGCGGAGACATAATGAAGCTTACGATACAGGTCGAAGGCGGCGTCGTAAAGGACGTCAAGTTCAAGACCTTCGGCTGCGGCGCGGCCATAGCCACGAGCTCCATGGTTACGGAGCTCGTCAAGGGCAAGAACCTCGACGAGGCCGAACAGATATCCAACAGCACGGTCGCGGAAGCCCTCGACGGCCTGCCGCCAGTAAAGATGCACTGCTCGAACCTCGCGGCAGACGCCCTGCACGCGGCGATAGAGGACTACAAGAAAAAGCTCGCGGAAGAAGCCGCGGCGAAGTAAGCTTAAAGTTTGCGCTCTCAAGCCCCCGGAGGAAACTCCGGGGGCTTTTTTATTTAATCTGAAAGGTTTTTTTCTTCTGAATTTGTCCTGTCTCTACCCATGCGCCGTAACATGTGGAGCGCGCCTGAGGGAGGAAGGGCGAAACGCGCAGGGGAAGCTTGGGAGCGAAGCGACCTCAGGGGCGCGTTTCGCGGGTGGGAGAGGCAGTCAGCGCGCGACAATTTTTGCAGGATAGCAAAAATTGAACTTCGAGCGTGAGCGAGAAGGCCCGAAGGGTTGAGCCCCAGGGATGGGGCGAAATAAACATGTTACAGAGAGCGGCGGCAGCCGCGTTACATGGCATTTTAAAAGAACATCTCAAGCGAGGCAGCGCGCAAAAATCTTGGCGCAAGACCGAGATTCTTCGCTTTGCTCAGAATGACATAAATTCCATCTCATGAAGAAGAAAACTCTGTCATTCTGAGGAGCCGAAGGCGACAAAGAATCACGTATTCTACCGAAAACACTTGCAGAGCGCAAAAGCCTTGCCGCCGCAGGGCCGGGATTCTTCGCTTTGCTCAGAATGACATCCGCTCTTTCCCCCTTTTCACTTTTTTGTGGATATTTTTCACATTCTTTACTAAAATTAAGGGGATTACCGGCTGGCCCGACATTCCGAAAGGACCTGCACTTTGGCGAGAAAGAAGGTGGTAGTCGCCATGAGCGGGGGGGTCGATTCATCCACAGCCTTAGCTCTCCTCGTGGAGCAGGGCTATGAATGCATCGGCGTCTCGATGCAGCTCTGGGACTACTCTAAAAAGAACGACGCGACCGGCGCGACCGGCGGAAGCTGCTGCACCCTCGACGACATACACGACGCGAGGAGAGTAGCCGAAGGCCTCGGCGTGCCCTTCTACGTGGTCAACGTGGAAGACGCCTTCTCCAAAGAGGTAGTCGACTACTTCGTCTCCTCCTATCTTAACGGCGCCACGCCGAACCCCTGCATAAAGTGCAACCAGATACTGAAGTTCGAGGTGCTCCTTAAAAAGGCCCTCGGCCTCGAGGCCGATTTCCTCGCCACGGGCCATTACGCCCGCATCATCGACGCGCCTTGGGGCAAGCGGCTCGTCGAAGGCGCGGACCCCTCCAAAGACCAAAGCTACTTCCTTTTCACCATGACGCAGGCGCAGCTTGAAAGGGTGCTCTTCCCGGTGGGCGGCCTCACCAAAAAAGAGGTGCGGGAGCGGGCGCGCTCGCTGGGCCTGAAGACCTCGGAGAAGGCTGAAAGCCAGGAGATATGCTTCGTGGAGGAGCCGAGCTACGCGGACTTCCTCTCAAAGCGCATCGAGTTGCCAACGGGCGAGATCGTCAACAACGAGGGGCGCGTTTTAGGCAGCCACAAAGGGCTCTTCAACTACACGATAGGACAGAGAAAGGGATTGAACCTCTCAGGCGGGCCCTTCTACGTCCTCGACATAGACAAGATAAATAACCGCCTCGTCGTCGGCCCCGAAAGCCTTCTTTACTCTCGAGGCCTCGTGGCCGGTGAGGTCAACTGGATAAATCCCGAAGCCCGTGAAGCCGCAAGAAACGGCCTCGACGGCGTGACTATAAAAATACGCTACCGCCACCCCGGCGCCCCCTGCGTTGTCACGATACTTCCCGGCGGGAAGATAAGGGCGGAATTTTTAAGCCCCCAGAAGGCGGTAGCTCCGGGACAGGCGGCTGTCATATACAGGGGCGAAGAGGTTCTAGGCGGAGGATGGATAGAATGCGCCATCAGGTGAGCCCGCTCAAGGTATCCATATCGACCCTCGGGTGCAAGTCGAACCAGTACGACTCGTCTGCGCTCGAGGACTCGCTTCGCGCCGCCTCCCTTTCCGTCGTGCCGTTCCCCGGCCCGGCGGACGCCTACATCATAAACACCTGCACCGTGACAGGCTCGACCGACCACCAGTCAAGGCAGCTCATAAGAAAAGTCCGCCGCGAAAACCCAAGCGCGCTCGTCATAGTGACCGGCTGCTACGCGCAGGTCTCGCCAGACGAGGTCGCGTCAATAGAAGGCGTCGACTACGTCGTCGGCAACCCGGAAAAGGGCAGGATAGCAGAGTACATAAAGAACGGCAGGCAGCCCTCGCCTGTAAAAGAGCTCGGCCAATGGCAGGAAGGCACACCGTGGAGCCTGCGCGCGCTCTCGTCTTCCGGGCGCACCAGGGCCAACTTCAAGATACAGGAGGGCTGCTCACGCGCCTGCTCCTACTGCATCATCCCGCAGGCTCGGGGCTTGTCCAGGAGCCTTCCCATGAAAGAGGTCGAAGCCGAGCTGGACTCTCTCGTCGCGTCCGGCTACAAGGAAGTTATACTGACGGGCATCCACCTCGGGGCTTACGGTTCCGATTTCGACAAAGCAACGGACCTGACAGCTGTCCTCGAGCTGATAGAAAAAAAAGATTATCAATGCAGGTTCAGGATAAGCTCTCTTGACCCTGACGAAGTGACAGACAGGCTCATTGAAATACTAAAGAGCGCGAAAAGGGTCTGCAACCACCTGCACCTGCCGCTTCAAAGCGGAGACGACAATATCATACGCAGGATGCACAGGCCGTACACGGCAAGCCTCTTCTCCGAAAAAGTCGAAAAGCTCGCGGCTTCGGTGCCCGGCATATCAATCGGCGCGGACATAATCGCGGGCTTTCCCGGCGAAGGGGAAAAAGAATTTAAAGAGACCTTCTCTCTGGTTTCCGGCCTGCCCCTTTCCTATCTTCACATTTTCCCGTTCTCAACACGCCGAGGCACGCCAGCCGCCACGATGGACGGCCAGGTCGGAAACCGCGTGATAAAAGAGCGTTGCGAGAAACTCCACGAACTCGATTCGAAAATGAGGGAGGCCTTTCACCGCTCTTCCGAAGGAAAAGAGGACTGCGTGCTCGTGGAGTTCGGCCGCCACAGGAAGACCGGTCTCATGAAAGGCAGGACGCGCAACTATATACAGGTCTTTCTCGAGGGAGAGGATCTACTACGCGGCTCTCTTACAAAAGTAAAGCTCACCTCGCTTTTTGAAGACGGCATGAAAGCTGAGGCGATCGGGCCTCAAAATCCGCAGGAGGCGTTTTGAAGATAACCCATTCACTCGAAATTTTCGCGTCTACCCTTCCCTTCAGCTTCACCGACAGGGAGCTCTTGAAAAAAGTCTTCGTACACAGGTCATACCTGAACGAAAAAGAAGGCTCCGGGCTCGAATCGAACGAAAGACTAGAGTTCCTGGGGGACGCCATCCTCTCTAACATCGTAAGCCACATGCTCTTCAGGAGGCACCCTGACATAAACGAAGGAGACCTCACGAAGATGAGAGCGAGGCTCGTCAACAGGCACGCCCTCGCGAAACTCGCGCTTCTTCTCAAGCTCGACGCCCAACTCCTCCTGGGCAAGGGCGAGAAGCGCACCGGCGGGCACGAGAACCCGACCATACTCGCCGGGGTCTTCGAGGCCTTTGTAGCCGCCGTCTACTTCCACCACGGCTTTCAGAAGACCTTCGACTACATAGAGGTCATGTTCACCCCGCTCCTCGAATGCGCGCTCGACGAACCGGTCCATTTCGACTACAAGCCCAGGCTCCAGGAGCATTCTCAAAAGCTTTTTAAAGAAGCCCCCGTCTACAAGCTCACACGCGAGGAAGGCCCGCCTCACAGGAAGACTTTCGACATAGAGGTCTTCGTCGCCGGCAAGGCCCTCGGCAAAGGCACAGCCTCAAAGAAAAAAGACGCCGAGCAGCTCGCAGCAGGAGAGGCATTGAAAAACCTCCTCGAACGCTTTGCGGAATTCTTCCCTGAACCTTCGTCAAGCACCGGCGCGGCAATACATGGGGCATAGGCGGCTCATAATCCCGATATTCATCCCATTCGGCGGCTGCCCCCACCAGTGCGTCTTCTGCGACCAGAAGGGCATCACGGGAAGACCGTCGCTTCCTTCTCTTGAAGAAGTCAAGGCCACAATCGAAACCTATCTTTCGACGTGGAAAGGCAAAGGGGAGAAAGAAGCCGCGTTCTACGGCGGGAGCTTCACCGCCCTGCCGCTCGACGTCCAGAAGGGCTATCTTGAGACCGCATGGGAGTTCGTCAAAGCGGGCCGCCTCGATTCGCTCAGGCTTTCAACGAGGCCGGACTGC
>CAJPGC010000018.1 GCA_905339405.1 uncultured bacterium | reverse complement strand
CTCTTGCGCTCGTCCGTCTTGCCCGTCGGTGCCTTCACGCCGAGCCCGACCGTGAGCCTGTGCCCCGGCCTCACTGGCGCATCCGAATAGAGCGTATACAGGCCTATCAGCGTTACGTCGCCGAGACCGGATATCTGCTCCATGGACATGTTCATCCTCATGTTCATGGACGTCTTCGACCTCATGTCCATGTCGTTTATGACGTATGGCACAGAGGCGAGAAGCTGCAATCTCTCGCTCACGGGCAGCACGCCGACGAGCGATATCTTCTGCATCTTCATCTCGGTCGGCACGCTGTAGGCTGCCCCGGGCTTCGTGTCGAGCACCCCATCAGGGCTGATGGTGCCGGTGCCGTTCTTTATCGTTTCCATGAAGGCGTACTCATAAACTAAAGAAACGCCGAAGTTCTCGGCCAGGGTCACTCCCGAGGTCGTAGCTCCTGCAATGCAGCACGAAAGTCCGCACTCGCCGAGGGCGTGCGCGTCCCTGCCGGAGGCAAGCAAAAGGGTAAAGAAGAGCACAGCAGCGAAAAGCCTTCTCATCGCATTCTCCCAAGAATATCATATTTTATTTTTTTGATTTCAGGAGTACGAGAGGCTTTCAGGCGGCTCGAGGATGTCCCTTGGCGACAGGTCTTCTTTCCTTTGAAGGTCGTCCGTAAAAGACGGGGTGGAAAGCATGGCGCTCATCGAGACCGCCGGGGCCACGACAAGAGGCATATCGATGTCAATAAGGCGCGTCTCCTCGGAGTGGCACGAGGAGATGGAGCACCTGTACTTTTTCACCTCTTCATGCGCCGGGGCTTCTCCAGTATGGCATATGGCTTTTTCCACCACCTGCCTTTCGGCCGTGGGGCAGGAACTCCCATGGACGCACCCCTTGCCGTGGTGCGGGCAGCCTGGGTCAGCAAGCGGCCTTAAGTACGGCAGGAGCATAAGGAGTATGAGCGCGGGGATGAAACTTTTCACGGAACAAGGATATCAGAATTTTCGCATAATGCCATGACTTTTGACATATTTCGCACATGGGGTAAATTGACTTGATAAAGCGCGCTGTGTTATTCTATTAAAATCGATGTTAGAGAGGCCGGGGCGGACGCCCCTACAATGGAAAATCAGAACGGCAACGGCAAGAGCAGGAACGGTGTTGACAAGAAGCACCCTTTTGTAAAGTTCAAAAGGAAGGCCCGGCTCACCTACCTGAGGATACTCAGGATAGACGACCCGCCGGAGAGGATAGCCAGGGGCGCGGCCATCGGGGTGGCGATGGGCGTCCTGCCAACGTTCGGCCTCGGCATCATACTTTCACTTGCCTTCGCCTTCATCCTCAGGGCCAACAAGGCGGCTTCCGTGCTCGGCAGCTTCATAATGAACCCCGTGACCTCGCCTTTCTTCTGGACCGCGAGCCTTCTCATCGGCTCGTTCCTCACCGGCAGCGACTACTCCTCGATAATGGAAAAAGTTAAGGAAAACGGATTTCTCACCGGCGCCGGAGAGGCTTCCTTCGTCTTTATGGCGGGAAACGCCGTCATCACGGCCGCTACGACGCTGGCCTCTTACTACATAGTAAGAAACTCCATCATAAGACACCGCAGGAAAAAAGAGGAAAAGAGGCTGAGGAAGCTGAAGGGTATGCTCTGACCGGAGACTTCGCCCCGGTTACAAAGAAACGCGGCTGCCCTCAAATAGAAGAGCCTATCATGACGAAAGCGAACGCGTACTCCCTCGTGTAGGAGATGCTGAGGTGCACCTGCCTGCCGCCGGCGGCATCAATTGCCGTCGGGCCGAACCTTATCGAAGGCCGCCCGTCAGAGCGCCTCACTACCTCTACGTCCTTCAAACTTATCCCGGTCATTATCCCGGTAGACAACGCCTTCACCACCGCCTCTTTAGCGGCGAAGCGGCCGGCAAGGTGCTTCTCCGGCCTTCTCTTTTTCGCGGCGTAATCGAGCTCGCCACTGGTAAAGACCCTCTCGAGGAAAAGCTCTTTTTTCGCGGCCTGCCCCATCCTCGAGATGGAAACCGCGTCTATGCCGATTGAAGAACAACCCACTTCGGTCTATCTCCTCTGGAAGTCATCCTCGAAGCGCACGATGTCCTCTTCCTCCACGTATTCCCCGTTTTGCACTTCGATTATCTCAAGCGGGGTCTCACCGGCGTTCTCAAGCCTGTGGCGCACGCCCCTTGGGATGTAGGTCGACTGGTTCAGGGCTATGTCCACTATCTCCTCGCCCCTTTGCACCCTGGCGACCCCGGAGATGACGACCCAGTGCTCGCTCCTGTGGTGGTGCATCTGGAGGGATAGCCTTTTCCCGGGCTCGACCCTTATCTTCTTTATCTTGTAGCCCTCGCCGTTCTCGAGGACGGTATACGTCCCCCAGGGCCTCTGGACGGTCCTGTGCTCCTGGTGCTCGATGAAGCCCTTTTTCTTGAGGACGCCAACGACCTCCTTGACCTCCTGCGCGCGCTCCTTGGGGCACACGAGGGTAGCGTCCGGAGTATCGACGATTATCATGTCCTTGAGGCCTATGGTTGCCAAGGCCCTGTCGGAGCCGAATATGACCGAGTTCCTGGAGCCGATGTCAACGACGCGGCCCCTCACTATGTTGCCTTCGCTGTCGGGCTTCAATATCTCGCCGAAAGAGCTCCACGAGCCCATGTCCGACCAGGGGAAGTTCGCCGGTATCACCACGACGCCGGAGGCTTTTTCAAGTATCCCGTGGTCTATGGAGATGTCGCGCAGACCCTTGTACGCCGCCGCAAGCTCCTGCGGCTCGACGCACTTCTCGAGGCTCTCGAAGGTCTCGGGGAGATGAACCTTTATCTCCTCGAGTATGCGGGAGGCCTTCCAGATGAATATGCCCGAGTTCCAGTAGTAGCCGCCCTGTTTCAGGTACTGCCTGGCCCTTCTTATGTCGGGCTTCTCGACGAACTTCTCCACGGTCCTTACGCCGAAGCTGTCTATCTTCCTGAAGGCCCTCGAAGAGGCCTTTATATATCCGTAGCCTGTCTCGGGGCGGTCGGGAACTATGCCGAAGGTCACGAGGTGTCCGTCGCGCGCCGCCTTCAAGGCCGCCTTCAGCGCCGTCCTGAACGGGCGTCCGTCCTCGATGACGTGGTCGGCCGGAAGGACGGCCATAACGGCCTCGGGGTCTTTCCTGTATAGGTCGAAGGCCGCGAGCGCGATCGCTGCGGCCGTGTTCTTTCCGGCCGGCTCTATGACATACCCCGGAGACAGGGCCCTTGCGTCTTCATACGACAGGTGCAGGCGTATTATCTCCGCCTGCCTCGCGTTCGTGACTATAAGTACCCTGTCCGCAGGGATAAGCGGGCTCAGCCTTTTTATCGTGGACTTCAGCAGGCTTTCATCACCCACGACTTTAAGGAGCTGCTTGGGCGTGGTCTCGCGGCTCAAGGGCCAGAACCTGCTCCCGATGCCTCCCGCGAGGATTGCGGCGTAGAGCCTGCCGTTGCCCTTCTTTTTCCTGAGAGCGGGAGAGGGAGCGGTGCGCCTTTTCAAAGGCGCACCGGCCTGCACCGCTGCGGCCTTGTCTGAAACCGGCGCGCTTTTCCTGGACTGCTTGTTGCTGGACATAGGCATTCCTTTCTGACTGGCGGAAAAAAGTAGATATGTTTTCTAATGACCGCGCTTGAGCCTTGCGGCAGCGTCCAGGGCCGTATAAGCCGCGCATATGCCGAGGTAGCTCATGTAATGGAGCCCGTTGATGACGCTGGAGCCGGTATGCTTTCTTGCCACATCGAGCTCCTCTTTGAACGTATATCTGAAAGAGCTCGAGGTCTTTGAGCCCGGGTGCACCCTGAACGAAGCCAAATAGTCTTCCAATACCCCGGGCTGGTGCGTTTGCCCGAGCCTCAGCCAGAAGTCGTAGTCCATTACCCTGTGCTGCGACTCGTCGAAAAAGCCGAACTCGTCGAAGGCCCGCCTCCTCATGAAGGTCGCTGGCTGGGAGATGAAGTTCGTCACAAGGAGTATATTATAACTGTACCGGCTGAGTAAAAAGTTTTTGTAGGCCGTGATGGCCTTTCTTACTTCGGCCCCCTTAGTATCTATTATACGGCAGCGGCCCGTCATCCAGAGGCTTTCGGGCTTCTCCATGAAATATGTCGCCGCCTTCTCAAGCGCGCCCTTCTCATAAAGGTCGTCTGAGTTCAGGTATGCGATTATCTCGCCGGTCGCGGCCCTAATCCCTTTGTTTATGGCGTCGGACTGTCCCTTGTCCTTCCCTGAGGACCACTTGATGCGCCCTCCGTAGCTTTTCAGAATATCAATTGTATCATCGGTAGAGCCGCCGTCCATCACAATGTATTCGAGATCGGGATAATTCTGGCCCAGTACGCTCTCGATGGTCTCCCTTATGAAATGCCCTTGGTTGTACGAGGGCGTAATAACGGATATGCGCGGTAGCTTCTTCAACGCGAACCCCCCTTTCCAGCCCATCCGGTCACGGCCTTCAGGGTATCGGCGGCTGTCTTCTCCCAGCTGAAAGCCGCGGCGCGCTCAAAACCGTCTTTTACGAGCCTTTCACGCAGGGCCCTGTCCTCGAGGACGTCGCGCATCCCGGCCGCTATGCTCTCCGCGTCCTCAGGGTCGACAAAGCGGGCCGCGCTCCCGGCGACCTCGTCGAGAGGCTCGATATCCGAGCAAACGACCGGCACGCCGCAGGCCATCGCCTCGAGGACCGGCATTCCAAAACCCTCATGGAGCGACGGGAAGGCAAAGAGGGCGGCCGCCGAATAGATTACCGGGACGTCCTCGAACGGGAGCCAGCCCAGGAAGACTACATCGCCAGTGAGCCCGAGCTCATCTATCTTCTTTTTTATGACCTCGTGGCCGTAGTCGCGCGCGCCTATGAGGACGAGCTTCAGCTCCTTGCGCCCCGCTTTCAAAATCCTGAAGGCGTCGAGCAGCCTTTCATAGTTCTTGTGCGGCAGCGAAGAGGCCGTGTAAAGGACGAACGTGGGAGGCAGGCCATACTTCGCTCTTATGGCCTTGACTTCTTCATCATCCCTGGCGTGGAAAGAGTCCCTGTCGACACCGTGGTAGATGACGCTTATGTCCCTCTCCGGTATCCCGTAATATTTTACGATGTCCTTTTTTACCTTGTTGGATATCGTAAGGATGGCGTCCGACCTCACTGAGCTCATATAGATGAAGAACCTCAAAAAAAGAAGGTAGAGCCTGCTGAAGTTCTGCGGCATGTTCATGTGCTGGAGGTCGTGGATGAGGAGAAAGGAGCTGGCAGGGACGAAGAACGGGGCCGTCATCCCGGCCGATACCAACGCGTCCAGGCCCAGTTTTTTAACCTTGTACGGCAGCGCGAACTGCTCGTAGAGTATCCTCATCGGGCGGCTCTCGCCGCGTACCCCGCACGCCACAACGTTGAACGAAGGCGCGAGCTCCTCGAAGATGCCCTCGCTCTCCCTGTTTATGAATATGTAGAACTCATGCGCCTTCACCTTGCCGAGCCACTTCACGAGGTTCCTCAAGTGGACCTCGCTGCCTCCGACTTTTCCCGGCAGAAGGAAAAGGGCGTTTATCCCTATCCTCAAGAGCCGCTCCCCACCCTTGCCCTCCAGTAGCCGAGAAGGGCCGCAAGAGTCTCCTCTATAGTGTGCCTGGGGGCCCATCCGAGGGCCCTCATCCTCGAGTTGTCTCCGTATATGGCCAGCGTGTCGGTGGGCCTTTTCTTTGAAGGGTCCGGCACTATCTCTATCTTTTCCGTCGAAAGGGATATGAGCTTTTCAGCCAGCTCCCCTATCGAGTACGCGCGTCCGCAGCAGATGTTGTAGACCTCGCCGGGCTCTCCCTTCTCTACGAGTAGCTCGTAGGCGGCCACGACGTCCCTTACGTCAGAGAAGTCCTTGGCAGCGTCGGGGTTGCCTACCAGGAGCGTCTTTTCATTTATCTTGCCCGCTTCTATCTCCGCTATCCTCTTGGCGAACTCCGCCGTGACGAAGCTTTCCGACTGGCGCGGGCCTATGTGGTTGAAAGGACGCGCCCTCACTGCCTTGAGCCCCTTGCTCTTCCAGTACTGGAACGCGAGGAGGTCCTGCGTTACCTTGCTGACCGCGTAGGGGTTGATGGGGCGTAGCTCCGTTTTTTCGTTCACCGGAAGAGAGCCCTTGTCAACGTCGCCGTACTCGTCGGCAGAGCCGATGTTGAGAACGACGGTCTCCGGCGAGCAGCAGGTTATGGCCTCGAAAAGGTTCAGCGTAGAGAAGATGTTCGTCTTTAACGTCTCTCCGGGGTGGCCGAAGGAGAACGCGGGCAACGACTGGCCAGCCAGGTGATAGACGGCGTGGGGCTTGAGCCTTTCGATGACCTCGCGGAGCTTCCCGTAGTCGGTCATGTCGCACTCGATGAGGCCGAGCCCCTTCATGCCAGCGAGGTTTGTAAGGTTGGCGTCTATGTGAAGGCCCCAGACCTCGAAAGCAGGAAGAAGCCTTTCCGCCAGGTGCGACCCGGCGAACCCGGCTATGCCTGTTATCAGTACCTTGCGCATTGAACCCCTTTTATGTCGGAATCGACCATCATCTTCACGAGCTCGGGGAAGGAGACCTTCGGCTTCCAGCCGAGTTTCTCCTTTGCCTTGCCCGGGTCGCCTACAAGGAGGTCGACCTCGGCCGGACGCATGAA
>CAJPGC010000017.1 GCA_905339405.1 uncultured bacterium | reverse complement strand
GGTGCTGATGGTCACCGCGGAGGCCGCCAAGGAGAACGTCGTGACGGCTGTTGCCGCCGGGGTCAACAACTACATCGTCAAGCCCTTTACCGCAGCGGCGCTCAAGGAGAGGATAGACCTCATCCTGCAGAAGATAAACGGGTAACAGAAGCATTCCTGAAAAAATATTAACGAATCCCTGGAGGACATTACATGAGCGGGAACTGGAATGAAGTCATTAACAAACTGCGCGAGGAGCTCGCGAGCCTTGCGAGCTTTATCGACAAGACCAGGCAGGGCATAGATAACATAGAGACCACCGTGAAGGTGGGCTCGGAGAAGTTCCCGGAAGCTTCCAACCAGCTCTCGGCAGTGACCGGCGAGCTTGAAAACGCCGCGAACACAATAATGACCATACTCGAGGGGCTCATGGCCGAGCAGGACAGGGCTGATACCCTTTTGAAGAACCTTTCCGCCTGGGCCCAGAAAGCGGCCACTGCGGACAAGGAGGCCGGCATGGCGCTCATCGCCGACTTGCAGGGCATAAACGTCAAGACCAGGAGCGACATGATGGACATATTCGCCAACATGTCTTTCCAGGACCTTACCGGCCAGAAGCTCAAAAAAGTCATCGGCTCGCTTGCCGTGGTAGAGAAAAAGCTTCTCGAGATGGCGCTGAGCTTCGGGCTTGATAGCATCGAGGGCGTGACCAAGGCGGGACGCGGCGTGAATGCCGCTGAGGTGCCAATTAACCAGGACATCGTAGACAGGCTCCTGAAAGAACTCGGGGCCTGAGGGGGGCGGTACCGCCATGAGTTTTCCTTCAGAAGAGATGGATGACATTATAAATGACTTTCTGGCCGAGGCTTCGGAGTCACTCGAACAGCTCGACCAGAAGTTCATGGAACTCGAAAAGCAGCCCGGTGACACCGCCCTGCTGAACGACATCTTCAGGTCCATCCACACCATAAAGGGGGCCGCCGGGTTTCTGGGCTTCCAGCAGATGGTCGACGTGACGCATTCGACGGAGGACGTCCTCAACAAGCTCCGTAAGGGCGAGATGCGCGTGACGCCCGGCATAATGGACGCCATCCTCCAGTCGGTCGACCTCATCAAGCTCCTTCTCTGCAATATAAAGGAGAAAAACGGCAGGGAAGAGGACCTGAAGCCAACGGTCGCCCTCCTTCACGACATACTCGAAGGCAAGTTCAAGGAAGAGCCGGCTTCGCACCCTGCTCCGAAGGGCGCGGACGCGGAGGACGAGCACAAGCAGGCACGCCATGAAGAAGGCGCGGCGGCGGTCAAGGAGCAGTCGATAAGGGTCGACCTCGACAGGGTCGATTCTGTCCTGAACCTCGCCGGTGAGCTTGTGCTCTCGAGGAACAGGCTCATGAGGCTCGGCGGCAAGCTTTCCGACTCTGGCTCTGAATCGGAGCTCAACTCGCACGTCAACGAGGCAATCGCACAGCTCGACCTGGTAACTACGGACCTGCAGCTCGCGGTCATGAAGATGAGGATGCAGCCCATAGCGAAGGTCTTCAACAAGTTCCCCAGGATGGTAAGAGACCTCGCCAGGCAGATGGACAAGGAAGTGGAGCTCGTCATAAGCGGCGAGGAGACGGAGCTCGACAAGACGGTCATCGAGGAGATAGGCGACCCGCTCGTGCATATCGTAAGGAACTCCATCGACCACGGTATGGAGAGCCCGGCCGAAAGGGAGGCGAAGGGCAAGCCGAGGTGCGGCAAAGTCGAGCTGGCGGCCTACCAGGAGGGCAGGAACATAATCGTCTCCGTAAGGGACGACGGCAAGGGCATGGACCCCGAGGCCTTGAAAAGGTCCGCGGTCGAAAAAGGGCTTATACCTGCCGATGAGGCCGAAAGGCTCTCGAAAAGCGACGCCCTTAACATCATATTCATCCCGGGTTTTTCAACCGCCAAGGCCGTGAGCAACATCTCCGGCAGGGGCGTCGGCATGGACGTCGTAAAGACCAACATCTCCAGGATAAACGGCACCATCACGATAGATTCGGAAGTGGGCAAGGGCACGCACATAACCTTCAGGCTCCCGCTCACGCTCGCCATAATACAGGCCTTGACAGTCGAAGCCGGAGGCGAGGTCTACGGGATACCGCTTTCGAACGTCATTGAGAACATAAGGGTCACTGCCGACGAGATAAAGTCCGTCGAGGGCAGGGAAGTAATAAACATAAGGGACAGGATATACCCGGTCGTCAGGCTCGGGAGCCTCGTCTCCGGCGCCTCCGCTGACGCGCGTTCCGAGTGGAAGTACATCGTCATAATCGGTATCGGCGAGAAACACTTCGGCATACTCGTGGACAGGCTTCACGGACAGGAAGAGATTGTCATGAAGTCGATGGGCGAGTACCTGAAGGGCACCGAGGGGGTCGCGGGCGCCTGCATAACCGGGGACGGAAACGTGATACTCATACTCGACATGGCCGGCCTTCTTACCTCCGCCCAGCGCGGATACGTGCATTGATGAGGAGAATGATTTGTCCAAGATAAGGGTTCTCATAGTAGACGATTCGGCTTTCATGCGCCGGGTCATAAGGCAGATGCTCGAGGACGGCGGCGACGTCGAGGTACTGGGCGCGGCCAGGGACGGCGCAGAGGGCGTCGAGATGGCGCTCCAGCTCAAGCCCGACGTCATCACGATGGACATCGAGATGCCGAGGATGAACGGGCTCGAGGCGACCGAGCGCATTATGGAGCAGATGCCAACGCCGATAATAATGGTGAGCTCGCTTACCGTCGAGGGCGCGAAGGCCACTTTCGACGCTCTCGACAAGGGAGCCGCCGATTACATCTCGAAAAACTTGACGACGTCGGCGCTCGACCTGATGAAAATACAGGAAGAGTTCCTCGGGAAGATAAGGGCGGTCGCCAGAAGGAAGCATTACTTCACTTCGCTGCGGCCGGTAAAAAAACCGGTGCCCGCCGCGGCGGCGCATTCGCCGTCAATGCCTTATCCCGCGCCCGCTAAAAAAAGCTTCGCCACTCAGAAGATGGCGTTGGTCTCGATAGGCGCCTCCACCGGCGGCCCGAGGGCCCTGCAGGAGGTGCTTTCAAACCTCCCCGAGGGGCTTTCAACGCCCTTTCTTGTGGCGGTACACATGCCCAAGGCCTTTACCGGCGCTTTCGCTGAGCGCCTGAACGAGATATGCCGCCTTCCGGTAAAGGAAGCTGAAAACGGCGAGAAGGTGCGCCCCGGGCAGGTATTTCTGTCCCCGGGCGGCTCTCAGACGAAGATTAAAAGAAGGGGCCTCACGGACTTCTATATCCAGATAGACGACGAGCCAAGAGGGGCCTTATACAAGCCCTGCGTCGACGTCTGCATGAGTTCGGTCGCTGAATGCTACCCCGGCAGGTCCATGGGCGTCATCCTCACGGGTATGGGCCACGACGGCAGGGAAGGCATGAGACACATAAAGGAAAAGGGCGGCAAGACTCTCGCCCAGAACGAGGAGACGTGCACGGTCTACGGCATGCCCAAGGCTGTCATCGACGCGGGACTCGCCGACAAGGTGGTCCCGCTCGACAAGATAGCCGCCGAGATCGTGAACATGATCTGACATGGATATATTGACGATATTAGGCCTGGCGTTAGGTTTCGGAGCCATTCTCGGCGGGCAGGTGCTCGAGGGCGGTTCGATGCATTCCATCATGCAGCTCACGGCGGCCATCATAGTCATCGGGGGCACTTTCGGCGCGGTCCTCGTGAACTATCCCATGTCCTCCTTTCTGCTTGCCCTGAAAAACGCAAGGCTCGCGCTCTTCAACAGCGCCGGGGACCCGCACAAGATCATAAAGCTTTTGTCCGACCTGGCCTCCGTTGCCAGGAAAGACGGCCTGCTGGCCCTCGAGACGAGCATAAGGAAAGTCGATGACCCGTTCCTGAGGAAAGGCCTCCAGCTCGTAGTCGACGGCACCGAGCCCAAGCTCACCCGTGAGATATTGGAGATCGAGATAAGCCACTCCGAGGAGTACAACCTCACCTCCGCGAAGGTCTTCGAATCCGCCGGAGGCTACGCTCCCACTATAGGCATACTCGGAGCGGTCATGGGCCTCATACACGTCATGGAAAACCTTGCCGACCCGACGAAGCTCGGCGCGGGCATCGCCGTCGCCTTCGTCGCCACGGTCTACGGCGTTGGCACGGCGAACCTCATCTATCTGCCGCTCGCTGGCAAGATGAAACTCAAGATACGCGAGCAGGTAATCATGCAGGAGATGATGGTGGAGGGCCTCATATCGCTTTCCGAGGGTGAGAACCCGAGGCGAGTAGAGGAGAAGCTCATAGGGTTCCTGCGCGAGTCGCAGAAGAAAAAATAAACCGTTTCAAAGCGGCATTTCCTGGAGAGAAGATGGCGAGGAAGAAAAAACACGAGGAGCACGAGAACCACGAGCGCTGGCTCGTTTCGTACGCGGACTTCATAACGCTCCTCTTTGCCTTTTTCACCAGCATGTACGCCATCTCCTCCGTCAACGAGGGCAAGTTCAGGATATTGAGCGAGTCATTGGCAATCGCGTTCAACCCGACCATGTTCACCTCGACCAAGCTCCAGGAAGGCCCGAGGTTCGTCAAGGAGCAGCGCTCCCACGTATCCGACGAGTTCAAGGACATGTTCACCAACAACTACCAGAAGATACAGGCCGCGCTCCACGAGCTCGAGGCCGACAAGAAGCTTACGCTCATTGCCGAGGAGAACAGGATAACGATAAGGATATCCGAGAGCATGCTCTTTGAGCCCGGCACGGACAAGATATTGAAAGAGGGGCTGCCTGTCATCGACGAGGTCGCTTCTGTCCTGCGTGAACTGCCGAACAGCATAAGGGTGGAAGGCCACACGGACAACATACCCGTCAACACCGAGCGCTTCCCGTCGAACTGGGACCTCTCGAGCTCCAGGGCGATAAGCATCCTCAAGTACTTCATCGGGCAGCACGGGTACGACCCGAGGAAGCTCTCCGCTCTCGGTTTCGGCGAGTACAGGCCGGTTGACACGAACGACACGCCGAGCGGCAGGTTCAAGAACAGGAGAGTCGACATAATGGTCCTGAACGGCGATTCAGTGGAGCTCTGACGACGCACTCAGGGCTTTATGCAAGGCCTCATTGAAGCACGTACTACACTGCCAAAGCCCGCCCCGCTTGCCCACGACAGCCAAGCCGATTCTGGAACGGCCTACGCGAGTTTTTAAAAAAGACCTTAAGTTTCTTCAGGATTAAACCGAATAGTTTCTTAATCATCAAATTTTCAAAGACGCTTTAAGGGAGGTTCTTTCAAATGGATTTGAAAAAGGACTTAGACTCCAAGGAACTGCTTCAGCTTGTCACATTCAGGCTCGGGAACGAGGAGTTCTCCCTGGACATACTGAGGGTGCAGGAGATCATCAGGCACATGGAGCTTACAAGGGTGCCTAGGACGCCCGACTTCGTTGACGGCGTCATCAACCTGCGCGGCCGCGTCATCCCGGTCCTCGACCTCAGAAAGAGGTTCGGGCTTCCTTCGGACGAGCGCACGAACGAGACGAGGATAATCGTAGTTGACGTTGACAGCAAGACCGTCGGGTTGAAGGTTGACGCGGTCTCCGAGGTGCTGAGGCTTCCGGCCGATACGGTCGAGCCCGCCCCGGCCATTGTGACCGGCGCAGAGTCCGATTACATAAAGGGAGTGGGCAAGCTGGACGGCAGGCTGCTCATATTGCTCGATGTCGAGAAGATACTGACCAGGACCGAACGCGACGCGCTCGGCCTTGTAGCCTAAATACGGGGGAAGCAGATGAATCTCAATTCGATCAAGACAAGGTTCGTAGGGAGTTACGCTTTTCTGATACTGCTGTTCGTGATACAGCTGCCGATCCTTTATCTCCTCGTCGGCGGCATGAGCAAGAAGTACGCTCAGGTCGAGACCGCGGGCGACCTGAAAAAGAGGGCCATCGAGATAAACTACATCCTCAACCGCCACATCATGAACGGCGAGGAGGAGCAGGAGGCCGTCTTCCAGGCCCAGAAGGGGGAATTCGGCAAGATAGTCGAGTCGCTGAGGACAGGCACCGATGACCTTCCGGCCATAACGGATTCGGCGGCGTTGGCGAGCCTCGATACCGTCGAGAAGGAATGGAACGCGATGAGGCTATCTCTGGATGAGGCGATGGAGGCCGGAGACGCGCTGAGCATCACGATGATAGACCTCGAGAAGTCGACCTATCCGATGGTGGACAAGCTCAACGAGGTCGTACACGGCATGGCATCTCTTAAAGACCCCTCCTACAGCAAGAACATCGACCTCTCAGGCCTTTTGAGGATGAGGACTGTGAACCTCTCGTACCTGATGGAGCGTTACGCGAGGACCAACTACGAGCTCGATGAGATAAGCGCCATCATCAACAAGACGATGAAGGAATTCGACGACACCCTCATAGGGCTCAGGCACGGCTCCGCCGCGCTCGGGCTTCGCGCCGTAAACGGCGGGATAGCCGCCAGGTTCGAAGGCATAGAAAGCCTCTGGACGAAGCGCAAGGAACTCGTCGACGCTGGAATGAAGAACAAGGTCGCCTTCGCCGGCAAGGTCAACAGCCTTATCCACGAGCATACGCCCAAGGTCGTGGCGGCCTGCGAGGAGCTGACCAGGGAGATAGCGGTGAACGCCAAGAGCGGCGCCATGCAGGGCATAGTCATAATGGCCGTCACCGTCATCATCTCGATAGCGATGGCCGTGTTCTTCATGTGGTCGACGAACAAGCACATGCTGACCCCGCTCGTGAGGATAAAGGAGACGGTCGAGGACTTCACCTCCGGCGACCTCACGAAGAGGTCCAACGTGAAGGTCAGCTTCCTCGGCAGGGAGATAAAGGACGAGATAGTCTCCCTCGGGGAAAGCGTCGACGCGATGGCTTCACAGGTCTCGAACGTAATCGGCAGGATAGCGGAATCTTCCGCGCAACTGGCTTCGGCCTCCGAGCAGCTTTCAGCCTCTTCGACCCAGATAGCCGAGGGCGCTGACAGGCAGTCCGGCCAGACCGCCCAGGTTGCTACAGCCATGGAAGAGATGAACGCCACCGTAATAGAGGTCGCCAAGAACTCGCAGCAGGTCTCCGAGTCCGCCAGGAGCGCCCAGCACATAGCCCTGGACGGCGGCAAGGTCGTCGAGCAGGCCATATCGGCGATGCAGGAAGTCTCCGAGTCTACCGAAGTGACCGCCGATACGATAAAGAAGCTCGGCAGGAGCTCCGAGGAGATAGGCACCATCGTGTCCGTCATCAACGACATAGCCGATCAGACCAACCTCCTGGCCCTTAACGCGGCCATAGAGGCGGCGAGAGCCGGCGAGCAGGGCAGGGGCTTCGCCGTCGTCGCAGACGAGGTGAGGAAGCTGGCCGAGAGGACCACAAAGGCCACCAAGGAAATAAGCGGCATGATAAACACCATCCAGTCGGAGACCGGCAAGGCCGTCGACGCGATGGCCGAGGGCACCCAGAAGGTCGAAAACGGCGTGACGCTTGCGAACCAGGCCGGTGAGGCCCTGAAGCAGATAGTCACTGGCGTCGAGAACGTCACCGACATGATAAGCCATATAGCCACGTCCGCCGAGGAGCAGAGCTCGACCACGGACGAGATATCCAGGAACATGGATTCAATAGCCGAAGTCGCGAAGTCCAACGTGTCCGCCATCGGTGAAGTTGCCAACGCCACCAACGAGATGGCCAGGCTCGCCTCCGAGCTCAAGGACCTCGTGGCTAACTTCAAGATAACCGGCAGCATCGAAGCCGAGGTGCGTACAATCGAGCCCAGGAAGAAGGCTCACGCCAAGCTCACCCTCTTGAAGGCGAGCGGGTCGAACTAAAAGGAGACAGAAAATGTCAAGCGCTGTTCAGAAATCCCAGCTCGATGACCTCTTAGCAAGGACTCTGGAGCTTCCGGTCCTGCCGGCAACGACGCAGAAGGTCCTGGGTTTGATGTCGGACCCCGACGTGTCGATAGAGAAGGTAAAGAGGCTGGTCTCGACCGACCCAGGGCTTACGGCCAAGATACTTAAGGTCGCCAACTCAGCCTTCTACGGCAGCTACCGCAACATCCAGAACCTCAGCCAGGCGATCCTCAGGCTGGGACTGAACGCGGTAAGGAACATTGTCGTAGCCACCTCGATGAAGAACGTGTACAAGAGGTTCGGGCTCGCCGAAAAGCTCATCTGGGAGCAGATGATAGGCTCAGCCCTAGCGGCGAGCGTCATCGCCAGGCACACCAGGACGGTCGACCCGGAAGACGCCTTCATAGGCGGCCTCCTGCACGACATCGGCAAGGTAGTCATCAATAACGAGTACCCCGAGAGGTTCGCCAAGGTCATCGAGCGGGTCTATAACGAGCAGGTCTCCTTCGAGGCGGCTGAAAAGGACGTATTCGAGTTCTCACAGAGGGACGTGGGCGCCTTTGTCGTCAAAAAGTGGGGTTTCCCCGAGACCCTCGAACTGCTCATAAAGTTCTTCGATGACAAGGAGGCCCTTTCAAGGGACAAGCAGCTCGCTCACCTGGTCGCCATAATCGCCCTGTCTGACAGGATGTGCCAAAAGTTTGGCATGGGATGGAGAAAAGGCGGAGGCTCCGAGGTCTCGTTCGGCAATCTCCCGGAAATACTTGGCCTTGATGAGACTGTCATGCCTCAGTTGTCCGAGAGCGTAAAGTCGGTGTTCGAGCAGGGTGCAGAGCTTTATTAGCTGTAAAATCGATACGTTATGTTTATGGGGGCCTTCGGGCCCCCTTTTTTTATTTCCTCCTTCCAACTCTCCTTCATAATCGCGCTTTCCCGGGCACGGCTCTTGCATTGTATACCCTCGACAGGTCTTCCACGGCCTTAATCTGTGCATGAGGTGTCCCATATGATGCTCTGGGGTGTGATATTGCTCATAATAAACCTGGCTCTCATCGGCTCAATCTTCTACATATTGCTCTTCAGGAAGCCGGTCGCAAAGGCCCAGGTCGCGCCCGCAGTGGTCCAGGACGAGCTTGTCCAGAAGCTCAGCGAAGGCATCGAAGAGGTCAAGACGGTATTTGAGAAGCTCGAGACCAGGAGCGTTGACCTTTCCAGATATGAAAACGGGCTCAAGCAGAGGCAGGCTGTCCTCGAGGAGCTCATTGAAAAGGCAAAGGCTTCCATGAACTCCCCCCAGAGGGAGGCGGGCACCGAGGACGTCTATTCAAGGGCTTTGAAGATGCTTAAATCCGGCGTTCCGGCCGGAGAGATAGCCAGAAGCCTGGGTCTTTTGAGCGGCGAGGCGGAACTTCTGTCCTCGCTCCACAGGATGTAGGAAAAATTTTCCCCCGGGAAGTATTTAACCGGCGGGCGCTGGAAGCAAGAGTTTCCAGGGAGGATTCGGATGGACAAGGGCATTTACGTAGCGTTGTCGGGCGCCGTGCTACAGGAGCGCAGGATGGAGGTCCTTACGGACAACCTCGCCAACGTGAACACGACCGGTTACAAGGGGCAAAAGCCGCTTTTTGAGGCCTCCTTGCCGGACCAGTTCCGCATAAGGAACTTCGGGCGTCTCGGTGAAGTGGCTACCGACTATACGCAGGGCGTATTGCAGAAGACCGAAAGGAAGCTCGATTTCGCCGTCAGGGGCGACGGCTTTTTCGTCGTTGAGACGCCGACAGGCAAAGGCTATACGAGGGACGGCAGCTTTACCGTAGGCACCGGCGGAGAGCTCCTTACAAGGGAAGGGTACGCAGTCCTCGGCGAGAACGGGCCCGTGAAGCTCGAGCCCGGCGAAGTTACCGTCGACGCGCTCGGCAAGCTCAATTCGGGAGGGAAGACGTTAGGCGCCCTCAGGCTCGGGACCTTCAGCGACCTTACGGTCCTCCGCAGGGAAGGGAACGTATACAAGGCGGCCCCGGGGGCGACCGAGCTGCCCGTGAGCCCTAACACCCAGGTCGAGCAGGGGTACATAGAGACTTCGAACGTGAACGCCGTAAGAGCGATGACGACGATGATAGAGGCGCAGAGGTCCTACGAGACCCATTCGAAGATGATCCAGTCGATAGACGACCTGACCAGGAAGTCGATAGACGAGGTCGGAAGGGCTTCATAAAAAAGGAGGGTACTGAGAGATGATAAGGGCTTTATGGACGGCTTCCACGGGTATGGAGGCCCAGCAGCTTAACATAGACATAATCGCGCACAACCTCGCGAACGTAAACACGACGGGCTTCAAAAAGAGCAGGGCCGACTACCAGGACCTCCTCTACCAGGAGATGAAATCGGCCGGGGCCTCCTCTTCGCCTTCGACCATGGTACCTACCGGCATAGAGATAGGCCAGGGCGTGAGGACCGTCTCGACTGAAAAGCTTTTCAACCAGGGCAGCTTCAAGCAGACGGAGAACCCTCTGGACATCGCGGTCGAGGGCGAGGGCTTCTTCCAGGTCACCAAGCCGGACGGCCTCATGGCCTACACCAGGACCGGCGAGTTCAAGGTCGACAGCGAAGGCAGGCTCGTGACTTCCGACGGCTACACCGTAGAGCCGCAGATAACAATACCTTCTGACGCCATGGCGATAACCATAAGCGCCGACGGAATAGTATCGGTGACGCAGCCGGGCATACCCACGCCGACCCAGGTCGGAAACCTCGAGCTCGCCAGGTTCATAAACCCCTCCGGCCTTCAGCCGCTGGGAAGGAACCTTTACAGCACTACTGCCGCTTCAGGCGAGGCGATGACCTCGATACCGGGGGCAGACGGGGCCGGGACTCTGGCGCAGGGCTTCCTCGAGATGTCGAACGTCAGCGTCGTGGAAGAGATGGTCAACATGATAGCCGCGCAGAGGGCATACGAGATCAACTCCAAGTCGATACAGACGACAGACGAGATGCTCCAGACCGCAAACTCGATGAAGAGGTAATCTGGTGAGGTTCCTGGTCTACATAGCGCTTTTTTTACTGACGCTCCTCCCCGCGTTAGCTTACGCCGGTCAGCACGAGGAGTTCGTAAGAGGCGAGCTCTCGGGGATGCTCCCCTGGGACAGGGAAGCGGTGGAGATAGACGATATCGAGATACCCGGCTTTGCCTCTGGCAATGGTTCGTCTTTGCGCCTAGACGTGCCCAGGAGGCCGGAAGGGCCAGGCAAGGTATCTTTCAAGGTCGAGGTCAGGGAAAAAGGCGCGCCTGTGAGGAGCTACTGGGGCAGCGCGAGGGTCAAGGTCTTCAAGGAGGCCCTCGTAGCAATGCGCACATTGAAGATAAGGACGAAGATAAGGCCGGAGGACGTCAAGCTCGCGCGTGTTGAGCTGAATGAAGCAACCGGGTCTTTTTCGTCAGTTGAACAGCTGGAAGGCATGGTCGCCAAGAGGCCCGTGACCGCGGGCTCCGTCATCAAGCGCGATTACGTAAGGCCCGAGACGGTCGTAAAGCGCGGCGAGAAGGTCGCTCTCATGATAGAGGGGCCGAGCATAAGGATAAGGTCGCACGGGGTCGCGGCCGAGGACGGCCACAGGGGCGGCATCATAGCGGTGCGCACCGCCTCGGGCAAGGAAGTCGCCGGTGAAGTGACCGGCCCGGGCGAGATAGTAATAGGCTTTTAGAATTCAACGCTGATGATTGGCGGAGACGACATGGCAAGGAAAATTGTTTTCATCATAGCGGCGGCTGCTCTCCTGTACGGCTGCGCGGCCCCTCCCAAGCTGCAGAAAATAGATACCGCTACCATCCCGGTAAAAGGCGGGAGCGTTCCGACGAGCACGGGCTCCATCTGGCCGGGCGAGAATTCGAGGAACGCCCTCTTCCAGGACCTGCGGGCCAAGAACGTCGGGGACATAGTCACTGTGCAGATAACCGAGAAGACGAGCGCTGTAAAAGAGGCTTCGACCTCTACGTCGAGGCAGTCGAGCGCGGACATCGGCATACAGAAGTTCCTGGGCCTGCCGCTTGATTTCGGCATGAGAAACTTCCTCGGCTCAGGTGCCGCGTTCAGCCCCGAAGTTCAGGCCACCTATGACGCCGGGTTCGACGGCTCGGGCACGACCAAGCGCTCGGGTGAATTGAGCGCAATCATCGCGACCCGCGTAACCGAGGTCATGGCCAACGGCAACCTCGTCCTCGAGGGCAGGAAAGAGATACTCGTCAACAACGAGCACCAGTTCATAATACTCTCCGGCATAGCGAGGCCCGAGGACATAAACGAGCAGAACATCATCCCCTCGATACTCCTTTCGGATGCGCGCATAGAGTACGATGGAAAGGGCGTCATAGCCGACGAGCAGTCGCCCGGATGGATGAGGAGGATACTTGACAATGCATGGCCTTTTTAAGAAAGCCTTTCTCATGGCCGCTGCCGCTGTCATCTTTATAGGTGCGGCGGCCCCGCAGGACGCATCAGGCGCGAGGGTAAAGGACATCGCCTTCGTCGACGGAGTGCGCCCCAACCAGCTCGTAGGCTACGGGCTGGTGGTGGGCCTCAGCGGCACAGGCGACAAATCAAGCGCCGTATACACGACCCAGTCGATAGCGAACATGCTCAACAAGATGGGGCTCAAGTTCGACGCGAGCGCCATAAAGGTGAAGAACACGGCAGCTGTGCTCATTACCGCCGAGCTGCCGCCCTTTGCCAAGGCAGGGATGAAGGTAGACGTCCTGGTCTCCTCTCTCGGGGATGCCACAAGCCTTCAGGGCGGCACTCTCATCGCAACGCCGCTTCGCGGACACGACGGGGCCGTATATTCCGTGGCGCAGGGAGCGATCGCCCTGGCAGGCTTTTCGGCCGGAACGCAAGGGGCCAAGGTCACGAAGAACCACCAGACTGCCGGGAAAATACCGAACGGCGGCCTGATAGAAAAGGAAGTGCCGCTCATGCTCGCCGGGAGGCAGGACCTTTACCTGTCATTGAGGAACCCCGATTTCACCACCGCCCGCAACATGGCCGACGCCATAAACAGGGACTTTTCGGCCAACGTTGCCGAGGCGGTCGACGCCGGGAGCATACGCCTCCAGGTGCCCGCGCCGTCAGCAACCAGCGGAGTCGTGGGCTTCATCTCGAGGATCGAAGGCATTGACGTCGCCTCCGACAGCATAACGAAGGTCGTCGTGAACGAGAGGACCGGCACGGTCGTCATGGGAGAGAACGTCAGGATCTCCAGCGTCGCCGTCTCCCACGGAGATATAAGCATAGAGATAAAGACCCAGTACCTCATATCCCAGCCGAACGCCTTTTCCAAAAAAGGCGAGACAGCCGTGGTGCCGTATGAAGAGGTCGGCGTCGAAGAGAAAAAATCCAGGCTCGTGGAATTGCCGGAGAGCGCGACGCTTGGCGAAGTCGTGAGGGCCTTGAACCTCGTGGGCGTGACCCCGCGCGACCTCGTGGCGATACTACAGGCCATAAAGGCGGCGGGGGCCTTGCAGGCAGAGCTGGAGATCATCTGAGTTCTTCGACGCCTTGCAGCTGGGTTTTTTTGAGCGGCATCAGTAATCAGTAAAAGAGTCATTGAAGGAGAGATAAAAAAATGGGCGCCAAGATGCTGGACGAAGAGGTGGCGATTCAGAGGTCCTGCGAGATACCGAAGGAGTACAGGCGGTACATCTCACATCACGTAAGGAACGGGCTGGTCTCCATCATGGGGGCCGCCATGAAGATAAAGGACGAGCCCGACGCCTTGAAGGAACTCGAGGCGAATATCAGGCACATTGCCTTTGACCTCGAAAAGGTGGGCCTCTGAGATGAGCGTCAACCCGGCAGGTCCGGCCATCGTTACGGAGGGCCCGAAGGCCCCGTCAAGGGGTGAGAAGGAACTCAGGGCGGCGGCCGCTGAATTCGAGTCGCTGTTCATAAACCAGATGATGAAATCCATGCGCGATACCATCGGCAAGAGCGAACTTTTTGACGGCGGCAACGCGGAGGACATATACACTTCGATGCTGGACACCGAACTTTCCAAGAACATGGCTAAATCCGGCGGAATAGGGCTGGCCGACATGCTCCTGAGGCAGCTTTCAGACGGCACTGGCGAGTCTCCGGCAGAGCTCCAGCCCGTTGCCCCGAAGCCTTTCGTCATGGAAGCGGCCCCTGTCAAGGCCGCACCAGCGCCTGTCGGGCCCGCGGCTGAAAACTCCTTCTCGTTTCCCCTGAAGGAGATGAAGAGGATAAGCTCTGCTTTCGGTGAGAGGACCGACCCCTTTACCGGCAAGTCGAGGTTCCACCACGGCCTGGACATAGCGGCCGAAAGCGGCACGCCGGTCTACCCGGCCTCCCCGGGCAAGGTCATATTCAGCGGCAAAAAGGGCGGCTACGGCAACATGGTGGAGATACTCCATAATGACGGGCTCGTCACCAGGTACGGCCACAACTTCGAGAATATCGTGAAAGAAGGGGACATCGTAAACCCGTCCCAGGCAATAGCCTACGTCGGCTCGACCGGCAGGTCTACCGGGCCGCACCTCCATTTCGAGGTATTGAAGGGAGGAAAGGCGCTCGACCCTGAAAGCCTGTATGGTTGACGGACGAGCTTGTGTTTTTCCGGATACGGACAACAATATGTAGCGTTCCAGCTAAAGTTTTTGACACCCTCCGCCGATATTGAAGGTAAGTAACAGGATAATACGGCACTACAGGAGGGCAACAGATGAAAATAGGCGGTAAAAAACCCGGTGGCATCGGCACTGACAATTTCATCAAAAAGGCCGGAGACAGCGGAAATATAAAGAAAAATGGCGCGGCAGGGGGCGGGGTCTCTTCCGGGGACAACGTCGACATCTCTTCCATGGCCCGCCAGATGAACAGGGCAAAGGGCCTTCTCGATTCGGTCCCTGACGTAAGGACCGAGAAGGTCGTGAAGCTCAAATGCGACATAGAGCATGGCAACTACCATGTGGATGCGGGCAAGGTCGCGGAAAGAATGATAGAACGCGCCATAAGGGACGCCCTGCACAAGAAATGAGAGAATGGAAATCAAAGACCTCATAGACCGTCTCGACCGTGAAGTAGAGCTTTTCAAGGACCTTATCTCCGTGCTGCACCGGGAGACCGAGTGCATCGTGGGGCGGGACTACAAGGGGCTCTACGAGACCGTAAGCCAAAAAGAGCACCTTTTGAAGAGGATTCACCTGTCCTCTGAGGAGAGGGCGGCGGCCCTTAAAGAGTGTCTTGCCGCTTTTGGGGCCCAAGGCGCCGGAGAGGCGAACCTGACCGCGCTCATCGAGCTGGCCGGGGAGCGGGCCTCGGGGCTGGAGGAGTGCCAGAAGAAGCTTCTGTCGCTTACTTCCACCGTAAAAGAGATAAACGGCCTCAACAGCCTTATTCTCGAAAGCTCCATGGAGAACGTCTCCAAGACCCTGGGTTTCCTCGGGAACTTCATGCAGCCGAGCACTTATAAATCCTCAGGCTCTTTCGACGGCTTTGCCGTGAAGGGGACCCGCCTGTCGGAGGGGGCATAGCAGATGACTACCCTTAACGGCGTATTCGACATAGCAAAGACGGCTCTTCTGGCCCACCAGAAGTCCCTGAACGTCACCTCGCACAACATAGCGAACGCGAACACCGCCGGGTACACGAGGCAGAGGGTAGTCCTGGAGACTATGACCCCCGTGAACTTCGGCGGCCAGTTCTTCGGCACCGGCGTCGACGTGAAATCCGTCGAGCGCGTCTACGACAGCTTCCAGACGATACAGCTGAGGGACGCCTCCTCCGGGCTTTCCAGGTTCGAGACGAGAGGGCAGCACCTCTCCGGCCTCGAATCGATACTCAACGACTTCGACGGCGCGGGCCTTTCCTCGAGGCTCGACGCTTTTTTCAACACGGCGGCCGACGTCGCCGCCAACCCGTCCTCGTACGGGGAGAGGGCGGCCCTTCTGTCCAACGCCAGAGTTTTGGCGGACACATTCAACCACGCGGCTTCGAACTTCGAGCAGAACCTCTCCGGCGTAAACTCTGAGATAGTGCACAAGGTAGACAAGATAAACGGGCTCGCATCGAGGATAGCCGACTTCAACGGGCAGATTTCCGCCGTGGAGCTCTCAGGCACGTCAGCCAACGACCTTAGAGACCAGCGGGACCTCCTCCTTGAGGAGCTGGCAGGCTTCGTAGACATCAACGTGACTGAAAACGACATAGGCCAGGTAGACGTCTACGTCGGCGGCTCTTTCCTCGTGGCCGCCAATAAGACCGCGTCTCTTACGGTACTGCCCGACTCCAGGGACACCGACACCCCGAGGCTCATGCTCAACGGCGGCACCATAAACGACAGGATAACCGGCGGAAGCCTCAAGGGCGACCTAGAAGGCATAGAGTATTACAAGGACGCGAGGGACCGCATAAACCTCCTTTCGGCCTCCCTAGTCAAGGAAGTGAACCTGCAGCACGAGCAGGGCTGGGGCCTTGACGGCTCCACGGGCGAGGACTTCTTCACGCCGCTTTCCGTCTACTCCAACGCCGACAGCGCGAACGCCGGAGGCGCCACGATATCCGGCGGCGCCGTGACCGATCTCAACGCGCTGACCCTCGACGACTACGAGATAAGGTTTTCCGGCCCCGGCGCTTACAGCGTCGTGAATACCGCCAACGACAGCGTCGTCACGAGCGGCGCTTATAACTCTGGCGGCGCGATAACCTTCGACGGCCTCAGCGTAGTCATAACGGACAGCCCCAAGACGCCCCAGGCTGGAGACAGGTTCATCGTTAGCTCCACGAGGCGCGCTGCCTCCGAGATGGGGGTAGCCCTGACTGACCCGAAGAAGGTCGCCGCATCAGGCACTTCGACCGGGCTGCCAGGCGACAATACTAACGCTCTGGCAATAGCCGATCTCAGGGAAGCCTCGGCCGCCGGAAACACGACTTTCAGCCAGTACTACAACAGCATTGTAACTGACCTGGGCACGGCAGCCAGGGACGCGAAGATAAATTACGAAGCCCAGAGCAAGTTCACGCAGGAGCTCAGGGCGGCCAAAGAGGCCGTCTCAGGGGTATCGATAGAGGAAGAGGCCATAAACCTCGTGAAGCTCCAGAGGGCTTATGAAGCGGCCGCGAAGGTCATGAGCACGGTAGACCAGATGATGGACACCATCCTGAGGCTGAGGTAGGCATATGAGGATAACCCAGAACCTTTCTTATGACGCTTACGTCAACGACCTGATGAGGCGCCAGGAGGCCATATACAGGCTCGACCGGCAGATGTCGACCGGCCACAAGGTAAACTCCGCCTCCGACGACCCGGCAAGCGCTCACGCCATACTGACCTCGAAGTCGCTCCTGTCGTCAATCGACCAGTACGCCAAGAACGCGGATTTCGGCATGGCGGCCTTGAGCTTCACCGAGACGGCCCTCGACAGGACGAAGGACGCGCTGACCCGGCTCCAGGAGCTCGCTGTGACGGCGGCAACCGGGCTTGCGAGCGCGGAATCGAGGAACCTCATTAAATCAGAGGTCGACAACCTCCGCGACGAGCTCATCCACCTGGGCAACTCGAACTTCGAGGGCAGGTTTCTTTTCGCGGGCTACAAAACCGACACGGAGGCTTTCGACGCCTCCGGTAATTTTCAGGGAGACGCCAACACGCAGCAGCTCAAGATAAGCCCTTCCGGGTCGATAAGCATCGGGGTCAATGGTGGCGAGGTCTTCAGGGGCACCGCCGGAGGCGTGGACATACTCCAGGTCGTGGCCGATTTCTCGGCTGCCCTTGCCGCCAACGACACGGCAGGGGTGCAGTCTGCCATCACCGGGCTCGAGGAGTCCTTCAACCAGGTCTCGGCGTCGGTCTCCGACATCGGCGGCAGGATATCGAGGCTCAACGCGGCGCAGGAGGACTTCTCCGTATACAAGCTCGAGGTGAAGGTCAAGCTGTCCCTGATGGAGGACGCCGACGTAATGTCACTCATGTCAGAGATGAAATCCAACCAGGTGGCGCTCGAGGCCGCGCTCGCTTCTGCGGGCAAGGTCTTCAGCATAAACATATTCGATTACCTTTAAAGCTTAAAAATATTCAACGTTTTGCCAGGGAGGGCAAAAAAATGCTTGTTTTGACAAGGAAGTCAGGCGAAGGCATAAGGATAGGCGAGGACGTCAAGGTCGTCATCGTCGAGGTGAAGGACAACCAGGTGAAGCTAGGCATCCAGGCCCCTCATGCCTGTCCGGTACACAGGGAAGAGGTCTACCTCCGGATACAGGACGAGAACATAAGGGCCGCCGGACTGCCGAGCCAGATAGCCGACACACTGAAAGGGTTCAGGAAAAAATGAACGCAGCTGAAAAAGCAATGCCGGAAGTAAGCTTCAAGACCAGCCGTTTTGGCGACATATCCGTGGCCGAGGACAGGATCATCAACTTCGTGCAGGGAGTTCCGGGTTTCGAGAGGCTCAGGAGGTTCATACTCATCGACCACGACACGGACGGCGTCTTCAGGTGGCTCCAGGCCGTTGACGACCCGGCGGTGGCATTCCTTCTCACCGACCCGAACCAGTTCAAGCCCGGGTACGTCGTACCCTTGAGAAAGGCGGACGCGGACGGCCTCGGCGTCACCGACCCCCAGAGCCTCATAACGCTCGTCATGGTCTGCGTCTCGCAGGAGACAAAGGAACTGAGCCTGAACCTCAAGGGGCCGGTCGTCTTCAACGCCGACAACATGAAAGCCATTCAGTGCGTCCTCGACAGGGAGGACTGTCCTTCCCACTTTTCCATCAAGATGTAAGGCCGGAGGGGCCCTTCGGGGCCCCCGGCAAAAAAGTCCACCCCACCCCTGGAAAAATTTTCTGACACGCCAGGCGAGTCATTATATTGACTTGCCAGAGCAAAAGAGTGCCAAAAAAGCTCGCCCGCAGGCACCTCATTTTTGTAACTTACCGTAAAAATTGACTTTTTCTATTTGCCTTCGTTTTTTGAGAGCCGTGGCACAGTACTTGCTATTGATACTGTTGTCGCCATTCCGTCAGGGCGACAATACCGCAAGGAGCTGTGCGATGCTTAATGGTAAGACAATCCTCATAACCGGAGGCACCGGTTCACTCGGCAAGAAGCTTACGAGGAAGATCCTCTCCAGGTACAGTCCTAAAAAGATAATAATCTTCAGCAGGGACGAACTGAAGCAGTCGGAGATGAGGCAGTCGTTTCCCGAGCAGTGCCTGAGGTTCTTCATCGGCGACGTAAGGGACAAGGAAAGGCTTTACAGGGCCTTCGACGGAGTAGACTACGTCGTGCACGCTGCCGCATTGAAGCAGGTGCCTGCCGCCGAGTACAACCCGTTCGAGGCCATAAAGACCAACGTCCTCGGCGCGCAGAACGTGATAGACGCCTGCGTCGACCTCGGCATCAAGAAGGTCGTGGCCCTCAGCACCGACAAGGCCGCAAACCCCATAAACCTCTACGGGGCAACCAAACTCTGCTCTGACAAGCTCTTCATCGCCGGAAACTCCTACGCCGGAAGCAAGCCCACGAGGTTCTCGGTCGTAAGATACGGCAACGTTGTTGGAAGCCGCGGCTCTGTCATACCCCTTTTCCTCAAGCTCAAATCGACCGGCGTCCTCCCCGTCACCGACTCAAGGATGACGAGGTTCTGGATAACCCTCGACGAGGGTGCCGAGTTCGTCCTTTCGTCGCTCGAGAGGATGAAGGGCGGCGAGATTTTCGTCCCCAAGATACCGAGCGCCTCGATGACCGAGGTCGCAAGGGCCATAGCCCCGAACTGCACGGTCAAGATAGTTGGCATACGTCCCGGCGAGAAGCTCCACGAAACGCTCATATCAGAGGACGACGGCAGGCTCACCCTCGAATACGACACCCATTTCGTCATACAGCCGCAGTTCGCGTGGTGGGGCGAAGAGAGAAAGAACGGCGGCAAGCCGGTCACAGAAGGATTCGTTTACTCGAGCGACAGGAACGATCGCGTGTTGAGCGCGCTGGAAATCAGAAAAATCGTACAGGAGTTCTCTAATGGAGAAGAGGGCGATATCTTACGGGCGGCAAACAATTGAGGCAGACGACGTCGAGGCCGTAGTAAAGGCCCTCGGCTCCGGCATGCTTACCCAGGGCCCTCTCGTCGAGGAGTTCGAAAGGAAGCTTGCCGCATATACGGGCGCGAAGTACGCCGTCGTCTGCTCAAACGGCACGGCGGCGCTGCACCTGGCGTGCAAGGCGGCCGGGCTCGGCCCCGGGGACAAGGTGCTGACTTCGCCTTTGACCTTCCTCGCTTCTGCGAACGCCGCGCTCTACGTCGGCGCGAGGCCGGATTTCGTTGACATCGAAAGCGAGACCTTCAACATCGACCCGGCCGAAGTGGAAAAGAAGGTCAAGGCCTGCCCTTCTGTAAAAGCACTTATACCGGTCCACTTCGCGGGCTTGCCGTGCGGCATGGAAACTCTCGGGCGCATCGCCAGGGAGCGGAACCTCATCGTCATCGAGGACGCCTGCCACGCCCTGGGAGCTTCCTGGACAGATTCCAAAGGTACGGTAAGGAAAGTCGGCTCCTCGAGCCATTCGGACATGACCGTCTTCAGCTTCCACCCGGTGAAGTCCATAACTACTGGCGAGGGCGGGGCAATTACGACCAACAGCAGGAAGCTCTACGACAGGCTACTGTCCCTCCGTACGCACGGGACCGTGAAGGATTCTGCGAGGCTCTTCAATCCGGAGGGCCTGCCCTGGTACTACGAGATGCAGGACCTGGGTTTCAACTACAGGCTCACCGACCTTCAATGCGCCCTCGGAGTAAGCCAGCTTAAAAAGCTCGACAGGTTCATCGCGAGAAGGGCCGAGCTCGCCTCCCTTTACAGCCGCCTTCTTTCAAAGTACCCGTTCATCAAGACACCGGAAGTACAGCCCGGGCGCGACAGCGCCTGGCACCTCCTCCCGGTCCGCATAGACTTCGGCGGCCTCGGGGCCTCCAGGAAAGACCTTTTCGAGCTAATGAGCGCCATCGGTATTAACCTCCAGGTCCACTACATCCCTGTGCACCTCCAGCCCTACTACAGGGGCCTGGGCTTCAAGCCCGGGGATTTCCCGAAGGCCGAAAAGTTTTATGAAGAGGAAGTAAGCCTGCCGATATACCCGCTCCTTTCCGACGAAGAGGCCGGAGCGGTAGTTGAGGCGCTTTTATCGACGCTTGCCTGCGCCTCGTCAAACCGGCGCGGCGCGTTGGCTATTTGAACTAAAGAAAGGAGTCAGATTATGCCCAAGTTCGTATGCAGAAGATGCGCCAGCGAGTTCTGGGGCTGGGGAGTAAGCCACATGTACAGGATGGGCAAGGACCTCGTATGCCCCCAGTGCGAAGGGGCTCTGGTCGAAAAGAACGACAAGGTCCTCGCCCCGGACCTCTCCGACGGTTTCTTCGATGGCCCTGAAGCGGCCTAGTTCGCCATACAGGGCCGCGCTGATAGGCTGCGGCAGGGTCGCCTGGATGCTCGAGGACGACCCTCTCGAGAAAAAGCCCTGCACCCACATGGGGGCTTACATGGAGCTTGCAAGGATGGGAAGGGTTGAGGTCACGGCGGCCTCTGATAGCGACCCGGCAAGGCTCCGTGAGTTCGGCAAGAGGTACGTGGTCGAAAGACTGTACCTCGATTACAGGGAGATGCTCTCGCAGGAGGCGCCTCAAATCGTCAGCATATGCGCTTATGCGCCGGAGCGGTCCGAGATGGTGAAGGATGCCACCAGGGCCGGCGCGAAGGGCATCTGGTGCGAAAAGGCCCTTGCCACCTCCCTGGAAGAGGGCAGGGCGATAATAGAAGTGGCTGAGTCGACCGGCGCGCAGATGATCGTCTCACACATGAGGAGATGGAGCGGCGAGTACGCAAAGGCAAAAGAGATAATAGATGACGGCGGCATAGGCTCTCTCCAGTCGATAACGAGCCACTTCAGCGGAAGCTTCATCCACACCGGCACGCACGCCTTCGACGTCCTCAGGTGGCTTGCAGGAGATATCGAATGGATAGAGGGGACTCTTGAAGATTCGACCGGATCTCTTCCCTGGGACGTGGCCGACGACAGGGGCGGACGGGCTTTCATAAAATTCAAAAACGGGGCGCACGGCGCAGTTTTCGCGGAATCAAAGGGTTATTTTTTCTTCGAGTTCGACATAATCGGCAGCCACGGCAGGATAAGGATAGGCAACAACGGCCTGCTCGAATATTACAGGCCTTCGCCGAGCAGACACTACACGGGCTTCAAGGAACTCTATATGGTCGAGTTCCCGGAATATGAAAACGGCAACATCTGGACAGGAGCTTTGACGAACCTTCTGGACGCGGTCGAAGGCAGTGCCGGGAGCAGGAACGGGCCGAGGGACGCCCTGGCAGCGCTCGAAGCGGCCCTCGCTATACACGAATCAGACAGGCGGCGGGAAAGAGTCTACCTTCCACTCGAATCAAGACTTAAGATAAGGAGCAGATGAGATGAGGAGCACGATAAAGATAGCTGGTAAGGCGGTCGGCACCGGGTATCCGGCGTACGTCATAGCGGAGATAGGCTCGAACCACGACTCTGACATCGAGAAGGCCAAAGAGCTCATCCGGGCAGCCAAATACGCTGGCGCTGACGCCGTAAAGCTACAGTCGTTCACCGCCGAGGGGCTCCTTAACCCTTTGAAGCCTGACGTCGACGGCAAATGGATCGCGCACCCCGCCTACCCCATAATCGAACGGCTCACAGTGCCCGAGGAATGGCACGAGCTTCTCTTCAATTATTGCTCCACAGTCGGCATCACCTTTCTTTCGGCCCCGTTCGACGAGGGCAGGGCAGAGCTTTTGCACGAGCTGGGCGTCCCTGCCTTCAAGCTCGCCTCTGGCGAGCTTACGAACGAGCCGCTCCTCAAGCTCGTGGCTTCCTACGGCAAGCCGGTAATACTCTCGACCGGGGCAGCCTATCTCGAAGAGGTAAGACGCGCGGTAGAGGTCATCCTGGAAGAGAAGAACTACGAGGTGGCACTCCTGCACTGCGCGTCGCTCTATCCGCCGAAGTATGAGGACATGAACATCATGGCGATGACGTCGCTTCAAAGGGAGTTCGGCTGCCCGGTCGGTTTCTCCGACCATACGCCGGGCAACACGGTCGCGACCGCGGCAATAGCACTCGGCGCATCGGTAATCGAAAAGCACATAACCCTCGACAGAAAACTTAAGGGGCCCGACCACCCGTACGCGATGGAAGTCGAGGAGTTCAAGTACATGGTCTCCGAGATAAGGAACCTGGAGAAGGCTCTCGGCGACGGCGTCAAGAGGCCCTCTGAAAGCGAGATGGCCGAAAGGGTCGGGGCCAGGAGGTCCATCTACGCCAGGACCGACATACACAGGGGAGAGGTCATCACGACGGACATGGTCAAGCTCGTGCGCCACGCCTACGGCCTCGAGCCCAGGGACTTAGGCGGAATAATCGGTAAGACAGCGCTCCGCAACCTCGTCAAGGACATGCCGGTGCAGAGGGAGGACATATGCGGTTGAGGGAAGAGTTGAGGCCGGTAGTCGCCATAGTCCAGGCCCGGATGAGCTCCACGAGGCTTCCCGGAAAAGTCATGAAGGGAATAGCGGGACGCCCGATGCTGTGGCACGTCGTAAACAGGCTCAAGGCCTCGGCCCTGATAGACGAGATAGTCGTCGCGACCACGACCGGCCCGGAGGACGACATCATAGAAGAGTGGTGCAAGCTCGGCGGGACAGGCTGCTCAAGGGGCAGCCTCGACGACGTCCTCGACAGGTATTTTCAGGCCGCGAGCACTTTCGGCGCGAAGACCATCGTGAGGATAACCTCTGACTGTCCTTTAATCGACCCGGCGCTCGTTGACAGGGCCATAGAGAAGTTCAATGAGGGCGGCTTTGACCACGTGAGCGTAGATTCGAGCTTTCCGGACGGGTTGGACGCGGAGGTCTTCTCATTCGAAGCCCTAAAAAAAGCCCACACCGAGGCCTCCCTTTCATCCGAGCGCGAGCACGTCACCCCGTATATCTGGAAGAACACGCAGATTTTCAGGCTCGAGAAGATAAAGAGCGTCGTTGACCTCTCCGGGATGCGCTGGACGGTAGACGACGAGCGCGACCTCAAGCTCGTGACCGAGATATACGAAGGCATAGGCGCGGGGGACAGGGTCTTTCACATGGACGAGGTCCTGACTTTCCTGAGGAGAAAGCCCGAAGTGCTCAAGCTGAACGCCGACACGAAGCGCAACGAAGGATACGCAAAATCTCTCCGGCAGGACAGGATAGTCAAGAAAGCCGGTTAAAACAAAATCGAAAGGTGGCCGAAAATGAACCTGGCACATAAGAACGAGAACAAAACAAGCCTTTTCCCCGCATCAGACGCCCTCTGGGAGCGCGCAGTGGCGAGGATACCCGCGGGCACGCAGACCCTCAGCAAGGGCCCTAACCAGTTCGTGCAGGGAGTTACGCCCAAGTACCTCAAGAAGGGCAAGGGCTCCCACGTCTGGGACGTCGACGGTAACGAATACATCGATTACCCGCTCGCGCTCGGGCCCATCCTCCTCGGCTACGACTACGCCCCTGTAAGCGAGGCGGTAATAAGCCAGGTGAGGGAAGGGACCACCTTCACCCTCATGCACCCGCTCGAGGTAGAAGTCGCGGAGCTCCTTTCAACGATAATACCCTCGGCGGAGATGGCCAGGTTCGGCAAGAACGGCGCGGACGTCACGAGCGCGGCCGTAAAGGTCGCCAGGGCCGCGACCGGCAGGGACCATATCGCGTATTGCGGCTACCACGGCTGCCAGGACTGGTACGCCGTCGTGACCCCGAGGAACAAAGGCATTCCGGCGGCTTTGAAGGACTACATGCACGCCTTCGAGTACAACAGGATAGAGACTCTGGAGAAGCTCTTTGCCGAAAACCCCGGCAAGATAGGCTGCGTAATAATGGAAGTGCCGGGCACCGACCCCGTGATCGACATGAAGACCGGCAAGAACTTCCTCCAGCTCGCGAAGGAAGTCGCGAACAAGAACGGGGCGCTCTTCGTCCTCGACGAGATAGTCACCGGCTTCAGGTACTCGCTCGGAGGCGCGCAGAAGTACTACAGCGTCGTCCCGGACCTGGCCTGCTTCGGCAAGGGCATGGCCAACGGCTTCGCCATATCAGCTCTTGTAGGCAAGAAGGAGTTCATGAAGGAGCTTGACGAGGTCTTCTTCTCGATGACCTACTCGGGCGACACGATAGGGCTCGCGGCAGCGAGGGCCACTATAACCGAGCTCATGGAAAAGCCCGTCATAAAGCACATCTGGGACATGGGAGAGGTGCTGCACAACGGCATCAACTCTTTTGCAGAATCGATCGGCGTCGACTTCAAGATATACGGCAAGCCCCCCAGGGGCGGCATCAGCGCGAAGAACGCTTCGGGCGAAGAGGACCTCCTTTTGAAGAGCGTCTTCCTCCAGGAGACCGTTAAACGCGGCGTCCTTTACGGCGGCCCTGTCTTCGTCAGCTACTCGCACAGCGAAAAGGACATCAAAAAGACGATAGACGCGTCCTGCGAAGCCCTTCGCGTGCTGAAAAAGGCCGTCGACAGCGGCGAGCCCCAGAGCTTCCTCGAGGGCGAGCCCGTAGGCGTCGTCTTCAGGCAGAGAAATTAATCGAAAGGTGGAACTCGGGATGATAGCGGAAACAAGGGTCCTCGTAGTAGGCTGCGGCTCCATAGGCAGAAGGCACATTAAAAATCTCTCTTCTCTTGGCATAAGGAACTTCATACTCTGCGATACCAGCGAAGAGTCTTTAAAGACGGCTTCCATCGGGCTCCAGAACCCGGTCTTGACGACCAAGTTCAAGAACGCGCTCCTGCAGGGCCCCCAGGCGGCCGTCATCTGCACGCCGAGCTCGCTGCACCTTGAGATGGCCTTGGAGCTTGCCCGTCACGGCGTGCACCTCCTCATAGAAAAGCCACTCTCCAGCACGCTCGACGGCATCGGCGAGCTCGAAAGGACTGTCGGCGATAAGGGCCTGGTCGCGATGATGGCGATGTGCTACAGGTTCCACCCGGTCTTCCAGCAGGTCAAGAGCCTTGTGGCATCAGAAGTGATCGGCAGGATATACCACGTCAACTACTTCGGCGGCCACTACCTTCCCGACTGGCACCCGGACGCTGATTACAGAATAGAGTACGCGGCGCGCAAAAAGCTCGGCGGCGGAGTCGTCCTTACGAGCATACACGGCCTTGACAACATCAGGTGGCTTTTCGGCGAGGTCGAGGAGACCCACGCCTTCGTCGACAAGGTAAGCGATTTGGAAATGGACGTCGAGGACCTCGTAACGGCCATATTCAGGCTCAAAAGCGGAGTATACGTCAACTGGCAGACCGACTTTCTCCAGAGGGCGAACCAGCACAGGATGGTCATCGCAGGCTCCAGGGGCACCATAAGGGCCGATTTCCTCACCGGCGTCGTCGAGACCTATTCGACCGAGCTCGGCAAATGGTACTCCGGCAGGGTCGCCTTCCAGGTGAACGACATGTACGTAGCCGAGGCGAGGCACTTTTTCGACTGCATCGAAAAGAAGCTCACACCCGAAGCCGACGTGAAGGACGGGCACAGGACTTTGAAGCTCGCCATGGACGTAAAGGGTTCCAGGAACCTCCTTGAGGAGCGCGAGAGAATATGCAAAACGGCGTGACCTTCTGGACAGAGGGGGGCAGCTCGATAGGCATGGGGCACGTCATGAGGTGCATCAACATAGCTCACGCGCTCGAGACTGACAGCGGGATGCCGATGCACTTCCTCGTCAACAACGAGCGCCCCGTCATAGACCGCCTTAACGACGAGTCCCTCTTTCACATCGTCTACCCCATGACCGGCAGGCACGCGGACAGGCTCACGAACGGGGTAGTGGTAATCGACACCAAGCGCGACGTCAGCGCCCAGGTGAGGGCCTTGAGGGAAGAGGGCAGAAAGGTCGTCCTCATCGACAACAGCTCGACCGGGGAGGCGGACGCTATAGTCATGCCGTCTCCGGTATACAAGGGCCAGGAGAGCGCGAAAGTCCATTACGGCAGGCACTATCTCATTATCGGGGAGAACTTCAGGCGAGAGAGAAGCCCGAAGCCCGCAAGGCACGCGGCCCCGCTCAAGGTGCTCGTCACGATGGGCGGGTCCGACCCCTTCAGCCTCACCGAAAACGTCTTGAAGTCGCTCTGGAATACCGAGGGTATAGAGGTCACGACGGTTGTCGGTCCGGCCTTCAAAATGACTGAGACGATGGAAGAGTTCATGAAGATGGGGAACGGGAAGTTCAAATTCGTCTTTAACGTGAAGAACATGGCGCCCCTCATGAGGGATGCGCACATAGCTTTCACTGCCGTAGGCACGACGGTCTACGAGCTCGCGTACATGGGCGTCCCGTCGGTCTTAATAGGCAACTACGAGAGCGACGCCGAAGACCTCGCCTCTCTTGAGGGCCTGGGCATCTGCAAAAGCCTCGGGTTTTACAGGGACGTCGTCTCATCGAAGATAACTGAGGCCGCCGAGCTCTTCAGGGACGACGCGGCCCTGTGGCGGGGAATGGTAATGAACGCGAGGGGCCTTACGGACGGCGACGGGGCCTCGAGGATAGCCTCACTCATCAACTCACTCATACAACAGAACTGATTTCAGGAGTAAAGATAATGATGCACAGCGGAAGCGTACTTGACAGGGCCAACGGTTTCAGCGTCCTGGACTGCTCGGACTGCGGTTTCATCCACCTGAACCCGGTCCCTACAGAGAGCGAGCTGGACAAGGTCTACAGGGACGAGTATTACACGGACGAAAAACCTCTTTTCATCGAGCGCGTCGTGGAGGACCTGCCCTGGTGGGACGCGGTCTATAACGACAGGTACGAGTTCTTCGAGTCGAAGCTTCCCGCCGGAAGGCGCTCGGTGCTCGACATAGGCTGCGGCCCGGGGTACTTCCTCAAGGCGGGCACAGAGCGCGGCTGGAAGGGTTTCGGAGTGGAGCCTTCCTCCAAGGCGGCCGCCCACGCAAGGGGCCTGGGCCTGGAGGTCATGAACACCTTTTTCGACAGCGGACTAGCCTCGGCGTTGAGGAAGCGTTTCGACGCGGTCCACCTCTCGGAGGTACTCGAGCACGTGCCCGACCCGTCGATGATACTCAAGGCGGCCTCCTCTCTCATGGACGAGGGCAGCCTCATCTGCTGCGTGGTCCCGAACGACTACAGCCCGGTGCAGAAGGTCTTGAAGGAGAAGCTCCATTACAAGCCGTACTGGCTCGCTCCTCCCCACCACATAAACTACTTCAGCTTTGAGTCCATGAAGTCGCTCCTGGAAAAGACGGGCTTCAAGGTCGTCGGGGCCACCTCGATGTTCCCGATAGACTTCTTCCTCTTGATGGGTGACGACTACGTCGGGAACGACGAGCTCGGCAGGGCAAGCCACGCCAGGAGAAAAAGACTCGACCTCATGTTGAACGAGCCCGAGCTCAAGGGCTTCAAGAAGGAGATGTACGAGCTCATGGCCAGGCACGGCATAGGCCGCGAGATGATAATCTACGGGGAGAAGCGCAATGGGTAACGATTCCTGCAGGCTGTGCGGTGCCTCTGAGGCCCGCCTAATGGCCGTGGTAGACGGCTGCCAATACGTGAGGTGCGCCGGTTGCGGTGTTGAGAGAATGGCCTCCTACCCCACGGCAAGGGAGATAGAGACGTTCTACGACAGCGGGTACATGACGAAGCAGTTCAACAACCTGGGCCATCACCTGCATTTCACGAAAGAGTACAGGGACACGTACTTCAACGAGAAGTCCCTGACCTTCAGCGACCTCAGGATGGACCTTGCTTCTTTCAACGGCAAAAAGCTTCTGGACGTCGGCTGCGCCAACGGCCAGTTCCTCGAGTACACGGCGAAGTTCGGCATAGAGTCCTTAGGCATCGACATCTCCGAGGAGATGGTAAACGCGGGAAAGGAAGCCGGGCTCAACTGCCATGTAAAAGACCTCTTCGAGATGAAGGGTGAGTTCGACATGCTCACCTATTGGGACGTCATAGAGCACGTCTCCAACCCGAGGGAAGTGCTCGAGAAGACGCGCTCGCTTCTTTCACTTGGCGGCGAGGTAGTCATACAGACGCCCTGCACCGGCATGGTCTCGGAGCTCTTCGGAGATAAGTGGCTCTACTATCTCCCGGTACAGCATTTGCATCTCTTTTCGCAGGAATCGTTGTTCAAGCTCCTTTCCGACACCGGCTTTTCAGTCGTAAGCTGGGTCAGGTTCGGAAGCTGCAACCCGAAGGGCTCCATACCGGACGTCAACAAGAAGGCGATGGACACCATCGCCAAGCGCATGGGCATAGGAGACACCATCGTCGTGCGCGGCAGGAGGACAGACAATTGAGCGGCCTTTTTACGCTTGAGGGAAAAGCGGCCTTCGTGACTGGCGGCGGCAGCGGGCTCGGGCAGGCGATAGCCGCAGGTCTTGCTTCGGCAGGGGCCTGCGTTGCCGTCTCCGGCAGGGACTCGGGAAAGCTCTTTGAGACCGTGAGCATGATAACGAAAGCGGGAGGCAAAGCCTTTGCCGTTCCGATGGACATTCTCGACACCGACTCTGTCAACGACGCGGTGAGCCGCATCGTAGAGGAATACGGCCGCATAGACATCCTGGTCAACTCTGCCGGAGTGCACCTCAAGAAAGACACGCTGGAAGTCACCGATGAGGAATGGAACAGGGTCATAGAGACGAACCTCACCGGCTCGTTCAGGGTATGCCGCGCGGTCGGTACGCAGATGAAGGTGCAGGGCAGGGGGAAGATGATAAACATAGCTTCTCTCGGCTCTTTCGTGGCCTTGAAAGACGCGGCAGCCTACACGTCTTCAAAGGCGGGGGTAATCCTCCTCACAAAGAACCTCGCCGTTGAGCTCGCGCCCTTCAACATACAGGTCAACGCCATCGCGCCTGGAGTTTTCAGGACAGCATTGAACGCGAAGGTTCTTGTCGGCGAGAGGCTCGAAAGGATACTCGCGAACACTCCGATGAAGCGTCTCGGCACGCCGGAAGAGCTGGCCGGCACCGCCATTTATCTGTCCTCAAAGGCGTCTGATTTCGTGACAGGCGCGGTGATTCCAGTCGACGGAGGTTTCCTGTCATGGGGGATATGAAGAAAAAAGCCGTTATGGTCCTGGGCGCGGGCGTTATGCAGCTCCCGATGATAAGGAAGGCCAAAGAGATGGGCCTTTTCGTCATCGCTTCCGACAGGAACGTTGATGCCGTGGGCCTCAAGGAGGCAGACTTCGCCCTGACGCTCGATATCAAGAGCGCTTGGGCGCACGCCGTCTGGGCCGGCCGCAATAAAGAGAGGTTCAACATCTCGGGGGTCGTAGCTGGCGCAGACGTCGCCATAACGGCGGCCGCCGTGTCGAACGCGCTCGGCCTTCCGGGCATATCGATGGAGACCGCCGAGAGGTCGAACAACAAGTCCATGATGAAAAGCAAGTGGCTCGTCGACGGCATACCGACACCATGGGCTGGGGAAGTGAGCACCCTTCAGGAAGCAAAAGAGGCCCTCAAGAAAACAGGCCTCCCCTGCATGGTCAAGGCGATAGACAACGCGGCCTCGAGGGGCTCCAGGCGCATAGATACGGTCGACGAGCTCGAAGAGGCGCTCATCGACGCCAAGAACCATTCAACGACAGGGACTGCCCTCATCGAGGAGTTCGTCGAAGGCCCCGAGCAGAGCGTCGAGCTCATCGTCTGGAAGGGCCGTCACTACAGGTTCGGCATAGTCGATAGGCACTTCGGCTTCGGCCCCTTCCCGATAGAGACCGGGCACACCAACCCCAGCGCGCTTTCCCCGGCAGTACAGGAAGAGCTCTACAGTGTAGTTGAGGCAGCGGCAACTTCTCTGGGCATAGACTTCGGCCCTTACAAGGCCGATACAATAATGACTAAAAAAGGGCCGATGGTCTTAGAGCTCCCGGCCCGCCTTTCCGGCGGCTTCCATTCACAGTACACGACCCCTTCTGCCACCGGGCTCGAGCCGCAGAAGATGGCGCTGGCCCTGGCGGCCGGTCTCGAAGTCAAAGAGGAATACCACACGCTTATAAAGGACAGGGTCACGATATGCAAGGCAGTGTTCCCTGAGCCGGGCATCATAAGGTCCATTACCGGCGTTGAAGAGGCTAAAACCCTCCCCGGCGTCGAAGAGATATTCATGATGACGGAAGTCGGCGAGGTCATCCCTCCTTACCGAAACTGCGGCCACAGGGTCTGCTACATAATCGCCGCCGGAGCTGACAGGACTGAGGCCGAGGCCAACTGGCAGCGGGCCGCTGAGACGGTCTCTATAAATACCGCCCCAGAGAAGGTCTATGCTTAAACCCGTTAAAGTCAGCTCTAAAAGGGAGCGCGGGCTCAATACGGTCGTACCCGAAGGCGAGCTAGGACTGCTGAGCCTCGACCTGCTTGTGCTCGCCCCCGGAGAGAGTTTCAGCCTGTCGAGCAAAGGCATCGAGACGGCAGCCGTCATCCTGAGCGGGGACGCCAATGCGGCCGTCAACGGACGTGATCACAGGATGAAAAGGGAGAGCGTCTTTACCGAGACCGCATCCGCCCTCTGCCTGCCTTTTGACGGCGAGGCTGTCTTCACGGCCGAAAAGCCGACCGAGATAGCTCTCTGCAAGGCAAGGGCAAGCCAAAAGGGAGAAGCCTTTTTTGTCTCTCCATATATGACCAGGGAAAAGACCGTGGGCAGGGAGAACTGGGAAAGAAAGGTCGTCGATATCATCGGCGCTGACGCCCCTGCCACCAGGCTCGTCGTAGGCGAGACCTTCAACAGGCCGGGCTGCTGGTCGAGCTTCCCGCCGCACAAGCACGATACCGTGATACCGGGAGCTGAAGTGAAGATGGAGGAGATATACCTCTTCAGGCTCAACCCTTCCGAGGGCTTCGGCACCCAGACCATATACGGCAAAGAGGGCAGCCATTCTTTTCAGGTTAAGGATTACGACGCGGTGACGATACCCTGGGGCTACCACCCGGTTTCCGCGATGCCCGGCTACGGCCTCTATTACCTCTGGTTTCTGGCCGGAGACGGCCGTGTGCTGATGCCGAACACAGACCCCGAATACAAATGGCTCGAGGCTAAATATGCTTGAACTCTATACCCTCTTTCACTGCAACCTCGCCTTTTCGATGATACCCAGGGAGCACTTCCCGAAGGTCGTTGAAAGGTGCTATGCGCCGCTTCTCGACCTGGCCGAAAAAGGCTTTCCCATCGCCATAGAGATGACCGCGTGGACGTTGAAGGAGGTCAACAGCATAGATCCGTCCTTCATCGAGCGGCTCCGCTCCCTGTGGCAGGCCGGGAAATGCGAATTCATAGGCTCCGGCTATTCGCAGGCAATTTTTCCGCTCATCCCGACGGACGTCAACAGGTGGAACCTCGAGATAGGTAACAGGTACTACCAGGACCTCCTCGGAAGAAGGCCGAGGATTGCCCTCGTCAACGAGCAGACGTTCTCAAGGGGGCTTGTCGACCTTTACAGGGAAGCCGGGTACGACTGCTTGATAATGGACTGGAACAACTCTCACCAGCATAACCATTACCCGAAGGATTACCTCTATCACCCGCAGAGGGCGGCCGGGCTCAAGGCCGACATAGACGTACTCTGGAGCCATTCCATCGCCTTCCAGAAGTTCCAGAGGTGCGTGCACGGAGAGATAACAGTGGACGAGTACCTTGATTTTCTCTTCTCGCACTCAAGCGGCGAAGATAGGGTATTCCCGCTCTATACCAACGACGCCGAGGTCTTCAGCTACAGGCCGGGCCATGACGCTACAGCGGAAGACGAATACAAAAACCTCGAGACGCTCCTGAAGAGGATAGCAGAAGACGGACGCGCAGAGCTTACTACGCCTTCAAAGATACTCGCTTCTTCGAGAGGCCAGAGGCGCTCGAACATCATAAAGCTCGAATCGGTCGAGACGCCGGTCGTGTGCAAGAAGCAGGACAAGTACAACCCCCTCAGGTGGGCGGCCGCCGGAAGGGACAGCGTGCACATAAACACGGAATGCCACAAGGTCTACGAGAGCATCCGGGCCCTCATAGAGCAGGGCGCGCTCGAGAAAGACACGCTCGAGCGGTTCAAGGAGGTGCTCTGCGAGCTCTGGGGTTCTGACTTCAGGACAAATACCATAGACGAGAAGTTCGCGTGGTTCCAGAACAGGCTCGGCTGGCTCAAGATAGAGACTGAAAGGCTCCTCGGGAACCACACCGAGAGGATGCCGCTCCTTTCATGGGTCTACGGCGGGAATTACAGCGCCTCCAACGCGATGCGCCATGTGAGCGAAGAGGAAGCCGTGCCTGAAGGAAAGGGCGCGGCGATAAGCTCCGAAGGAAAGGTCCTCCGGATAGACACGGGTACAGTCGTCGCCGAGTTCAAGGAGGCAAAGGGCCATGCTTTGAAGTCCTTGACCTTCCCGCAGGTATCTCCAATGCCGCTCGTGGGCACGCTCGCGCACGGCCATTACGAGGACATAAGTCTCGGCGCCGATTTTTTCAGCGGACATGTCATCCACACTTCGAGGGAAGGTAAAAAAACTACGGACTTGAGCCCTTCTTCGGCGTCAGTGAAAGAGAACGTCGAGAAGGTGACCGTCGAGATAAAAACGCCACTTGAGCTGGGCACTCTCTGGAAAAAATATGAGATATCCAAGACGGCCCCGGAGGTCAAAGTGACCTACAGGCTCAAGGTCAACGGACTTGTCGCCTCGTCTCTCAGGGCGGGAATATTCACCTTCATGCCGTCGGCCTTCGACAGGGACACGCTCTGGTTCGAGACCGTGAACGGCGGGGCAGGGGCAGAGAGGTTCTACATGAAAGGGCACACGCTTGCTCACGACGAGCCGGTAAGCCAGTCCGTTTCCGCCTCGTCGTGCCTGGGCGCGACCGACGGCTGGCTGAGGATAGGCGACAGCTCCAAATCGATAGAGATACAGACCGACAAATCAAAGCTCTTCACGGTGCCCATGCTCAAATACCTAGAGCTGCCAGAGGAGGATTCGTTCTTCCTGAGGGTCTACCATTCCCTCGGCGAGTTCGACGACACGGCATGGTGGGTCTGGAGAGGTTATAACGAGGCCGCCTTCACATTGAGGGCCGCAAGGAGCTGAACCGATGGAAATACTGAGATCCAACCTTGACGCGCTCCAGCTGAGGAACAGGCCGCTTGCGGATAAGCTCGAAGCGTACCAGGGGCCATTCGTTACGGTGGAGAAGGCCAAAAACGGCAGCGCCACTTTCAGGCACATGGGAAAGCACTTCCACAGCGCCTACGGCCCCGAAAAAGAGGCTTCCTGCCAGGCGGATGAGATAACCTCGAAGAAGCCGGACTGGGTGCTCCTGTTCGGCCTCGGCTGCGGACATCTCCTGAAGGCCCTCGTAGATAAGGGCTGCTCAAAAATCTTCGTCTACGAGCCCTCGATGGAGATACTCTCCGGCGTCCTCGCCTCTGTCGACCTCTCGGGCCTCCTCTCAAGCAGAACGGTGTTTCTTTACGAAGACCCGACGGCGCTTGTGGCCGGGATAAGGGAACTGGACGGTTTCGACACGCTCATCGCTTATGCGCCGGCCCCTTACAAGCTCGCTTTCGCGCAGGAGTTCGTCGATTTCAACACGCGCGTGAACAACGCGCACATAACGAACAAGGTATGCATCAAGACCGACATAGACTCCAGGGAGAACTGGATAGAGAACTACTTCGGGAACATAAGCCGCTTCGATGAATATCCGCCTGTTGATACGCTCAAGGGCGCGTTCAAGGGCGTGCCGATGATAATCGCCGGAGCCGGGCCTTCGCTTGCCAAAAACGCCCATCTCCTCAAGGAGGCGAAGGGAAAAGCCGTGATAGTGGCCGCCATTACGGCCTATAAACCGCTCCTCAAGTACGGCGTGGTCCCGGACTTCGTCATCGCTTCCGAAAAGGTCGACCTCCCCGAGTACTTTACCCACGGCGAGGATGACCTTAAGACCCGCCTCATCCTTGCGGAGGTAGCGCACCCCGGGATGTTCGAAAGGAAAGTAAAGGAGAAGTTCGTCTTTTTCAACCCCTTCGTATCCCTGAGCCGCGCGCAGGCGCACTATTGGGGCTCTTCCTATCTGCCTTCATCCGGCGGGTCCGTCACCACTTCCGCCTTTGACATGGCCATCATGTTCGGCTGTGACCCCGTGGTGCTAGTCGGGCAGGACCTGTGCTTCGGGGAAAACGGCACGCACGTCCCAGGCGGGGTCTACGTGGCCCAGGACGTGAAGATAGACCGTGAAAACTGCAAGGTGTCCATCGATGAGGATTATGTGACCCTCAAGGACAAGGCCCACAGTTCGTTTGAGCTCCTCTGGCTCAAGGGCCTCGACGGCGCGCCGGTGCCGAGCAAGTTCGATTGGGTGTCGTTCCACCAGTGGTTCGAGAATTACGCCATCTCCCTTAAAAACGCTGGCTCGACCGTGCGGGTCATAAACGCTACCGAAGGCGGGGCCTACATCGACGGGCTGGAGCACACCACGCTTGCTGAAGTGCTTGAAAAATATGTGAAAAATGAGGTACAGCTCGACGCCATGATAGCAGGGGCAGTGGCAAGAAGAGTCCTGCCCGATATTCCCGCTATAACCGCCTCCCTGGAGGAGATGAACAATAGCCTCAAGGAAATTGGCCGTCTTGCCGATTCTATATACAGGGAAGTCTCCTCCCTTAAAAGGGAATTGGGCCGCGAGGGAGGCACTCTCAAGGCGGGCAGAAAGGCAGCGAAGGTCAAGAGGCTCGAAGAAGGGCTTTTCCAGGCTGCCGAGAGGTCGCCTTTCATCTGGGAGACTCTAATGGCCAGCATATTCGAGCTCAAGGAATACCTGAGGGAAGAGGCCCACGGCGGGACAAAGGGAATTGAAAAGGATATCGAGGCCATTCAAAAGGCCTATGGAGCATTGTCCAAAGGCTGCGCCAAGTTCGTCCCGGTATTGACGGCTGCCGCCTCTAGCCTGAAGTCCAGGGGCGAGGGCGCGCTGAAAAAAGCCGCCGTATGAAAAAATCAAAGGAGAAACAGTGAAGATGGCACAGGTCTACCTTGACGGGATGAGGCTCGAGTTCGAGGACAGGGAAAACCGCTCCACTATAAAGGAGCTGATAGATACGATAGAAAAGGACCTCGCCGGGCTCAGGCGCTTCGTCATGGAGCTGTGGATAGACGGCGAGATGCTCGAGGAATGGCGGAGCAGCCAGGTGTTGAGCAGGCCGCTTTCAATATACAGCGACTTCAAGCTCAAGACCGCTTCGATGGAAGAGGTCGCCCTCGAGGGGCTCGACCTGGTGCAGGAGTACATAAAGGTCACGAAGGAGAACATCGATGCCTGCGTCAAGGACCTGCGAGTGGGCAACGGGCGCGCCGACGCCCTGATGTCCTCTGTCTTCGACGGCTTCGTGGAGATCGTAAAGACGGTCGACGCGCTCGCCAGGGGCGGGGAGAGGTACAGCATGGACCTTTTCAGGGAGAACCCGGCCCAGTACTTCAACCCGGTCATCAGGGGGCTCGAGGAGCTCCGCGAGGCGAGGGACGGCCGGGACAGCGTTGCCGCTGCCGATATCCTCGAGTACGAGCTAAAGCCTTTGCTCGAGGAGATGGAAGAGAACCTTTTTCATTACTACGCGTGATTTTTTCCTCAAGGTTTGAATTCGCCTTTCCGATATTACTATCAAGGGGGCTTCAGTCCAAACCTGGCCGAAGAGGGGGGATAAGGAAAACTGGCCGGAGCTGGACCCTTAAAGCAGCAGAAGCAAAAACAAAAAAAACGGCAAGGATGCCGGAAGCACACACACTAAGGAGGGTATAACCAATGTCACTCGTAATCAACACTAACGTAGCAGCTCTCGTAGCACAGCAGAACCTTTCAGTCTCCAACTCGCAGATGAAGGTCTCCGTACAGAGGCTTTCGTCAGGTTACAGGGTCAACAGCGCGGCCGACGACGCAGCCGGTCTCGGCAGGGCCGACCAGCTCCGCAGCCAGTCGAGGATGATCCAGGCCTCAATCAGGAACATCAACGACGGCGTCAGCGCGATGGAAATCGCCGACAAGGCCGCGGAACAGATAACCAACATCGTCACCAGGATGGGCGAGCTGGCCGCCAGCTCCGCGCAGGGCACTCTGGATTCGACCAACAGGTCCTATTACAGCGATGAGTACAACAAGCTCATCAACGAAATAGACAGGATCGCGAACACCACTGAGTTCGGCGGTTACAAGCTCATCAACGGCGGCACCTCCGCCCTGACGATGTATATCGGCTTCAAGAACACCTCGAACGACCAGCTCTCCATCAGCCTCAACGCGCTGACGAGCACCAGCAGCCTGAACCTTGTTTCCGGCGCCATATCGACCCAGGCAGGCGCCCTGAGCGCGCTCGATTCCGTAAGCGCAGCGTTGAAGACCATCAACGACGCGAGAGCCATCTACGGTGCTTCCACCAACAGGCTTTCCGCGGCGTTGAACAACCTCCAGGTGACCTACACGAACTACCAGGCCGCCGAGTCGAGGATAAGGGACGCTGACTTCGCCTACGAGACCGCCCAGTACACCAAGAACCAGATAATGGTCCAGGCTGGCACTTCCATTCTCGCCCAGGCCAACCAGTCGCCGCAGAACGTACTTTCGCTTCTGAGGTAACCGATTCGCTTAAGCGGGTCATGACGAGGGCGGGGGGGCGACCCCCCGCCCGCTTATGAGGTCACCATGGGCATCGAAAGAGTAATGGAAGCCGGCTTTAAAAAGCCGTTTGAAACGGAACTGACGTCAAAGGCGTCTCTGAAGACTTCAAGGGAAGCTCCGGCAGCCGAGGAAAAGGCGAAACCTGCCAGCGGGCCCGGCGAGGTCGAGGCGATGGCCTCAGAGGTGCAGATATACCTCAAGAGGCTCAATACCGAGTTGAGGTTCGAGGTCGACTCCGACTCTAAGGAAGTCATCGTCAAGATAGTCGACCCGGCAAACGACGAGGTCATCCGCCAGATACCGTCCGAGGAGCTTCTCGCGATACGCGAGAGGATGCAGGACCTCGTGGGGGTGCTTTACAAATCAAGTACCTGATTATAGCGGGCTGCTGAAAAATTCCCATCCTGACCGAAGCCATTCGCGCCTGGGTTTTTTTGAGCAGCCTTTAAAAAAACGGAATTTCGTCGATTGTTCAAACGAGAGGCACAGGCATGAGCATATCAGCCACTTCGGGCGTCGTAAGCAACATAGATTATTCGAGCCTCATAACCCAGCTCGTCAACATCAGAAGACAGTCGATAACGCAGCTCCAGACCGACAAAAGGGGCCTGGAGATAACCAATTCAGCCTATTCCAACCTGAGCTCCAGGGTCAAGGACCTGATATCAGCCGCCGACACCCTTCGGACCTCGACCGCCTTCGGTTCTTTCAAGACGACTGTCTCCGACAGCAACGCCATATCCGCCTCGGCCGGCACCGGCGCTTCATACGGGTCGCACTCCATTGTCGTTTCCACCCTTGCGAAGTCCCACAAGATAGCCGCTGACGGGGTCGCCGCGGACACCACTACCATCGCCGCGGGCGCAGGCTCTTTCAGCTTCCAGGTAGGCGCAGGCGCGGTCCAGAACGTCGCGGTCGATGCCACCACAACGCTTACGGGACTCAAGGATTCGATCAACGCCCTCAACGCCGGGGTGACAGCTTCGGTCGTGAACGACGGGTCGGGCCCGAACCCCTACAGGCTTATACTTACAGGCACGGCCACCGGCACCACCAACGGCATAAATATCACCCAGAACGATACCTCTCTTGCTTTTTCGACGACGCTCCAGGCAGCCCAGGACGCAACTTTCACTGTCGACGGCATGGGCTTCACCAGGCAGACCAACAGCGCATCCGACATCATTCCCGGAGTAAGCCTGGACCTCCTTTCCGCCGACCCTGCCAGGACCCTTTCCATCACGGTCAGCAGGGACACAGATTCCATCACCGACAGCGTCAAGAAGCTGGTCGACGCGTACAACGGCATCAACAGCTACATCAAGATGAACAACAGGTACGACACCGACACGAAGAAAGCCTCGCCGTTCTTCGGAGACAGCGTCGCCAGGAGCATCGCCGACGACTTGAGGCGCGTCTTTTCTTCCGCCGTGAGCGGCCTTCCCGACACCATGAACAGGCTGCTGCACGTCGGGATATCGACCGACAGGGAAGGCGTGATGTCGCTCGACAGCTCAAAGCTCAAGAACGCCCTCAACTCGAACTTCGACGGTGTCGTGAGCCTGTTTACCAAGGGGACCGCGACGACCGGGTTTGCCGAGCTCATCCACGAGACCGCGAGCTCGATAGACGATTACGTTGACGGCAGGATAAAAGGGCGCCAGGACGGGCTCAAGAAGAACATGGCCAGGATAGACCAGGACATACGCCAGAAAGAGACCCAGCTGGTCTCCTACGAGGAACAGCTCCGGGCCCAGTTCACCGGGCTCGAGGGAATGCTCGCCAGCCTCAAGGGCCAGAGCAACGCCTTAATCAACTACTTCGGGGGTATGTAATTGAACAGGGTGCGCCAGTACCAGAACATACAGGTCTTGACGGCAGACAGGGTAAACCTGGTCATAATGCTCTATGACGGGATATTGCGCTTCAACAGGCTCGCCTGCCAGTCCATAAAGGACGGCGACATAAACGGCAGGGGAGTCTACATCAACAGGTCCCTGGAGATAATAGGCGAGCTTGCCAACTCTCTGAATATGGAAGAGGGAGGCGAGATAGCGAAAAACCTCTCCAAGCTCTACGATTTTTGCGCCACGACCCTCACGGAGGCGAACCTCAAGAGCGACGCGGCCGCAATAGAGTCGGTCAACAGGGTCGTGATCGAGATAAAATCCGGCTGGGAGGCGGTCGCAGCCGAGCGCCAGAGACGCGCAGCCGAAGAGCCGGTCAGGAGCGTGAGCTGTGGCGCCTGACAACCGGACGGCCGTATTGAAAAAACTTCTTGAGCTGTCGACGCTTCAGCGGCGCCTTGCCGATGAAAGCCGCGTCGAAGAGCTCCTTGTGGCGCAGGCCGAGAGGGAAGCCCTTTTCGCTACTCTCGACCTCACCGGCAAAAAAACGCCCGCCTGTGAAGCGGAAAAGGAGCTCGCCGCCGAACTCGCGGAAAGCGACCTGCTGCTTTCAGGCCGTGTCCAGAGCGTAATGGATACAATAGGCTCGAGGCTCGGCCAGGTCAAAACCGGCATGAGCGCGCTTAAGGCCTACGGCAGGTATTGACCGCGCCAACTAAACCATCTCTTTACAAATCCCCCGCAAATTATCCGGAATTCCCTTTAAAACTCAGAAAAAAGCCTAAAGTTTTCCCGGGCCACTGACGATATTAAGAGTGTCAGAAAAACCAGGGAGGACTTTCCTATGATCAAGGTAAACAGGGTCATGGCAGAGAGTTTCATTCTCCAGGACAGGACCAGGCGTGATACGGGCCGGGTCGAAGACGGGCTCGGAGCCGGAGACAGGGTGACGATATCCGAGGAAGGCAAAAAGAGGCGGGTGATGGGCCACGTCATGGCTTCTTTAAACGCCCCGGAACACGGTAAAAAGGCCTGAGAGGCCGCTCTTATTGATTTTGAAACCCGGGACTGAACATGTCTTTTGAGAAATTCAAGATACTAATAACCGACGACGATATAGACTTAAGGGAGCTTCTCACCGAGGCTGTGAAGAACTGGGGCTATGAGGTCTCGGTCGCCAGGGACGGGGACGAGGCCTTGAGGAAGCTCCGCATGGAGCGCTTCGACATCGTAATAACCGACCTCATGATGCCGGGCATGGACGGCCTCGCGCTCCTTCAGAAGATAAAGGACCTCGACAAGGAGATACTCGTCATCATCATCACCGGGTACGCCACCATCGAGACGGCTGTTAAGGCGATAGAAAGCGGAGCTTACGACTACATCGCGAAGCCTTTCAGGCTTGACGAGCTGATGATAGTCATAAAGAACGCCTGCGAAAGGCTCCGCCTGGTCCTGCAGAACAGGGCCCTTCTGGAAGAGCTCAGGACGGCGTACGGCGAGATAGCGGTATTGAAGAAGGCCCTTTCAGGCGGAGGCGACGCTGGGGCGGACGCGGCCCCGGCGGAGGCCCCGGCCCAGGAAGCCCCTTCAGGAGACGCGTTGAAACCGGCCAGGCACCTTGAGTATTTGCGCGAGGCGGACAGGTTTGCCAGAAAAGCATTGAAGACATCATGAACTGGAGTATAGGGTGCAGGCAGCCGTTCTACCGATAGAAAATTTGAGGATAATGCTCGTCGACGACGACGAGAACGTCCGCGAGGCCCTGACGGAGATACTTTCCAGGAGGGGCTGGCTGGTCGAGGACTTCTCGACCGCCGAGAGCGCGATAGCGGCCCTCAAGCGCCAGCATTACGGCGTGATACTCGCAGACGTCAACATGCCGGGCTTGAGCGGGATGGATTTCCTCCACCTTGCCAGGGAGTCCGCGCCGGACGTGCCGGTGGTGATGATAACCGGCTATCCGTCCATAGACCTCGCTGTTGAGTCCATAAAGTTCGGCGCCGTCGATTTCCTCCAGAAGCCCTTCAAGGCCGAGGAACTCGAGATAGTAATAAGGAAGGCCGCGGGCAACGCCGTGCGCACGTCCAAGCCCGGGGACAAGACCCGCGCCATCGGGACCCTTCCGGAGATGGCCCGCAAAAGGCTCGAAGACAAGATAAAGGAGCTTTCAATACTCCATACCATAAGCGAGTCGCTTGACGAGGTCTCTGAAAAGGACGACATATTCCGCAAGACGATGGACATAGCCCAGATAATCGCCGACTCGGACATGGCTTTCATCATGGTCGTCGAACACGACAACGGAAAACTTGTAGTCAGGGCCTCTTCCGGGTATGATAGCCAGGAGATGGCCGGAGCAGGTTTCTCATTGTCAGAAGAGCCGTTCAGGGGCGTCCTCGATAAGAGGTGCTATTCGTACTATATGGCCAAGGGCGGTTCGCTGGGAGGCCTGGTGCCAGACGGCCCGCGCCCGGTGCTGCTTGCGCCGATGATAATAAACAGGGAGGCGGTCGTCATACTGGGCCTTGTTGGAAGGCCGGGCGGCGCTGAGATATCGGGGGATGCGCTGACGCTCGTCCTGAACCTTACAGCCAAGGCCTCCCTGAAGCTCGAGAACATAGCCCTTTCCGAGAACATCTTCTCGAGCATAATAGGCGCGCTCAACTCGCTCATCAACGCGCTTGACGCGAGGGACACCTACACGAGGGACCACTCCCACAGGGTCACCAGGTACGCTGTCGAGATCGCCAAGGCAATGGAATGCCCGCAGGAGGTCGTCGACAGCATCAGCTTCGCCGGGCCCCTGCACGACATAGGGAAAATCGGCGTAAGGGACGAGATACTCCTCAAGAAGGGCGGCTTCACCGATGAGGAGCGCGAGATAATGAAGACCCACGTCGTGCGCGGTGAGGAGATACTAAGGCCGTTGAACCTCCTTGTCTCCGAGAAGGCGGTCGTCCTTTACCACCACGAGAGGTGGGACGGGGGCGGGTACCCGAAGGGGCTCGCCGGATGCGAGATACCTCTGGTGGCCAGGATATTCAGCGTGGCCGACACCTTCGACGCGATGACGTCGACCAGGCCGTACCGTCAGGCGTTGAGCCTCGAGGTGGCCAAGGAAGAGATAGTGCGGTGCAGGGGCACGCAGTTCGACCCGGAGGTCGTCGACGCCTTCATCGTAAGCGAGCTCCTGAAAGGATAAGCGCATGGACAGCCAGGTCAACCAGAACGACGGACCGAGAAGGGAATACGTCAGGACGAACGACGTGATACCCGTATATTACGAGCTCGCGGACGCGGACGGCGAATGCTCCAGGTCCGCCTTCGACTGGGAGCTGATGTTCGACGAGATAGAGCCTAAGGCCGAGGAAAACCCAAAGCTCTATGAGCTCCTGTTCGACATAAATCAGAAGCTCAACATCCTCCTCAACCACATATCCGAGAAGAACGGCTTCAACATGCCCGAGGTCAAGGAGGTCAACATCAGCGGCGGCGGGCTCCGCTTCTTCTCCAAGGAAGCCTTCGATTCAGGCCAGAAGCTCATATTGAAGACCTTCCTGCCGGTCTACGCGCACGTCATAAAGATAAAATGCGAGGTGGTGAGGTCTCTGCCTAACGAGGGCGGCGGCTACTCGGTCGCGGTGAAATACGTCGACATGGACGAGACGACGAGGGACAAGATAATAAAGTACATCTTCGCCAAGCAAAGACGGGTCCTCAGGACCGAAAAGGGCTCGCCAGACTGACCAGTTCCGAAAACCTCTTGTCATTTCCTCTGCCGGGCAATTATAATCAGACCATGCCCGGCCTTATCCAGCAGGTAAAACAGACCATAAAAGAACGGAAGATGCTCTCAAGGGGCCAGCGCATCGTTGCGGCGGTCTCGGGCGGGGCAGACTCCGTCGTGATGCTCCATGTCCTCCTTGAGCTGAGGGAAGAGTATCGCCTCGCCATCCTTGCCGCCCACATGGACCACGGCCTCAGGGGCGTAGAGTCCAGGGCCGACCACGACTTCGTAAGAGATCTCGCTAAAAGGCTCGGGCTTCAGTTCGTCTCTAGACGCCTCAAAAAAGGCGAGCTCAAGGGGCTGGGAACATCTCCGCAGGAAGCGGCCCGCTTGAAGAGGTACGCTTTTTTCGAGGAGGCTGCCAGGGGTTTCAAGGCGCAGAGGGTAGCTCTCGGACATACCACGGACGACCAGGCCGAGACGGTACTGATGCGGCTCTTGAAGGGCTCATCCCTGTCGGGCCTTGCCGGAATCCCTCCGCAAAGGGGCATATTCATACGCCCGCTTATCGACACTAGCCGCGCATCTATCGAAGAGTACGCTAAGGAAAGAGGGATCTCTTTCGTCACCGACTCCACGAACCTCACGGTAAAGTACCTCCGCAACAGGGTCAGGCTCGAGCTCATCCCAGCGCTTGCGAAAGAATACAATCCCTCAATAAAAGAGACGCTCGCGAGGACGGCGGCAGTCCTCGCCGGCGACGACGATTTCATTGAAAAGGCGGCTGAAAAGACCTTCGCGGGCGCGCTCGTCGAGAGAAAGGCCGGGTCGATAGCCTTCGACAGGGGCAAAATGAAGCGGCCTCACAGGGCGCTTTCAGCAAGGGCATTTCTCATGGCAGTCCGCTCACTTGGCGTGGAATCTGAACTCTCTTCCGTCCACGTCGAAGCTTTCTTCGAGATAATGGACTCTTCTAGGCCGAACGCCTCGATAAGCCTCCCTGGCGGCATAAAGGCAATGAGGGAGTACGGCATAATGAGAATCGAAGCGGGCAAGCCCTCCGAGGCATCTTTTTTCGAGCAGACCCTCGCGGTGCCGGGCATTGCGCGCCTTCAAGGCATAGGAGTAATAAAGGCGGAACTCGTCAAGCCCCCCAAAAAGTTCTCCGGCGAGGCTGACACCGCGTGGTTCGATTATGACGCCCTCTCGGCCCTCGGCCCGGTCATCGTCAGGCAGGCCAGGCCCGGCGACAGGATGGCCCCTTTCGGCATGACCGGACACAGGAAGCTCAAGGAAATATTCATAGACTCCAAGGTCCCATTGGCCGCGAGGAAGAGGACCCCCGTAGTGACTGTGGGAGAAGACGTCCTTTGGCTGGCTGGCCTCAGACAGTCGGCTCTTTTCAGCGTCACAAAGGGGACGGGCAGGGTTTTGAAGCTCGTTTTTACAAAAGTGACGGCTTAATTATTCCCTTGAGATTCAAGGCCGGATTTGTTAAATTTATCAAATTTACTATCACTTTTCAGGGGTCCTGAATGCTCAAGCAGTACAAGGGGAAGCGGCCCGTTCTCGGTGAAGGCGTTTTCATTGAGGACAGCGCCCAGGTCATCGGCGACGTAGAGATAGGCGTCAACTCGTCCATCTGGTTCAACGCGGTAGTGCGCGGCGACGTCCACTTCATCAGGATAGGCGACAGGACCAACGTCCAGGACAACTCGACTCTGCACGTCACCAAAGATACCTACCCTCTTATAATAGGAAACGACATAACAATAGGCCACAACGTGGTCCTCCACGGGTGTACCGTGAAGGACAGGTGCCTCATCGGCATGGGCGCCATCGTCCTGGACAACGCCGAGATTGGCGAAGATTCCATCGTCGGCGCGGGCGCACTTGTAACAGAGGGCATGAAGGTGCCGCCCGGCTCGCTCGTCCTCGGCATTCCCGCGAAGGTTGTAAGGGCGCTGAAGCCCGAGGAAAAGGTCAGGATATTGAAATCCGCTCAGAACTATATCGAGTACTCTAGGAATTATACCGGGCCTGAAAAGGTGTAGCGCCGAAAGACTCTCCGGAAGGAGTTAATGTTCCAGGACCTCTCTTTTTTAGCTTTGCTGCAAAAAGGCGGCATTACGGTAGTAGTGCTTGCGCTCCTCTCCGTCCTCTCCATAGCGATAACGCTCGAAAGGGCCTGGGCATTCAGGAAGTTCGCTCGCGCCCTCGCCGAGACTTTTTCCAGCCTCAGGGACGCCGTGAAAGAAGGCGGCCTGCAGGCCATGTCTGCCGTCTGCAGGGCGAACAGGTCGCCGTTGTCCGAGGTGCTCCTCTCCGGCCTCTCAAGGGCAGGCAGGAGCAAGGAAGAGGTCAACGAGGCCATGGAGCTTGCCGGAAGGCGCGAGCTCCTGAAGCTCGAACGTTCGCTCGGAATACTCGGCACCATTGGTTCGACCGCGCCGTTCATCGGCCTTTTCGGCACCGTCCTCGGGATAATTCGTGCGTTCAGCGACCTCGCGATAGCCCAGGGAGCATCCCCCGCCGCAGTAGCGGACGGCATAGCGGAAGCGTTGATAGCTACTGCAGCGGGCCTTTTCGTCGCTGTGCCTGCCGTCGTCGCCTATAACTATTTCGTGAGGACCGCGACGAGGCACGCGCTCGAGCTCGAGGCTTCGGCCTCAGAGTTCACCGGCCGCATATCGGAGGGCAACTGACTTGGCCTGGAAGACCGGCAGCGGACACGAGAAGGTTATGTCGGAGATAAACATCACGCCCTTTACCGACGTGATGCTCGTCCTCCTCGTCATCTTCATGGTGACGACGCCGCTCATAATGACAGGCTCCTTCAAGGTAAAGCTCCCGAAGGCCGTCTCCGCCGGCTCGGAGGCCGGCAAGGGCGCTGTCGTATCAATAAACGGTGCCGGTGAGCTGAACGTAAACGGGAGCCCGGCTTCAATTGAAAACCTTTCCGCTATTCTCGCGGCTGAATTTGAAAAAGGCCCGGACAGGACGGTCGTCCTGCGGGCGGACGGCGACGTCAGGCATTCCGTCATAGTAAAAGTGCTCGACATCGCCCGGCTCTCCGGCGCGGAGCGCCTCTCTATTGCTGCAGAGAACGTCAAGACCAGGTAAGGGAACAGGGCGGATGAGATACGCTTCAATCGACATTGGCACCAATACGCTCCGCCTCCTCATAGCCGAGCTCGACGGCGACAATCTCCGGCCGGTCCTCTACAAGAGGAAGATAACGAGGCTCGGCGGCGGCTACGAAGAGGGCGCCGGGATTTGCAGGGAAGCCGCCGAACGGACCTTCGCGGCTCTTGCGGAGTTCCGCCGCAATATCGACGAGGCTGGCGTTTCGACCGTTCTCGCGTTCGCCACCAGCGTCGTCAGGAGGGCCGTAAACCGCGAGTGGTTTACTGAAGAGGTCAGGAAGAAGACCGGCATCGAGATAACCGTCATACAGGGAGGCGAGGAAGCCAGGCTCTCTCTTCTCGGCGTCCTTTCGGTCATCGACGAGAGGCAGGGCAAAAAGCTCGTCATCGACGTGGGCGGCGGCTCTACCGAGTTCATCGTGACCGTCGGCTCCCAGATGTCGGGCGGCTGGTCGATGGAGATGGGAGTAGTCCACCTCACCGAGAAGTATCTTCTGAGCGACCCCCCTTCATCCTCTGAGCTTAAGGCGATGGAAGATGAGATAAAAGGCGTGCTGGCGGAGCTGAGGGGCAGGATGCTGGGCGACGGCATTGACCCGCTCGATTTTTCGGGGAAGAGGGGCGCTTCTTTCGTAGGCACCGCCGGAACCATTACGACGCTTGCCGCCATAGACCAGGACCTTGAGGTCTATGACAGGTCCAGAATAAACAATTACACCCTTTCGAAGGAAAGGATAGCGGAGATATATGGCCGCCTGTGCTCGATGACGCTCGGCGAGCGGCAGACGGTCTTGAGTCTGGAGAAGGGCAGGGAAGACCTCATAGTGCCGGGGTCGGCCATAACGCTCCTCGCGATGGATATGTTCGGATTCAGCGAGGCGAAGGTCAGCGACGCCGGGCTCCTTGAGGGGATAATCATCGACCGGGTGAAGCCGGGAGCGGCTTTGAAATATTGACGGCTGCCTCAAGCTCCCCATCTGCGTTGTTGTCAGCGTCGCGCGTCACTGCGACGTACTTAAAAGTACGCCTCGCTCCTTGCTCCTCGACGCCTAGCATATGGTGCTTTTTGAGCTGCCTTAAGAAAATTGGTGTTTCAGTTTTCTATTTAAAAAGATAAAAGAGGGAGGTTTAACATATATGGAACCGCTCAGGATAAGAACCGCTTTGACATTCGACGACGTGCTCCTGGAGCCCGCGTTCTCGCAGACCATGCCGAGGGACACGGACGTCTCAACTAGGCTCACCAACGAGATAAGGCTCAACATACCGCTCATAAGCGCGGCCATGGACACCGTGACCGAATGGAGGATGGCCATCTCCATCGCCCTCGAGGGCGGCATCGGCATAATCCACAAGAACCTCACCATAGAAGAACAGGCCGCGATGGTCGACAAGGTCAAGAAGTACGAGTCGGTCGTCATAACGAAGCCCATGACCCTCTCCCCCGAGCAGAAGGTCGCCGACGCCCTTGAGATAATGAAGAAGGAGAACATCTCCGGCTTCCCAATCGTAAAGGACGGCGTCCTCGTCGGCATATTGACGAACAGGGACCTCAGGTTCGAGACGAACCCTTCCAAAAGGATATCCGAGATAATGACGAAGGAGGTCATAACCGCCCCCTACGGCATCTCCATCGAGAAGGCCAAGGACCTCCTCCACAAGCACAGGATAGAAAAGCTCCCGGTCGTCGACAAGAAGAACCAGTTGAAGGGGCTCATCACCGTAACCGACATCGAGAAGAGGGAAAAGCACCCGAACTCGTGCAAGGACGGCTTCGGCAGGCTCCGGGTCGGGGCCGCCGTCGGAGTTTCCTTCGACAGGGAAGCGAGGATAGACGCGCTGGTAAAGGCGGGAGCGGACGTAATAATAATAGACACCGCCCACGGCCACAGCAAGGGCGTGCTTGACGCGGTAAAGTCCACCAAGAAGAGCTTCAACTGCCAGCTCATAGCCGGTAACGTGGCAACGAGCGAGGCCGCAGAGGCTCTCATCAAGGCCGGGGTAGACGCCATAAAGGTCGGCGTGGGGCCTGGCTCGATATGCACAACGAGGATAGTGACCGGCATAGGAGTCCCTCAGATAACCGCCGTCTCCGACGTCGTGAAGGTCGCAAGCAAAAAGAACATACCGGTCATATCGGACGGAGGCATAAAGTACTCCGGCGACGTCACGAAAGCTTTGGCTGCCGGGGCGGACTCCATAATGATAGGAGGCCTCTTTGCCGGCACCGACGAGAGCCCGGGCGAGACCATCCTCTACCAGGGCAGGACATTCAAGCTCTACAGGGGCATGGGCTCCATCGAGGCCATGAAAAAAGGCAGCAAGGACAGGTACTTCCAGGAGGACGTTGAGAGCGAACTTAAACTCGTCCCCGAAGGCATAGAAGGCAGGGTGCCCCACAAGGGCCCCATCGCCGCGACGATATTCCAGCTCATAGGCGGCTTGAGGGCTGGCATGGGCTACTGCGGCGTGAAGACGATAGACGAGCTCCACAAGAAAGCGAGGTTCGTGAAGATAACGCCTTCGGGCCTTCGCGAGAGCCACGTCCACGACGTGACCATCACCAAGGAAGCGCCCAACTACAAGCAGGAGGTTTAAGGCCGCATTTCCGGCTTAATCAATATGGACATACACGCACAGAAGGTACTCATCCTCGACTTCGGCTCCCAGTACACTCAGCTCATCGCGAGAAGGGTAAGGGAATTAAAAGTTTACTGCGAGATACACCCGTACAACGTCGGAGCGGATTTCATAAAGAAGTTCAACCCCAAGGGCATAATACTCTCCGGCGGCCCTTCGAGCGTCTATGACAAGGGCGCGCCGCTTCTCCCGAAGTCTTTCTTCAGCGAAGTAAAGGCCCCGGTGCTGGGCATCTGCTACGGCATGCAGCTTACGGCAAAGCTCCTGGGCGGCAAGGTCGAGAGGTCGAAAAAAAGGGAGTACGGCGCGTCAGACCTCACAGCGAAGGGGCGCGAAGAGTTCTTCTCCGGCCTCGGCAAGGGGCCTGTAAGGGTATGGATGAGCCACGGCGACAGGGTCGAAGATGTGCCGCCGGGCTTCAAGGTCATCGGCACTTCCGAGAACTCTACCGTCTGCGCGATGAAGAGCGACAAGGGCTCTGTATATGGGGTGCAGTTCCACCCCGAGGTCGTGCATACGCCGCAGGGTTCGCGCATATTGAAGAACTTCGTCATGGGAGTGTGCGGCTGCAAGCCGACGTGGACGATGAAGTCGTTCATCGAGACCTCTATCGCCGAAATACGCGCGAAGGTCGGGGATGCCCATGTAGTCTGCGGCATAAGCGGCGGAGTCGACTCTGCCGTGGCGGCCCTCCTCGTGCACAAGGCCATAGGCAACAAGCTTACCTGCATATTCGTCGATAACGGCGTCCTCAGGAAGGGCGAAGCCGATAAGGTCGAGTCGACCCTGAAGAAGTCCTTCCACATGAACATCAAGAGGGTAGACGCTTCCGCAAGGTTTTTGAAGAAGCTCGAGCGAGTAGAGGATCCCGAGAAGAAGAGGAAGATAATCGGCGGCGAGTTCGTGCGCGTTTTCGACGCCGAGGCAGCCAAGATAAAGAACGTCAAATTTCTCGCGCAGGGCACCCTTTACCCGGACGTCATCGAGAGCGTCTCTTTCAAGGGGCCTTCGGCGACCATCAAGAGCCACCATAACGTCGGCGGCCTTTTGAAGAAGATGAAGCTCAAGCTCGTCGAGCCGCTTCGCGAGCTTTTCAAGGACGAAGTGAGGGCCCTGGGGCGTGAGATGGGCATGACCGAGGAGATTGTCGGCCGCCAGCCCTTCCCTGGCCCTGGACTTGCCATAAGGATAATCGGGGAGGTCACGAAGAAAAGATGCGAGATACTCCGCGAGGCGGACGCCATAGTCCTCGAGGAGATTAAAGCCGCTGGGCTGTATTCGGACATCTGGCAGTCGTTCGCCGTGCTCCTTCCCATAAAGACCGTCGGCGTCATGGGAGACGAGAGGACCTACGAGAACACAGTGGCCCTCCGCGCCGTCGACAGCGTCGACGGCATGACCGCCGACTGGGTGAGGCTCCCCTATGACGTCATGGAGCGCATCTCCAGGAGGGTAATAAACGAGGTAAGGGGAGTCAACAGGGTCGTATACGACATCAGCTCAAAACCACCTGCGACTATAGAATGGGAGTAGACCCGATCATGGTAGAGGACCTGAAAGGCAAAGAGACCTGGCGTGTTTTCCGTATAATGAGCGAGTTCATCGAGGGCTTCGACGAGCTCTCTGACGTGGGCCCGGCGGTGTCGATATTCGGCTCCGCGAGGATTGAGTCCAACAAGAAGTACTACAAGCAGTGCGTAGAGGTCGCAAGCCTCCTGTCGAAGAACGGCTACGCCGTCATAACCGGCGGCGGCCCCGGCCTTATGGAGGCCGCAAACAAGGGCGCCCTCCAGAACGGCGGGATGTCGATAGGCCTCAACATCTCCCTTCCACGCGAGCAGAAGGCGAACAAGTACCAGAGCAGGTCGCTGCACTTCAAGTACTTCTTCGCCAGGAAGGTCATGTTCGTCAAATACGCTGTGGGCTACGTCTGCATGCCCGGCGGCTTCGGCACGCTCGACGAGCTCTTCGAGGCGTTGACGCTCATCCAGACCCACAAGATATATCCGTTCCCGATAATCCTCTTCGGCAAGGAATACTGGGCCCCTTTGATGGACTTCATCAAGAAGACCATGCTCCACCACAAGACGATAGACCCCGAGGACCTCGACTACATCGACATCACCGACGACCCCAAAGAGGTCCTTTCCATAATCAACAAGCACATGGACAAGAAGATGAAGCTCATAAAGAGCGCGAAGCCCAGGGAAAAGGAAGAGGGGCTTTCAAAAATAAAAAACAGGAAGGGCATACCCTGAGGAGGGCCATATGGGATGCGGGCACGACCACAGTAAGGGCGGCCACGGACACGGCCACGATGACCACGAGGAGGAACTGAGAGAGGTCCTCGTGACCCTCGAGGAGGACCAGATAGTAATCCTCGAGGAGATGGCGAAAGAGTACAAAAAGACTCTCGGACAGGACTGGGACCTCTCGGCGATGCTGAGGGTGGCAGTGGGGCACTTCCTGACGAAGATGGGAAAGATAAGCTGACAGGTTTTTTTTGAGGCTGTGGATGAGTCCACAGCCTTTTTTTATTTTTCGGCCTGGATCAGCATGGTGTGCTGTACTTACAATACTATGCTTTGGTAGGTAGATAATGTGTTCGCTTAACACTGAACAACGCGCATTTTTTCAAAAATATATTCATGAGGTTGAGAATGCCCTCTGTACTGTTTTAAAATCTAATGCAGTACGTTTTCCATCCCTTAAGGTGTTATTGAATAGATTCGAGTGTACTTCGAAACGGCTACTTAGTGAAGGATTCAAACATCTTAGGCAATTTATTGAATTTCACAATGAGCTTTGTACAGCTGTAATGCTTCTCGAAGAGCCTAACTGCGAGCAGTTGGACTACGAACCAGTAAGTGCTGTTTGTGAAAAACGTTTTGATTTTCATTTAAGATATACAAAACAAAAGCCAATGTGGGTGGAGGTTAAAACTATACATCCACTCACTAAAGACGACTGGTGGAAATACGAGCAGGATTTAGGTCTAGGACGTTTTGGGAATGTGAAACTCATTCTAAATGAAGAATGGCTAGGAGGAGAAATATATCATGACGCCTATGCGAGCCGGTCAAAAATATTGGAATATGTTGTTGAAACTGAGAATAAAATAGAATCATGTTTAAAAGACAAAATAGAGGATAATACATGTTTGGTATTTTTTTCAAATGGAACAGATTGGTACTTAGATGAGCTTGAGGATTTTGTTTTTTATTATAGACACGACAAACATCATTCTGGAGATACTTTTGCTCAGATGGAGGACTATCATATCAAAGAGAATAGAATTATACTAAAACGGAATATTCACTTATTTGCGTTTATGGAGCGTTCTCTTACTGAAATTCGACCAAACAGAGTGAGATGGAACGTAAGGCCTAGTCCGTAGATACCGTTTTGTCCGTCAAGCTCTTTCTAATGCTAATTGAGGGTTGTAGGGTTTTCCGGTTTTGAGCACGCCATAGATTATGTGAACGAGTTTTCTCATTGCCGCACAGACTATGACCTTACCATTTTTGCCGTTCTCCTTGAGGCGATGCTGGAATTGTGCAACGACCGGATTGAATCTCATAGCAACCATCGCGGGTATGTAAAAGCATTTTCTGAGTCTCGCATTACCAGTTTTGCACAAACGCGGCTTGCCTTTTACCGAGGTGCCTGAGATTTTGTCCTTAGGCGCAAGTCCCATGAAGGCGACCACCTCTCTGACGCTCTCGAACTTCTTGAAGTCGAGCTCGGCGAGGATCACGGAGATTGTAGAATCGCTTATGCCGGGTATTGTGATGAGAAGATCCCTGTTGTTCCTCAGGTCCGGATCGTCATCAATCTCCGAGCGCATCTGTTTTTTGAGCTTCTCTATCTCAGAACTGAGGTAGAGAAGATGCTGCTTGATGGAAGGCTCGACAAGGGAATGCGCAACTCCCAGACGGTTTAACTCCTGCGTGCGCATGGC
>CAJPGC010000016.1 GCA_905339405.1 uncultured bacterium | reverse complement strand
CCGTTTATCTTCTGCAGGATGAGGTCTATCCTCTCCTTGAGCGCCGCTGCGGTAAAGGGCTTGACGATGTAGTTGTTGACCCCGGCGGCAACAGCCGTCACGACGTTCTCCTTGGCGGCCTCCGCGGTGACCATCAGCACCGGCGTGTCCTTGAGCCCGTCGTCCTGCCTTATGGCCTTCAGGAGCTCGATGCCCGGCATGTTGGGCATGTTCCAGTCGGTGACGACGAAGTCGAACTTCGCGCTCTTGAGCTTCTCGAGGGCCGTGGAGCCGTCGTCAGCCTCGTCCACGTTGTTGTAGCCAATCTCCCTCAGGATGTTCTTTATTATCCTTCTCATGGTTGAGAAGTCATCGACTACGAGTATCTTCATGTTCTGGTCGAGCATTTTGCCTCCTTATTAACGCGATAGCGCGCGGTTAAATTCGTCAGATGAGTTTTTCTATTTCGTACAGGAGCCGCTGAGGGGAGATCGGCTTTGAAAGATAGGTCGTGACTCCTGCCTCGAGCCCTGCCCTTCTGTCCGCGTCCCCGGCCTCGGTCGTGACCATTATTATCGGTATCTCCCTCGTCGAGTCCTGGCCCCTCAAGCTCTTGGAGAGCTCGTATCCGTCCATCTGGGGCATGTTGAGGTCGGTGACTATGAGGTCGACGGGGTTTGCCGCCATGACCTCGAGCGCCTCTATGCCGTTAGTCGCGCTGATTATCTTGTAGCCGCGCTCCCTTATGATGTATGAAAGGAGCTTTCGAGTCGTGTCGCAGTCGTCGACAACCAGTATTTTTTTGTCCATGTTTCCTTTACCTCAAACTTTTTGATAAACAACCGAACGTTCTATGCTCACAGGCCTGAACAGCCTGGTGATATTGTGAAGAGACTCCGAGAAGCCGACGAACAGGTACCCTCCCTTGTTGAGACTGTCGTACAGGTGCGAGATGACCTTTTTTTTGGAATTGTCGTCGAAGTATATGAGCACGTTCCTGCAGAAGATTATGTCCATGCCCTTTATCATCCGCATCTCTATCGAGTCTATGAGGTTCACCTTCCTGTACTTCACGAGCTCGCGGACCTTGCTCGAGGCCACATAGCTGTCCCCGTTCTGCTGAAAGTACTTCTTCAGGTAGTTATCCGGCGTATTGCGGAGCGAGTACTTCTCGTACACCCCGGCCGCCGCGGGCTTGAGGACGTTGTCGCTTATGTCGCTCGCCAGGATGTCTATGTTCCAGCCCCTGGCCTGCACGCCGTCCTCCATGAGCATCATCGCGAGCGTCAAGGGCTCCTCACCTGTAGAACAGGCAGCGCTCCAGAGCTTAAGCGTCTTGCCCCCGGCTTTCGCCTTCTCTTCCATGGCCTTCGGGACGACCCCCTTCCTGAACGCCTCGAGCTGTGGAAGGTCCCTGAAAAAACTGGTCTCGTTAGTGACTATCGAATTAAAGAGGTTATGGAGCTCCTTCACCTTCTGGCTGTCGTAAGTGAGGAAGTAATAATAGTCCTCGAAAGACTTGAGGTTCATCTCCTCGAGCCTTCTTACGAGCCTCATCTCCAGGAAGTACTTCTTTCCCTCAGGAAAGAAAATCCCGCACTTCGCGTAGATGATGTCGCGCAGGAGCGCGAAAGTCTCGTTCGAAAGCTTGGGCTTGCTGTTTACGCCGAGTATCAGCATCTAAGCGTTTCCAGGGCGCTTTCCACCGCTCCCCTGACGCTCGGGTCAGGGTGGTTGAGGAACTGCTCGAGATGGGCCGCCGAGCCTTCGGCGCCAAGCCTCTCGAGCGCCTTCGCTGCGGCCGCCTTCACAGGCGCCTCGTCCTTGAGTAGTTTATTGACTATGAGCTCCTCGACGTCCGGGTCGCCGAGCTCTCCCAATAACACGACGGCGTGGTACCTTACCCAGATGTTCCGGTCCGAAAGGGAGGCCACCAGGGCAGCCTTTATCCGCTCCCCGTTCCAGCCTCCCAGACCCTTCATCACCGAAAGCTTCACGTCGTCGTCGGTGTCCTCTAGCCCTTTTACTATCTCGTCAACGGCGTTCGGTATGCCGAGCCTCGCCATGGATTTGTAGACGGCCTTCCTTACGGAGGGGCTTGAGTCCCCTGCCGCTTTAATAAGGTGCCCGAGAGATTCTTCGTCGCCTATGCTGCCGAGGCCCCTTGCGCCCATCTCGCGGAGCGTTTCGCTCTCGGAGCCGAGAAGGCCGCAGAGCCCCTTTTTGACCGCTTCTGAAGGTATGGTGGACAGGACGTCCGTGACTTCCTCCAGAACGTCCCTGTAGACTTCATTCCTTAAAGTTTCGAAAAGGCTCGTCACGGCCGAAGGGCCCGCCAGGGAAGCCAGCGCCCTCGCCGCAATTTTTCTCGTGTGCCCGTCAGAATTTTTAAGGGACTGGTAGAGGACTTCGACTGCGCCGGGCGAGCCGATGGCCTCGAGGGCCGCCGCGACCTCGCGCAGCTCGTGCTTTGCGACCCTGTCGATCAAGCCCTTCAAGATGGGCACTGCTTCCTTTGACTTGAGTTCCCCGAGGGTCCTCACGATAATCTTAAGGCTCTTTCCGCCTTTAGAAAGCCTTTCAGTAAATATCTGCGGGAGCGGGCCGCGGCCCGTGATCGAAACAATAGTATCGACGAGAAGCTCTTCTATGTCCTCGTCTATATCGTTCAGGCTGTCTATGAAATTAAAGACAGTCTGAAGTCCCTCGGGCGCCTTCAGGAGGGCTATTCCCTTCAGGGCCTTGAGCTTTTCAGACCTGTCGGCCTCTTCCACGGCCCTCGCGAACATATTGAAATAAGTCTTCTTGAATTCAGCAGCCGGGCGGAAATCCGACCCGGGCACAACTGCCTTTTCCAACAGGTCCATCACCGCTGGTACGTTGAATATTTTTCCTTTCTTCACCAGCGGTTCGAGCTTCAAAAGGACCATCGACGCGTCTTCCGGCGCCGCTATCCTTCCGGCCGCGTCGATCGCGGCTTCCTTTATGAGGCCCGAGTCGGTCTCTATGAGCTTCAAGAGAGAAGGCAGGGCCCTCCTGTCCTGGATGAGCCCGAGCCCTTCGACGGCGGAAAACCTGACCCATTCCTCGCTGTCGTCGAGGGCGGAAAGGAGCACCGGGACCGAAGAAGCCGCCTTGAGCCTGCCGAGACAGACCGCTACCGAGGCGCGCACGTTGGGGTTCGCGTGGTTTATGAGCGCGAACAGCAGGCCTATGGCGCGCTCCTCGCGCGTGTTGGCAATGATGTCGACGCCGAATTTCACGACGTCGTCGTCAGGGTCGTTCAGGAGCGACGCTATCGCCGGGAACGCCTCGGGCCCTATGAGCTCGAGTATCTCGATGCCCATGTTGCGCATGACCGCGCTTTCGGACCTCAGAAGAGGAGCGACCGCCTCCGCGACCCGCCTGCCGCCTATGGAGATGAGCGCGTTCAGGGCCGACTCCCTTACGCCGGGGTCGGAATCGTGGAGCATGGCCACAAGCCGCGGTACGGAATCGGGGCTCTTCCCCTCTCCCAGCGACTCGCAGGCGTCCCGCCTTACGCTCGGGTCTTCCGAATTCAGCATTTCGACGAAACTGTTCGCGTTTTCCATATCCACCCTTTCATATGTATCGGGAACGGAGCGTGTTTTCTTGAATGTTTTCCCGCCCTAAATGCCCGCTCCCACACATTTCTTCAGCTTGCCTTTGAGCCTGTGCATCGTCTGGCTGTGGAGCTGGCAGACCCTGGACTCGGTTATGTCCAGCACCTTGCCGATTTCCTTCAGGGTCAACTCGTCGTAGTAGTACAGCGAGATGATGAGTTTTTCCTTGTCAGGGAGCGTCTCCACCGCCTCGGCGACCTTCCTTTTCACCTCGTTGAAGTTGACGATGGTCATGGGGTCCTTGCCCTCGGGGTCTTTTATGCACTCGAGGATGTCCATGCCGTCGTCGTAGTTGACCCCGAGGTCCTCGAGGTTCAGGACGCTCAGCGCGCTCACCTGGCTCAGTATCTGATTCAGGGCGTCGGTCGAGATCTCGAGGAACTTGGCCACTTCCTCCGACTCTGCGGGCCTGCCGGTCTTCTTCTCTATCTCGTCGTAAGCCTTCTCGAGCTGGTTGGACTTGTCGCGCATAGACCTGGTCATCCAGTCCATGCTGCGGAGCTCGTCCATGATAGCGCCCCTTATCCTGATGGAGGCGTAGGTGTTGAACTGCACGCCCTTGCTCGAATCGAACCTGTCTATCGACTCCAGCAGGCCTATCGTCCCGGCGCTGATGAGGTCGTTGACGTCGATGTGGGGCGGCAGGTTCACCGCGACCTGGTAGGCTATTATCTTGACCAGGTGTATGTTCTGTTCCATGAGCCTGTCTCTGTCCGGCTTAGTCATGGTCATGTTCATGTTCATGGACTTTCTCCTGCCGTCCTTTTTCAGATAGTCCTGTTCAGGAACTGTCTCCAGAAAAACTGCATTCCGCCCTTCAATCCGCTCTGCACTGGTAGCTCGCATATCTCCCTCGCTATCTCCTGGTAACATTGACTTGCCTTGGTCTGGGGGTAAAGTTCCATGACCGCCTTTTGCCTGATTACCGACCTGTTCACGTTGTCGTCCTGCAGCACCGAGCCCAGGAATTCGACGGATACACCCAGAAACCGCTCCGCCGCGAGGCTTATTTTCCTGAAGACCTCGATGCCTTCCTTGCGCGTCCTGACTGAATTGACAAGAAGCCTGAACCTCCTCTCACCGTGTCTCTGGAACATCACCTTCATTAGCGCGTACGCGTCCGTTATCGACGTGGGCTCCGGGGTGACCACCACGACTATCTCCTGGGCCGACATGTTGAAAAAAAGCACGTTGCTGGATATGCCGGCGCCCGTGTCTATCATCATGATGTCGAAGGCGTCGCCGAGGGTCTCGAGGTGTGAGGCAAGGGCTATTCTCTCCTCGGTCCCAAGGTCCGTGAGCTCGTGCACGCCTGAGCTCGCCGGGAGTATCATTATCCCCTCGGGCCCTTCGACAAGCACTTCGTTAATCGACCTCTCCCCGCTCAAAAGGTGGCTGATGTTGTATCTCGGGGCCAGCCCCAGAAGCACGTCAAGGTTCCCAAGGCCCAGGTCCGCGTCCAGCAGCAGGACCTTTTTCCCCATTCTCGTGAAACCGATGGCGAGGTTCACCACCGAATTAGTCTTGCCGACGCCGCCTTTGCCGCTGCTCACGGCCATGACCCTCGTGCCTGAATTCGCCAACTGGTCGTCCACTTGCGCGTAACTCCTTATGTTCAATGCCTGGTCCATTCAGCGAATCTCCTTAATTCGGCATAAAAAAGCTGAGAAGTCTTTCCCTTGAAGCTGTCTCGATGTCCTCGGGCACGCGGCTTCCGGCGGAAAGGTAGGAAACCGGTTTTTGCGCAAGGACCATCGCGTTGAGGATGGAGCCGTAGCTGCTCCCCTCGTCGAGCCTCGTGAACGAGAGAGCATCGAGCGGGAGCTCGCCGAAGCCTTTCACGCTCTCGTACATCGACTCGTCCCTTGTCTGGGAATTGAGCACCAGGTTGAACTTCATCTCCGGGCATTCGTCAGCGAGCGTTTTGAGCTCGTCCATCCTCGATGCGTCCTTACGGTTGCACCCGGCTGTATCGACGAGGAGGAGTTCCTTGTCGGAGTGGCTGGACATGAGCGACTTCAGCTCATTTACGTCCCTTGCGACCTCGACCGGCACTCCGATGAGCCTGCCGTAGACCTTGAGCTGCTCGGCGGCGGCTATCCTGTAGGTGTCCATCGTCAGTAGGGCCATGCGCTTTTTCCCCCTGAGGCTGTGAAGGGCCGCAAGCTTCGCTATCGTCGTGGTCTTGCCTACGCCCTCGGGGCCCACGAACGCGACAGCACCCTTTTCCGCAAGCGGGTCTTTCACCTTTATTCTCTCGTAGACCTTCTTTCTCATGCTGGCCTTCAGGTACATGATGTCGGCGGCCTTCTCCTTAGTGACCCCGGAGATGGTGTTCATGAGTATCTTCCTCGCAAGGCGCTTGTCCACGCCGCTTTCAACGAGGTTTTCCTCGAGCTTGTTGAACACCTCGGAGACCGGGCTTCCGGAGCGCGTCACGAACGACACGCACAGCTCTTTGAGTTCGCGGAGCTCTCTTAATTCCTTTTTCAGCTCGGAGTCGATCGAAGAGGCCGATGAGCCGGTTGCCGTACGCCCTGCCGTCTTATTCGTGCTTTCATGCTTTCCGTTTTTCCCGTATGTGCTGGCGCCGGGGGTTTCGGAGGGTGCTTTCAAGTCAACCGCGACAGGTGTTGACAGGTCGTAATCGATCGCGCCGACGACCTCGTAAAGGCCGGTCGCCAGCCTCTTGTTGCTGAGGATGAGGGCCTGTTCACCGAACTCGGCCTTGACCAGCTTGAGCGCTTCCCTTACGGAAGGACCTGTGAAACTTTTTATCCGCATGCTACAACCTCACCACTTTTAGTGTCTGGACCCTTGCGCCGTTCGATATCTCGCTATGAGAAAGGACCGGCACGGCCGGGAACGACCTTTCGGTCAGCTTCCTGACGAACCTCCTGGTCTGGTGTGAGACAAGGAGGGCCGGCTGGTAGCCCTTTGTCATCGCCTCTTCGAGGGCGTCCTTGAGCTTTCCGAGAATCTTCTGCGCCATGCCAGGCTCTATCGAAATGAAAGAGCCCTGGGGAGTTTCGTGTATCGACTTGACTATCGCTTCCTCTATCTCCTGGCTCAGGGCAAGGACCTGTATCGAAGAGTCCGCGCCCGCGTTGGACTTCGATATCTGCCTTGCGAGGTTCATCCTTACGTATTCGGTAAGGAGGTCCGTGTCCTTCGTCATCGTCGCGTAATCTGCGAGAGTTTCGAGCACGGTCTGGAGGTCCCTTATGGAGACCCTCTCCTTCAAGAGGTTCTGGAGGACTTTCTGGACCGCACCGAGGCTCATGAGGCCCGGCACGAGCTCTTCGACTACCTTGGGGTGGGTCTTTGCCACCTTGTCGAGTAGGCCCTGCACTTCCTGGCGGCCGAGTATCTCGTTCGCGTGGCTCCTTATGACCTCGGTAACGTGGGTGGCGATTATCGCGGAGTGGTTCACGACCGTGTAGCCCATGAGCTGCGCCTTTTCTACCTGGGTGTCGGCTATCCATATTGAGGGCAGGCCGAAAGCAGGGTCGGTCGTCTGAAGGCCCTCGAGCCCTGGCTGCGCTGTGCCGGGGTCTATGGCGAGAGAGTGCCCGGCCAGCAGCTCGCCGCGCGCAACCTCTACGCCCTTCACGAGGAAGACGTACTCGGAAGGCTTCAACTGAAGGTTGTCCTTTATGTGCACGGGCTGGACCATTATGCCCATGTCCTCGGCGAACTGCCTTCTTATGGCCTTTATCCTCTCGAGGAGCTCCCCGCCTTCGGATGAATCGACGAGCGGGATGAGCCTGTAGCCGACCTCGAGGCTCAGCGTATCGATGAGAGGCACCTCGTCCACGCCTTCTTTTTTCGGCGCGGGTTTAGCTGCTTTTTCCCTCTCGGATATCTCCTGTGCTTCCTTCGCCTCTGCGTTCTTGTAGACGAGGTAGCCTACCGCGCCTGTGGCTATCGAAAGGACGAGGAAAGCCACGTGCGGCAGGCCGGGAATGAGACCGAAGACGAAGAGGATGCCAGAGGCGATGAGTATCGGCTTGGGGTTCAGGACGAACTGCTTGCCGATGCTCTCGGAGAGGCCCGAGCCTGAGTTGACGTTCGAGACCACGATACCTGCGGCGGTCGAGATGACGAGGGCGGGTATCTGCGCCACGAGGCCGTCGCCGACCGTAAGGAGCGTGTACGTGCCCGCGGCATCAGCCACCGGAAGGCCCTGCTGCAGGACGCCTATGATGATGCCGCCTACGATGTTTATTACGGTAATGAGAATGCCAGCTACGGCGTCTCCCCTGACGAATTTGCTTGCGCCGTCCATGGCTCCGTAGAAGTCGGCCTCAAGGGCAACGTCCTTCCTTCTCTTCCTGGCTTCCTCGTCGCCAATGAGGCCGGCGTTGAGGTCGGCGTCTATGGCCATCTGCTTGCCGGGCATTGCGTCAAGGGTGAACCTGGCGGCCACCTCGGCTATGCGCCCGGCGCCTTTCGTTATGACCATGAAGTTTATGAGGACGAGTATGGCGAAGACGACGAAGCCGACGGCATAGTTGCCGCCCACGACGAAGTTTCCGAACGACCTTATGACCTCGCCAGCCGCTTCCGGCCCTTCCGCGCCGTGCAGCAGGATGAGCCTCGTGGAAGCGACGTTCAGCGAGAGCCTGAAAAGCGTCGTGACCAGCAGCAGTATCGGGAACGTCGAGAAATCCAGCGGCTTCTTGACGTATACGGCCACCAGCAGGATGATTATCGAAGCCGTTATGTTGAAAGTAAGGAAAAGGTCGAGCAACAGCGGCGGCATGGGGAGGATCATAACGAACAGTATCCCCACTATGCCCAGAGGCAGCACCAGGTCGGTCCCTCTCTTGAATATGGCTGTGTCCATTATTCCCGCCATCTCTTATTTCCTCTTCCTCAGCTTGTATACATAGGCGAGCACCTCTGCCACCGCCTTGTAAAGGCTTGCCGGTATTTCCATCCCTATCTTTACAGTCTTGTAAAGCGTCCTGGCAAGCGGCTTGTTCTCCAGGACCGGAACGCCGTGTTTCCTGGCGATCTCCCTTATCTTCTCCGCCACATGGCCCGCGCCCTTGGCTACGACGATTGGGGCGTTGCCCTTGGACCTGTCGTACCTGATGGCAACGGCTATGTGCGTCGGGTTCGTGACTACGACGTCGGCCTTGGGGACGTCAGCCATCATCCTCTTCCTGGCCATCTCCCTCTGCATGGACTTGATCCTGGCCTTGATGATGGGGTCTCCCTCGGTCTCCTTCATTTCCTCTTTAATCTCTTCCTTGCTCATCCTGAGGCCCTTCTCGAAGTTCCACTTCTGGTAGGCGAAGTCCAGGACCGCTATGACGACGAGCACCCACACCGTCTTGACCATGATAGTGAAGCTGACCTGGGCGATATAGGCCGTCGAGGCCACGACGTCCATGTCGATGAGCATGGGCATGTTCATCCATTCCTTCTTGACGTTCACGAAGACGACGTAAGTGAGGATGGATATCTTGAGGACGGATTTGACGAGCTCCGCCAGTGCGTTTATCGAGACTATCTTCTTGAAGCCGGACAGCGGGTCTATCTTCTTGAAGTCCGGAGTAAGCGGCTTTGCGGTGAAGTTGATGCCGTTCTGGAGGACGTAGGATATCGCGCCCAGTATGGGTATGAGGAGCGCCGGTGCGATTATCATGAGAAAGCTGAAGGAGAGGTCCTTGAATATGGTATGGAGCTCCTTCACGGTGAGCTCGCCCCTGTAGAGGTGGAAGCACTTCCTCATGACGTCGGCAAGCCCGGAGAACATCCAGAGGCCTGAAAAGTACAGGACAAGGACGCCCGCGCCCACCATGAAAAGGGTAGAGACCTCCTTCGAGGTGGCGAAGTTGCCTTCCTGGCGGGCCTGGTCCCGCCTGCGCGATGTTGCTTGTTCTGTGCGTTCCTGGTCGTTGTCGGCCATTACATTACCCTCAAAAGATTATCGACGCCCTGCCACATGCGCTCGAAGACGCTTATCGCGGCGTCCTCGAATACAGGGAGGGAGATGAGTATCATCACGAAGCCCACCGATATGGTCACGGCGAAGCCGATTGCGAACATGTTGAGCTGTGGGACGGTCCTGGCCATTATGCCCATGGCCACATTGACGAAGATGAGTATCGCCACGACGGGGGCCGCGAACTTGAGGCCCAGTATGAATATCTCCCTTGAGAAAACGATAAGGCTGTCCATCAGGGTTCCAGAGAGAGTGAAGCCGTAAGGGGGTATCACGTCGAAGCTCTTCTTCAGGGCCATTATGACCATGAGGTGGCCGTTGACCGTCAGGAAGATGAGGAGCGTCAGTATGCTCAGAAGCTTGCCGAGAACTGTGACCTGCGCGCTGTTGATCGGGTCGTACGCGCTCGCCATGCCTATACCCATCTGGAAGCTCGCCACCTGGCCCGCGTACTCTATGCCGGTGAAGACGAACTTTATGGCAAGCCCTATGGCCGCGCCTATCATGACTTCCGCCGCAAGGCTCAAAACTATGCCGGTGAGCGTCTGAGGGGCGGCCACAACCGGGGCGAGCGGCGTAAGCAGGAGCGCGAGCAGAAGCGTGAGGCCGAGCTTCACCTGCATGGGGATGTTGAACGCCCCGAATATGGGAGCCGTCATCATTATCGACCCGGTGCGCGCGAGCACGAAGATGAAGGTCGAATAGTTGGCCAGCATGTAGTGTGTTATGTCCATTTACCTGATGTAGTTGGGTATATTTGTGAATATGTCGCTCGTGTACTTGAGCATTATCTCCATCATCCAGGGGGCCAGGGCCAGCAGCACCAGGAAGACGACTATTATCTTGGGCACGAACGTAAGGGTCATCTCCTGTATCTGCGTGACAGCCTGGAAAACGCTTATGAGGAGGCCTATGACCATTCCGGCTATGAGAACAGGCGCCGAGACCAGCAGGATCACCTCTATCGTCTCCTTGCCTATGGCTGTAACGAATTCAGGGGTCATCGCCCTCTCCTAACCGAAGCTCTGCACGAGCGAGCCGACCAGGAGATACCACCCGTCGACCAGCACGAAGAGCATGAGTTTGAACGGCATTGAGACCATTACCGGCGGCAGCATCATCATGCCCATCGACATGAGGACGCTCGCGACCACCATGTCTATGACAAGGAACGGCAGGTAGATGAGAAAGCCTATCTGGAACGCGGTCTTCAGTTCGCTTGTAACGAACGCCGGTATCAAGGCCAGCGTCGGGATGTCGGACTTTACCTTGGGGGCCTCGGACTTCGAGAGCTTCAAAAACAGCTCCATGTCCTTCTCCCTCGTGTTCTTGAGCATGAATTCGCGGAGCGGCTCAAGGGCCCCGGTGAGGGCCGCGTCCTGCGTGATCGCGCCCTGCATATAAGGCTGCAGGGCCGTGGTGTTTATCTTTGTGAACGCCGGCGACATTATGAAAAAAGTAAGGAACAGCGAAAGTCCGATGAGCACCTGGTTAGGCGGGGCCTGCTGCACCCCGAGGGCCTGCCTCAGAAGGGAGAAGACGATGATGAGCCTCGTGAACGAGGTCATCATGAGCAGGATAGCGGGAGCGAGGGTCAAGACCGTGAGGAGAAGTACTATCTGGATTGCGGTCGCAAGCCCCTGGGGTGAGTTTTCCCCGCCTAACGTCAGGCTGACATTCGGAAGGCCTACCGCGTCCGCGGCGAAAGCGCTCCCGGCTGCCGATACCATAATTGCAGTCAATAATATTTTGAACCCGGTTCTTTTCATCTCTTATATGCCGCCCTGCAGGAGCCCGAGAAGCGGCCTTTTCCTGTTTTCGCCTAATTTTTTGAGCTCTTCTTTGGCCCCGGAGTCCTCGACCTTCGTAAGGAAAGTTATCGACTGCGGGGTAAGACCCAAGACCAGCACCTCTCCTGCCACCTCCACGACCGCTATGTTCCTCTTGGGCCCCATGAACGCCGTCGTGATGACCCTCACCGGCGCCTTCGCGCCTTTCGGGGCGCTCTTGCCGGACTTTCTCATGTACAGCCTCAGGGCGTAGAGAGCGGCCCCCATGAGTCCGAGCACGAACAGCAGGGTCAGTATGGATTTTACGAGGAGGTACAGGTAAGAGTCGGTCATTTCAGCCTGTTTATCCTTTCGGCCGGGCTTACGATGTCGGTGAGCTTCACGCCGAATTTTTCATTTACGACTACAGCCTCTCCCCTGGCGATGAGCCTGCCGTTCACGAGTATCTCCATCGGCTCGCCGGCGAGCTTTTCGAGCTCGACCACCGCGCCCTGGCTGAGCTGCAGGAGGTCCTTGACCATCATCCTCGCCCTGCCCAGTTCAACCGAAACCGAAAGGGGTATGTCTAAAACCATATCCATGTTGCCTATCTGGCCGTTGCTTTCGCTTTTCACGCTGCCGAAGCTCGCTGGCCTTACGACGACGTCCCTTTTCTGAGCCTGGGGCTGCGCCTGAGGCGCTGCCGGGGCCTTTTCCTGTATCTTTTCCTGGGCCTGTTTCTCTTCGGCGAACGCCGCGCCCCACTGGTCGTCTATCGAATTGCCGCCCTGCATATTCATCTCTTCGCTCATCTCTAACCCCTTTCCCTTATGAGGTCCATCACCTTTACCGCGTACTGGCTGTCCATCACTCCCGGCTTCGCCAGGAGCCTCGGGATCCCCTCAATGCTGACCTCGAGGAACTCCTTGGCCTTCCTGTCGAGCTGGATTATGTCGCCGACCTTGAGCCCCATGAGGTCGTTCACGCTTATCTCGGCCTTTCCAATATCTGCTCCAAGCTGCAGGGAGACGCCGCAGAACTGCTCCTTGAGGTTTTCCGTCCACTTCGTGTCCACCTCGGTCGCGTCTATCCTCTGCGTGCCGAGGAGCTTGTCCCTTATGGGCTCGATGGTCGAATAAGGCAGGCAGAAGAAAAAGCTGTTGGAAGCCGACTCGATCTCCATCCTGAAAGCGGATATGATGACGTGCTCGCTGTGGCCGATGATGTTCACGAACTGCGGGTTCATCTCGCTCCTCGTGAGCCTGAAGTCAACCGGCTGCACCGACTTCCATACCTCGTTCATCTCCTGGAAGATGACGTCGACGACTTTCCTTACAACCGCCTGCTCGACGTTGGTGAAGTCCCTGCCCTCTATCCTGGTGTGGAACCTGCCGTCGCCGCCGAAGTAGCTGTCGACGATTATGAATACCAGCGACGGGTCGATGGCCAGAAGGCCGTGGCCCCTGAAGGGATAGAGCTGGAATATGTTGAGGCTCGAGGGTACCTGGAGGTTACGGAGGAACTCCTCGTACTTCACCGTCCTGGTGCCCTCGGAGAAGATGTCCACCGAGCGCCTCAGTAGGTTGAACACCGAGCTGCGAAGCGACCTGGCGAACTTCTCGTTTATCATCTCCAGAGCGGGGAACTTGCCCCTTACGACCCTGTCCTGGCTGGCGAAGTCGTAGGGCTTGACGTCTCCGTAATCCTCCTCGACAGGCCTTTCGGTCTCCGTCTTTATGTCGCCGTTCGAAAGGCCGCGAAGGAGCGCGTCGACTTCTATCTGCGTCAGTATCTGCTCTGCCATTGTTCCGTCCCGTTTACTGGATTACGAACTCGGTGAAGTACGCCGTCTTTACCTTGCCTTTTTTGAGGAACTGGTTGACCCTGGCCACAATCTCGTCCCTCATGAGGTACTTGCCCTCGACCGTGCCTATGTCCGTGTAGCTCTTGGAGCTCAAGAGTATGATGAGGGAGTCCCTTATCTGGGTAGACTGGGCGTTCAGGTCGGCCGAGCTGGCCCCTTCCGTGAGCTCGAGGTTGACCGTGAGCTTCAGGTACCTGGTGCCCGAGTTGTCCAGAAGGTTCACTATAAACGGCTCGAGGTTGAAGATGGTGTCCTTGGGGGGCTGCTCTCCGTGTGCCGCTGGTGCGCTTTCTTGCCCGGAAGCCTCAGCCGTCGCTCCGTGTCCTTCGGCCGCCGCTGGCGCGCCTTCCTTGCCGCCGAAAACAAAGTAAGCCCCGGCTCCGGCTCCCAATATCGCAACTGCGATTATCGCTATAAGCAGCCCCTTGCCCTTTTTGGCCGGGGCGGTGGATTCCTCTTTTTTCTCTACTTCAGCTGCCATACTTACCTCCTTGTTTTCTGGCGGCCCTATAAGGCCTGTATGCGTCGCGGATGCACATTGCTTTTGCAAGGGCCGTGCCACATGATGACGGGGTTTACATATGGCAACTAACCAGCTGAAAGTATTGATTAAATCGCCGGAGACAAGGACCTTGCCTTTCAGGGCTGCGCCCTGAGGTCAAGATATTGGAAGGGGTTGGCGTCAGAAAAATGACTAAATTCTTTGGAAATAAAAAAAGGCGGGGGCTTTTCAGGCCCCCGCCTTTCGCTGCTCAGTTCAGGTCAGTTTTATCTCTTGAGGTTCACAAGCTCGGCCAGAAGCTCGTCGGTCGTGGTTATTATCTTCGAGTTGGCCTGGAAGCCCCTCTGCGCGGTTATCATGTTAACGAACTCGCGGGCTATGTCGACGTTCGACAGCTCCAGGGTGCTCGACTTAATGAGGCCCCTTCCGGCGCTTCCCGCCCCGCCGATGAGAGGCTGGCCGGAGTCAAAAGTCTCCTTGTACAGGTTCATGCCCGCGCTCTCGAGGCCGGTTGGGCTCGAAAAATCGGCCAGCAGGACCTGGCCCAGGACAAGGTCGTTGCCGTTAGAGAAGATTCCCTTCAAAATTCCGTCCTGGTCGACGCTTACCCTCTGGAGGGTGCCGGATGAGTAGCCGTCCTGTATGAGCTTGCCTACGCCGGTAGTGGTGTCGACCTGGGTCGTTCCGTCGGCCCCGGTGCCGCCCTGGGTGATGGAAGTGCCGAAGTCAAAGGATATCATCTGGTTCTGGAGAGCGCCTCCTGTGAAGTTGAAGCCCCCGGTGGGATAGGTCACCGCGCTTTCGGAGTACAGCGCTCCGCTGGTGTTGAAGGTCACAGAGCCCTGGGCCTGTATCTCGGTCGACCCGCTCGTCGATTCGGCTGCGTCTACCACTCCGAACCATTCCCAGGCGTTGCCGGTGGCATCCAGGCTGTCTTTCCTGAAGTACAGCGTCACGACGTGGTCGTTGCCGAGGGAGTCGTAAACCGTGACCGGGGTCGAGAAGTTCGAGGTGTCTCCGGCCGCGTTGAGGTCGAAGGCCCCGCCAGCGACTTTGGCCGCGGCTGAATCGTTGGCGCTCACGGCGATATTGGAAGAGGCTACTCCGGTGTAGCCGAGGAGCGTCTGGCTGCTGGACCCGTTCCAATCGATTGTTATGGCCGCTGCGTTGCCGGTATCGTTGGCGATCGTGAATATGCCGGTCTGGTCATCATATTCGACGGTATAGGTGTCGTTGTTGCCGTTCTGGGCCTGGAGCGCCGACTTGATGGCTGAGGCCACCTCGTCGCCGGTCGCGGCACCGCCGGAAACAAGTCCGCCGTCGGTTATGAGGCTCGCCGTATAATCGGTGCCTCCCACGTTGAACGCTATCTGGTCGTTCGTGCCGGAAGTGAATGCAAAACCGGTTATCGGCGCGTTATTGTTCAAATTGGCGTAAAGCACCGCGCTCGTCGTGGCGTTCGGCATGATGGTCTTTGTGGAGAGCTGGAGGTCCTGGATGGTGTTCTGCAGGTTCCCGGCGGTATTGGCCATGTAGCCCTGGAGTCTCAGACCCTCGGGGTTCGTGATGAAGCCGTCCTTGTCGGTGGAGAACTGGCCGGCCCTGGAATAGTAGGTCGTGTTCAGGGTCGGGTCGGTCACCATGTAGAAGCCGTTGCCGCTGATGGCGAGGTCCAGCGTGTTGCCGGTCGTCTCGAACGCGCCCTGGTTGAAGACCTTCTGGATGCTGCCCATCTGAACGCCGAGACCTATCTGGTTCGTACCGGACCCGCCGGAGAGAGTCTGGCTCAGGACGTCGCCGAAGGTGACGCGGCTGCCCTTGAAGCCCACTGTGTTGACGTTCGATATGTTGTTGCCGATGACCGAGAGGTTCGACATGTTGGCGTTAAGGCCGCTTATTCCGGTATAAAGGGATGACTGCATTTTTTTATATCCTCCTTTTTCTCAATCCTGTTGTTTTTTCGTTTCGTCAGTATATTTCCGTCACAAGTCCGCGTGAAGTCTCAATTCCGTCTATATAGAGGGCCGGGTTGGCTCCGAGGCTTACGCCCGTCACCGCGCCCCTTATGAAGGTCTTCGAAGCTATCGATTTGTCGTTCGCACCCTTGGCCTCTATCGAGAAACTGTAGAGCCCATGGTCCGCCTGGCCTGATTTGCCCGCTCCGTTCCATTCGGCTTCGTTGTAGCCGGCATTTAACTGTCCCAGGTCTATTTCCTTTACGACCTTGCCTGAGGGTTCAGATATGACGAGGGTCGCCGAGGGGGCATTCGCCCCGAGCGAGAAGCCGAGCTTTTTCGGCGTGCCGTCGTATATGAACGCGGAGCCCTCAGCCTTCGCGTTCCTTCCGATGACTGAAGCGGAACCGAACTGCTGGAGCGCGTCGATGCCGCCCTTCATGTCTCCCAGAGAGGTGTTGAGGTTCTGTATACCCTCCAGAGAGCTGAACTGCGCGAGCTGGGCCACGAATTCAGTGTTCTCGGTGGGGTTCAACGGGTCCTGGTTCTCGAGCTGCGTGACGAGGAGCTTCAGGAACGCGTCTTTGCCCATTGCCGCGTCCGCGCTCTTCGTCTTTGGAATATTCCCGGTCCCTGAACCGTATACGCCTAACCCTTCTATCATCGCCCTCTTCTCCTTTTAAGCCTTAGATAAAGAAATCCACGCCGCCGTCAGCCTGGCGCTGCTGTTTTTGCCTGAAGTTCCTCTGCCAGGCGCTGTTGCCCTTTTCATCCCTGTCTTTCATGGGCCTGTGTTCATCACCGGAAAATCTCTGCTCGCTTCCGGTCTCCCTTCCCCTGGCGTCATGGGACTTGCCGACCTCGACGACGCATTTGTCGAGGGTAAGACCGTGGGATCCGAGAGAGTCCCTTAAGAACGAAGTGTCGGACTCTATTATCCGCTTGACCTCGGGGTTTTCGACTATTATCTCCGCCTTCACGACGCCGGAAGCGACGGAAAGCTTTATGCGCACTTCACCGAGGGACTCGGGGTTGAGCTTCATCTTCACTTCGCCGCCGCCCTGCTCGACGGAGACCTTTATACCGGCCTGGACCTTCTCCTGGACCTCGGCGGCAACAGGCGTAAGCCTCTGAGGCGCGGCCGGAGTCTCTTTTACCGGGGAATCGACGAACTTATCGAAGCTCACGGCGCTCATCATCTGCTCTGGTTTTGAAGAGCTGGTTTCAGGTACGCTCGCGGCGTTCGCGCCCGCGTAATCACCCTGCTCTTCCCTGCCCTTGTTTTCAGCGCCCTGGAAAGCAGAGCCGGAGAATTCCGCGACGTTGCTTTTCACGTCCTCATTCAACTTTTCAGCCTTTTCCGGCTTGCCGTGGTTTTCTACCGGCTCCGGCGCAAAGGTCATCACACGTCCGGCGTTCTCTTCGGGGGCTTCGGTTTTGGGCCCTGAGGCAGCAATCGCGGGCCCTGTTTCCGGCTCCTTGAGGGCCTGTTTCAGAATTTCCTCAGCCGGTATCTCTATTTCAAAATGCTCCTGCTGGGGAGTTTCTTTCAAAGGAATGCCAGCGAGCTCTATCTTCCCGTCAGAAGTTGAGAGTACTTCCTTCTTTTCAGTCTGTTTATCGTTTATCTGCGGCGCTGCAATGTTTGAAGCTTGCGCCTTTGCGGGTGCCTCGGGGTTCATGGCCGCCTGGGGGGCCGTTTCCCCTTCAACGTATGTGTATGCCGGGGTGACCGGGAAATAGATATTCGTTGAAACCGGCGCAGGGGTTTCCTTTACGGCCGGTTCGGATGCTTCTTCGGAAACCTTCCCGTTCAAAGCTGCTTCAGTGGCCGGTCCGGCGGGAGCGGCGAAAACCGTGGGGACTTTCGGAAGCACGGTCAAAAACGCCTCGCTTATTGCTTCCTCTGCTTCTTCCGGGACGGCATCGCCTTTTTCGATGATAGCCTCGCCTTCTTCAGCTTCAAAGGCCTCAACCGGTGCCGCAGAAAGTGCCTGCTCAGCCATTTCGTCCAGAACAACAGGCTGCCCAGAGGTCTCCGGCAGAGGAGTCTTCAGGAGCTCGCCCGTATGTGAAGGGTCCAGCATCGCGCCAAACAACAAGGAGAACTCTTCGCCGCTCAAAGCAGGCGCCGCGCCGTTCGGCGTTGTCTTCAACTCAGGTACTGGTAAGAAAGCTATTTCCACAATCAGCCTTTCCGCATCTTTTTCGGTGGTGCTGCATGAATACTACGCAATCACCGTGCCAACACCGCTTAACGCCCTGAAAGTTTTCCAGAAGCCGCTTTAAAATCCCAGGGCGGCAATTTTTTCCCTGTTGCTCTTAATAAGGCCGGTCAAAAGTTCCATGTGCCGGGCCTTGATTGTCAGTTTTTTACGCGAAGCGACTGGCTGAGCTTGGCCGACTTGGAGATATCGACAAAGCTCAGGACCTTTGCAGCTTTCCGCTCGCTCATCGAGGCGAGTATCATGACAGCCATCTCCTCGTCGAGCTTCTCCAGGCGGTCGGCCGCTTCTTCAGGGTTCATCGATTCGTATATCTTGACTATCTTCTTGTTCCTCTGGTCGTTTATCTCGTCGATTTTCTTCACGAGCGCGGCTATCTCCTCGTGTTCGCGCTTGAGCTCGCCAAGGCGCTTTTCAATGTCTGCCTTGACGATATTGAGCCGCTCCTCGTTCCTCACCAGCTCTTCTTCCCTTGCCTGGAGCTCCTTTTCCTTGCGGCTCAAAACGGCGAGTATGCCTTTTTCAGGCGCAGGCGCCGGTGCGGAGGCAACCGTAGCGGTTTCCGGGGCACTTTGGGGCTGCTCGGCGAAGACCGGCCTTATATCCAGGACGTAGAGCCATGAGAGAGCAACGACAGCCGACAGCCCCGCTATGATAGCCGCCAGTACCTTAATTTTCATTTCCTTTTCTCCGCAGCCTGGCAGAAGTGAGGTCGTCTGCCTCTTTCTGCTCGAGCCTGCTTTCTTTCAGATTATGCGCGCTCAAGGACCTCTCCTTCATTATCTCCATTACTTTCGTGTTCCGGGAGGCCTCGATGAGCTCGGCGCGCTTTTTCTCCAGCAGTTTTCTTATATGTACTACGGCTTCCTCCTGGGCCTTCATGTGCCGCTTGAGCCCCTGAAGGTATCTCTGGTGCATCTCGATATCGGCAACAGGAGCGCCTTTTTCCTTGAGGCCGTCCATCTCGCTTGAAGAGGCTTTGTAGAGTTCGTTCATCTCGGTAAGCCTTCTTTCTTCCGCGCCGAGGCGGAGGTTGACTTCGGCGAACTCCTTCTGGGAAAGCTCCTCGGTGCGCTGCCTGTAGGCGTAAAGCGGCTCCAGGTTGAAGACGAACCTGCTCATCCGGCCACCGGCAGGCCGAACAGGGCCTGGAGGCTGTCGTCGTAGCCGACGCCTTCGCTAATGTCCTGCCTTAAGTACGCGGTTATCTTATCTATGGACTTGATGGCGTGGTCGACCCTCGGGTCGCTGCCTTCCTTGTAAGCCCCTATACTCACAAGGTCGTATGCCTTCTTGTAGGTCGAAAGGACCGACTTCAAGCCCATGGCGGCCTTCCTGTGCTCCGGGTTCACTATGTCGTTCATTACCCTGCTTATGCTGGTGAGGATGTCTATCGCCGGGTAGTGGCCCTGGGAAGCCAGCTCCCTCGTGAGGACGATGTGCCCGTCAAGTATGGCCCTTGCAGCGTCGGCAACGGGGTCGTTCACGTCGTCGCCCTCGGCGAGGATGGTATAAAAGCCTGTGATGCTGCCGCGCCCGGCTGAAGTGCCGGCCCGCTCCAGTAGCCTCGGAAGGTGCGCGAAAACAGACGGCGGATAACCTTTCGTTGCCGGTGGCTCGCCTATGGCCAGGCCTATCTCCCTCTGCGCCATGCAGAACCTCGATATCGAGTCCATCATGAGAAGGACGTCCTGGCCCTGGTCCCTGAAGAACTCGGCAATGGCCGTTGCCACCAGAGGCGCCCTCATCCTTATGAGAGGCGGCTGGTCAGAGGTCGCTACAACAATGACCGAGCGTTTGAGGCCTTCGGGCCCGAGGTCTTTTTCAATGAACTCCTTGACCTCCCTGCCCCTTTCGCCGACAAGGCAGATGACGTTAATGTCAGCTTCGGTGTTCCTCGCCATCATGCCCATGAGCACGCTTTTACCAACGCCGCTTCCCGCGAATATGCCTATCCTCTGCCCTTTGCCGACGGTGAGAAGCCCGTTTATCGCCCTTATGCCGACGTTCAGCGGGCTTTCTATCCTTTTTCTCGTGAGCGGGTTCGGCGGGGTCGAATAGAGCGGGTAATCTTTTTCAGAGTCAAGCGGGCCGAGTCCGTCCATCGGGCAGCCGAGCCCGTCGAGCGTCCTGCCGAGAAGCCTGCCGCCGACCCTTACTGACGCGCTCACCCTTTTAGCCACTATCCTGCTGCCCGGGCCTATGCCGCGCACTTCGCCCAGCGGCATGAGGAGTATCTTGTCGTCCGAGAAACCGACGACCTCGCACTGGATGGGCTCTGCGCTGTCCTTCGGGAATACGTGGCAGAACTCGCCGACGGAGGAGCCCGGGCCGATGCCTTCCATGACAAGGCCTACGACGCGCGTCACCCTGCCGTTAACCCTCACGGAGCTTACCTCGTCGACGGTGCGCCTGCGGCGCCCCAGTGATTCAATTACCGCTGTATGCATCTTTAAGCTTTTCCTCTACTTCCTGCAAAGCCGTTTCAATGGTGGCGTCAATCTCGCCGTAGTTCGTCGATATGGCGCAGCCGCCTCTCGATATCGTCTCGTCAGATTCTACGCTCATGCCTTTCACCCCGCCGCAGAAACGGGAAAGCTCCGTCCTGTTGGCGTTCACCACGTCGAGGTCCTTGGCGTTGACTCTTATCGAGATCTGCCCTCCGGCCACGACGGCCTTCAGGGCCGCCCTGAGGCATTCGAGCACGCCGTCTTCCTTTATGACCGTCTCCCTCTGTATGACTTTTTTAGCTACCGCCAGGCAGAGCTCGACCATCTCTTTTTCACACTTTGAAAAGAGCGTCCCCTTGAAGTCCGTCAATTCGTTCAGGACGCCTTCGATGCCGCTGAAGATGACGTCGGCCTTCTGGCGGCCGAACTCGTACCCCGCCTTCTCTCCAGCGTGGAAACCCTTTTCGTAGGCCTCCCTTTCGAGGGCCTCTATCCTCGACCCGATGTCCTCGGAATGGCCGGGCTCCGGCATTATCTCCTCGAGTGCCTCTACGCCGCCGAGCTCGAAAGGCTCCGCGTGCAGCAGGACCGCGTTGTCTTTAAAGACGCTAGATGAGTACATCGCCGCCCCTTCCAGACCTTACGAGCTTGCCTTCCTGCTCGAGCCTGCGCGCTATCTTTATTATTTCCTGCTGCGATTTTTCCACGTCCGAGAGCTTCACCGGCCCCTTTGCGTCCATGTCTTCCCTCAGCATCTCGGCGGCGCGTTCGGACATGTTCCTGAGGAACTTCTCCTTTATCTGCTCCTCCGAGCCCTTCAGTGCGATTCCGAGTATCTCTCCAGAGAGCTCCTTCACGATGAGCTGCATGCTCCTGTCGTCCACGCCCATGAGGTCGGAGAATACGAACATCTTCTCCTGTATGCGCACCGCGAGGTCCGGGCTCGCCTTCTCGATGATGTCCATTATCTCGCCCTCGGCCTTCGAGTCTATCTGGTTCATTATCTCGGCCGCGAGCTTGACGCCTTCGACCGAAGAGCCTTGGGCCGTCTCTGCCGAGAGCATCTGCTCGCTTATGAGCATCTCCAGGTCCTTGACCGCGGCCTGCGGTATTCTCTTGAGGTTTGCCACCCTAAGCATTATCTCGCCCCTAACCCTCTCCTCCGGCAGATGCAGGAGGACCTGGGCCGCCCTGTCGGGCTCGAGGTGCGCGAGGATTATGGCGATTATCTGCGGGTGCTCGCTTTTTATGATGTTGGCGACGATGGCCGGGTCCATCCATTTAAGGGACTCTATGCCGCCGCCGCCCATCTCGCGGGTTATCTGGTCTAGTATGAACTGTGCCTTTTCAGCGCCGAGAGTCTTTATCATGACGCTTTTGGCGAACTCGAGCCCCTCGACGAAGACGTCGCCCTTGTCTATCGACTCTATGAACTCTCCGACTACCTGGCGTCCCATCTGGAGGGAAACCGACTCTTTCCTGACCATCATGCCGCCGAGGAGCTGCATCTCGGCCGGGGTCATGAACTTCAGGACGTCGGCGGCGAGGTCCTCGCCTATGTTCATGAGGAGGATAGCCGCTTTTTCAGAGCCGGTGAGTTTCGGGTCCCTTGCCATCCTATTTCTCCTTTATCCAGCCCTTGAGGACCATCGCGACCTGCTGCGGGTTCTCGCGGACAACACGCTTCAGCCGGTCGACCGAATCGATGTCTTTCTGCCCTGCCTCGAGCGCGTACTCCGCGCCGCCGCCCAAAGCCGGGATGCTCCTCTGTATCTCTTCCAGGGCCTTCTTCTCGCTCGTGAGCCTCTTCAAGACCGGGCGCACTACGAACAGCATCAGGATGAGCGTTATGATTACTATCGTCGCGTACTTCAAAATCACCGGGATGAGCTGCTCCGGCACGAGCGGCGCTTTTTCAGGCGCGAGCTCGGCGTCGGTCAATCCCTGCTCAAAAGGCGTGCTGACGACGCTTATGACGTCTCCCCTGCCCTCGTTGAAGCCTACTGCCGCCTTGACCATCTCAGTGAACTTCGCGAGCTCTTCCTCGGTCCTGGGGACGTAGTTCTTGGCAGCACCGGCCTCAGCGCCGGAAGCGGCCTGATAGGTGCCGTCGACAAGGACCGATACCGTGAGCCTCTTTACCGCGCCGGTAGGCTCCACGACGTGGCTCGTGACCTTGCTTATCTCGTAGTTCACGATGTCGTTTTGCCTGTGGCTGCTCGGGGGAGCTGCGCTTACCTGAGCCTTGTTAGCCTGCGCCGTCTCGGGCATATTCGAAAGCACGCCCGGGACTCCGAGGGCCGCGATGCCGCCGACAGAGCTTTCCTTGCTCTTCTGCTCGCTCCGTACGACCTGTCCGTCCGGGTCGTACCTCTCCTCGGTCCTCTCGACGTGCCTGGTGTCGACGTCCGCAGCGACCCTGGCCACGACGTTGTCCATGCCCACGGCCTTCTCGAGCATCGACTGTACCCTGTATTCGTAATCCTTCTCCAGCGACCTCTTGTACTCGAGCTGGGTCGCCGAAAGCATCATGCCGGAGTCCTCGTCCGCCTCCCTCGTCCACATCTTCCCGGCGGTGTCGACGACTGCGACGTCCTCGGGCTTCAAGTTGTCTGTGCTGTTTGCGACGAGGTGGACTATCGAGCTGACCTGTCCCTGTGTGAGCTGCTTGCCCGGCTTGAGCTTCACGATGACGGAAGCGCGCGCCTTTTTCTGCTCGTCGAGGAAAACCCCCTTTTCGGGCAGGGCAAGGTGAACGCGGGCCGTGTCTATTTCCTTTATCTGGGTTATCGTCCTTGAGAGCTCTCCCTGGAGGGCCCTTTTGTAATTGATCTTCTGGACGAAGTCGGTCACTCCGAAAGCGGTCTTGTCGAATATCTCGAAGCCGACGCCGCCGCCCTGCGGCAGGCCCTCTCCGGCGAGCTCCATCCTCGTCTCGTAGACCTTGTCCGCCGGTACGCTTATGGTGGAGCCGTCGACCTTGTAGGGGACCCTCTTCTCCTTGAGCTTTTCGATGACCGCCCCTGAGTCTTCAGGCGAGAGCTGCGTGTAGAGCGACTGGTACTCGGGCCCCTGGTTCATCAGGAGGACTACCGCTATAAGGGCGGCTGCCAGAGCGGCCCCGCCGAATATTATGAGCGGCTTTTCCTTTGCGAAGGCCTTTATCTGTTCGATCAGCTTCTGCATGCCTTATACCTGCGTCCTCATTATTTCCTCGTACGCGCTGACGAGCTTGTTCCTCACCTGCACCATCATGTTGAAGGACAAGTTCGCCTTCTCTATGGCAATCATCGTCTCGTGTATGTTGTTGACCTGCCCGGTCGAAAGCCCCTTTATGGCCTGGTCCGCCTCGCTCTGGATGCTGTTGACCTTCTCGATGGAATCCTTGAGGACGTCCGCGAAGCCGCTTTCCTTGACGCCCGCCGTCTGCTTGCCGGCGGAGGCGATGTCCATACCCGTGTTTATCGAACCTCTTATCGAATCGACCATTGGTCAGTCCTCCCGGTTATTTCCTTACTGCCCTAATTCGAGCGCCTTCAGCGCCATCTCTCTTGTCGCCTTGAAGGCGGAGACGTTGGCTTCATAGCTTCTCGAGGCGGCAATCATGTTGACCATCTCCTCGGCCACGTTGATGTTGGGGAAAGCAACGTACCCTTCGGCGTTGGCGTCCGGGTGGGCGGGCTCATATACGTGCTTAAGGGGCCTGGCGTCCTCTATCACTCCGGCTATCTTGACCCCGGGCGCTGCCCCGTCCATCGCCTGCTTCAGGAAGCCGCCGAAGCCCTCTCCCTGAGCGGCGAAGACAATGTCTTTTCTCCTGTAGGCGCCGCCGCTTTCAGTCCTTGTAGTCTCTACGTTCGCGAGGTTGCTCGCGATTATGTTCATCCTGAATCTCTGCGCCTCCATGCCGGAAGCGCTTACCGAAAAAAGATCAGCCATTTTTTACCTTCCTCCTTCCCTTATCGCTGTCATGAGGAGACCGAATTTGTGCTTCAAGAGCTGGGCCGAAGTCTTGTACATGATGGTGTTCTCGGAAAGCCTCGCCATCTCTCCCTCTATGCCTACGGAGTTCCTGTCGTAGCCCTCCAGGTCCGTTACCCTGTCGACCACCGTCGGCACCAGGGCCGAAGGGCCCCCGCCGGTTGAGATGTGCATGGCGTTCGTGGCCGCAAGGGGCTGGCCCGAGGGCACGGAGCCTTCGGCTTTTTTCATCTCCTGCTCGAAATTGATGTCGACGGCCCTGTAGCCGGGCGTCTCCTGGTTGGCGATGTTGGCTGAAAGGAGCTTGTGCCTGTTGGCACGGAGGTCCATACTGTTGCCTAAAAGGTTTATCGTTCTGTCGAACATCCCGCCTGCCATGCTCTATCTCCTTTCAGTTCAAAAGCGTTCGCAATTAGATAAAAGCAATTTCCGTACCAAAGTACAAAGGGCTGGTATCTACCAGCCCTCTTTTTTTTCGAAAATCATCTACGCCGGCAGCATCTGCCCGTATTCCTTGAGTTTATTTCTTAGAGTCCTCACCGATATCCCGAGTATCCTGGCAGCCTGGGTCCTGTTCCCGTCAACTTCACCGAGGGTTTTCGTTATGAGCCCCTTCTCCATCTCCCAAAGCGTCATCAAATTGGCGCTCTCGCTGACAACCGTCTGGCAGCACCCGGACGTTTCTTCCTCGCCAGCCGGTTTGACTGCGGTATCCTCCGCGCCCGGAAGCTCCTGGCACATGAGGAGGTGTTCGGGCTCCAGGGCAGCCCCCTGGCTAAGGAGCACCGCCCTTTCGATGGTATTTTCCATCTCGCGGATGTTGCCGCGCCACTCGCACCTTTTTATTAGCTCCATGGCCTCCGCGGATATCTCCTCGACCCTGCGGTTGTACTTGGAGCTGAACTTGCGCATGAAGTGGCCAGCGAGGTGCACGAGGTCTTCAGCGCGTTCGCGAAGCGGCGGGAGAGTTACCGGGAATATGTTGAGCCTGTAGAAAAGGTCCTCCCTGAAGCGGCCCTCTGCCACCTCTTTTTTCATGTCCCTGTTGGTAGTCGCTATTATCCTTATATCGAGCGCGATGGGCCCTTTGCCGCCTATCTTCTCTACTTCCTTCTCCTGTATCACGCGAAGGAGCTTTGCCTGGAGCTTCAGGTCCATCTCGCTTATCTCGTCCAGCAGTATGGTGCCCGTGTTCGCCTGCTCGAATTTGCCCTGTCTCGAGGAGTGCGCGCCGGTGAAGGCCCCCTTTTCGTGGCCGAAGAGCTCGCTTTCAAGCAGGCCCTCGGGTATGGAGGCGCAGTTCACTGCAACGAAGGGACGCTCCCTCCTCGGGCTCATCTCGTGTATGAACCTCGCCAGGAGCTCCTTTCCTGTGCCGCTCTCGCCGGATATGAGGACTGTCGCGTCGCTTGAAGCGCCGACCGTCGCCATCGACACGACCTTCTGCATCACGGGGCCCCGGGCGAGCATCGCCTTGCCCTTCGCCTCGAAGTCCGAGACGGCTTCCCTTGTGCTGAAAGACTTCTCGACTGTCTGCTCGAGGAATTCGAGAGTGAAGGGCTTCAAGATGAAATCGATTGCGCCTTCCTTTACGGCTTCGACCGCCGTCTCTATCGTGCCGAAAGCTGTTATGAGGAGGACCGGCACGTGGGGGGCCGCCTTTTTGACTCCGCGGAGGACTTCCATGCCGCCCATGCCGGGCATGTTCATGTCGCTTATCACCATGCCGTAGCTTGACAGGGAGAACTCGGCCAGCGCCTCGCGGCCGTTGGAGGCCAGGCCTACCTCGTAGCCCCTGCGCGTGAGGGCCTCCTTTATCGCGAGCCTCATACCCGGCTCGTCGTCGACTACAAGAACGCGCCTCATATCCTGTACTCCCTCATCATCGGGAGGCCTATCGTAAAGGCCGTCCCCTCGCCCTTGACTGAATCGACGTCTATGAAGCCGCCGTGGGCGTTCACGACCGTCGAGACTATGGCGAGCCCGAGGCCGGTTCCCCGGTCTTTAGTCGAAAAGAACGGGTCAAAGACCCTGTCGATGTGCTCTTTGCCTATGCCTCTGCCGGTGTCGGCAAACTTTATCTCCATATACCTCTGCCTGTCATCGATCACCTTCGTGCGCACCTTCAGCACGCCGCCTCTGTCCATGGCGTCTATCGCGTTTATAATGAGGTTCAGGAAGAGCTGCCTCAGGAGCACCGGGTCTGCCATGATTGACGTCTGTCCGCAGAACTCGGCCTTAACCGAGACGTCCTCTTTCTCGTGCCCCCTGGCAAGCAGGAGAGCCTCTTCCAGGACCTTTCTTACGTCTACAGGCTTCAGTTTGGCTTCAGGGGAGCTTGCGAACAGGAGCATGTTTGAAAGCAGGTTGTCGAGCGACTTTATGCCCGTAGATATGTGGTTGGCGAGCCGCTGTTTTTCCGGCTCGGCCCCCAGCTCCCTTTCGAGTATGGTTGCGAATATCGCCATCGAGCCCAGCGGGTTCCTTATCTCGTGGGCCACCCTGGCGGCCATCTCTCCCATCGCGGCCAGCCGCCTCGTCCTTTCAAGGGCCCTGTTCTTCTCGGCGAGTTCCTGGGAGAGCTCGTCTATCCTGTCCTCGAGAAGCGCGTACTGCTCTTCGAGTTTCCTCGACGCGTCCCTGAAGCCGTTGAAAGCGTCGTTCAGTAGCTCTACCGGCAGCTGCTCGTTCATAACGGAACCCTCCCTAGAGGCTTTTCGCCTTTTCGAAAATCTTCTCTGACCACTCGCCGAACTCCCCGCCCATGGCCTTCAATTCCTTCTGCGCCTCTGCTTCCTCGTCTTTCAAGCCGAGGTTCGCGTAGCACCTCGCGAGCCTGTACAGGGCCCAGGACCTGTCGTCCTTGCCGGCCGAGTCCATCCCTTTTCTGTAAGCCTCTGCTGCCCCACGGTAGTCGCCGGAGGAGAACCTGGAGTCGGCGCTCCGGAGCCACGCGTTCGAGGCCGCGTCCGTCTCGCCAGCGTCCGAGTACGTGCGGGCCGCGTTCTCGAAGTTTTGGGTTGCTTCTTTCGGCTTTCCGGTTTTTGAAAGCGAATCGGCTTTCATGGATATGAGGGCCGCGTTACCACCGTCGCTGGAAAGCCCGGCGCTCTTCTGGTAGTCCTTGTTGATGAAGGCAAGCCGCGCGGCAAGCCTCTCTACGTCAGCGGTCCTTTTCGTCCTGGGGAAGCGGTTGCCAAAAGCCTTCATGAGCCTCCCGGCGGCGTTGCCATCGTTCTGGTCGAGGTATATGCCCGCAAGAAGGAGCATAGCTTCCTCGGCTGTGGCCCCGTCACCTATCTTCACGGCAATATCGAGGTGCCTTACTGCCTCGCTCAAAAGGCCTATTTTTCTGCACGATTTGGCTATCTTGAGGCTGACCTCGGCTTTTTTACCGAAAGGCACGGTAAGTGGCGTCTCGGTATAGAGCTTGACGGCGCCCAGGTGGTCTTCTTTTTCAATCAGGGAATCTATCCAGCTGTAAAAAAGGGCCGATGAGACCCTGTTCATGTCCTGCCTCAAGGGGCTTGTAGGGTATTTGGCATGGAAATTCTTTATCACCTCATACGCCTGGCTGTGCCTGCCGAGGGCCATGCGCGAGGCCACAAGCCTCATGTTCGCAATGGCGGAACCCTCGAAGCCGCCGGAAGCGATCGCCAGGTACATCTTCTCGGCCCTTTCCATCTCCTCGCGCGTGGCGATGACAAAGTAGGCGTCAGCGAGCGAAAGTGTCGCGATGGCCCACGGCTCGCCCTTGAGCTTCTCTTTTGTTTTTGTATACAGGTCGATCGCTTCACGCCTCTTCCCTTCCAGGAAGTAGGCGTCGGCTTCCCTCGAGACGAGATAGATGCTGAGAAGCCCTTCTTTGGGGTATCTTGCCCTCATCGAGGCGAATATGAAGCGCGCCTCCTGGTACTTGCCCTTCACCAGGAGCATGTCTGCGAGCCCGAGCGAAGTCACCGGGTCGAGCTCCCCTGAGGTCCTGAGCCCGACGAAAGTATCCCACGCCAGTTCGAGCTCGCCCTTTATGATGCAGGTTGTGGCAAGCCAGCCCCTGGCGTCGGTGTAACCGGCGTCAAGCGCCTTTTTGAAAAGGTCCTTTGCCTCTGAATATTTATGGTTGAAAAAAACAAGCCTCGCCTTCCGGAACATGACGAGCTTGCCGAGAGAGTCCTTCGCCGACCTGCCCGCGAGCGTGTAATAACCGGACGCCTCCGGGAAAAAGCCCTTTTTCTCGTAATGCTCTGCCAGAAGGAAGTAGCCTAGCCCCTTTATGGTTTTGTTTGACGCGCCCCTGAGGGTATTCTCGAGGCCCGTCTCCTGCCCGGACGAGTAAAAGCGCATGACCTCTGAGAGAAGGGCCGCGTCGTCCTCGCGGCCATTGCCCTTGAGCCGGGCGATATGGCCTGCCGCCTGCGTCTCGACAGCTATTGAGTCTATGGCATCAAAACCGAGACTGGCCCTGAAGGCCTCTGCAGCGCCGTCGGAATAGAGGTCGGCCCTCAGCGTGTCGATCATCTTTTTCCTGTATACCCACCGCCATGAATCGTTGAACGCCAGCACCGCCGAGGCGTCCTGCTCCATGAGGGCCACCTTCACTTGAGGGGCCATCTCTTTTTTCCTGGCGTAACCGGCCGGAGGGTATATGTCGAGGATAAGCCTGAAAGGACCGGCCTTTATGGTCTGCTTTACGGTGGAACCGGCTGGCATGGCGACCTCGAGGGCGGCGTAAGCCCCGGCTTCGTCTGTTGACTGCCTGAAACTCATGACCTTTATGGCCTCGGTCGAGGGAAGCTCCTTTAAAGGCTTCACGGAAAGCTCCCGCAGCTTGAGGACGAGCTTCTCATCACCCTTTTCAGCGGTAAAGACGACGTCCTGGGAGATGATCAAGGTAAGCCTGTGGAATTCCTTGTGGTCGTAGGCGCGCATGGCGACGACCTCGGCCGCTTCGGCAAGCGAGGCGAACGAAAGCAGGAAAGCTATGAGGAGCATGGTCTTAAGCCACATCAGGTCCATCCGTAATGTTTTCTGGTATTACGGACAAGACACAGAAGCAACAAGCGTGCCAAAGCACTTGGACGGGCTTGTAACTACGAAGGGATTGCGAAGAAAAGGATTGGAAAAACAGGCGTTTGGGCTTACAAGTGGAGAGGTCTCATAAAGATAGTCCGGCCGTCATTTCCTGAAGCCATGACGCCGGTCAGGCCTCTCGCGTCAAAATCATGACCTTGCGAGGTCGTTCGCCTCATTTGTTTCGGAGGTCTCTGCGGTGTCGTACTGGTCGAGCAGCCCCTTTCTTTTCATCTTTTCGATGAGTGTTGTCCTGTTGAGGTTCAGGTACTCGGCTGCCTTCTTCTTTATGCCGTTGACCCGCTGCAGGGCGCTTATGATGAGCTCGCGCTCGTAGTTGTCGACGGCCTCGTTGAAATCGACCCCGTCGGCCGGGAGGTTCACTGAAGCGGCGGCAGAGGCGCTCTTGGACTGCCTTATCTTCTCCGGCAGGTCCTTAGGCGTTATGAAGCTGCCCTCCTCCTTGAGGACTATGAGCCTTTCCATGAGGTTTTCAAGCTCCCTTATGTTGCCCGGCCAATCGTGCGCCTCAAAGGACCTCAAAGCCTCCTGGCTCACGCCTTTTATCGATTTCTTCTTTCTTTTTTCCATCTTTTCGATGAAATGCTCGACAAGGACGGGGATGTCTTCCCTGCGGGCCCTCAAAGGCGGCAGGTGGATGGGTATTACGTTGAGCCTGTAGTACAGGTCGTTCCTGAATTTTTTCTCCTCGACCGCCTTTTCGAGGTCCTGGTTGGTCGCGGCCACGACCCTGACGTCGACCTTTATGGTGTTCCTGCCACCTACCCTCTCGAACTCCTTTTCCTGAAGGACCCTCAGTATCTTGACCTGGAGGCCCGGGCTCATGTCGCCTATCTCGTCGAGGAAGACGGTACCCTGGTCGGCCGCCTCGAACCTGCCTATCTTCGTGGCTATAGCTCCGGTAAAGGCGCCTTTTTCATAACCGAAAAGCTCGCTTTCGAGGAGGTCTTCTGGAATTGCCCCGCAGTTGATGGGCACGAAGGGCTTCTTGCTGCGGGTGCTGCCGTAATGGAGAGCCCTGGCCACGAGCTCCTTGCCTGTACCGCTCTCGCCGAGGATGAGGACGGTAGAGTCGGTGTCGGCTATCTTGTCGATTATGTCGCGGACAGACTGTATCTCAGAGCTGGTGCCAAGGATGGCCGTGGTGCAGCTCTTTTTTATCTCGTCCTTGAGCTTGGAGTTCTCCTCTTTGAGCGAATGGAATTCCTTCGCTTTCTCGAGGATTACGAGGAGCTCGTCCTTGTTGAGGGGCTTTTTGAGATAAGTGAACGCGCCGACCCTCATGGCCTCTACGGCCGTCTCGACAGAGGCGTACCCGGTGAGGACAATGCAGGCCGTGTCCGGCGATTTGGATTTTACAGCACGTATGACCCCGATGCCGTCTGTGCCGGGGAGCTTCAAATCGGTTATGAGTATGTCGAAACTCGATTTCGAGGCGGCCTCTATGCCCGTTTCTCCGTTATGGGCTGTCGTGACCTTGTAGCCGTTCATCTCGAGAATTTCTTTCAGGGACTCCCTGATGTACTCTTCGTCCTCAACGAGAAGGATAGTGCAGATTCCCATGTGACCGGTCTCCTGGTGAGATGCAAGGGGCGATTTTGACTCGCATTATATCTTAGAGGTACTTACCATGTCAATATTTTGAACACGGGAAGACAGCGCACGAGTCGGCGGATTGACAAAAAAGGGGCCGATGATATATTGAGGGTAACAATTAAGGCTGTCTAACAAGGAGTGTCGAATGCCGTCAGAATCACTCAAACGCATATACACCGTAAACCTCGGGGTCAAGCCAGGCGAAAGGGTCATAGTATTTACCGACCTCGTCGGGGAGGACGAGGATATAACCGAAGATGAAAGGGGCAGAAGGGTCGCCCTCGTCGGCATAGCCCGCGACGTTGCCGACGCCGGGGAGGGCCTCTGCAAAGTCGACCTCCTCAAGTTCAAGGCAGCCGGGAGCCACGGCAAGGAACCACCCAGGGAGCTCTGGGAAGCGTGCTTCGGGCCGAAGGCGGTTAATATGCTCGACGAGTCGGGCCTGCTCGAGCCGGTGCTCTCCAAGAAGGCAAACGCGGACGCGCTCAAGGCGGCTGAAGAGATAATAAAGAAGCACGCGACCTCGCCGGACGCGATAATAGCACTTTCGAACTACTCGACCTCGCACACGAGGTTCAGGGACTTCCTCACCAGGGTCAAAGGCGTCAGGTACGCCAGCATGCCTCTTTTCGAGCGTTTCATGCTGGAGGGCGCGATGACCGCAGACTGGACCGAGGTCGAAAGAAGAACAAAAAGGCTCGTCTCCATGATGTCGGGGGCTGAGACAGTCGTCATCACCTCCGGCAACGGTACGTCCATCAGCTTTTCCATGAAAGGCAGGGCGGTCCTGCCCGACACCGGGATATTGACGGAGCGCGGCTCATTTGGCAACCTCCCCGCCGGGGAAGCATTCTTAGCGCCGGTCGAAGGCACTGCCGACGGTATAATGGTGCTCGAATGGGCTCCGACCGGCAAGTTCCATAACCCTGTCGAGCTCATCGTGAAAAAAGGGCAGGTCGTGGAAGTTGTCGGCAACGACGAGTTCTCGCGGGACCTGCGCGACAGGATAGCCAAAAACCCGCTCTGCGGCAACATAGCAGAACTCGGCATAGGCACGAACGACAAGGCCTCTAGGCCGGACAACATACTTGAGACAGAAAAGATACTCGGCACGGTGCACATCGCGCTCGGCGACAACTCATCATTCGGCGGCAAAGTGAGCGTGCCCTTTCACCAGGACTTCATCTTCTTCAGACCGAACATGGAGGTCGTAAGAGGCGAGGAGAAAATAGAGATACTCGTCGAGGGAGAGCCGAGGTTCGAGGTGGAGAGGCGGTAATTGCTGAAACTGGTGGACGGTGCACACCCTACCCTGTCATTCTGAACGAAGTGAAGAATCTCGTTCTTTATTCGACCAAGCGCGCTGCCGCTCAAAGTTGTTATTTCTTAAATACCATGTAACGCGGCTGCCGCCGCTCTCTGTAACATGCTTATCTCGCCCCATCCCTGGGGCTCGCCCCTCCGGGCCTTCTCGCTTACGCTCTAAGTTCAATTTTTGCTGTCCCTGCAAAAAATGTCGCACGCTTTCCGCCTCTCCTACCCGCGAATCGCTCCCCCAAGGTCGCTTCGCTCCCAGCTTCCCCGTCGCGATTCGCCCTTCATCCCTTAGGCGCGCTCCGCATGTTACGGCGCATGGGTAAAGACAAAAAACTTTTTGCAGGTTCAGGGTTGCACCCTGAACCTTTTAGTTCAAACTGGCAACTGGTCCGAAATGTTCGGGTTCAGGTTACAAACCTGAACCCGCCAAAGGAATGGCAAAAATTCAATTGTGTGCAAAACGCACCTGCTATAAAACCGGACTTCTTTTATCTTCCTCATGGCTGATGGGAAGACTCTTGGCCAATCTTTCTAAATCATCGGCGACTGCAGTCATGCCAATAAGGTTAGTCGGATATTCATAAGTTCGGTATTCTTGCTCTCTCTTTGCGGAAGAGGGGAGACGAGAGAGAAGTTCATCGCGAAGCAAAATGGTATCCACCTTAAATAATGTATTATAATCTGAACACATTTTAGAAAAATTTCTCAGCATAGCTTGTGTTTCTTGTTCCCATATCTTACGTTTTTCTTGTTCACCTATTTCGCTATTATTTCGCCCATTCGAGGATACGAATACAAATTCCATATGACGGTCTCCTCGATCCTTTAAAAATTCACGAATTTTTTTTATCAGGTCCAAAGTCCTTTTTTTAATCTCATTATTCGAGAGTCTTGTAAATGTGTTCGTCTCAGTCGGTATAAGATGTAGCCTTTCCCTATATACACTTAACTGGTCGTCTTTAGCAGTCAAACGGTCTTTTTGTACCTCAATCCGCTCACCCATTAACGCAACTATTGCTTCATAGCGCCATCTCGCAACAAAATATCCCGCAACAAAAGCTGCTATAGTGAGGATAAGAAATGAAATTGGTGCAGACGATAGTTGGTGCCATTCTTGTCTTAGTAAGTTCAAATATTCCATATCAACTCCTAAAAACGCTTCTAATGTAGATATCGCCCTCGAAACTATTTAGTGCCTATCAAGCGCGTCAGGACTTGCTGGTATCTTGATACCACCGTCAGAACCTATGAGAGGAATAAAAACTTCGCTTATATTTCGAATAACATGACTCCCCAAACGGAATCCCCGACCAGGCCAGGAAGTTCCCCCAGGCAATCCAACTATAATAATAGGTTGACATCCATTTTTACATATATAAATGGTTTCCTGGTCCGCATCTACAATCTTTGCTTCTCCCAAATTTTGGTTTTCATGACATTTGGGGCAGGAAGTGACTATTTCATTATCTTTGGGTAAGCTGGTTCCTTCTGGAGCATGTAATTGCGCATTAATGAGTTCTTCTACTTTCATTTCCCTCTCCTAAGTCTTGTAAGGTGTGCTCCGCCCATCGTTTCCGCGATGTGAAAATCTCATCTTAATTGGTGGGCACAGCTCACCCTACCCAACTGCCCAAGCGGTATAGACGAGATTCTTCGCTCCGCTCAGAATGACAAACTTACACCAGCAGCCCCGCTATCGTCGCGGTCATGAAGCTCGCCAGCACCCCGGCGAGCAAGGCCTTGAGGCTGAGGCGCGCAATCTCCTTTTTCCTCTCCGGCGCAATCGACCCGATACCGCCGATTAAAATGGCAATCGACCCGAAGTTCGCGAAGCTGCAAAGGGCGTAAGTGGCGATCGTCACCGACCTCGGCTGAAGAACGCCAGCTTCTATCATCCCCTGCATCTTCTGGTACGAGATGAACTCGTTGAAGACGACCTTTATTCCCAGAAGCTCGCCTACCTTGCCGCAGTCCTCCCAGGGCACGCCCATAAGCCAGGCAAACGGCATGAAGACGTATCCTGATATCTGCTCAAAGGAAGTGGCAGCGTAAGAGAAAAAGTGGTTCATCATGCCGATGAGCGCGACGAAGGCGAGCATCATCGCGCCTATCGTGGCGGCGAGGCGAAGTCCGTCTGACGCGCCGTTGGCGGCGGCCTCGATTATGTTTACGTCGCCGTCTTCAGCAGGCCCCTGCCTTCGTTCACGCTTATTGCCTCGCTCTCGGGCAGCATGAGCTTGGATATGACTATGGCCGCGGGCGCGCTCATGACGGAAGCCGCAAGCAAATGCCCGGCAGACGCCCCGAAGCTGACGTAAACAGCCATTACAGACCCGGCGATGGTCGACATGAAGGCGGTCATTACCGTGAACATCTCCGAGGTGGTCATCTTGCGGAGGTACTCTTTCACGCTCGTCGTGGCCTCAATCCCCATGAAGACGAACATGGCCGCCATCAGGGCCTCAACGCCCGAGGCCTTCATGGTCCTCTCCATCACCCACGCCATCGCGCGCACGATGAGCTGGATTACGCCGAGATGAAAGAGTACGCCCATGAGGGATGAGACGAAGATTATGACCGGAAGGACCTTGAAGGCGAAGATGGCGCCGATGTTGACGTCGCTGACGAGAGTGCCGAAGAAAAAGCGCGAGCCTATGTCGCTGAAGTCGAGGACGGACGTCATGGCGAGCCTTGCCGCGTCGAAGGCGACAAGGCCGGGGTAGGTCTTGAGGATTAATACGGCGAATACGAACTGCAGGCCGACGCCCCAGGCGACGAGCCGCCAGTTTATCCGTTTTCTGTCAGAGCACAGGGCAAGGCCAATGGCGAGAAATATTGCGAGACCGGCCAGCGATATCAGCTTTTCCAGCAACGAGAGCTACTCCCCGATTATTTTGACGAGCACGCGCTTTTTTCGCCTGCCGTCGAACTCCCCGTAGAATATCTGCTCCCATGTGCCGAAGTCAAGCCTGCCGCCCGTGACGGCCACGACCACTTCCCTGCCCATGACAGTCCTCTTCAAGTGGGCGTCGGCGTTGTCCTCGCCGGTGTCGTTGTGCCTGTATTGCGAGACAGGCTCGTGCGGGGCGAGCTCCTCGAGCCAGGCGACAAAGTCCTTGTGGAGCCCCCTCTCGTCGTCGTTGATGAAGACCGAAGAGGTTATGTGCATGGAGTTGACGAGGACGAGCCCTTCCTTCACGCCGCTCTCCTTGAGGCACTGCTCTACCTGCGGCGTGATGTTGACGAAGCCTACCCTGGCGGGGATTTCAAAAAAAAGCTCTTTGCGGAACGATTTCAAGTGTGCCCTCCCGGTTGTCAGTGTATTCCGCTCTCTTTATGCTTCGCCTCTATCAGTTCCGCGAGAGAATCTATCTTCGCGAGGTCGTCCTGCCTCGGCCTGCCCTTGACGAGTATCGTTCCGAGGCTCTCGGCCTTTAGGCCGCCGATGTTGGCCGACACCTGCTCGGCCATCTTCCCGCCCCATCCTAGAGAACCTATTATGGCCGAATACCTGAGCTTGGGCCTCAACGCGTTTATGAGGAAGGCGGCCGATATGACGAGCGGATGTGCCCCGCCGAGGACCGTCGGCGAGGCGAACACAACTGTTGCCGCGTCGACGAGCGCCATCGTTAGCCTGCCTGTATCCGCATTGGCGAGGTTGAACCTTTCGACCTTTATCCCGCGCCTGTACAGGCTCCCAGCGAGGCGCTCGACCATCATCTCGGTCGAGCCGTGCATCGTGGCGAACGGTATAATGACCGTATTGGAGACCTTGTCCGAGACCCAGTACCTGTGCGAGTCCATGATGCAGGAAGGGTCTTTATAAAGCGGGCCGTGGCTAGGGGCTATCGTCTTAATGGCGAACCCGGAAAGCCTCTCGAGATGTTTTTTGATCGTGGGCCTGAAGGGCATCATGACCTCGGCGAAGTACCTCTTCGAGGCCTCGCAGACCTTCTGCTCGTCATCGACGTACAGGCCCGGGAACGACAGGTGCGACCCGAAGAGGTCGCAGCTGAAAAGTATGCCGTCCTCGCGGAGGAAGGTCGACGTAGTCTCGGGCCAGTGCACCCATGGCGTGAATATGAACTCGAGAGTTTTGCCGCCCAAATCGAGGAGTTCGCCGTCTGCCACGGTGACTATCCTGTCCTCCGGCAGGTGCAGGAGGTCCATGAGGAAATCTTTGCACTTGGCATTGCAAACGGCCTTCGCCAGCGGGTATTTCTCAAGCACGGCGGGCAAAGAGCCCGAATGGTCCTGCTCTGCGTGGTGCACTACTACGTAGTCTATCTTCTCGACTCCAGCGAGGTTGGCCATGAGTACGCCTGTCATGGCCGGGTCGACGGTATCGAGGAGCGCGGTCTTGCCCGTGCCTTTTATAAGATACGCGTTATAACTCGTGCCGTCTGGAAGAGGGATGAGAGAGTCGAAGAGCCTCCTGTCCCAGTCCACGGCCCCTACCCAGAAAACGCCTTCTGTTATCTTTCTCGGCTCCATGACAGAACTCCTTCCGAAAAGGCAAGTTTACAGCGGCTATATGAAAAATATATCACAGCCCCGCTCTTTTTTTCAACGCGCCCCCTACAGGGCCCTCTTGAAGGCGAGCATGCCGAAAAGGACCGAAAAGACCGCGAAGACCGCAAGAAATACCAGGTCGCCCTGCACTGCCTGGAGCCCTGCGCCCTTGAAGAGGAGCGCCCTCATGGCGTGGACTGAATATGTCTCGGGGTTTACGGCGGCAAAGGCCTTGAGCCAGCCCGGGAAGCTCTCGATGGGGTAGATGGCCCCGCTCGGGAAAAAGAGTATCACGTTCAAGAAGCCGCCGAGCACGCCGACTATCCTCGGGTGGTTTATCCTGCCCATTATCATGAACATGAGCCCTTGAAGGCCGAGAGTGGAAAGGACGATGACGGCCAGCATCAGGACGAAAGTCATGAATGTCATCCCTCCCCAGAAGAAAAGCCCCGACATGAGGGAGCCCAGAAAAAGCACGACGAGAGCGAGGACGGTCGTGATGAGAAGGCCGCTGGCGATGAGCCCCATCACGATATCGGTCTTGGAGAGAGGGGTGAGGAAGTAGCTCTCCTCCACCCCGAGGAACTTGTCCATGACCATGTTGAACGCGCCGGTCGTCATCGCCCCCAGGAAGATCGCCATTATCACCACGCCCGGTATAAGCGTCTGGTCGTAGTCGATTTTCCTGTAGAGCTCCATGTCACGGAGGCGAAACTCTCCCCTCTCCTCCCTGATGGAGACGAACTCGTCCCTTAATTCCGAAAGCGCGGCCGTGACAGACGCCCTTATTGTCATGGCGGAGATAGTCTCGGCGTTGTCGAGGTACAGGCCTACCTCGCTCAAGCGCCGCCTCATTACGTCGCGCGAAAAGCCCCCCGGTATGACGATTGCGGCCTTGAATACGCCCTGCCTCAACCCCTCCATTGCGAAGCCCTGGTCAGCGACCCTCACAAGCTCGAGGGTCGCCGGGCCCGCCTCTACCGCTGCCAGAAGCTCCATGATCTTTCTGGAATAAGGGCCGGAGTCGAGGTCAACGACGGCGACCGGGAGGTTCTTCAGCTCACCCTGGAACGAGTTGCCGAGTATGACGAGATAGATAATGGGCATGAGGAGGCTCATCGCCACGACGAGCGGATTGCGGATGAACTTCCTCAAGTCCCTTTCAAAGATGGCGAGGAACCTGTGCATGGGCTACTTGCCCCACTTCGAAGGCACGCCCGCTCCGAGAAGGAAGCTCACTTTTTTCGCCTCCTCTTCCCTTATGGGCCTGCCGGTATAATGTATGAAGACGTCCTCGAGCGACAGTTCCTTGAGAGTCACCTTTGTAACGCGCCCGCCAATACCCCTCAGCCCTTCCATCAAAGCGGGGATCGCTTCGGCCCCGTGCTCGGAGAAGACGGTCAGGGTCGACTCGGCGAAAGAGGCTGAAGTAACGCCCGGGAGCTTTTTGACCCATTCGACTGCCCTGTCCATATCAACGCCCGCCACTCCAAGCTCGATCGAGTCTTTCTGTGGGATGGCCTTCTTGAGGCCGGGCACCGTATCGAGGGCGACTATCTTTCCGTAGTCTATTATGGCGACCCGGTCGCAGAGCGATTCGGCCTCTTCCATGTAATGGGTGGTAAGAAGGATCGTAAGCCTGTCGGCCTTCCTGAAGCGCTCTAGAAGCTCCCAGACGACGTGGCGGGACTGCGGGTCAAGCCCGATCGTAGGCTCGTCGAGGATGAGAAGCGAAGGTTTGTGCACGAGGCCCCGGGCAATCTCGAGTCTCCGGCGCATTCCTCCCGAGTAGGTGGCCACAAGGTCGCCTGCCCTGTCCCTTAAGCCCACCATGTCGAGGAGCTCGTCTATCCTGGCGCGCCGCTCGGCCCTGTGCATGCCGTAGAACCTCGCGTATATGTCCATTGTCTCGTAGCCGGTGAGGTCCAGATCGCTCGTCATGGCCTGCGGGACCACCCCGATGAGCCCCCTTACGTTGGAACTCTCTTTAACCACGTCGAGCCCCATGACCCGGGCAGTGCCCGAAGTAGGGTTGAGAAGCGTCGTAAGTATCCTTATAAGAGTCGTCTTGCCTGCGCCGTTAGGGCCGAGGAGACCGAAGAACTCCCCTTCCGGCACCTCAAGGCTCACGCCGCCGAGCGCCGTAAGCGTGCCGTACCTCTTAACGAGGTCTACCGTCTCAATCGCCTTCACGTTGCCCATCGTCGAGGTATATCCTCACGTTCACGGTCATGCCCGGCTTCAGAAAGCCTTCCAAGGCATCTGCCCTGACCTTTACCCTGAAGGTCTTTATGTCCGGCCTTCCCCTGGTTACGTCCCGCTGGGTCGCGAAGCCGCCGAGCTCGCCTATCTCCATGACGCGCCCATCGAACGAGCGGCCGCCTCCCGAAGGGGTTATCGCCGCGCGGCTCCCGAGCCTTATATCACTTACCCTGCTCTCTTCTATATCGACCCTCGCCCAAATTTGAGACGGGTTGTAGATCGTATAAACGGCATCCCCTGGCGTTAAGTACTCGCCGGCCTCGAAGGCCTTGTACGAGACTATGCCGGAAACCGGCGAGACTATCTCCGTGTCCCTGAGCTGCGAGGCGATCACCTCGACCTGGGCTTCAGCTGCTTCCTTTCTGGCCATTGCCGACGCTATACGGGCCTTCGCGCCCCTTATGGCCACTCCAGCGCCCCTCAAGTCAGCCTGCGAGCTCTTAGAGCGGGCGCGTGCGGAATTCAAAAGCCCGAGGTTCGACTCATAAGCGGCCCGTGCGCTGTCGAGGTCGCGCCTTGATATGTACCCGCCGTCGAAAAGGTTTTGGGCCCGCTTGTAGTTCTCGCTCGCTTCCTTTTCGAGGGCAGCCGCCCTGTCGGTTTCCGCTGCCGCGGCCTCTACAACTGAAGCGGAAGCTTCCCTCTCGACGGCCGCGTTCTCCGCGCCAATCCTTGCTTCGCTGACCGCCTCGGCAGCAGCCACTGCATCCGCGCGCGCTTCGAGGAGCCTTGCCTCAAGCTCGGACGCTTCCAGCCTGACGGCGGCCGCGCCAGCTTCCACGCGTCCCCCTTCAACGCAGCAGAGCCAGCTTATCCTGCCCGCAATTTTAGATGAGAGCTCGGCCTCGGCCGCCTCGATTACGCCGGTTGTCTCGATATACCCCGGCGGCTTGCCTTCCCTGGCGTAATAGAAATATATCGCGGCAGCCAGTGCCAGCAAAAAAGCGGCTATCGCGGGTTTAAATGCCTTCACAGCCATTCAGCGCTCCTTTACGGAATATCCTCAGCATATCAGAATCAGCAGACAATATTATTATACAGCCGCCGGAAGTAAATAAAAAAAAGCCAGGGCCGGACGGCCCTGGCTTTCTGTACTATCAATATAATCCTACTCTTTTACCATCTCCGCGTTGGCGACCAGCATGCCGCCTATCTCGATGCCGTCGTTCTGCGCGGCCCTCACCGACTCGTTGTCCCAGGGCTGGCCGTCCTGCCTCCAGACCACGTTGAACACGAGCCTCTCACCCCCTGCGAGCGTATCAAGCGGGGAGACCTTTGTCTTGTACCTGGGTATCAAAAGAAGGCTCGTGATGACGCTGTCCATGTACTTTATCGGAGAGCAGCTCAAAACGAACCAGTGCTCAGTGAGCTTCTCGACGGTCTTGTTTCCCGCCAGCACGTCCGCGGCACGCGCGAGCGCGTCGACCTCCCTGGAACCGCTAAGACCCTCTACTACCGTTGCTATGAAGGAATTCGTGCCGTCCCCCGCGTCAAAGCCCTTGGGCTGGCCGACCTGGATCCTGAGTTTCATCTCCCGCTCCTTTTACCCTGTTTTCTAATCTTATCATCATATAATACAGGGCCCTGAGTGGCAAATGAAATCAAGAGTCAGCTTATGGACTGCATCGCTTTTTGCACCTTACCGAGATAGGAAGCCCCGCTTACCGGAAGGTTCCCGCGGTAGTAAAGCGCTATCCCGTCCTCGAAGCCCCTCTCCTTTATGTTCTCCGCGAGGATGTGCGTGCCGGCCCGGATATTGGTGTCGATGTCGAAAAGCGTGCCCTTGATGCCAAGCTCGTTTTTCCAGAAGGGCATCACCTGCATGAGCCCCTGCGCCCCCTTCGGGCTTTCGGCGTAGACCCTGCCGTTCGACTCGACCATGATGATGGCCACTATGAGCCTCGGAGAAAGGCCGTACTGGCCGCTGTACCTTATGATGGCCCGGCCTATCTCGTTGACCTCGAAGCTCGTAAGCGACGGGTTCACGGCCGCGACCATGCCCCCCCAGTAATGTCTTTCCGCGAGGCTTTTTTCAATCTCACGCCTGCCCGCTTCAGCTATGTCCTCTCCTGAGACGGCGTTCATCACCGCTTTCTCCAGCATCACGAACTTTGCCACGGACCCCGGCAGGTTGAATACGGCAGCGATCAGAATGAGCAGCAGGGCGGCTCCGGACCTTAAGCGCCCCCGGCTTTCCGCTTTTTCCATGAAGCTTGAACGTGGCGCTTTCTCCATAGGCGTTCATCTCCAGGTGGTCTGTTTTTTCCATCGGCTTCATGCCCCTCCCCTATTGCGCGGCCGTTGGCCATACGGCGCGTACCAGTTTTACTGCAACTCTGGATTGGATAGGGAAAAGTATACCCGGGTTTTTCCGTTCCGCCACTCCCGGGCCCGGTTTTTTTCAACCCTGCTTGCGCCGCCGGGCGCAGGTGTTATGCTTTATTGCAGGAACATGGGAGGAAAATCCATGAAAAGAAAAAAGATATTCCTGCTGGCTGCCCTGTCAGCCGCAACGTTCTCGCTGATGTTTTTTGATTGTTCAATAGGCGCGGCCGCCCGCCCGGAGGTCTCTTTCACGGTGAAGACGGCAAAAGACGCCGCCTCCTCCTGGCCAAAGGAAGCCGCGGCTGCGGCCGACGCCATGCTCGCGAAATACGGCGCTCCCGACGGCATCACCGGCCAACTCCTCACATGGCACGACGCCGGGCCCTGGCTGGAGATGACGGTAAGAAGGGACGTGATAGACCACAGTTTCCCGAGCCCGCACAGGGACACGCTCGAGCAGGTGGTCGCTTATGAAGTGCCTGAGGAGAAGTTCAGCGACCTGGCTAGGTTCGACGGCAGCATCATAGCCGAGAGGACGGCCGGCACCCTCTCATCGAGGAGCCAGAGCGAGGCCATGAACTTCCTGGCATTGAACCTCGCACACGACATAATCACGAACAGGCGGAACGTAGAGGAGGCAAGGGAGATGTACGCTGACATAGCGAAGGCTTACGCCAACGGCGAGCAGCACCCGTATACGCGGGGGCTGAGGTTCATGGAAGCCGAGACAAAAGATACGATGGACCCGGACTACTCTCCGGGGTGAGAACGGGCCGCCTTAGTGCAGCACCACCGGAGCTGCAGGCAGGCGAATCGAGACGGTAGTGCCGATTGAAGGCCTGGAGTCGACCTCGATGAGGCCGCCGTGGTCGTCTATGACAGAATAGGCGGTGGCAAGCCCGAGCCCGCTGGCCCCTTCCTTGGTAGTGAAATAAGGGTCGAAAATCTTGTCGATGTCGTTTTCAGCGATGCCCGTCCCGCTGTCCTCTATACTTATGATAACTGAAGGGGCCTTCATCGGCGCGCCGTCATTGAAATTGCTAGCCGTTATTTTAACTGTGCCTCCGCCCGGCATGGCCTCGGCAGCGTTAGCGACGACGTTCCGTATGGCCTGCGAGAGCATCTCCACGTCGCCATCCACGGGAAGGAGCCCTTCTTCTATCGACACCTCGCATCTGACGTTAGACCCCGCGAGGGCCAGGCCGGGCCATTCGGCAATGAGTGGGCGCAGGTCAATGGTCTTTTTAGCCGACGCGTTGCCCCTCGCGAAGGTCAGGAACTGCCTCATGAGCTCCTTCGCCCGCAGGGCGGCCTTCTCTGCCGCCTCCAGCCTCTTGAGGGGCTGCTCACCCTGTCCGTAGTAGATGGCCAGAGAGATGTTGCTCAGTATGCCCGTGAGGATGTTGTTGAAGTCATGGGCCAGCCCTCCGCCGAGCTTGCCGAGGGAGTCGAGCTTCTGCGCCTTCATAAGCTCGGATTCCATCTTCTTTCTCAAGGAGATGTCCTTCAAAATGGCGAAATAATTCAGGACCTTCCCGTTTTTGCCGGTGAGCTGGGAGGGGCTCATGAGGACCGGGAAAACGGTGCCGTCCTTTCTAACGAAGCTGAACTCGTAGTCCCTGCGCACGCCTTTTTCAAGGTCGTCGAACGCCCGCCCGATTTCCCCGGCTTCTTTCACGGGCCAGTACGGAAAAGGAGGGGCGAGCCCGGCGAGTTCCTCCCTCGTGTACCCCGTCATCGTGAAAAACGCCGGGTTGCCGTCAATGAACTTCCTTTGGGGGTCGAAGACTGAAAAGCCGTCCTGCATCGAAGCTATTATGCTTTCAGAGAACATTTTGCTTTCCGTCAGCGCGGCTTCCGAGCGCTTTTGCGCGGTGATGTCCCTGAAAAGGCCGAGTATGAGCTTCTTTCCGCCGATGTCGACCGGAGCGGCGCTTATGAAAACAGGCACGATTGTCCCGTCCTTTCGCACTGCCTCGCCCTCATAGTCGGCGGATTTGCCTTTGGCGATGTGAACGGCGAACTTTTCGGCGTACTCCAGGGCTTTCGCCGGAGGATGGAGCATCTTCTGGTGCATGCCGATTATCTCTTCCCTAGTCATGCCTAAAAGGGCTTCGCCCTTTATGTTCGTCTGGATTATCAGCCCTGTTTCGCAGTCGGCAAGAAAAGCCGCGTCGTTGAGGTTCTCGAAAAGGTGCCTGTACTTCTCTTCAGACTCCTCGAGCCTCTTTTCGGCAGCCCTGTACTCGGTTATGTCCCTCGAGACTACGACGGCCCCTTCTATTGCCCCTTCCATGACATAAGGGTAATAAACGACGTTCATGAACCTTCTTCCGGAGGCCGGGAACTCGAACCACTCCCTGTAATTGACCGTCTCCCCGGCAAAACACCTGTCGAGGTTTGCCTTGACCTTTTCATTGAAAATCCGCTCGCCCAGCAGGTCAGGGACCTTCCGGCCAACGATATCCGCCCTTTTCTTCCCGTGGCACCTGAGGTAGGCGTCATTAACGACGAGGTATTCGTAATCCCGGCTCACGATCGAGATGTGGTCCGGGGCCGGCGCTATTATACGCTCGTACATCCTGAGGAATTCCCGTGACATTTACGCCTCCGCCGCTCAAAAAAAAACAGAAAATCAACAAGCGGTGAGCATTATATCACAATCCCTTCAGAATGGCCATAGTCAATGCTGTCATTTTCCGCTGAATAAGCTATAATTGCCAATTGAGGAGAAGCTGATGGCACAGGAAGAGATCTCCAAGCTGAGGCTCGACAAGACAGAACGTAAAAAGTACGGCAGACGCTCGAAAAAATGGCTATATCGCGGCGCGTTCATCCTTGCCGCCGTCATAGTCCTGTACCTGGTCATGAAGGCGGCCGGGGTCGAGGAGGTCCGCTCCGGAACGGTAAGCCTTACGTATCCCTCCCAGGCGATAACCGCCCTCAACGTCAGCGGATATGTCGTTGCCGAAAGAAAGGCCGCTCTGGCCTCAAAGACAACCGGCAGGCTCGTCTGGCTCGGCGTCGAGGAAGGCAGCCGCGTGGAAAAGGGGCAGGTAGTAGCAAGGCTCGAGAACGAAGACCTCTCGGCTGCCCTTGCCCAGACAGAGGCCGGGCTCAGGGCCTCGCAGGAGAACCTTCAGGCAACCATGGCAGAGCTGGACGACGCGAAGGCTGACTTCAACAGGAAAAAGACCCTTCTCGACAGGGGGTTCATAACAAAAAGCGCGTTCGACCAGGCAGAGGCAAGGCTCAAGAAGGCCGAAGCGGGCGTTAAGGCCGCAAGAGCGCAGGTCAACGCGGGAAGGGCCGCGGCCAGGGGCGCGGAGGCCTCCCTGGATTATACATTCATAAGGGCCCCTTTCAGCGCCGTGGTGCTTACGAAGAACGCCGACATAGGCGACATTTTGAGTCCGCTCGGCGCGGCTGCGAACGCCAAGGCCGCGGTCGTCACCATAGCCGACCTCGAGACCCTGCAGGTCGAGGTCGACGTTGCCGAGTCGAACATCAGCAAGGTCAAAAAGGGCATGCCCGCAGAGATACAGCTCGACGCCTTCCCGGACAAGAGGTTTCCGGGCAAGGTGCACATGATAGTGCCGACCGCAGACAGGACAAAAGCTTCCGTGCTGGTCAAGGTGCGCTTCGAGGAGAAGACGCCGGGGATTCTCCCGGACATGAGCGCGAAGGTCGCTTTTCTCACAAGAGAGCTCGCGGACGGCGAAGACGCGCCGGTGACGACTGTGCCCGCCACGGCGATAGTAACCGGCAGCGAAGGCAGCCACGTATTCCTGATAGAGGACGGCAGGGCAAAGAGGACCGCCGTCAAAACCGGAAAGAAGCTGGGAGAGTCGGTCGAAGTCGAAGGGCTCAAAGACGGGCAGCCAATAGTCCTTGACCCGCCGGAGGGGCTTCAGGACGGCAGGAAGATAAAAGTCCTGGAGGAATAAATGGCCGAGCCCTTCGTCAAGATAAGGAACCTCAGCAAGAGCTACTGGAGGGGCGGCAGGCAGGTCCCGGTGCTGGCCGGCATCGACATAGACGTCGCCGAAGGCGAGTTCCTCGCGCTCATGGGCCCGTCCGGTTCGGGCAAGAGCACCCTACTGAACCTCATGGCCGGGATAGACAATGCGGACACCGGCACCATAGAGATAGGCGGCGTCGAGATAACGTCCCTTACTGAAGCCGAGCTCACGGCATGGAGGTCGGACAACGTAGGGTTCATATTCCAGTTCTATAACCTAGTCCCGGTCCTTACGGCCCTTGAGAACGTCGAGCTGCCGCTCGTTCTACAGGGACTTTCCCGCAAGGAAAGGAAGGAGCGGGCCGCTTTCTTCCTCGGCCTTGTAAATCTCTCGGAGAGGACAGACCACTACCCCGGCCAGCTCTCAGGAGGAGAGCAGCAGAGGGTCGCCATTGCAAGGGCCATGGTGACTGACCCTTTGTTGCTCGTGGCGGACGAACCCACCGGCGACCTCGACAGGCGCTCTGCCGAAGAGGTCCTCGAGCTCATGGAGAAGCTCAACCGCGAGTTCAAAAAAGTCATCGTGATGGTCACGCACGACCCCAAGTCCGCTGAAAGGGCCCACGTCATAAGGCACCTTGAGAAGGGGTACCTTAATGCTGCTCCTTAAGATACTCTTCAGGAACGCCTTCCGCCACAAGCTCCGCACAATACTCACGATACTCGGAATGACTATAGCCATACTCGCCTTCGGCATCCTCCGCACTGTCGTGGACGCCTGGTACGCCGGGGTCGAGGCCTCGCAGGCGAACAGGCTCATCACCAGGAACGCCATCTCCCTCACCTTCTCTTTACCCATCTCCTACGCAGAAAAGATACGCCAGACCGAAGGGGTCGAGAAGGTCTCATGGGGCAACTGGTTCGGCGCGTACTACAAGGAAGAAAAGAACTTTTTCGCCAACATGGCGGTCGACCCGAAAAGCCATCTCGAGATAGTGGACGAGCTCATCCTCGACCCGGCGGAGAAGTCTGAATACTTCAAGGACAGGCGCGGCGCGATAGCCGGAAGAAAGCTCGCCGAGAGGTTCGGCTGGAAGATCGGCGATATCATAACCCTGAAGGGCACGATATACCCGGGCGACTGGGACTTCGTACTGAAGGGCATCTACATGGGGCGGGACGAGACGGTAGACGAGAGCATATTCCTGTTCCACTGGGACTACTTCAACGAGAGGATGAAAGTCCAAAACCCGATGGAGGCTGACCAGGCGGGTTTTTACATCATCGAGATAGAAAGGCCGGAGATGGCCGCTGCCGTCTCGGGCCGCATAGACGCCATCTTCAAGAACTCGCTCGCGGAGACGCTCACCGAAACAGAGCGGGCCTTCCAGCTGAGCTTCGTTTCCATGACAGAGGCCATAATGATGGCCATCCAGCTCGTCTCGGTAGTAGTCATAGCCATAATAATGGCCGTTTCAGCCAACACGATGGCGATGTCCGTGCGCGAGCGTCTCGCTGAGTACGCCACCATGCGGACGCTCGGCTTCGGCGCGGGTACGGTCTTCCTCCTCATATTCGGCGAGTCGGCTGTCATCACCTTCACGGGCGCGCTCGCCGGGGTGGCCCTGACGTTCCCGGCAGCGGGCCTCTTCAGGTCTGAGCTCGGCCAGTTCTTCCCCATCTTCATCGTGAAAGCTACGACCATCTGGCTGGATCTGGGCGCCGCGCTCGTGGTCTCTCTCGTATCGGCGGTGGTTCCGGCCTTCAGGGCGGCAACCGCCCCAATCAACTCGGCGTTGAGGAGGGCCGTCTGATGGCCGTCCCGTTCATGTACAGCTACAGGTCGCTGTGGACGAGGAGGCTCACGACGGCGTTGACGGCAGTGGGCATGGCGCTGGTGGTCTTCGTTTTCGCAGCGATAGCCATGCTCGCAGAAGGGCTCGAAAAGACGCTCGTTGAGACGGGCTCCGCCGAGAACGTCGCAATCGTAAGGAAAGGGGCCGTCTCAGAGGTGCAAAGCGGCATATCAAGGGACCAGGCAGCAATACTCGAGACATGGCCCGGGGTCGCCACAGGGCGTGACGGGCGGCTGCTGGCGGCGAAAGAGCTCGTGGTGCTCATCTCCCTTTCCAAGAGGGGGACCGACAAGCCCTCGCACGTGGTCATAAGGGGGGTTTCTCCAGTCTCCCTTGTGCTGAAGCCGCAGGTAAGGCTCACCGAAGGGAGGATGCCGAGGCCGGGCACGAACGAGATAATGGCCGGCTCGTCCGTCTCAAGGAGGTTCGAGGGGGCCGGGCTCGGCGAGACGATAAGGTTCGCCATGAGAGACTGGAAGGTGGTCGGGCTTTTCGACGCTGGCTCCACCGGCTTCTCCTCGGAGATATGGGGCGACGTCGACACCCTAATGCAGGCGTTCAGGAGGCCGGTCTACTCCATCGTGATATTCAGGATGTCAGACCAGGGCAGTTTTCAGCAAATCAAAAACGGGATAGAGAACGACCCGAGGCTCACCGTAGAGGCGAAAAGGGAGACGGTCTTTTACGCGGACCAGTCAAAGGCACTCTCGACGTTCCTCCGCGTGCTCGGGACGAGCCTTACCCTGATATTCTCACTTGGCGCCGTCATAGGCGCCATGATAACGATGTACTCTGCGGTGGCGAACAGGGTCTCGGAGATAGGGACGCTACGCGCCCTGGGCTTCGCCAGGGCTAGCATACTTTCGGCGTTCCTGCTTGAATCCCTCTTCATAGGCGTCGTGGGCGGGGCGTTGGGGCTTGTAATGGCCTCGTTCCTGCAATTCCTTACAATCTCGACCATGAACTTCCAGACCTTCGCCGAGCTTGCCTTCTCCTTTACGCTTACCTTCAGGATAGCGGCGCAGTCGCTCGTAGTGGCTCTCGTCATGGGGCTCGCCGGAGGGCTGCTGCCAGCGGTCAAGGCTTCGAGAATGAACATCGTGGACGCGCTGAGGACGGGGTGAGCCGTGTAGCCTTGTAGATTAGGTTAGCGGAGCGTAACCCAACAAAATTGGCTCCCCCTCTCCCCTGCCCTCTCCCACAAGGGGAGAGGGAGTTTAAGGCACCCTGCTCAGGCCCCCGTACTCCCGAACCCGCCGTGCCACCTTGCCGAGCCGTTAAGCGCTTCCGTCAGGTTTATCTCCACTTCCGGCACCGGAAGGAATACCATCTGCGCTATCTTGTCCCCAGCCCTGAATGTAAACGAGCCTTCGGGCCCCCTGTTGCCGTTTACCACCACTACGCCGACCTCGCCCCTGTAGCCCGAGTCCACGACCCCTGCCGTGACGATGAGGCCCCTGGCCCCGAGCCCGCTCCGTGACTTTATCTGGCCGTACCAGCCGGAAGGTATCTCGAGGGCGATGCCCGTCTTTATTATTTTCGTCTCGCCGGGGCCGACTTCGCAAGGCTCTGAGGCGAATATATCCCAGCCCGCATCACCTGAATGGGCCTTTGCCGGAACTCTCGCCTGTCCGTTCAACAATTTTACCCGCACATCAAGCTTCACCATCATACAGCCCTCCGGCGGATAAAATATCACAAAAAAAGAGCCGCCCGCAAAAGTATATTGTAATGGGCCGCCGACTTGTTATAAAATCACCGGACTATGAAAAACAACTCCATCGAACTCAAGACAAAAGAGGACGCCGAGGCGTACCTCAAGGCTTTGATCCATTTCATGCTCGAATCTACTCTGGCCTACGACATGGGCTTCGAGGGCGAGGCGCAAAGGCTCGCCGTGGTCATACGCGTACTTTTCGAGGGGCCGGACGGCACAGGGCCGCTCCTTAAGAAACTCGAAAAGGAATACTATCTTTACGACAACACGCCGGAGTACAAGCCCGCCATGAACCTCCCCTACTCTGGCCTGGCGCTCTACGCGCCCATCAAGGGCAAGGAAGCGTACTCGCCGAGGATGGGCAGAAACCCCGGAGTGCCGATAAAAAAGACCTCTTACGATGAATGGTGGAACAAGGTCGTCGTCATTGACGAGAGCCAGGGCATAAACCTTACGAGGCAGCAGATAATCGAAGCCGTGGCGAACACCTACGGAGATTCGTCCGTCAGGCCCAAATTGAACCAGGAGTTCAACCGGCTCATCCTCGACAAGCCAGTAGGCTGGGTCAACGAGAAAAAGGGCACCAAAAGGTCAACCCTCCAGCACATCGAGTTCGCTTCCACCCGCCATATGGCATGGGAGATACTCCTTGCCTTCGAAGAGCAGCTCGCGCACCTGTTCCCGCCTGTGCCCGAGTACAAACCGCCAACGAGGCAGGAAAGCGAATAAACGCATCTAAGGCCGGCTTGAAAAAGCCGGCCTTTTTCTTTCCCGCCCCGGCGGCACTCACCCCACCCCAGCCCATCCACCAACTTTCGTTGTAAAATCAACGGGTTCTGACTCAAACCTCAATAAATGCTATAATTATTTTGGAGGTGAGATTTATGCCATACTCAACAAGGATGTTCGATTGGCATGATCCAGAATTCAGGCATGCCGACGAGGTCTACCTCGCGATAGTCATCGCCCTGACGCTTGCCATGATAATCGGCTATTTCGCAATCTGGTAAACGTTCTCCTCGATCTGGAGAATTTACGGGGAACGGATAGGTGAGCTTCATTCCTGCATACACGCAGGCTGAAAATAAGAAAGCCGGTCAGGAAAGACCTGACCGGCTTTTGTTATTTTTGGAGCGGGCGATGGGAATCGAACCCACGTCTAAAGCTTGGGAAGCTTTCATTCTACCATTGAACTACGCCCGCCGGGTACGCCGCAAGATGTATAAAAATACCTGATAAGCTGGGCGTAGTCAAGAAAATATCGGGTTTATTCCATCTATTCTACCTTTGTATCTTCTGCGTCCTCTACAGATGTCAGCGCCTGGAGGCTCGTGCCTTCCGCCTTCCTGTCCCTCGCAGTCTGCACCGCTTTTTCCGGCTCAGGCTCGACCGCGACGGCAACTCCGCACTCCGCGCCGGAGCCCTCGACAGGCTGCTGAAAGGTCATCTCGACGAGCGCGAAGCTTATCCAGCCGGTCTGCCCACCCTGCTCCTCAGGGGCCTTTATCTTCAGGAAATTACCTTGTTTATCAAGTATTTTGACGTGCGCGCCCGGCGTGAGGACGCCCACTATCCTGATCATCGAGGAAGAGTCCCATATCTTTATGTCCATCTTGCCGTTGGACCACCTGTACCTGGAGCTGAAGTAGTCGGTGTCGCGCAGTACGGCGTGCTCGACGCAACTTGCCCACGCGCCGGAGGCGAACACAAGGACACAGAAAAATATGCTGAGAGTCCTTCTCATGTCTTATACTTCGTCGTAGTTTATGAGAACTTTAGCAAAACCAGCTGTTTTTACAAACTTTTCCATGTGACCAAAGTCACATCTGGCGACTTACCAACATTTCTATCCACAGAGTTATCCACAACACTGCCAACACTGCCCTTTCTTGCCCGGCCGATACCGCTCTGATATACTCATCCTGTTCTGAGTATAGGACAGATGGAGGTAAGATGCCTGAAAGCTTCCAGAACCTCATAAACGGCAAGTGGGTAAGCGCGGCTTCAGGGAAGACTATCGAAAGCCAAAACCCAGCCGACGCTTCCAGAATAATCGGGACGGTGCCAGCTTCCGGCAAAGACGACATAGACAGGGCCGTCGAGGCGGCTAAAGCGGCCTTCCAGGGCTGGAAGACAACCCCGGCGCCAAAGCGCGGCGAAGTGCTCTTCAGGGCGGCTGAACTCCTGCTCGAACATAAGGACGAGCTCGGACGCCTTGTGACGGCCGAGATGGGAAAGATACTTCCCGAGGGGCTCGGAGACGTGCAGGAGGCCATCGACATGGCCTATTACATGGCCGGAGAAGGCAGGAGGCTTTCCGGCGAGACTGTCCCCTCAGAGCTTTACGCCAAAGACTGCAAATCAGTGCGCTCTCCAATAGGCGTGTTCGCCCTCATAACGCCCTGGAACTTCCCGACCGCGATACCAGCGTGGAAGATATTCCCCTGCCTCATAGCCGGGAACACGGCGGTGTTCAAGCCTTCGAGCTACACGCCTGTGGCGGCTACCCGCCTGGTCGAGCTTATTGTAGAAGCAGGGCTTCCCCCTGGCGTCCTTAACCTCGTGCACGGCACCGGGGATTCTACAGGCGAGTACCTGGCGACCCACCCCGGCATAGACGGAGTTTCCTTTACCGGCTCGACGGCAGTCGGCGAGAAGCTCGCGAAGCTCTGCGGCGGCCTCGACAAGGAGATATCGTGCGAGATGGGCGGGAAAAACCCCATAATCGTCATGGACGACGCGAAGCTCGACCTCGCCGTCGAAGGCGCTCTGTGGGGCGCGTTCGGCACCTCGGGCCAGAGGTGCACCGCCGCGAGCAGGCTCATCGTCCATGAGAAAGTCCACGGCCGCTTCCTGGAGATGTTCCTTGACTCCGCCCGAAAGCTCAAGGTCGGAGACGGGCTCGCCCCGGGCATTCACATGGGACCCGTAATAAACGAGCAGCAGATGAAAAAGGTGCTCGACTACATCGAAATCGGCAAAAAAGAAGGCGCGAAACTGGCCCTCGGCGGCATGGCCATGAAAGAAGGCGCGCACGCAAAGGGCTTTTTCATAAAGCCGACGGTCTTCACTGACGTGAAAGCTGCGATGAGAATAGCCCAGGAAGAGATATTCGGCCCGGTTGCCGCGGTCATAAAGGCGGCAGACCTTAGTGATGCCATAAATATTGCCAACGGCGTCAAATACGGTCTCTCTTCCTCCATATACACGCAGGACGTCAACAATTCGGCGATAGCCGAGCGGGACCTCGACGCGGGGATAGTCTACATAAACGCCCCCACGATAGGCGCGGAAATACAGCTGCCGTTCGGCGGGACGAAAAAAAGCGGGCTCGGCAGGAAAGAGGCGGGCGGGCGCGGCGGGGCGCTGGACATGTTCACAAAGTGGAAGGTCATCTACAGGGACTTCAGCGGACGGCTGCAGAAGGCGCAGATAGACTGAAGCCGCTGGCATACCGGGCCGTGGCGCGCCCCGCTTTTTTCGCCCTCGCCGCCTTCAAATCTTCTGTAAATCACACTGCCTTTCTGTTATAATCCGCCACAAAATCTTGTCAGGAGGAGGGCATGGACCCAGTGCATTTCACAGGTAAAGAAGTCCTGGATATGGCCGTCAGGATAGAAGAGAACGGCATGAGGTTTTACGCTGACGCTTCCAAGGCGGCGAAGTCCAATCAATTGAAAGACCTTTTCAGGGTTCTCTCTGAAGAAGAAGGCACCCATATAAAGATGTTCCTCGAGCTCAAGAAGGCCCTTGTGGGCGACGACGAAACTGCCGGCTTCGACCCCTACCTCGAGGACGCGCAGCAGTACCTCAAATCCATGGCCGACACAGAGGTCTTCACGAACCCTGACGCAGGGAAGGAAGCGGCCCGGTCGATCAAAGACGAGCAGGAAGCAATCTCAATGGCGATAGGCATGGAAAAGGACTCGCTCCTTTTCTACTACGAGCTTGAAAGGATGATAAGGGAGAAGGACAAGAAGGTTATAGAGTCCCTTATCGATCAGGAAAAAGAGCACGTAAGGAAGCTCACGAACCTCCAGAACATGCTGTTCGGCAGCAAATAAGCGACAAGGAGCCGCCATGACGACCCAGTATGTGAAAACCTACAGCTGCAATACCTGCGGGGGCCTCGCCAGCGGCAGGGGGCACCTCTGCCACCCGAGGACCGAAGGGCTGCCCTACGTTTGCGAGTTCTGCAAAAAGGAGACTGGCGACCCGAGGCACGTCTGCACGCCGATGCTTGAAAAATTCGAGTACATCTGCAAAAAGTGCGGCAGGCTCGCCATATACGACTCCCTCCTCTGCGAGCCCGCGCCCATAGACGGGGAATAACAGGGGATAAATGGGCAACGACCTCATAAGGAGAGGGCAGGAGAGATTGACCCCTGCCCTCTCCTTCCATACAGACATAATCGTAAAGAAGGCCGAAGGCGTGTACGTCGAGTCTGTCGAGGGGAAGCGGTACCTGGACTTCTCCTCGGGGCTGGCGACCGTCAACATAGGCCATTGCCCGCCAGAAGTGCTGAAAGCGGCAAAACGCCAGATGGACGAGATGGTCCACTCGGGCTGCATCTTCCGCTACGCCTCAGAGGTGGAGTTAGCGGAGAGGCTCGCCAGGATAACGCCCGAAGGCATAGAGATGTTCTTCTTCGCCAACGGCGGGGCAGAGGCTGTCGAAGGGGCGATAAAGCTCGCCAGGCATGCCACCGGCCGCCAGGGCATCATCGGCTTCATGGGCTGCTTTCACGGAAGGACGATGGGTGCCTTGAGCCTCACGACCTCAACCGCCCGGTACAGGAAGGGCTTCCACCCGCTGCTGCCTTCGGTCTACCACGCGCCCTACCCGTACTGCTTCCGCTGCCACATGGGCATGGACAGGACGAGCTGCGAGACCGAATGCATGGAATACCTCGAGCGCATATTGAGATACCAGATAACGCCCGAGGAAGTCGCCTGCATGATAATAGAGCCGGTCCTCGGCGAAGGCGGCTACATAGTGCCGCCAGCCGACTTCATGCGAAAATTAAGGGAGCTTTGCACCAGGCACGGCATCCTTCTTATAGCCGACGAAGTACAGAGCGGCTTCGGCCGCACAGGCAAATGGTTCGCCTCTGAGCACTTCGGCCTCAAGCCGGACATAATAACGATGGCAAAGGGCATAGCCTCGGGCTTTCCGCTGAGCGCGTTCGGGGCTTCGAAAGAACTGATGTCGAAATGGCCCCCGGGCTCTCACGGCACCACCTTCGGCGGCAACCCGGTCTCATGCGCCGCGGCTTGCGCCACCATAGACACGATTGAAAGGGACGGACTTCTGGAGAAAGCTGCCAGGATGGGCGAGTACGCCATGGGCCGGGTCCTCGAGATAAAGAACAGGACAAAGGGCATAGGGGACGCGCGCGGGCTCGGCCTCATGATAGGCGTCGAGTTCATAAGGCCCGACGGCAGCCCTGACAAGGCAAGGTTAGATGGCGTCATGAAAAAATGTCTGGAAGCGGGGCTCGTCATAATAGAATGCGGAGTCGACAAGAACATAGCCAGGATAATGCCGCCGCTAACGATCACAAAAGAAGAGATGGACAAGGGCCTCTCGATATTCGAGGAGGCGCTTTCTTGAAATCCGAAAAGCTTTTCGTAGTACTCGTTTCCATCGCCGTGCTCGTCGCTTTCTCCGTAAGGCTCGACTACCTGCTGGCCGGAAGCGTCCCTCAGTTCCCGGCCGCGGCCTCAATTTCGAAACTCTTCAGCACGATAGGCAACGGCGTCTTCCTGTTCCTCGCCTGCGCGGCCCTCTATGCCGCAGGGATGCTCAAGGGAGACGGCTACCTGAAGTCGTCGGCGAAAGAAGGCGTACTCGCCCTGCTCCTTTCGAGCCTTTTCGTCCACCTCCTCAAGGCCTCTTTCGAGAGGCCGAGGATAGGCCGTGGCCTCGATGCCATAGACTACTTCCTCCAGAACCCTTTCGTCTTCGACCTTACGGGCAAGTACAACTCTTTCCCTTCTGGCCATACTACGGCGAGCTTCGCGGTAGCGTACGTGCTGGCGAAAAGGTTCCCGAGGTTCGCGCTTCCAATTTATCTCGTAGCGTTTCTCGTTGGCGTTTCGCGGGTCTACCTCGGCTCTCACTACCCTACCGACGTGCTGGCCGGGGCCTTTCTCGGCGTGACCTCCGGCTACCTGCTACTCGCCAATACCCGTGTATCTGAAAGATGGATTACCGCAGGAGTGGCCATACTCGTCCTGTTCGTGACCTTCTTCAAATCCGGCGGCTTTCTCCTGTTTGACGTTGACGAAGCGGTCTTCTCGGAAGCGGCCAGGGAGATGGTCGAGACCGGCGACTATATCACTCCGACCTACAACTACGAGCCCCGCTACGACAAGCCGATACTCATCTACTGGTTCATGTCGATAGCTTACAAGCTCTTCGGCACGACGGAGTTCGCGGCCCGTTTCACCTCCGGGGTCTTCGGCACGCTTTTGAGCCTCATGACCTTCTTTTTCGTGAAGGACGTCAAAGGCCTCCTGCCCGCGCTCCTGGCGGTGCTGGCTTTACTTCTCAACCTCGAGTTCTTCGTATACTCGCATTCGGCAGTCACCGACATGACTCTGGCTTTTTTCATAACGGCCTCGCTATACGCCTTCTACCTCGGGGCGCACCACGGCAAGGAACGCTGGTTCCTGTGGTTCTGGGCCGCTTCAGCACTCGCGGTGCTCACGAAGGGAGTAGTGGGCCTTCTTTTCCCGGCTGTCATCGCGGGGGGCTTCATACTCCTTTCGAAAAGGACAGAGCTAATAAGACAGCTTCTTAGACCGTCGTACATAGGGCTTTTCCTCCTCATCTCTGCCCCGTGGTTCATAGTGCAGTTCATGGTCAACGGATGGGAGTTCTTTGACGCCTTCATCGTCAAACACCACATCAAAAGGTACTCTGGCGTAATCTCCAGCCACGGCGGCCCGTTCTACTATTATGTCCTCGTGCTGCTCGCAGGTTTTTTTCCGTGGGTGGCGTTTCTCGTACCCGGCATATACAGGGGCTTGAAAGAGCGGCTCGAGCGCTCTTCTGGCCTGTACCTCCTTTGCGCCTTCTGGGTTCTTTTCGTCTTCGTATTCTTCTCGATATCGAGGACCAAACTCCCCAACTATATATTCCCGCTCTTCCCGGCTGCCGCGATACTCACGGGCCTCGTCATGGCCGAAATGGTCGAAGGGGGTCGCCGCTCGAAGGCGGCAGTCCTTACGCTCCTGTTCATAGCCGGCCTCTTTGCCTCGGCCCTGCTCGTAATACCGTCGCTCGGGCTCGAGATGGACATCAATTACCCGCCGAAGTTCTTCTACGTCCTCGCGGCCTTGTTCGCTCTCTCGGCGGCGCTTTCAATCGGCGCCCTCTACAGGCCCTTTTCCGCCATCATGGGGCTTTCGGCCGTCTCTCTCGTACTCATAGTATTCCTGAGACTCTACGCCCTGCCCCCGGCGAACATATACCTCCAGAAGACGCTCTTTGATTACTCGAGGTTCGCAAGAGGTAACCTGCCTTCGAACGGCGTGCTCGCCACCTACGAGATAAACAAGCCTTCAATAGCCTTTTACGCCAGGCGCGGGGTCCTTAAATCCGACAAGACAAACGTCCAGAGGCTCGGCGAGCTGGGCAGAAGCACGCCGCTCATGATAATAACCACCCCGTCGAAACTCGAAGAGCTCAAGCCATACGGCTTCAAGGTCCTCGATTCAAGGGGCGACTACATTCTCCTCGGGACAGAAGGAACGCCGCGTTTCAAGCTGAAATAGCTGAGATTACCCCCAGTCCTGGCATCCCTCTTTACAGCGGAGGCGCTTTGAGAAAACGGGTCGTCATAATGGGAGCCGCTGGAAGGGACTTCCATAACTTCAACGTCCTTTACAGGGAAAACCCCGGCGCGGAGGTCGTCGCGTTCACGGCGGCCCAGATACCGTTCATCGAGAAGAGGACCTACCCCCCTGCCCTTGCAGGCCCGCTCTATCCCGAAGGCATACCCATATTCCCCGAAGAAGAACTGGAGCGGCTCATAAAGGAGCGCTCAATCGAGGAAGTAGTTTTTTCCTACAGCGACGTTTCATACGATTACGTGATGCGCCTCGCGTCCAGGTGCGCCGCGCTCGGAGCGGACTTCGTCCTGCCCTCTGCCGCAAAGACCATGCTGAAATCCACGAGGCCTGTCGTATCGATCTCAGCCGTGCGCACCGGCTGCGGCAAGAGCGGCATATCGCGCTACATCGGAAGGCTCCTACGCAAGTTGGGCAGAAAGCCTGTAGTCATACGCCACCCAATGCCCTACGGCGACCTCGCCTCGCAGAGGGTACAACGTTTCGCAAGCCTCGAGGACCTTGTAACGCACCGATGCACCATCGAGGAGATGGAAGAGTACGAGCCGCATATCGCAGCCGGACTCGTGGTCTACGCAGGTGTGGACTACGGCGCGATACTCAAAGAGGCCGAAAAAGAGGGTGATATCATCATTTGGGACGGCGGCAACAACGACCTGCCCTTTGTCCTGCCAGGCCTCGAGATAGTCGTCACAGACCCGCTTCGTCCCGGCCACGAACTGCTCTATTATCCGGGAGAAGCCAACCTCAAGCGTGCCGACGTAGCGGTCATAAACAAGGCGAACAGCGCGCCTGCAGCCTCGATACGCGCAGTCACGGAGAATATCCGCAAGGTAAACGAACACGCCGCCATAGTAAAGACAGCCTCTGTCGTGAGAGTAGACGCGGACATAAAGGGCAAGAGCGTCCTCGTCGTCGAGGACGGCCCGACGCTCACCCACGGGGGCATGAGCTTCGGGGCTGGCGGGGCGGCCGCAAATGAACACGGCGCTGTGCCTGTCGACCCGAGGCCTTATTCCGTCGGCACGATAAAAGAGACCTTCGGCAAGTACGCCCACCTCGGGCCGCTCCTTCCGGCGATGGGTTACTCGGACTCCCAGAAAAAAGAGCTCGAGGAAACCATCAACAGGACCCCTGCGGATTTGGTGCTGATTGCAACGCCCATCGACCTCAAGCGCGTCATCAAGATAGACAAGCCTTCCGCGAGGGTCAGCTATGAGATAGAGGAGATTGAAAGCCCTGGGCTGGGTGCAATCGTCGAAGGTTTCGTGAAGGGCCTCAAGTGAAAAGGCTCCTTTTCTTTTTCGCTAAAAGGTACATAGCCGGAAGCGAAAGGCAGAACGCCATACGCGCGGCCCTCGATCTTAACAGGGCTGGCATAGGCGCGATAATCGACAACCTCGGCGAGAACGTCAAAAGCGGCCAAGAGGCCGAAGAGTCTGTTGAAGAATACCTCGCCCTCCTCGACGGCATAAAACTCTCAGGGGCCGATTCAACGGTCGCACTGAAACTCACCCACCTCGGCCTGGACATCTCAGAAGAACTCGCCTTCAAAAACGCCGAAATAATAATCAAAAAGGCTGCCACGAACGGCAACTTCGTCCGTCTCGACATGGAAGGCTCCGCATACACGCAGAAAACCATAGATGCCTTTCTCAAGCTGAGGCGGAAGTACCCTAACGCCGGCATTGCCATACAGAGCTCTCTCCTCAAAAGCAAGGAGGACGCCAGGCTCATAGCTTCAAAAGGCGGCTCCGTGAGGCTCGTGAAAGGAGCGTACAAGGAACCGCCGTCCATCGCGTTTAAGGAGAAGAAAGACGTGGACTCGAACTATGAGGCCATCATGAAGGAGCTTCTCTTAAGCGGCACACGCCCTGCCATAGCCACCCACGACGAAAGGCTCGTGAACGAGGCGAAGAGGTTCGCAGCCGAAAAGGGGCTGGCGAAAGAGTCGTTCGACTTTGAGATGCTGCTCGGGATAAAAAGGGAGCTGCAAAAAAAACTCGCCTCAGAGGGATACCAAGTCAGGGTCTACATACCGTACGGAAAAAACTGGCTGCCGTACACGATAAGAAGGCTGCGGGAGAGGAAAGAGAACGTCTGGTTCGTGCTGAAGAATATCTTTGAGAGGTGAAGCGTCTTCTCATTTTCTAAAAGGACTGAATGGGATTCTAACATAATCTCACCGCCCTCTTCAAAGAAGACAAAAAAAGGGGGGAGCCTTGCGGCTTCCCCCTTTTGCTTTCACTTTTATTTCAGTACATGAGGAAGGCGGAAGCCATAAGGAGCACCACGCCCACGTTCACGGCAACTTCAAGAAATCCGTTTGTCTTCGCTATGGTCTTCATCACGGCACCCTCCCTTTAAGGTTTGCGCTGCTTGTTAAAACCATGGTAGCAAAAGAGAGGTTAGAAGACGATTAGACGTTGCCTTGCCGCGAAATTGTCCCGGGATTTACGAGTGCCCGCCCTTGCAGTCCCCTGAACCGCAGTCGCCCTGAGGAAACTCGCCGGTGGTAAAGAAATCCCTTATGCTGTCCTTGTCCTTGCGGAGCTTTTCAAGGAGGGCATTGGCCTCCTCGTCCGAAAGCTCCTGGTCTATGTTCGCCTTCGGGAACTGCTTTCTGAAGACGCCGAGGAGGAAAGTCAGCTCTTCCTTCGATTCACCGGTGGCTTCTGCCATCGCCTCTATGAGTATGTCGCCATATGTCATTTTTTTTGCCTCCTTGCAATCTTTTATAAGGGCCGCGCTCGCGAATATCACGCCGTTGCGCACTCCGAGGGGCTACCCTTTATCTTCTCTATCGTGTGGTTCAACGCTGGCATAACGACCGCGAGGTTCTCCCTTACTGCCTTCGGGCTTCCGGGAAGGTTTATGATTAAAGACTCTTTCCTTATGCCGCAGACTGCCCTCGATATCATGGCGTTCGGCGTCTTCTTGAGGCTTTCGGCCCTCATGGCCTCGGACATCCCGGGAAGCTCCCTTTCGATGACCGCCTTCGTGGCCTCGGGAGTGACGTCCCTCGGGGTCACGCCGGTCCCGCCGGTCGTCAGTATGAGGTCGAGCTTTTTTACGTCGGCGTACTCGATGAGCTTCGCCTTTATTACAGCGGTCTCGTCGGGGATGACCTCGTAGGCGAGCACGTCAGCCGGAAGCTCCTTTATCATGCGTTCTATCTCGCGCCCGGAGAGGTCTTCCCTCTCGCCGCGCGAGCCTTTGTCGCTCATCGTTATTATTCCTACAGTTACCATATGCGCCTCTGACTTGATGACTCTCCGCTCTAAAAGCGGAGCCGTTGATTTAAGCTCGTTCAATCTCGAAAAAAGTTTACGATTGCCTAAAAATGAGCATTTTTCTTTACGCCCTGACACAGAGATCAGAAAAAAGAGCAATTTTCAGAGCAACTTTACAAAAAACTACGGTGTCTCCGAAACCCAGACGTCGCCTTTACCGGTAGTCTCGCGTTTCCAGATCGGGGTCACTCTCTTCAACTCGGTTATCGCCCATTCGCACGCCATGAATGCGTCGTTCCTGTGAGCGGAGGCCGCGACGATGAGGACGATGTTCTCGCCTATGTCTATCTTCCCGACCCTGTGGACTATGCCCATCTCGATTATATTGAAGTTATTGAGGGCTCTCTCCCTTATGTCGAGGAGCTTTTTTTCGGCCATGCCGGGGTAGTGCTCGAAATCGAGGCCGGTTATCGACTCACCCTTTGAAAAATCGCGGGCCGCGCCTAAAAATATTGTCACTCCGCCGATGCCGTTGGAGGCGGCCATGACATTTTTCACTTCCTGGTCGATGGAGAAGTCTTCAAGCTGTATCCTTACAAGCTGCACTGTGTAGTATCCTTTTTTATTAAGGTTGCTCAAAAAAGTCCATCTGCTTCGTTGTCTTCGTCTCTCGTCATTGCGGCGTACAGAAAGTACGCCTCACTCCTCGATACTCGACGCCTTGCAGCTGGACCTTTTTGAGCAACCTGAGGTTATTCACGACTACAATAAATTGCATTACCCGCCCGAGAAAGGCGGCAGGAAGCCCACTTCGTCGCCGTCCTTCACGGCGGTATCCCTGTTGGCGAATTCCTGATTGACCGAGACGAGGAGCGAGCGGCTGTCGATGAGACCCGTGAGCGCCGGGAAGTCTTTTTTTATCATCTCTTTCAGCTCGCCTACCGTGATGGGAGAGCCGATCTCGTATTCCTTCACTTCCGCCTTTGCCAGCCCCCTCAGCATGGCGAAAAACCTTACTGTAACCATTTTCCCAGCCTGTCTATCTCGGCGTCCTGCCTGTTCATGTCAAGCTTGACCCGGTTTGAAGCCTTCGCGAAGAGCTCCGCGAAAGAGTCCCCTTCCCTGGGGAACATGGCGAAGCCGTAAAGCACGTCCGCCTTGCCGTCGCCGAATATCTTGCGGAAGTTGTCGTCGACCGAGACTATCTCGGTTATCGAGCTTAAAAGCCTCGGCACCTTCTCGTCGGTGTCGAGGAAAAGGAAGCCGAAGGTCTCCTCGTTGAGCCTGATGACCACGTCGAAGCTCCTGGTCTTCTTCCTGATGTTCCCGATTATGCCAGCCTCGAAGGCCGCCCTTTCAGGCCCCATGTCCTTGAGCCCCGCGATCCTGACGGTCGCGAGCACCAGGCCCTTGTCAATCCTCCTGGCCCTGTTGAGCTCCTGCTCGACCTTCTGCTCGAAGATGGAGATGGGGGACGGGACCGCCTCGAGGCTGTCCCTTTTCACTTCCCTGGGCGCGGGCGTCAAGGCGTTGGCGAGCCCCTTTTCGGCGTAGACCGAAAACCTCGCGAGTATGTCCATGTCGTGCTTTGAAAAGGCGCTGGCGAAAAGCGTATTGTCACCGGTCTTGTTGAACATAGAAAGGACGCCGACGACCTCGTCGTTGATGAGCAAAGGCCTCGAAAGTATCGAGCGTATGTACGGGCTCGCCTCCTCGGAGAACTCGCGGCAGACAGGCTCCTTCCGCCTCAGGACCTCCATCACCGTCTCTTTCTCAAAGGGCAGGAAGTACTCCCTGACGCTCTTGTCGTCGAGCCCGAAGGTCGCAGCCGTCTGGAACCTCTTGGAGCCGGCCTGCTTTATGCGCAGGAGCGAGCCTTCCGCGCCTAGTATGGCCGCCGGGGTCGTCGCTATTATCGTCAAGAGCTTTTTCGGGTCTTTTATCGATATGGTCTCGAGGCCTGCCTCGTCGACCGCGAACATCTTCCTGGAGCGCATCTTCTCGCTCTCGTTCTGCTTGTGCTTCCATACGCTCTCGGCCAGAAGCGTCCTAATGTCCTTGAGGAACGACTCGTGGTAGACCGACAGCCCCTTTGGCGAGATGACCTGCCCGTTCAGCGTGCCCACGAGCTGGCCCTTCGTTATCATCGGCAGGGTAAGATAGACCCTCTTTATCTGGCCGTGCTCGGTCCTGTCGACGAGGAAGACGTCGGACATGGTCTCGAAGGAAGCCCCTTCGAGCCCTTCGCCCGACCTGAGGCTCAGGTGGCCGAGCCCCTTGCTGTCCCTTATGCTCGACGCCTGGAGCATGAGCCTTCCGGAATCGTCGTCGAAAATGTAGATGAAGCAGGTAAGCCCCGGCACTATGTCCACGAGCTTCCTGGCGACCGCAGTGAGCCTCTTGTCCAGCGGAAGGTGGGACGACATGAGAGAGTCGACCTCTTTCCAGAAAGAGAACTTGGCTGAGTCGACCCTCAGTTTTTCGTATTCGTTCGAGCGGTGGATGACCTCGGCCGCCAGTCCCGCGAGGCTCGTGAGGAAATGCAGGTCCTCGTTCGTGAAGACGTGTGTCGACTCCGACGAGCTTACGTTTATGACGCCGATTATCTCGCCGTTGACGACCAGCGGGACGCACATCGCGCTCTTGACGTCGCTGCGTTCCATGGGCCGGGAGAACTCTTCGGTGCGGGCCTTGCCGGAGATGAGAAGAGGCTTGCCGCTCAAGGCGACCCTTCCGGATATGCCCTCCCCCATCGGGACGCGTATCTTCCTTATGACCTCGTCGTCCATGCCCTTGGCTATCTCTACTCTAAGCATGCGCTCGTCTGTAAGGAGCATTATGGAGCCCCTTTCGGCGCGGGTCGATTCGGTTGCGAGCTTCAATATGACTGAGAGGAGCTCTTTCCTGTCGATGGTGAGCCTTACGGCGTCGACTATCTCGCGGAAGGAGGTGAGGAGATTGGTCTGCTCGTGGCTCTTGTCCTCTCCGAGACCTTCGTGCGGGGCAGAGGCGCGCACTCCCCAGATGAGCCTCGTGGAAAGCGGGCCGAGCTTTTCGATGTCCTTGAATTCGGGGGCCTCGAGAAACTTCTCCGTGGCCTGGTCCTGGAGCGCGTTGACGATTATGTCGAGCCCCTGTATCTTTTTTATCTCGTTGAGGTCGGTTGTGACGTTTACCTTGTGACTGGGCGCGATGCGGTAACCGAGCTCCTTGAGCTTGAAGAGCATCGCGTCTTTATTGGGGTCGGCGATGACGCACACCTTCGTCCTCGTGTCCCCTAGGAGCACCGGCAGGAGCTTCAAGCCTTCCTTGTTCGCCCCGATTATGGCTATGTTCTTGACTTCCGCCGACATCAGTTAGCCTTCTCGATTATTCCGAGCTCGATCAATCTGTTCATGAGCCTTATCGACTCGAGGTCGCCGACGTTCCCGCCGGGGGAAGAGCCCTTGCCGCGCGCCTCGTCGAGCCTCCTGAGGCCTTCGAGTATGAGCCCCTCGGGAGATTCGTTTATGGTGCGCTCGGGGGCAATAGCGTCGGGCTCGACCTCGAACTCGCCGTCGTGCCACGCGAGGAGCTGGAAAAAGGCGTCAGGGCCGGTGAACTCCCTGTAGGCGGAGTGGACTATCGCACCGTCTTTTATGTAGACCCTTCCGTAACCCAGCTCAGAGCCGAGGTGGACCGCTACGGTCTTGCGCTCGGCGTTGAATATCTGGATTATGTCTACAAGGCCCATGTCCTTGAGCCGTCCCTTGACACCCATGCAAGGCTCCCCGGGGAGGTCTCCCCATGAATATTGCCCTTAATTTTACACCAAAACGATTAAATTATCTATTACATTTGACGGTGCGCCCTTATTGCCTTATCTGGCCGTCCCCGTAGATTATGAACTTCTGGGTCGTAAGCTCCTCTAATCCCATCGGGCCGAAGGCATGTATTTTGGTAGTGGAGATGCCTATCTCCGCGCCCAGGCCGAGCTGATGGCCGTCGGAGAACCTCGTCGAGGCGTTCACCACTACCGTGGAGGAGTTGACCTCGCGCAAAAACCTCTGGGCATTGGCGTAGTCTTTCGTCACTATCGATTCGGTGTGGAGCGAGCCGTACCTGTTGATGTGGGCTATAGCGCTGTCCATATCGTCCACCACCTTGACCGCGAGTATGAGGTCGAGGTATTCGGCATGCCAGTCCTCTTCGGCCGCCGCTTTTATGTCTTTCAATACCGCCCTTGTCCGCTCGCAGCCCCTCAGCTCGACTCCGGCTTCCATGTACTTCTCATGTACCGCCGGAAGGAAACTTGCCGCTATGTCCTTATGGACGAGGAGAGTTTCCATCGAGTTGCACACGCCCGGCCTCTGCACCTTCGCGTTGAAGGCGATGTCGATTGCCATCCGCGCATCCGCCGAGGCGTCCACGAACACATGGCATACGCCCTTGTAATGCTTGATGACCGGGATCTTCGAGTTCTCGACGACGAACCTTATGAGCCCCTCGCCGCCCCTGGGTATTATGAGGTCTATGAACTCTTCGAGCCGGAGCATCTCAAGGACCGCTTCCCTGTCAGTCGTGGGTATTACCTGCACCGCGTTAGAAGGAACCCCTGCCTCAACACAGGCCCTGTTCAATACCTTCGCTATCGCGTTGTTCGAATGAATCGCCTCGCTCCCTCCGCGGAGGATAACGGCGTTACCTGATTTCAGGCAGAGCCCCGCGGCGTCCGCCGTGACGTTGGGCCTGGACTCGAAGATGATGCCGATGACGCCGATGGGTATCCTCATCCGCCCGACCATGAGGCCGTTCGGCCTCTTCCACATCTTCGTGACCTCGCCTATTGGGTCCGGCAGGGAGGCGACCTCTTTGAGTCCTTCGGCCATCGAAGCAAGTACCTTGTCGGAAAGAGCGAGCCGCTCAAGCATGGCCTTGGTGAGGCTTTTCCTCTCGCCGGCGGCAAGGTCCTTCGCGTTCTCTTCCTTCAAGAAGGCCGCGTTCTTCAACAGCCCTTCGGCCATCTTGTGAAGGGCCGCGTTCTTAACGCCGCTATCGAGCCTCGCCAGGCCTATCGAGGCCTCCCTAGCGGCCTTCGCTATCGCTATAACATCATCCTTCACTGACATCGGATGCTCCTTCGGAAACTTTGTCGTCTGAAGCAGGGGCACCCCCGGCACGAGGGAAACCGCCCCTCATGCCCTTAACGCTACTATCGGAAGGAAACCCCTTAAAATTAAATAAAAAATCAAAGCACGACTAGGTTGTCCCTGTGGATGACCTCGTCGTAGACCTTATAGCCGAGCACCTTCACGAGCTCGGCGGTCTTCATGCCTTTTATCTTCTGTATCTCGAAAGAGCTGTAGTTGGAAAGGCCCCTCGCGAACTCCATCCCACTGGAATCGACGCAATGTATGACCTCTCCAGCGTCAAAAGCGCCGTCGACGTCCTTTATGCCGGAAGGCAGAAGGCTCCTGCCCTTTGACAAAAGCGCCTCCCTTGCCCCGTCGTCGACGAACACCCTGCCCGATGGCCTCGCGGAGAAGGCTATCCAGTGCTTCCTGCTCGTGAGCCTGTCCTCTTTCGGAAGGAAAAGCGTCCCGGCGTCCTCGCCGTTGAAGATGGCCGTGAGCACGCCGGGCATATTGCCGTTGGCGATTATCGTGGCTGCCCCGAAGTGGGCCGCCTTTCTGGCTGCCTCGCACTTTGACCTTATGCCGCCAGTGCCAAGCGAGTTCGTTGCCCCGGTGAGCCGCTCAAGACCGGCGGAGTCGACGTCTTCGACGAGCTTGAGCTTCTTCGCGTCGCTATGCACCTTTGGGTCCTTGTCAAAGAGGCCGTCTATGTCGGAGAGTATTATGAGGAGGTCGGCTTCGATGAGGTTCGTGGCAAGGGCCGAAAGAGCGTCGTTGTCGCCGAACTTTATCTCTTCCACGGCAACGGTGTCGTTCTCGTTTATGACTGGGACTATGCCGAACTTCAGAAGTGTCGTCAGAGTGTTCCTTGCGTTCAGGAACCGCTTCCTGCTGCCGAGGTCGTCATGGGTGAGGAGCACCTGCGCGACGTGCCCCCCGGCGTTCGAGAAGGCCGAATCGTAAGCCGCCATGAGGGAGCCCTGCCCTACCGCCGCGACCGCCTGCCTCTCAGGGATGGCAACGGGGCGCTCCTTGAGGCCTAGCTTCCTTACGCCCAGGGCTATCGCCCCGGAGCTTACGACAGCCACTTCCCTGCCCGTCTCCTTGAGGGCATTTATCTCTGAAGCCAGCCTGCCGAATATGTCGAGGCCATCGACGGGCGGGGCCGCGACGACGGCGCTGCCGACCTTCACGACTATCCTTCTGGCCTTCTTGAGTATGCCTTTTCGGAGGTCCTTCATTCGCTCTGCGCCAAGGTCCTTTTCGCCCGGGTCTCCATGACCTTGTTGCCTACAAAGTTCACAAGGTCATTCAGGCCTTTTCCGGTCGCGGCTGAGATTGGAAATACCTTTATATCCAGTTTCCCGAAGAATTTCAACAACTCCGGCAAGGCTTCCGCCGACTCTGTGACGTCGAGCTTGTTGAGGGCCACGACCTGCGGCCTCCTGGCGAGCTCCGGGTTGAAGACGCGGAGCTCCCTGTTGACCACCTCGAAGTCCTCTTTAGGGTCCCTGCCGGTAAACGGGGATATGTCGATGACGTGTATGAATATGGACGTGCGCTCGACGTGCTTCAGGAACTTTATGCCGAGCCCCTTGCCCTCGTGCGCCCCCTCGATTAGCCCTGGTATGTCGGCCACGACAAAGCCGCCGTAGTCGCCGAACTCCACTATGCCGAGGTTCGGGACGAGCGTCGTGAAAGGATAGTCGGCAATCTTCGGTTTCGCTGCCGATATGTGCGAGATGAGGGTCGACTTCCCGGCGTTCGGGAAGCCTATTATTCCGACGTCGGCCAGGAGCTTGAGCTCGAGCTTAAGACGCCTCTCCTCGCCAGGCTCTCCGGGCTGGGCGAACCTCGGGGTCTGGTGGGTCGAAGTGGCGAAATGTGCGTTGCCCTTGCCGCCCCTGCCGCCCTTGCAGGCCAAAAACTTCTGGCCGTCCTCGACGAGGTCGGCGAGCTGCTCGCCCGTCTCGGCGTCTTTTATGATGGTGCCTACCGGGACCTTTATGACAAGGTCGAGCCCGTCCCTGCCGGTACACAGGCTCCCCATGCCGTGCTGGCCGCGCTCGGCCTCGTACTCTTTCTTGTAACGCAGGTCCAGGAGGCTGGCCATGCGCCCTTCCACGAGGAACACGACGTCCCCGCCCCTGCCTCCGTTGCCGCCGTCAGGGCCGCCCTTTGGCACGTATTTCTCGCGCCTGAAAGAGACGCACCCCTTGCCGCCGTCACCCGCCTTGGCGAATATGCTTGCTTCGTCTATGAACTTCATTTATCAATTATCCTGTCCACAAAAAATTAGATATTTTTTCTGAAATCAAGGAAGGACGAAAATAAAAAGCGCAAAATATATGAGTGATATGTGAGCGTTTTTATTTACGGACTGACACAGAGTTCAGAAAAAAGATCTATTTTTTTTAAAATAAAAAAGGGCGGCGGAAAGACCTTTTGGCTCTCCAGTCCGCCCTTTTATTTTTTTAGCTTTGGCGACTTACTGAGGAAGGATGTTAACGACCTTCTTCGCTCCCTTGTCCTCGAACTGCACTACGCCGCTTATCTTGGCGAATATCGTGTAGTCCCTGCCCATGCCGGCGTTGGTGCCGGGGTGTATCCTGCTGCCGACCTGACGCACTATTATGGAGCCGCCGGAGACGACCTGTCCGGAGAAGGCCTTGACGCCCCTTCTCTGACCGTTAGAGTCCCTGCCGTTCCTTGAGCTTCCGCCTGCCTTTTTATGTGCCACGTTGAAACCCCTCCTGAATAATCTCTACTTTTCTTTATAAGGTCGCTGAAAAATCCCATGCAAAGCCTCGGGCTTTATCCAGTGTCCTTATTATTAGCCCTTTATTTCCTGTATCTTTATGCTGGTGAAGAGCTGACGGTGGCCCTGCCTCTTGTCGTAGCCCTTCCTCCTCTTCTTCTTGTAGATGATGACCTTCTTGCCCTTGTCCTGCGCGAGTATCTCGGCAACGACCCTGGCGCCCTCAACAACGGGGGTGCCTATCTTTATGCCTTCACCTTCGCCTATGGCCAGCACCTCTGAGAGCTCCACCTTGGAACCGGGCTCGCCTGCGAGCTTCTCAATATTTACTACGTCGCCTTCCGTGACCCTGTACTGCTTTCCGCCTGTCTTTATAACCGCGTACATCTCTTTTGCTCCTTCGAGAATATTGAATGTTAAATATTATAGGTTTTGCAACTGCGTGTCAAGAGCTTTGTGACATTTGGGCGTCCGTCTTGAAAAAGAGCCTGAAATCGGGAAGACTCAAGGTGTATGGAACAAAACGGCACAGAAAAGCCCTACCGCTTAGGCTTGTCCAGGAACGTCTTTTTCACGGGCCTGGTGAGCCTTTTCATGGACATCTCCTCGGAGATGGTCTACCCGCTCGTGCCGCTTTTCCTCACCAACGTCATAGGGGCCACGAAGACAGCCGTAGGCGTCATCGAAGGGATAGCCGAAGCGACCGCCTCCCTCCTCAAAGTCTTCTCAGGCTGGCTCGCAGACCGGTTCGGCAGAAAAAAACTACTGATGGCGATAGGTTACGGCACTTCGGCCTTGAGCCGCCCTGTCATAGCCGTATCAGGCACGTGGTTTCAGGTACTGACGGCCAGGTTCATCGACAGGTTCGGCAAGGGCGTAAGGACTGCCCCGAGAGACGCCATAATAGCCGAATCTACCGACAAATCGAGGCTCGGGCTGGCCTTCGGCTTCCACCGCTCGATGGATACCGTCGGGGCCGTCCTGGGCCCGGGAATAGCCTTCGCGCTCCTGTATTTTTTCACCGGCAACCTGCGCCTCGTCTTTTTCGCCTCGACCATACCGGCCGTCCTGGCAGTCGTTCTCATCATCGTATTCATCAAGGAAAAAAGGAGGAGCAGGGACGAGCAGGACGCCGCCTCAAGCCTCCCGAAGCTGTCCATCTCGTCCTTTGACGGTCAGTTCAGGCGCTATCTCGTGGTAATCGGCGTCTTTTCGCTCGGCAGCTTCGCAGACGCGTTCCTCGTCCTCCAGGCCGAAAACCTGGGGATAAGGAGCGAACTCATACCGATAGTCTACCTCGCATATAATGTCGTCTTCGCTGCCTCGGCCGTTCCGATGGGCGTACTTGCCGACAAAATCGGCCTCAAACACATGGTGATGGCGGGGTTCGTGGTCTACTCCGTCATATACCTGCTCGTCGGGCTGTCGACCAGCGCGGCGCACATATGGATACTCTTTCCCATATACGGCGTATACAAGGGCATGAGCGAAGGCAACCTCCGGGCGTACCTGGCAACCCTTGCCCCAGCCCGGCAGAAGGCTACCGCCTTCGGCGTATACCATACCGTAGCCGGGCTGATGCTCCTCCCGGCGAGCATAATAGCCGGCCACCTGTGGGACAGCATCGGCCCTGGCGCCACCTTCTTCTACGGGGCGCTCATGTCCGCCATAGCGGCCCTTCTTTTCGTGTTATTAAGGGTTGGAAGAAACTGACGGCTGGATGGACGTCTTTTTAGCGGCCCCGCCGGAGACCACCTCGCGGAGCTTTCCTTTCACGTCGCCGAAAAGCAATATGCCTTTGGCTATGGCCTGCACCGGGAGCATCTCCCTGGTGAAGAGTATCTCTATGTCGCCGTTCTTGGAGCCGAAAAGCTCTTTGTCTATCTTGGCGTCGGCAAGGATGGCGGCATCCGTCCTCCCCGACTTCCTGCGAAGCTCTTTTTCATGCGCTACGCGTATCAGTATCTCCGGTATCCTGTCGTCTTTGGGCAGAGTCAGTATCTTGTAGTCTTTCCCCTCGTCTATGCTGCCGTATACCCCGAACCTGAAGTTATAGAAAGCGGCCAGCGGGTCGTCCGTGTACATTCCGTCGGGTATCTTGTCGAAGGTGTTCTTTTCAGGCTTGCCCCCTCCCCAGCTCCTCGAACTCACCGTACGTGCGCCATAATCGACCGTGTGGACGCTCCTCCTTATGCCCTTGCCGTCTATCTCGACCTCTTTTTCGAAACTCTCGGTCAAAAACCTCCTGCCGTCCTCCGAGACCCTGAACCTCGCCACATACCTGTCGCGCCGGTGCTTCAAAATCGTATCGACAACGCCGTTCGTTTTGGCCGACAGGGTAGCCACGTACCTGCCCGGGCCATCCTCCTTGAGGACCAGCCTGCTTTCGGCAACGCCGCTGAAAAACCAGAACCCTATGTCGTAAGCCAGCTCCTCGCCAACAAAAGCGTCTCCTATGGACGATGCGTAGTCCCCGGGGGACGCCTGAGGCGGCTGAACGGCCTGGTCTGCGATAAGGGGCGCTGGAAAGGCAAGGACAAGCAGAAGAAAAAAAGCGGCGAAAGTTTTGGTAAACAAAGCGTACATGGCAATCATTGTAGGAAAAAAGAGACGTAAAATCAAGTAAATAGAAATACATAGGGCTCGCGGTTGCGCCGCAGGGAAGTTCCTGTATACTCAAAAAAAGGGACAAACCGTTCTGTCAAACCCGCCTATCTTTGGTCCCTCAAACTCAAAGCCGTAAAAACCAAACCTTCAAGGAGGAAACAAATGAAGAGGTTAGCCCTTTCCGCAGCAGCATTCTCATTTCTTCTGAGCGTTACCGCTGCCCCGGTCTTTGCCGCCCAGGACCAGCAGGCCGCCGCACAGGGCCAGCAGACCCAGCAACAGAAATCAGGCCAGCAGGAGGTCTCCAAGCAGCAGCAGCGCGCCATAAAGCAGACCCAGTCCGCGATAGACAACTTAAGGAGCGCTCTCAGGAACTTCGAGCAGGCCCAGCAGCAGGCCAAAGAAGACGAACACCTGAGAGAGGCCGTCTCGAACGCCAAGGAAGCCATTGAAAACGCCCAGAAGACCCTGGAACACGCCCGCATGTACCAGGGAACTTCCGGCACCATGCAGGACCAGCAGAAGATGGACGACAGCCAGCAGCAGCGCACTACCCCGGGCTCTGAACGCGGCACCTCAGGCGGCATGGGCGGCGGTACTGAAAGCAGATAAGGAGGACTTCTTGGGGGAAACTTTCTGTAGAAAGTTCTCCCCCAAACCCCCTTCAAAGACTTTAAGTTCCTGAGAGTGCCCCCATAAGGGGGCACTCTCAGGAAGAACTATAAGTTTTTGGAGAGAGTTTGAGAGAACCTTTTTACAAAAAGGCTCTCTCAAAAGGTTCTCCATATGCTGTTATCCAGAGGCGGGCCCTGTAAGGGTCCGCCTTTTTTCGTTGGGCGGTTGGAGAAAAAATATTTACAATGATAACGGCGTGTTATATTATCGAACGATGAAAACAGGAAAGATA
>CAJPGC010000015.1 GCA_905339405.1 uncultured bacterium | reverse complement strand
AGCCTGCGGCCAGGAGCTTTTCAGCTCTGCGGCCAAGTACGACTCGGGCTCCGGATGGCCGAGCTTCTATGAACCTGTCGCGGACGGGAATATCTCGACCGCCGAGGACACGAGCCACATGATGAGGCGCACCGAGCTAATATGCAGCAGGTGCGGCTCTCATCTCGGGCACGTCTTTGAAGACGGCCCGCCGCCCACCGGAAAAAGGTATTGCGTGAATTCGGCCTCGCTGAAGCTCGAGAAAAAATAGCTGGGCCGCAAGCCTTTGAAGGTTACTCGTGGGCCCCGGCCGGGTAGCTGGCCTTCAGGTGCTCAAGGTACTCTCTTGCCTGCCCCAGGCCGAGCCTTTCGGCCTTGTCGGCGTTCTCGATTGCCCACGTGATGTCGCCGGATTCCTCCAGCACGAGCGCGAAGTTGAAGTAGGTGGCGGCGTCCTGCGGGTCAAGCTCCAGGGCTTTTATGTAATCCTCGATTGAACCGGGGATGTCCCCCATCCTTTTCCTTACATTACCCCTGTTGGAATAGGCCATTGCAGAGGGCTTTAAGTTTATGGCCTCGTTCAGGTCCGCGAGAGCTTCCTTGTACCTGCCTGCTTTTTTATAGGCAACGCCCCTGTTCATGATAGCTAATTCACCTGCGTCGGGATAAACCGCCAATTCATAGTCCCAGAGGGTCAGGGAATCCTTCCAGATTGCGGCCTGCTTTACGGTAGCGTATGAAAGCCCGACGGTGACAACCGAAATAAGAGCCAGCAGGGCCCCGAGCAGCGCCCTTGAGTTCCTTTCAACGATAAGAGCCGAGCCCGCGCCTATGAGGACCAGCAGGCTCAGGCTGGGAATATACATATACCTGTCCGCAGCGGCTTGTACGCCGACCTGCACAAAGCCTATTACGGGCAGGAGCGTGCCGAGGAAATAGAGCCACGTCACGATGAATGCCCTGTAGCGGATGGCCGCGAGGCAGCCGATGCTTATGCCAGCTAATACGCCATAGGCAACAAGGTACTTGAAGCCGAAAGGGTCGGGCCTTAGCTGGTAAGGATAATATGGGGCAAGCCCGAGAGGAACAAACAGCTTCTCAAGATAAAAAACATAAGCTCGAAGGGCCGTAACGACGCGCACGTCAAAAGGAGCCGCTGCGAGAGACGCAAGAGACGAGCTTTGTGAATAGACGGCCATGACAGCCGCGAAGGCGCTTATCGCGAAGAATGGGAGCTTTTCCGCAACTGCCTTCAAAACGCCCTTTGCCGACGAGAGCCTCCGGAGCGGATAGAAATCCACCAACAGCAGGACGGCTGGCAGAGTCACGGCCATAGACTTGCTCATTATCGCAAGAGCGAAAGCCATGAGAGACAGGATGTAGCAGAACGCCTTGCCTTTTTGGGCGTACCTCAAATAAAACAGGATGCTCGAAAGAAAGAACATGGCGCAAAGCACGTCCTTTCTCTCGGAAATCCAGGCCAC
>CAJPGC010000014.1 GCA_905339405.1 uncultured bacterium | reverse complement strand
CTTGAGGCCCTCTACCTCGGAGACCTTGCAGACCTGGTCAGGCATGTGGGGCCTCGCGATCATCGGCTCGAGCTTGTTGAGGTCGATGTCGATGGTCTCGTCGTACTTCGTGCCCTCGTCGGCCTTGAGCTCTATCCAGTCGGCTTCCCTGCCCTGCGCGGCCAGGAACTCCCTGGTCACTTCGTCGGAAGGGAATACCGAGCTGGTAGCGCCAAGTTCCGCGCCCATGTTGGTGATGGTCGCCCTCTCGGGGACGGTAAGGCTCTTTACGCCCTCTCCGCCGTACTCGATGACCTTGCCTACGCCGCCCTTGACGGTCATCCTGCGCAGCAGCTCGAGGATGATGTCCTTGGCAGAAACCCAGGGCTTCAGCTTGCCCTTGAGGTTCACGAGGACTACCTTCGGGTATACGAGGTTGAAGGGGCCGCCGCCCATCGCGACAGCGACGTCAAGGCCGCCTGCGCCTATGGCGAGCATGCCAATGCCGCCGCCAGTGGGCGTGTGGCTGTCTGAGCCGAGCATGGTCTTGCCGGGCTTGCCGAACCTCTCCAGGTGCACCTGGTGGCATATGCCGTTGCCGGGCTTGGAGAAGTGGATGCCGTACTTTGAGGCCAGCGTCTGGAGGAACCTGTGGTCGTCAGCGTTCTCAAAGCCGCCGTACTGGAGCGTGTTGTGGTCGACATAGCTCACGGAGAGCTCTGTCCTGACTTTGGGCACGCCCATCGCCTCGAACTGCAGATACGCCATTGTGCCTGTCGCGTCCTGCGTGATGGTCTGGTCTATCCTGATGTTCACTTCCTTGCCCTGAACAGGCTCACCTGAGACCAGGTGGCTGTCTATGAGCTTTTGCGCGACACTCTTGCTCACGATAATCCTCCTTATTGGGGGGGTTGTTATATGCGCCTTGAAAAGCTATTATAACCTATCGGGTAATTTTTATTCCATTTAAAACGGACACTTACGGTCTATCAGGGGGTTTAGGAGCTATAAAGCTTACCCAAAATGCCCATAAAAGTCAATCTCATAAAAAAGGGGCGCAAAAAGGTCTTTGAAGTCCGCCCGGGAAAGATTTAAAATAGCTGGTAACGCCCCCATGACAGCGGCCAAGGCCGCCGGGCTAAGAAAAATACCGGAGGTAACGAAACTGGTAAGCCTTCTCTCGACGCTCATAGTAGCGCTCGCAATCCTCATATACGTCTACTTCTACGGGAAAAAATCCCGGAAGTCCAAAGCAAAGCTCAAAAAGGCCGTCGAGTTCGGGCTTGCCGAGGAGCCTACGACTCTTCACCCGAAGATAGACCCTGCCGTGTGCATAGGCAGCAGCGCCTGCGTGAAGGCCTGCCCGCAGCATGACGTCCTGGGGCTCATATCAGGAAGGGGCTCTCTCATCAACGCCTCTCACTGCGTCGGCCACGGCGCATGCGCCGCTGCCTGCCCGGTCGGGGCGATAACGCTGGTCTTCGGCAACGAGAAGCGCGGCGTTGACATACCCTATGTGACCACCGACTTCGAGACGAACGTCAAGGGGGTCTTCATAGCGGGCGAGCTGGGCGGAATGGGTCTCGTGAGGAACGCCATCACCCAGGGCAGACAGGCCGTCGAGTACATCAGCTGCTTCCTCAAGGAGAAACAGCGGAAGCCGGACGGCACCTACGACGTCCTCATAGTTGGCGCCGGCCCGGCCGGAATAGGCGCTTCACTTGCGGCGATGAAGGCCGGGCTCAAGTTCGTCACCATCGAGCAGGGCGGCGTCGGCGGCACCATCCTCAATTACCCCAGGCACAAGATAGTGATGACCCAGCCCATGGACGTGCCGTTGCACGGCAAGATAAAGTTCAAGGAGACGACAAAGGAAGCGCTCCTCGAGCTCTTCCTCGGCATAATAGATGGCTCCGGGCTTAAAATAAACACCAACGAGAAGATGACCGCCCTCGAGGAGAACGGCGGCACTTTCAAGGTCACGACCAGCAAGGGCGAGTACCTCTCGAAGACGGTCGTCCTCGCCATCGGCAGGAGGGGCACCCCGAGAAAGCTCGGCGTGCCCGGCGAAGAGCTCTCAAAAGTAAGCTACAGCCTCCTTGACCCGGAGCAGCACAAGGCCTGCAATATCGTAGTCGTAGGCGGCGGCGACAGCGCCGTGGAGGCGGCCATGGCCCTTTCCTCGTGCGGCAACAAGGTCACCCTCTCCTACAGGGGGGATGCGCTTTCGAGGATAAAACCCGGCAACAGGGAGCGGCTCGATAAGGCCCTTGCAGCCAGGCAGCTCACGCTCCACCTGAAATCGAACCTCAAGGAGATAAAGGCGAAAGAGGTCCAGATAGACCTGGACGGGAAGCTTTCGGCAATCCCGAACGACTTCGTCTACATCTTCGCCGGTGGAGAGCTGCCCAATGATTTCCTGCGCGGAATCGGCGTAAGGGTAGAAAAGAAGTTCGGCACGAGATAAGAATTATCCGGCGATAAAAAAAAGAGGCAGCCCCATTCCGGGAGCTGCCTCTTCATATTTTTCAGAGGACGCCTTAGAGGTTGAAGCTCAGCCTCGTAAGGAGCCTGTCGCTCGTATAATCGGTTCCCTGTTCCCTGTCGAGCGTAAGTGAGAAGTTATATCTCCTCGCCATGTAGTAGACCGACCCGCCGTAGCTTAACGCCTCTCCGGCCGGTTCCGACCCGTATACGCTCTCGGTGTAGGAGCCGTTGAGGATGACCTGTATTGACTCGCCGAACATCCTGCTCATGTCGAAGCTGTACGCCGTGTACTCGGAGCCGTAGCTGTCGGTGATGGACGCGCTCAAGTTCGCGGCAACGCCAGTGCCGAAAAGGTTGTCCCCGCTTACGCCTGCCCTGTAGCTCAGCATATCGTTCTGTTCGCTCTCGAGGGACGGGAAGTACCTCTTTTGCATCTCGACCCTGCCGTAGACCATGTACTGGGGATTGAGCCTGTAGCTCGCGCCAAGGTACCAGGCGTCCTGGCGGCTGTCGTCTATGTCCGCGAAAAGAGTCGAAGCGTAGAACTTGAAAGCCCTGAACTGGTTGTAGCCGAAAGTGAAGCTCTTGATGTCGTCCGGCCTCCATGTAAGCTCGGCTATGAGGTTCGTGAGGCTGAGCTTCCCGGCCGGGGAAAGGTCGGCAGTGACGTTGCCGAAGGCGAAAAGAGACGGGCGCGGCGTCCAGGTGCCGTACCCGTAGATGTACTGCCTGTCAGTCTTGCCCTTGAAACCGTTGTGCACGAAGGCGGCGGCCCCGTTGAGTTTCTCGCTCGCGTAAGTCGTATAAAGACCGGCCGTGGTGTAGTCGACCGTAGTAGACTGGCTGTACGGGTTCGGGCGGAGGCCCGCGAAGGCTCCCACACCTGCTTTCGAGCCCTGGAAGACCACGTTGAGCCCGTCGACCACCTCTATGGGCATGTCCTTGGGCCAGAGCCTGCCGACCGAGAGGTAAAGGCTCGTGCTCGTGTACTCCAGGTGCGCCAGGTCAATTCTCCCCTCCTTGCTCGATGTCCCGCTCTCGCCCGAGAGGTCGAACCTCTGCCTGCCGTCGAAGTGGAAGCCGAGCTTGCCGGAGGGGCCGAACTTGGTGACGTCGAGCTTTACCCTGCCGGAGACCGAATGCCTGCTCCCGGCCCCCGAGTCGCTCGAATAGAAGTCTTCGAACGAAACCATGCCGCCCAGCTCGGCGGCCGAGGAGGGCGCCGCCGTCAAGACAGGCAGGGTCAATGCCAGCATCGCAAAAAAGTATCTATGCCTTCTCATGACGCCTTTCTTTTAAGTACCTCTCGGGTGGCAGTTGAGACACCCGGCGTTTGTGTTCACCTTATGGACCTTCTTGCCCCTTGCGGTATGGCATTCTATGCAGCCGCCCTTGTTGCCGTAGTTCTTCGCAGGGTGGCAGTCCGAGCACCTGGTGAAGCCCTCGTGGTTCGTCGGGAAGGTGCTGAACGTATGGCTGAAGGCTTTATATGTCGACCACACGGGGTACGTATGGCAGTTGGCGCATATCTGGCCGAACCTTGAATTGAACTGCGTGTGCTGCGCCGGGTACTTGGCCAGATGGCACGTCTGGCAGTTCGTTGTCGTACTCGTGTGCGTGAACGAGGTCGCGGCCCACGTCGGGTACTTATGGCACGACGAGCAGGTATTCGGGTACGCCGACGGGTTGCTCACGTGAGACGCGGGCCTTTGCGACATATGGCAGGTCGAACAGGTCGAGGTCGTCCCCGGGTGCGTCGCCGTGGCCCATGACGGGTACCTGTGGCACTGCTCGCAGACGGTCGGGAACTTCTGCGTGTTCGCCGTGTGCGTGGAAGGCCTGTCGGTCAGGTGGCAGGCGGAACAATTCGCCGTCAACGTCGAATGGTTCACCGTCACCGTCGCCCAGACCGGGTACTTGTGGCAGACCGAGCAGGTGTTCGAATAAACCGCCGGGTTAGCCGTATGCGTCGAAGGCCTCTGCGAGAGATGGCAGCTCGAACAGGTCGACGTCGTCGACGGGTGCGTTGCCGGGACCCACGCCGGGTACTTGTGGCACTGTTCGCATACGGTCGGGTACTTCGCCGTGTTCGCCGTATGCGTGGAAGGCCTCTGCGAAAGGTGGCACGACGAACAATTCGTAGTCAGGGTCGTATGGTTCACCTTCGCGTTGGCCCACGAGGGGTACGTGTGACAGGCAGAGCACGTGTTCGTATAGACGGCCGGGTTCGCCGTATGAGTCGAAGGCCTCTGCGAGAGGTGGCACGTCGAGCAGGTCGATGTTGTCGACGGGTGCGTCGCGGTGGTCCAGGGGGTAGTGTACTTATGGCACTGCTCGCAAACTGCCGGGTACTTCGCCGTGTTCGCCGTATGGGTTGCCGGGCGCTGCGACAGATGGCAGCTCGAGCAGTTCGTCGTGGCCACTACATGCGTTACCGTGGTCCACGGAGTAGTGTACTTGTGACACTTCTCGCAAGTCGTCGGATACTTCGTCGTATTGGCCGTGTGAGTGGCCGGACGCTGCGAGAGGTGGCAGTTCGAGCAATTAGCCGTCGTGACTACGTGCGTTGCCGTTGTCCACGGGGTAGTGTACTTGTGGCACTGCTCGCAGGTCGCCGGGTACTTCGTCGTATTGGCCGTGTGAGTGGCCGGGCGCTGCGAGAGGTGGCAGCTCGAGCAGTTCGTAGTGGTAACGATGTGCGAAGCAGTCGTTGTCCACGGAGTAGTGTACTTGTGGCACTGCTCGCAGGTCGTCGGGTACTTCGTCGTGTTGGCCGTGTGCGTGGCCGGACGCTGCGAGAGGTGGCAGCTCGAACAGTTAGTCGTGGTGACTACGTGCGTTGCCGTTGTCCACGGAGAAGTGTACTTGTGGCACTGCTCGCAGGTCGTCGGATATTTCGCCGGGTTGGCCGTGTGCGTGGCCGGACGCTGTGAAAGATGGCAGCTCGAGCAGTTAGTCGTGGTGACGATGTGCGAAGCCGTCGTTGTCCACGGGGTAGTGTATTTATGGCACTGTTCGCAGGCCGCCGGGTACTTCGCCGGGTTGGCCGTGTGCGTGGCCGGGCGCTGCGAAAGGTGACAGCTCGAACAATTCGTCGTGGTGACTACGTGCGTTGCCGTTGTCCACGGAGTAGTGTACTTATGGCACTTCTCACAGGTCGCCGGGTACTTCGTCGGGTTGGCCGTGTGCGTGGCCGGGCGCTGCGAGAGATGGCAGCTCGAGCAGTTCGCCGTCGTTACCACGTGCGTTACCGTGTTCCAGGCCGGATATTTGTGGCACTGCTCGCAGACCGTCGGGTACTTCGTCGCATTGGCCGTGTGGGTAGAGGAACGCTGCGACAGGTGGCAGCTCGAACAGTTCGTGGCAGACGTATGGTTGAAGGTGGACGGCGTCCACGCCGGGTACTTGTGGCACTTCTCGCAGGTAACCGGGTACTTCGACACGTTGGCCTTATGGGTAGCGGGCGTTTGCGCGCCGTGGCAGGCGGAGCAGTTCGTCGCCGACGTGTGGCTGAAAGTGACAGCCGTCCACGACGGGTACTTGTGGCAGGTGTCGCAGGTTGACGGGTACTTCGCCGTGTTCGCGTGGGTCGCCGGTTTCTGCGCGCCGTGGCAGGTCGAGCAGTTGGTCTTCGCCGAGTGGTTGAATATCGACGGCTTCCACGCGGGGAACTTATGGCAGGTCTCACAGACGTTCGGGAACTTCACCGTATTGGCCGTATGGGTCGCCGGCCTTTTCGCGAGATGGCACGAGGCGCAGCCGGTCGTCCCTCCCGGGTGCTTGAAAGACCAGGTCGTCAAGGTCTCCGTATGGCAGCTAGAGCATTTGGTCCCGTAGCCCTTTGATATATGGGAGGGGGCGGCGGTGTAATCGTCCAGATGGCAGTTGGCGCATATGGTCGACGTGTTCCTGAAGTTGCCGCCCTTGTGGCACTCGGCGCACTGGGCGGCCTTGTGGGCCCCCGCGAGCGGGTAGCTCGTGCCCGCGTGCTTGAACTGCATGGGGCTCCACGAAGCCTGCGTGTGGCACTGGGAACACTCCACCCTGCCGAACTGGTTGTCGTGCGGGTCCCTGTGGCACTCGAAGCACTTTTTCTTCGTCATCTTGTAGTCGCTTGCCCTGTGGCAGCTGCCGCAGGTGGTCGACTCGTGGACGCCAGAGAGCGGGTACCCGGTCTTTTTCGTGTGGTCGTACCTCTTCGGGATCCAGTCGAACTGGTTATGGCAGCTCTGGCACTCCTCCTTGAACTTGCCCTTGTGCACGTCCTTGTGGCAGGCGTCGCACTTGAGCTCGCCGGTCCTGTACTGCCTCGGCTTTTTCTTCTCCTGGTGGCACTTGTCGCACTTCGTGTCCTTGTGCTTGCCAATGAGAGGGAACTTCGTCTGGGTCGTATGGTTTAAGGTGTACCTCTTCCAGTCGGCCGTGTTGTGGCACTTCTCGCACAGGTTGCCGAGCTCCTTCTTGTGCACGTCCTCTTTCTCGTGGCAGTTCAGGCACCCGTCCGGCAGCGGCCTCCACCTGGCGTTTATGTGGCACTTGTCGCAGGGGGTCTTCAGGTGCTTGCCGTCGAGCTTGTAGCCCTTGTACGAAGGCGAGTTATGGTCGAAGGAGGTCTTCTTCCAGTCCTTCGTGTCATGGCACGACTCGCAGGTCCTGCCCTTGAACTGGTCCTTGTGCTCGTCCTTGTGGCAATCGGTGCAGGCCTGGTACTTTATCGGCTTGTAGAGGCCCTTGGCGTGGCACTCCTCGCACTTCACCTTCGTCAGGTGCTTGCCGTCGAGCCTGTAGCCGCTGTATTTGGGGCCGTTGTGCTCGAATGTCTCCTCTTTCCAGTCCTTCACGGTGTGGCACGACTCGCAGGTCGCGCTCTTGAACTGCCCCTTGTGCTCGTCCTTGTGGCAGTCAAGGCAGTACTTGTGCTTTATGGGCTTGTATACGCCCTTGGCGTGGCACTCCTCGCATTTCACCTTAAGGTGCTTGCCCTCGAGCTTATAGCCCTTGTAGGAAGCCGCGTTGTGGTCGAAGGCGTCCTTGCCCCAGCCCGCTGTCACGTGGCAGGCGTCGCATTTTTTGTCCTCGAACTGCTTCTTATGAGGGTTGGGGTGGCAGCCGGGAGCGTCGCAGGTCGCCGACTTTATCGGCTTGTACGCGCCCTTGACGTGGCACTTCGCGCACGGGGTCGTAAGGTGCTTCCCGTCCAGGGCGTAGCCCTTGTACTCGGGCGGGACGTGCTTGAACTTGTCGGCCTTCCAGTCCTTTATCGTGTGGCAGGCGTCGCACAACTGCCCCTTGAACTGGGCCTTATGCGGGTCTTTATGGCAGTCGTCGCACTTCTTGAACGCGATTGGCTTCCACTTGTTCTGCGGGTGGCACTTGGCGCACTTCACGTCCTTGTGCTTCAACGTCAGCGGATAAGCCGAGCCCTTGTCGTGGTCGAACCTGGCGAGGTCTTTCCAGCCCTTGATGTTGTGGCACTTCGAGCAGTCCTGATCGAGCTGTTTTTTGTGCTCGTCCTTATGGCAGCCCACGCAGGTCTTGGGCGCGGACATATAGTCGCCCTTTTTCTTGTGGCACTTGGCGCACTCGACCTTGGCGTGCTTGTCCTCGAGCCTGTACTCGGTCTTGTCGTGGTCGAACTTCTTTTCTTCGAGGGTTATCATCTTGAACCCTCTGCCCTTGTGGTCGCTGTGGCACTTGGCGCAGGGGTCCTTGTAGGTGGCGTGCAGCCCCCTCTTTTCCTTTATGCGTTTATCGAGCTTGTCGTGGCAGTCGAGGCAATACCTGTCAGGGACGCCGCCGCCGAGCCTGTGGCACTTGGTGCAGTTGAGTATGCCGTCGTACTTGGCGTGCTCGGCCGCCAGGGGACCCGGGCTTATGAGCGTATGTATCCCTTCCTTGCTGTCGGCCGCCCCTGCCGCGGTGGACAGGAGAGAAGCCATAAACAGGACGAAGACGAGCTTGAGGGCGGTTGAGAGTACGCGGTTTGTGAGAGCTCGGTCAGTCTTGGACACGGCTTGTGACTCCATTTATTAGTGTATACCCGGCGTAAACACGAAATAGACGATTATGTGTATGAACATTATGACGAACATGACGATAGCAAGCGGGATATGGATGACGTGCCAGTACCTCAATATCCTGTGCGTCGTCGAAAGGAGGTTTTTCCTCCTTATGAGGGCGGCCTTCTTTTTAATGAGCGTGACCATGTACCCGGCGGTGCGGCCGTCGAAACAGAATTCGTTCACCAGGGTCTTCTTCAGGGTCCAGGTCTTGAACCTGTTCCTCAAATCGGCCGCCATCATGTGTAAAAGGGTCGTGAAGGCGTTCCTCTCCCCGGCGTCCACCTCGGTAACGTCGTCGAATATGTCGCGAATGGCCTTCTGGTCCTTCCCTTTTTTGCCGAGCTGGCTTTCAAGCTGCCTGTCCATCGCGGCGGCCGAGTACTCTATCTCCTTCATGCTGAGCTCGGCGCCGGTTATGCCCCTGGGTATCTGTATGTATATGTACCTGCCGAGCACGCCGAAAAGGACGGTCGCCACCATTGCCCAGTAGCTCGTGCCGATGAGGCCGCCGAACTTGAATGTCGTATGGAAGGTTATGAGTATGGGGCCGATGACGCCCATGAGCATATGGAAGTTGAGCCACATGCGCATGGAGCCCAGGCGCGAGGAATGGCCCATCCTCTTTCTTAACGTATACACCATCATCGAAAGCATCATGCCCGAGCCTACCCAGCCCATGAGCCTCCATATGCCCTTGCCAGGCTCGTAACCAATGGGGTACGACTTCATTATCCCGGCAGAATGCAGCATATTGAGAAAGCTTGCAGCTGGCACGAACCTGTGCGCCAGCGACTCATAAGCGCAGACAAGAGAGACTGCCACGGCCGTGTAGATGAGCCAGCCCTCGAAGCGCATCCGCTCCACGGGTCTTTGAGCAAGCGCCTCTTCCTGTTGCCCCCCGGCGGCTACCAACCCTGTTTCAGACATTTGACCCCTCCGTTGAAAAAATCTGTAGTCATATTAAGATACATCACGGACGAATAAAGTGATTTAGATTACGCAAAACGGCTATTTCCGAAATGGCGCGGTCCCCGGCCTGCCCGGATGGAAATAAACAAACAAAAATACCTTAGAGGACATTAAGGATTGCTTAAAGGCTTTCTTCTGGAAGGGCTCTCCTGAAGGAAGGAAAGCGGAATTCCGGCTCTTGCGCTCTGCCGTGGGCCGGGCGCTCCCCCGCAGTGCCGGGAGAACCTCCTGGAGTGAGTTGTTCCGGGGCGTTTGATTTCCAAAGCTTTTCAAGCCTTTGAGCAACTGCAAAACCGCCGGTCAGCTCGGCCTTTTGGGCCTCACTCGAAAAAATCTTCGTCCGCGGACAGTCATTTTTCAGGGCCAGATTCAGAAAAAAGCAAGCACCTTGTGCAAACATAACTCTGAGTGGCTGATTATATATGATTCCAGAAAAGAAAATCTGTGATTGCCGTCACAAAACGTTACGAAAAAGATTTTTTCTAAAAAACTCTTTACGAGGGTATTTGACAACGGCACGCCTTATTGCTTAACTCAAAATAAGCGCGAAAACTGACTGGGAGGGCCTATGGATTACCGGAATTTCATGGAAGGCGTGAAAAAATTGCAGTTCATAAGGACAGAAGAGAAGGCTGACGCGGCCATAAAGACCGTCCTGGGCATACTCGCCAGCTCGATGACCGGAGATCAGGCCGAAAAGTTCGCCTCAAGGCTCCCTGAGCCGCTTACCGCGGATGTCCTGAGGGGCCGTCAAGCCCGCCCGCTCGATATTACCATCGAAGAGTTTTTCGACGAAGTGGGCGCCGAGTTCAGCCTTAACCCAGACCAGTCGAAAAAACTCGTCGATACTGTTTTCCGGCTGGCCAAGCAGGCCGTTGGAGAAGAGACGATAACGGAGGTCGAATACGACATGCCTCCTGAGGTCGCCGAAGAACTCGAGGCCGCCTGAAAGCCGGGGTCAAAGAACGACGCTTTATGCCCGCTTAAAAAAACAGCCCGCCGGGAGGCCCGGCGGGCTGTTTCAAATGTTTAATTGGAGGCGGCGAGCGGATTCGAACCGCTGGATGGCAGTTTTGCAGACTGCTCCCTTGCCACTTGGGTACGCCGCCGTGTCAACCTGTCAATCATATAAACTGACGCAGGGGAAGTCAACACAAAAAGCGGCCTTATCCTGTCGAATTTTCACGGCTGATTTTCCGGAGGGCGAACAACGGGGATGAACGGCTACGGGTTCTCCCTTATGCTTGAGGGAGAGTACACGACTATCTCGGGGAAGCCGTCGCGCATGGTGACAACCCCCGTTATCTCGACCTCCTTGCCCCTGTAATCGAGTATATCCAGGCCTCTCATCTCGTACTCGTCGACGGCCTTCGGCAATATGACGGCCCTGAAGCCGTTAGATGACCTGAATTCCAGGTGCCATGTTCTTCCCCAGGGCACAGCCGAGCGGACCGTCCCCCGAAGCCTCACCTTCTGGCCTACGTACCTGTGGGCCTCGATGGGAAATATATCCACAGCCAGCCTTTGGGAAGCGATCATCCCCCAGATGCCCAGCTTTTTGGCCCGGGCCTCGTCCTCGAGAGCCTTGAACTGGCGGGCCCTCACCAGGCCGCACGGAGGGATGGTCATTATCCTTGCTAACCCCTCCTTGACGAGCGTCTCGTTCACGGGGATGCCGCCCGAAGTGACCCACGCCAGGACGCGCCCGTATTTGTCCCTCGGTTCAGCTCCGCAAACCAGCACGCTTACGTGACGGCCCTGGACCAGGACAGCGTTTCTCGCCTTCGCGTCGATGTAAAGGGGCTCGTCCGCCTCCGGGGTGTCCAGGCCCACGTACCGTACCTTCTCACCGTTGTCCAGGACGATGGTGTCCCCGTCAATGACCTCCCTGACGAAATAATCGCCGGAGAGCATCGCGGACGCGGACGCCGGGATGAGGAAAAGGGACGCCAGGAGCGCGGCATGGATTAAACGGACAGGCCTTACCATTTTTCCCTGAACTCCCTGACCTCTTTTCTAAGCTGCTCAATCTCTTCCTTGAGGCGGGCGCAGTCGGCATTCCCCTTTGAAAGCTCATCGGCCGCCATGTCGAGCTTGGTCACGACAGTGCTGTTCAGGCGGTTGTACTCGCTGCTCATCTCCTCGAACCTCGATATGAACGAGTTGATGTGCCTGACGAAGTTCCTGATATGGAGGTCGTCCTGAGAGCGGATTGAAAGGCGCTTGGCGAGGTTTCCGGCCCTGACGAGCTTCATCTCGTACTCGAGCCGCTTGAAGGGGCCCACCAGCCGGTGCGTAAAAAAGACCGCCAGCAGCACGACTATGGCGACGTAACCCAAGATGAGAAAGAAGCCGAGGAAAGGCGTCTCGAGCTCCCAGTAGCTTATGAGGAAAGAAGAGACGGCCTGCAGGAATATGCCGCCGAGGAGAGCGAGTACGATGACGAGGGCCAGAGAGAACTGGAGCTCCTTGGCCATGTAGTATCTCTGTTTGAAAAGCTTTGGCTTCAGGGAACCTTCCTTTTGAGCAGGGGCGGGTTTCATAACAGCCTTCCTTGCTTGAACGATTACCTTGAAAGTCGTGGCGGAGAAACCTGAAACTCTATTTTGAAAATATCACAAAAACGCTGACTTGGGAACATAAAAACTTGACTATGCCGATACCTGAATTTAATATATAATCAACTTTGCGGTTTCATCAGTGACTTCCCTCTGCCCGCGCAAAAAAAATGAAATGGGGCCCGTCATGAAGGAAAAAATAGTGAAGATCGAGAAGGGTAAAGAGGGGGTGGCTCTCCCGGAGGAGTACTTGAGGTTCCTCGAACTCATCCCCGGCGCGGAAGTCGAAGTGAAGCTCGACAAAAAGCGCAAATGGATAGTGATACGCCCGATGCACGGCGAGGACTTCCTCGAACACTTCAGGGACACAATGGAATCGATGGCATGAAGATATTCAAGCTCCCAAAACTTGCTGATTCGGCGCCGGACGGCTCATTCTGCCTCGGCAGCCCCGAGCTCGACTCCAGCTCGGTATACATGCTCTACTCGAAGCTGAGGCACGGTGAGGCCCCCAAAAAGCTTTCCGCCCCGGAGGGCGCTGAAGAGATAATCTTCGTCATAAAGGGCAACATCAGGGTAAGGTGCGGCAAGACCGACTTTATCATAGGCCCTGGAGAGGCCTTCCATTCAAGGGAATGCGCGGCCTTCCACATGGAGAACATAGGCAGCGAAGACGCCGTGTTCATAGCCGCCGGAGGCCGGGGCGGTGTAAAAGCAGTGAAACAGACTGAGAAACCTTCTCAAGAGGAAGCGCCTGAGGTAAAAGAGGCCGAGACGGCCGAAGAGGAAGAGGAGTTCTTCATAACCAGAGAAGACGAACCCTGATAATTTTCAAGGCAGGAATTTCGGAAATTAAAAAACCCGCTGAAAAGCGGGTTTTTTAATTTGATGGAGATACCAACATTCATCCCCGACCTTAAAAGAACGGGGTTTTTCAGCGTTTTTCTAAAAATTAGCAATTTTTTCCGAAATCAGGGAAGGGCGGAAATAAAGCGCAGCATAAGTTAAAGCTGCTCAAAAAGTTTCAGATGCGAGGCGTCGAGAAGCGAGGAGTGAGGCGTACTTTCTGTACGCCGCAATGACGAGTGACGATGACAACGAAGCAGATGGAGCTTTTTCAGCGGCTTTTAAGCGCCTTCGATTATCTTAACAACACTCTCTTCCTGACCTATGGCCATGATATGCGCCCCGTGGCAGAACTTCTTCAGCTCCCTCACCTGCCTGGAAGCTATCTCTATACCCTTTTCAAGCTGGTCTGGTGCGCCCTCGAGCTCATCTATGAGCGCTTGCGGCACGGTCACGCCAGGCACGTTGTTGTTGAGGTAATGCGCCATCTTGGCAGATTTTAGCAGCAGTATCCCGCCCATGACCTTCACGCCGGTCTTTTCTGCCTTCTCGAAGAACGACTTGAACTTGTCCATGTCGAAGATGGCCTGCGTCTGGAAGAACTTCGCGCCGGATTCTACCTTCTTCTCGAACTTGAGCCACTCCGGGCCGAACGGGTCGGCCTCCGGTGCCACGACAGCGCCGATGTAAAAATCGGTCTTGCCGCGAAGCTCGGTGTTCTTCATGTTGCGGCCGCTGTTGAGGGTCTCTATTACGCCCACGAGCTGGACCGAGTCGATGTCGAAGACGGCCTTCGCCTCCCTGTGGTCGCCGAAAGCTACGTGGTCGCCGGTCAGCGCCAGCACGTTCCTGACGCCCAGGACCCACGCGCCCATGAGGTCGGACTGGAGGGCGAGCCTGTTCCTGTCCCTGCAGGTCATCTGGAAGACCGGGTCAATGCCTTCCTTGAGGAGAAGGACGGAGCACGCCAGCGACGACAGGCGCATGACAGCCCGCTGGTTGTCGGTGACGTTGGCCGCTGCAATCCTGCCCTTGAGGAGGCGCGCCTTTTCGATGAAAGAGGAGACGTCAGTGCCCCTCGGCGGGCATATCTCCGCGGTTGTGACGAACCTTCCTGATTCGAGCCCGCTCCTCAAGTTGTTTGTTTCCATCAGATTTTTCGCCTCTGAATTTAAGAGTTCACCCTCACCTCAATCCCCTCCCATCGAGGGAGGGGAGGTATCGCTTCATCTCCTCCCCCTCGATGGGGGAGGCTGGGTGGGGGTGAAAAGATTCGATTGTTATTTAAGAATGCTGCCGATGACAGATTCGAAGACGCCCCTGCCGTCCAGCGGGCCGAGCTCGCCCTCGCAGGCCCTCTCCGGGTGCGGCATCATGCCGAGGACGTTTCCCGCCTCGTTCAGTATGCCCGCTATGTTGTTCAGTGAGCCGTTGGGGTTTGCGCCGTCGTTCACCGCGCCTTCGGCGCTCGAGTACCTGAACGCGACCCTGCCGGCGTCCTCAAGCTGCTTTATGGTATCGGGGCCCGCGTAGTAATTGCCGTCGGCGTGGGCTATGGGTATGTCCACGACCTGACCCGGCTTGTAGTCCCTCGTGAAAGGGGACGAGACGTTCTCTACCCTGAGGTTAACGCGGCTGCATATGAACTTCAGGCCCCTGTTCCTCATGAGTACGCCGGGAAGGAGGCCCGCTTCGGTCAATATCTGGAAGCCGTTGCATATGCCGAGCACGAGGCCGCCTTTTTTAGCGAAGGAGACGACCTCTCCCATGACGGGAGACGAGGAGGCTATCGCGCCGGTGCGCAGGTAATCCCCGTACGAGAAGCCGCCCGGCAGTATGACGCAGTCGAAGCCCTTGAGGTCAGTCGACTTGTGCCAGACGTACTCAGCCTCCTGCTTGAAGACGTGCTTCACGACGTGGTAGCAGTCGTGGTCGCAGTTGGAACCTGGGAAAACTATTACTCCGAATTTCATCTTGAATGACCTTACCTGTATTGTCTGGGGCCGGACACGGCCTTATTCTATCTCTATCCTGTAGTTCTCGACGACTGTATTGGCGAGGAGCTTCTCGCACATCTCGCGGAGCCTCTTCTCCTCGACTTCCTTCGAGGCACCGTCGAGCTCGAGCTCCATGTACTTGCCAACGCGCACGTCCTTCACTTCCCCGAAGTCCATCGACTTCAGGGCCCCCATGACAGCCCTGCCCTGTGGGTCGAGCACTCCTTTTTTCAGGGTCACATAGACTTTTGCCTTCATGCTATTCCATCACCTTCCTCAGGACTTCCCGGTAGGCCTCCTCGACCTTGCCCAGGTCCCGCCTGAACCTGTCCTTGTCCATCTTCTCGAGCGTTGATTTGTCCCAGAGCCTGCACCCGTCCGGGGTTATCTCGTCGCCGAGGAGCACCTGCCCCTTGTGCTCGCCGAACTCGAGCTTGAAGTCAACGAGTATTATACCCCTTTCATTGAAAAATTCCGAAAGGATTCTGTTGATCTTGAACGCCGATTCCTTCATCTGGCCGAGCTCGGAATCGGTCGCCCAGCCGAATACCTTCGCGAGAGATTCGTTTATCATGGGGTCGCCGAGCGGGTCGCTCTTGTAGAAGAGCTCGAGCGTGGGCTCCTTCAACGGCGTGCCTTCCTCCAGTCCGAGCCTCTTGCACAGGCTCCCGGCGGCAACGTTCCTTATTACGACCTCGACCGGGATTATGCGGAGCCTCCTCACGAGCATCTCCCTGTCGGAGAGGCGCTTGACGAAGTGGGTCTTGACGCCCTTTTCCTCAAGCATCGTGAATATCCGGGAGGATATCTTGTTGTTGAGGACGCCCTTCTCCTCTATTATGCCCTTTTTCTTGCCGTCGAACGCGGTCGCCTCGTCCTTGAAGTACTGGACGAGAAGGTCCGCATCGTCTGTAGTAAAGAGCTGCTTTGCCTTGCCTTCGTAGATCTTCTCGCGCTTTTCCATTTCAAACGCCTCCGCGTGTTAATACTATTTGGGGTGCCTTTGCATTTTTATTTCCAGCCTAAAGAAGAGACCGGGGAAAAAGAACAATTTGTAAATACCCTGCGCCAAGAGCGCAGGGCGTCTTGGTAAAGAACTGTATGTCATTCTGAGCGTAGCGAAGAATCTCGTCTTTACAAAGCGGCAGATTACAAGATTCTTCGGTCGCTTACGCTCCCTCAGAATGACAAAAAAACTCTGAGGCGCTTCGCGCCTGGCCAATTCATCCCTGTGCCAATTGCACAGGGAGTTCTTGGCCGATTTTTAATGGCGCCCTTTGAAAGTCCTCTTGAATATGTAGTCGACGTGTTTGAGGTACGGCTTCAGGTCGAAGCACGCGTCGATTTCCTTCACGGTAAGGAAGTTCATGACCTCGGCGTCGTCTACGAGGAGGCTCCTGAAGTCCCCTAGCCCCTCCCAGACCTTCATCGCGTTCCTCTGCACTATGGCGTAGGCCTCTTCCCTTGTCGTGCCCTTGTCCACGAGCTTCAAGAGCACTTTCTGCGAGAAGACCACGCCTTTCAATCTGTCGATGTTGTCCATCATGTTCTGCGGGTAGACGACGAGGTCGCGCATGAGGCCCGTAGCCCTCGCGAGCATGAAATCGAGCGCTATCGTGGCGTCCGGCGCTATTACTCTCTCGACCGACGAATGGCTTATGTCCCTCTCGTGCCAGAGCGCTATGTTCTCCATCGAGCTTGCGGCGTAGCCCCTGACGAGCCTGGCGAGTCCCGTGATGTTCTCCGAGAGTATCGGGTTTCTCTTGTGCGGCATCGCTGAAGAGCCCTTTTGTCCCCTTGTGAACGGCTCTTCGGCCTCTAATACCTCTGTCCTCTGGAGGTGGCGTATCTCTATGGCGAACTTCTCGAGCGAAGCGGCCGTTATGGCCATCGCGTTGAAGTACTCGGCGTGCCTGTCCCTGTGCACGACCTGGGTTGCGACCAACTCGGGCTTGAGGCCAAGCTTCTTCAAAACATAGGTCTCGACCCTCGGGTCTATCTGCGAGAAGGTGCCAACGGCACCGGAGAGCTTGCCGTAGGAGATGACTTCCCTCGCGCGCTCCATCCTCTCGAGGTTCCTGCCCATCTCGTCATACCAGAGCGCCATCTTCAACCCGAATGTCATGGGCTCGGCGTGTATTCCGTGCGAGCGGCCCATCATGGGCGTGTCCTTGTGCTCGTAGGCCCTCTTCTTCAATACTTCGCGAAGGCCCCTGATGTCGTCCATTATGATGTCGGCCGCCTCCCTCAAAAGGAGGGCGAACGAGGTGTCGAGTATGTCGGAAGAGGTAAGGCCCATGTGGATGTAGCGCGAATCAGGGCCGACGAACTCCGCAACCGACGTCAGGAAGGCTATGACGTCGTGCTTGACGGTCTTTTCTATCTCGTCGATGCGGGCCACGTTGAAGTCGGCCTTCTTCATTATGGTCTTCAGGGACTTCGCGGGTATCTTGCCGAGCCGGTGCCATGCCTCGCAGGCTGCCAGTTCGACCTCGAGCCACTTCCTGAACCTATTCTCAGGCTCCCAGATGCGGCCCATCTCTTTTCTCGTGTACCTCTCTATCACTTGCGGCTCCGGAATATGGATTGAAAAAAGGTAATATACCAGAATGGAGCCGATTAATACAAGAGGGATATTCAAGTGTAAGCAGGGGGCTATGGACTGGGAAAAACTCGTGAAAACCTTGTGAAAGGGGCGGTTTGCCGGGCCTTCAAGCCTGCCTTCTGGCCTTATTGCGCTTCAGGCGGAATATCTCTTCCCTCTCCCTTTCCTCGAGGACCCTTTCGATGTACTTTATGCGGTTTTTTATCGACGGCAGGATGACTTCTGTAATGGCGTTTATCTTCCTCGAATCTGACCTTATGACCTCCCCTATTGCGGTAAGCCTTATCTCCCTCGAGGCTATCTTCACGATGAGCTCGGAGGCGGCCTCGAAGCGGCGCGCCGTCTCGATTACCGCCGCGCTCTCGCCCACCGGGGAGATGTCCATCGCGTCCAGCGTCCTTGTGAGGTTCACGTCCTCTATCTCCGGGATGTAGACGCCCCAGACGTTTCTCGCCCTTATGTTCAACGAGACGTGCCTCTTCGCGCCATAGGCGAACGACTCGACGGCCACGCCGTTCAAGGCCCTGGCCCTCTCAAGGCCCCGCTGCGCGCCTGCGAGAAGGGCCGTCAGCTCGTCGCGCATCCTTATCGATTCGTCGACGATGCCGAAGAACTCCTTCATGAGGGCCTCCCGCTTGCTCTTGAGGAGCTCAAGGCCCTTCCCGATGACGTCGTAGCGCCTTCTGAGGGCCATGAACTGCTCCCTCGTCGGCGCGCTTTTTTCAAGCATTCCCATCTTTGTTCCTCCGGCTTACTTCCTTCTCACAGCCTCCATCTCGGGCACCGATTTGAGGAGTTCCAACCCCAGGTCGAGAGTTTCGTCTATCGAGCGGTCGGCCTCGCCCTGCCCTACGAACTTGCGCTCGAACGCGTCAGCGAACTCGAGGTACTTCCTGTCGAGGTCGGAGAGGCCCTCCTCGCCGACTATGGTCACGAGCCTTCTTACGTCCATGCCGCGCGCGTAGGCCGAGTAGAGCTGGTCTGATATCTTCCTGTGCCCATCCCTTGTCTTGCCCTCGCCTATGCCGAGGCCCATGAGCCTGGAGAGGCAAGGCAGGACGTCAACGGGCGGGTAGATGCCCTTCCTGTGGAGAGCGCGGGAGAGGACTATCTGCCCTTCGGTTATGTAGCCCGTGAGGTCGGGGATGGGATGAGTTATGTCGTCGTCGGGCATCGTGAGTATCGGCATAAGCGTCACCGACCCTTTCCTTCCCTTGAGCCTTCCGGCCCGCTCGTAGAGGGTCGCAAGGTCGGTGTACATGTAGCCGGGGTAGCTCCTCCTGCCAGGTATCTCTTCGCGCGCGCTCCCTATCTCGCGGAGCGATTCGCAGTAGGAGGTCATGTCGGTCAGGACGACCATCACGTGGTAGCCGTGCTCGAAGGCTAAGTACTCGGCAACCGTCAGGGCTATTCTAGGCGTAAAGAGCCTTTCGATCGTCGGGTCGCTGACCTGGTTTATGAAAGCTATCGTCCGCTCAAGCGCGCCCGCCTCCTGAAGTGACTTCCTGAAAAAGAAGTCCTCCCTGGAAGTGATGCCCATGGCGCCGAGGATGACGGCGAAGTCGGCCGTCTCCGAGACCCTCGCCTGCCTTACTATCTGTAGGGCGAGCTCTTTTGCGGGGAGGCCCGCCCCGGAGAAGATGGGGAGCTTCTGGCCGCGCACCAGAGTGTTGAGCCCGTCTATCGCGGATATGCCGGTCTGGACGAAAAAGTCGGGCTTCTCGCGCGAAGCCGGGTTCATTGGCAGCCCGCTTATGTCGAGGTACTCGTCAGGAACTATGGGCGGCAGGCCGTCTATCGGTTCGCCGAAGCCGTTCAATACCCTGCCGAAGAGCTCCTTCGAGACGCCTATGCGCGCGGTCTGCCCGGTAGGGAAAACGCGGGAAGCTTCGGAGTCTATGCCGGAAGTGCCCTGCAGGACCTGCACTATGGCGGTCGTGCCCATGAGCTGCAATATCTGCCCAATGCGCTTCTCGCCGTCGGCGAGCTCGACGACGCACATCTCCCCGAGGCTTCCGCCCGAGAGCTTCTCGACGAAAATGAGCGGGCCCGAGATGGAGCTTATAGTGCGGTACTGGCGTTCAATGAGGTCTATCGGCAAAGCTTGCCCCCTACTTTTCCTCGAGCATGGTGAACTCGTTCTCTATGTCCCGCATCATCTCCTCTGCCCTGGCCTGGAAGCCTTCGTTCGCGAAATCCTTCATGCGGTTTATCCTGCCGCGCACCGGGTTTTCAAGTATCGTCTCGATGTAGACGCCCCTTTTGAGCGCGGCCTCCGCGCACTCCATGAAGGCGAATATGGCCTTCAGTATCCAGTACTGCTTCTCGTAGGTGTTGAAGGCGTCGACCTCGCTAAAGGCGCTCTGTTTGAGGAACGCCTCTGTTGCGAGGTTTGCCGCCTCGAGCGTCAGCCTGTCAGACTCCTGCAGCGCCTCCACGCCGATTATCTGTATTATGTCGCGAAGCTCCGTCTGCCTCTGCAGAAGCGAGTAGAGCCTTCCGCGGAGCTTCACCATGTCCTCAGCGACGTTCTCCCCGAACCAGTCGTTAAGCTCGGCCTGGTAGAGGCTGAAGCTCGCAAGCCAGTTAACGGCCGGGAAATGCCTCCTGTAGGCGAGGTCCGGGTCGAGCGCCCAGAGCGAGCCCGCGAACCGCAGCGAGGCCTGCGTGACCGGCTCCGAGAAGTCCCCGCCCGGCGGGGAGACCGCGCTTATGACGGTCACGGAGCCTGTCCTGGCATCTGACCCCAGGCACCTCACCTTTCCGGAGCGTTCGTAGAAAATGCCGAGCTGGGTCGCAAGGTACGGCGGGAAGCCCTCCTCGCCTGGCATCTCCTCTAACCTTGAAGATATCTCCCTCAACGCCTCGGCCCACCTCGATATGGAATCCGCGAGCATCGCGACGCTGTAGCCCATGTCCCTGAAGTATTCGGCTATCGTTATGCCGGTGAAGATAGAGGCTTCCCTCGCGGCGACAGGCATGTTAGACGTGTTGACGACAATTACCGTCCGAAGGCTCAACGGCAGCCCGGAAGTCGGGTCTTTCAACGCGGGGAAATCGCTCAATATCTCCGACATCTCGTTGCCGCGCTCGCCGCACCCGACGTAGATGACTATGTCGCTTCTGGAGAACTTCGCTATCGTCTGCTCGACGACGGTCTTTCCGGTGCCGAAGCCGCCCGGGACTATCGCCGTGCCGCCTTCGGCAACCGGAAGGAGAGTGTCGAAGACCCTCTGGCCGGTGATGAACGGCGTCGATGGCGGCAGCTTCGCGCTAAACGGCCTGGGCTTTCTTACCGGCCACTCCTGGAACAGGCCGATGAACTTGCCCTTCTCCAACATGCATACGTACTCGGCCCCGGAGACCTCGCCGCTTTTCATCTCGGTTATCGTCCCCGAGAGGCCGGGCGGCACCATGATTTTATGTACTATCCTCTCGGTCTCCTGCACTGTGCCGAGGATGTCCCCGGGCCCGACGTAATCGCCCTTTTCCTTAAGCGGCGTGAACTCCCACTTTCTATCGATGTCGAGCGCTTCGAACTTGATGCCCCTCGTGATGAAGCCCCCGGCGGCGGCCCTTATCTTCTCAAGGGGCCTCTGTATGCCGTCGAATATGCCGGTGAGGAGGCCCGGCCCCAGGGTTACGCTCAGGGGTATGCCGTAGCTGATGACCTCCTCGCCGACGGAGATGCCGCTGGTATCTTCATATACCTGTAGAGTTACGAGCTCGCCCTTGATGCGGATTATCTCGCCGAGGAGCCCCTGCTTCCCAACGAGGCAGACGGTATTCATGACAGGCCCGGTCATACCCTTTACCATGACCGTCGGGCCCGCCACCCCGAATATCTTTCCCCTTGTCTCTTTCATCTCATCTCTTGAGCTTTATTTGGTAGCCTATGGCGCGCCGGATGAGCCTCACCACGGGTGATTCGCCTGCTTCGGCCTCGCCCCACTTAACCGGCAAGTTTATGGGTATTATGACTGGCAGCCCCTTTTTCCGGAGGCGCTTCATGGCGTTCGTTGAGACCTTCTCGAGGAGCGGCTCCTCAATTGCTATGAGCCCGTACCTCGCGCCAGCCTGCAGGCCGAGGAGAAGGCTTGAGATGTCGGTCTTGCCGTCGACCTCGAGCGTCTCGAGCCCAGCGGTCTGAAAGCCCAATGACGCGCCCTGACCGGTTATGATGAGAAGGTCTGACATATCTATACCGGGTAGAAGAGGAGACGGCGCAGCTCTTCAAGGGGTATGCCGAAAGCAGCGCCCCTCAACAGGAGCCTCAGGTTCTTTATCTCTCTTACCTTCATATATATGTAAGAGGCCGGAAGGGCTATTGAAAGCGGATCGATAATTGAAAGCGTCCTCAGCAGCTCCTTTATGGCGTCCTCCGCGGCTTCTTCCATGAGCGCCGCGTCAGCTCCTGCCGTCTTCTCCAGCACGCTTCGCACAACGCTCCCTCCGGTCTCTTTCAATGCGGCCAGAAGCTCTTCTTTTGTCTTGAGGCCGGCAAGCCTGATGAATTCCGGCCGCTTCAATTTGTAGCCGCCCTCGATGAAAAAGCCGGAGGCGGCTTCAACCGCGTATCCCTCGCCGGCAATCTTCAGGAGCGTGAGGGCGTTTCTCAAATCAGCCCTCAGCGCGAGCCACTCGCGCATTATGCGTCCGTCGAAAAACCCGGCCGAGAGCGCCTCCATGAAAAGCCTGTTCGTCCGGAGGTCGGCCGACAGCTCCATCTCTATTATCCTGCCGTTCCTCTGGTACTCCTTCAGGCCGGGCCTCAAGACGGCCGCGTACGGGCTCCCCCATGTATCGAGAAAGCCGACGAGATCGAAGACGTCCTTTGACGAAAGGAGCGTCGTGAGGGCAGCCACGTCGAACTCTCCTGCAGGTATCAGTGCTGCCTTTATCTCCTCGCGCTTGACCCCACGGCTGAGGCCCCTTACGATGGTCTTGAGGTCGAAGACCTCCCAGTTCGACAGGACCGCCTTCAGGAGCGGCCTCGTCCCTTCGGGTGCTATCTTCCAGAGCTGCCCGAGAGAGCCGGAAAGGCCCGACAAGAGCGCGGCCGAAAGCGCCTCAAGAGGGCCGGAGTACCTCGATGAGGCCGCCTCTATGAATGGGCCGTATCGAGTCGCCTTGAGTTTTTCAACGAGTGCCTCGGCAGAACCCAGCCTCATCAAAGGCTCATAGTCGGCCTTCCTCATTATCTCGCCCCTCATCGAGCGCACGCGGGCGTTGAAATAGCTCAAATCAGTTGGAACGGGCTTTTTTAACGCCCGCCTCATTGGAAGACCCCGTCGAAGAGCATCTCGTTCATGGCCGGGACCATAACGGCCTTTGCCCTTGAAAGCCGTCCGGGTATGCTGTTCTCGAAACGCACCGTACCGTCCCCGGAAGCGAACACCACCCCGAGCTTTACGCCTTCGTCACCCTTGATGGTGTAAGAGCTTTCGAAGAGGCCAACGTCGGCCGGGTTTACGAAAACTACCGGGGCCTCCCCTGGCCTGCCCTTTTCCCAGTCGGCCTTGAGCTCAAAGAAGAGCCCCGTCAAAAGACGGCGGTACTCGTCTTTCGGCATGGACGAAAACTTCGCCCCAGCCTCTTCCAGCGCCCTTTCGATGAGGCTGTGCCGGACGGCAAGCCTGGCCGCCGACGCCCTTGTGCGGGCGGCGTTGAGCATGGCGGCCCTCTGCCCCTTGAGAGCTGCCTCGAGCTCGGCTACGCGGGCCTCCTGCTCGCGGGCTATCTGCTCTCCGGCGTCACGCAGGGCAGCCTCGGCCGCCTCGCGCGCCTCTTCGATTATGCGGCCAGCCTGCGCCCGCGCGTCCTCCTCGAGGGCCGATATCAGCGTGTCTTCAGCCATATCAGCCGCTGATTATGAGGTAGGCGACGACGAACCCCAGGAGGACCATCGTCTCGGGGATGGCCACAAGGATGATGACGATGCCTGTAAGCTCCGGCTTCTCGGCAATGGTCCCCGCTCCGGCGGAGCCTATCCTGCTCTGAGCCCAGCCCGTTGCAAGGGCCGGAAGCCCTATGGCTATCGCCGCTGCCAGGGCTATCAAACCTTTTTCCATACGCACCTCCCCTTTTCCATATGCACCTCTGATAAATATTATTTTCAGGGTGCCGCTAAAAATTGGACATTTTTTCCGAAGGTCGAGGAAGGGTGAAATAAAAAGCGCAGCATATATGGCAATATGTGAGCATTTTTATTTCCGCCCTGACAAAGAGATTCGGGAAAAAGAGCAATTTTTAGAGGCACCCCTTATTTCTTTTTGAAGGGCCTGTAGAGCCTCCCCCCTCCCTCGTAAAACTTGCTGAAGAACTCAACGTACTGGAGCCTCATCGACTGTATCGACGGACTCAGGACGCTGAGCATGAGATTGAGTCCGTGGATGAGGGCCGCGATCATGACGCCCAGGACGGCGCTGTCAGCCATCTGCCCCATCCTGTTCGCCACGAGCGCCATCACCACCGAGGCCGTTCCCACGGCCATGATACGCACGTAGGAGACTATGTTCCCGAGCGCCTCTATGAACTCTATCGGGCCGAGCATCCCCTCCAGGACGACGAGCGCGACGAAAGAGGCCGCCATGACACCGGCGGACCAGGGGATGAACGCCTTCGGCAGAAGCCCGAACATGACGCCGATGAGGCTGAGGAACGATACGATGAGGACGAGGTAGACGGCCTTCGCGCCGGTCTCCTTCAAATCGCGCCTCCTCGCGTGGCTTACTATTCCGATTATTATTCCGAGGAGTACGTGGCCTATGCCTATGGCGAGGGCCACAATTATAAGAGTCTTTAACGCCTCTATCCTGTTGAAGAGTATCGGGTGAAGGAGCCCCGCCCTCTCGGCGAGGTCGCCGAAGAACTCCCCGAAAAGGAAGCCGAAGAAAATGGCTGAAGCGGCGCTTACGATGAAGACTGAAGCAAGGTCCCTGAAAAAGCGCTTTCCCTTTCCGGCGAGCCTCTTTCTCATGTAAGCCGCGAAAACAAGTATCATTGCGCCGTAGCCCATGTCGGCCACTATGAGTCCGAAAAAGGCAGGGAAGAAAAGAGCGACAAAAGGCGTCGGGTCGACTGAGCCGTACTTCGGCGGGGAGAGCGCGGCAAGAAAGACCTCGAACGGCCTTATGAGCCTGGGGTTCTTGATGTAGACAGGGATGGCCTCACGCTCGCGTCCGGCCACTTCGAGAGTCCGTATATTTAATTTTCCGCCGAAGAGCGTCGAGAGCCTGCCGTTCAACTGCCCATAGGCCTCTGCTGGGACCCACCCCTCGATGATGAAAGCGAACTTCGTGGCCACGGCGTAGGAAAGGACGCCTATCTCATCCAGCGCGTCCTCTATCGCCCTCGCAACGCCAGTAATCAAAGAATACCAGCGAGTCGCTATCGAATAGAGCTCCCCGTCGAGGCCGTCTATGAGGCCGGGCAACTCGGCCTTCCTCCTGCCCATCTGCTTCAAGGCCTCTATGAGCGTCATCTCCGAGTACTCGTCCGGCAGCCTCATCTCGCTTATGGCCTTGCCTGAAAGGAGCGCCCTTACCTGCGCACCAAAGCCCCTCGGGTAGGTGAGGACGACCCCGAGCGTGTGCTCGTCTATGTCTTTCACGTGGATGCTGAAGATCCCTTCGGTTACTCTTGAGACCTCGGCCTCGAGAAGGCCCGAGATGTCTTCCCTGGTCTTCTCGAGCGTAAGGCCGGTTATGTCGAAGTTCTTGAGGCCGCCGAGGCGGGAGACGATCGGGGCGAAACCCCTTAAGAGCTTTTCGTATTTATTTATGACCGAAAGCTCCTCTATTAATTCGTCCTTGCGGGCGCGCAGGTTTTTTGCCCGCTCCTCGAAGGGCTCAAACTCTGCCATGAGCCTGTGAATATCATCGAGAGCAACCCTTTCTGTCCTGTAGGAAGAAGGCTGCGGCAGGAGCGCCCTGAAGTTGCGGAGGCGCTCGCCGTATTTCTCAAGGGTCTCTTTTTCCCTGAGCTTCTCCCGTTCAATGGGGAGCTTGCTCAAAAAATCGCTTTCGTTTATGTACTCTTCCGGCATTGTCTCGAGATGGACGACGGCGGCAGTATGCAGCTCCCTTACCGCTTCGTCGAGAAGCGCCCTGGGCCCGATTATCTGGACCTTCAGCATCTCCTTTATCACCTTGCGGCCCCGCCCGGCTCTGTTATGAAGCGCATGACCTCTTCGACGACCTTTCCGAAGTTCCTCTCACCCCGGGCCCGAAGGCTCTCGGCCTCTTCGCGCCCCTCGTCCTCTATTTTGGCCGCCTCGGCTTTCATCTCCGCCGTCTTCTCGTCGAAGTCTCTCTTGAGGCGGGTCTCGAGCTCGGCAAGGCTCCGCGCCCTCAACTCGCGGGCGGACTTCTGGGCAGCCTCCCTGATGGAAGCCGCTTCCCTTCTCGCGTCGTTTATGAGGGCTTCCAACTCCTCTTCCTTGGCCCTCAGCTCGGCCAGGATGTCTTCAGGCATGATGGCTCCCTGCCCGGCACACATATAGAGGCCGGGGTCTTTTCAGCACCTTGTTAAATATATCTGAAATCAGGAGATTTTGGGGGTTTTCAGGGAAAAAAAGAGAGGAAAATCATCTTGAGGCGGCGGAATTCCCGCTCGGGCGCTCTCCGGCAATGACAAGGTCCCTTATCTTCTCGAGTTTCGCCTTGCCTATCCATTTGACTTCCATGAGCTCTTCGACCGAGCTAAAGCCCTTGAGCTCAGCCCTTTTCTCGACTATCCTCAGGGCCGTCTTCTCGCCTATGCCGGGAAGGAGCGTAAGCTCCTGAACAGACGCTTTGTTGAGGTCTATCGGGAATACAGGAAGGCTGGTCTTGACAGGCTTGAGCTGTGAAGAGCCGAGAGTGCCGGATTTAACGAAAGAGCCGCCCGGCGGAACGCCCGCTGGCGGCTCTTTATGGAAAGCGTTTGAGGTATAAAGGAAAAAACCGAGAAAGACCGCGAGGATCAAAAGAAAAGCGGGGTAGCGTTTATCCAGGCCCATATCAAGCCTCTCGGCCTTACTTCCTGCGGCCTTTTTTCTTTCTCTGATCTTTAAAGAGCTTGTACTCCAGGCTGTCGACGAGCGCCTGCCAGCTCGCCTCTATGACGTTCTCTGATACGCCGACAGTGCCCCATTTATCCGTGCTGTCGCCGGACTCCACAAGCACCCTCACCTTCGCGGCGGTGCCGTGCATTCCGGCCAGGACCCTTACCTTGAAGTCAAGGAGCTGGACCTCTTTAATCGAAGGGTAGAACCTCTCGAGCGCCCTGCGCAAAGCCTTGTCCAGCGCGTTCACCGGGCCGTTGCCCACGGCGGCGGTGTGCTCGACGATGCCGCCCACTTCGAGCTTTATCGTCGCCTCGGTCCGGGGCTCTTCCTCCTCGCTCCTCTTCTCGTCGATGACCCTGAAGTCGATGAGCTTGAAGTACCTCTCTTTTTTCTTCAGGGCCTTCTGTATGAGGAGCTCGAAGGAGGCCTCGGCGCCCTCGTACTGAAAGCCCTGGTGCTCCAGCACCTTGAGCTCGGAGAGCACCTCTTTGACGACGTCGGAGCCGCTCGTGACGTCCACGCCGTACTCCTCGGCCTTGTACAGGATATTCGACCTGCCGGAGAGGTCGGAGACGAGCACCCGCTGGTGGTTTCCCACGAGCTCGGGCCTTATGTGCTCATAGGTGGCCGGGTTTTTCAATATCGCGCTCACGTGGATTCCGCCCTTGTGGGCGAAGGCGCTGTCTCCCACGTAAGACTGGTTTTTCTGCTGCGGCAGGTTGGCGAGCTCGTTCACGAACCGCGCGGTCCCGCGCAGCTTCCTGAGCTGTTCTGCCGAGATGCACTCAAGTCCCATCTTGACCTTAAGCGCCGGTATGATGGAACACAGGTTCGCGTTCCCGCACCTCTCGCCGAAGCCGTTTATGGTGCCCTGCACCATAGACGCGCCTTCCCTCACGGCGGAAAGCGAATTTGCAACCGCCGTCTCGGAGTCATTGTGGGCGTGTATACCGAGCGGCGCGCCGGTGCGCATCTTCACTTCCCTGGTTATCTCGGCGACCTCGAACGGCAGCGTCCCTCCGTTTGTATCGCAGAGGACTATGTAGTCCGCGCCAGCGTCCTCGGCCGCCTTCAGCGTCTCGAGAGCGTACGCCGGGTCGTCCTTGTAGCCATCGAAGAAGTGCTCGGCGTCGTAGAAGACCTTGTCGACCTTCTTCTTCAAGAAGCTCACCGAATCGAATATCATCTCGAGGTTCTCCTCGAGGGAGACCCTCAAAGCTTTAGTGACGTGCAGTTTCCAGGTCTTGCCGAAGATGGTAATGACGCTCGTGCGAGCTGAAAGGAGGGCCTTCAGGTTGGCGTCGTCCTTTGCCTTGACCCCGGCCTTCCTGGTCGACCCGAAGCTCACGAGAGAGGCATTGGCAAGCTTTTCCTTGCCGATGGCCTTGAAGAACTCTATGTCCCTGGGGTTGGACCCGGGCCAGCCGCCCTCGATGTAATGCACGCCCAGCTCGTCGAGGCCGCGGGCTATCCTTACCTTGTCCTCGACGGAAAAGGAGATGTCCTCGGCCTGCGTGCCGTCCCTGAGAGTCGTATCGTAAAGGAGTATCATTCAATCAAACCGTGTAAGTTCGTCGTAAAAAAAATAAACAGGCTGCTCAAAAAGCTCCATATGCGAGGCGTCGTGGAGCGAGGCATGAGGCGTACTGTTGGCGCTCCCCCTACGCCGTGAGCTTCAAGATATGCGAAGGCTCGTATTCATATACTCGCTTGCACACGCAAAACATTCGCACGTGCGCCGCAATGACGAGTGACGAAGACAACAAAGCAGATGGAAACTTGAGGCAGCCTGTTTTCAGGCCTGTATCTCTTCGACCACTTCCGTCTTCCCGAGGCCGAACGCCTCGTGGAGGACCCTTACCGCGAGCTCAGTGTACTTGACGTCGACCACGCAGGAGACCTTTATCTCCGAGGTCGATATCATCTGAATGTTTATGCCTTCCCTGGCCATGACGTCGAACATCTTCGAGGCCACGCCGGCGTGGCTCCTCATGCCCGCGCCCACTATCGATATCTTGGCGATGTTCGGGTCTCCAACGACGTCCTTCGCCTCTATCTGGCCGGCCGTCTCCTGCACAATCTTGAGGCCCCTCTTGAAGTCCTCCTTCGATACTGTGAAGGTCAGGTCCGTGTGCGCGTCCTGGCTTATGTTCTGCACTATCATGTCTACGTTGATGCCCGCCTCGGTAAGCGGGCGGAAGAGCTTTGCCGCTATCCCCGGCCTGTCGGGCACCCGCAGGACCGAAATCTTCGCCTCGTTCTTGTTGTAGGTGATGCCCGAGACCACGACCTTTTCCATTTCCTCGTCCTCCTTGCAGACAAGGGTCCCGGCGGCGTCGTTGAAAGAAGACCTCACCATCACGGGGACCTCGTATTTCTTCGCAAACTCTACTGACCTCGTCTGGAGCACCTTGGCCCCGAGGCTCGCCATCTCAAGCATCTCGTCGTAAGAGACCCGCTCCAGCTTCCTGGCCTCAGCGCATATGTTCGGGTCTGTCGTGTAGACGCCCTCGACGTCGGTGTATATCTCACAGAGGTCGGCCTTCAGTGCGGCCGCTATCGCAACTGCGGTGGTGTCCGAGCCGCCCCTGCCGAGGGTCGTGATGCTGCCGTGGGAATCGACGCCCTGGAACCCCGCGACGACGAGTATCGTGCCCTTGGCGAGCTCCTCTTTCATTTTGTGCGAGTCTATCGACTCTATCCTAGCGGAGGCGAACTGCGAGTCTGTCACGATGGGGACCTGGTGGCCGAGGAAGCTCCTTGCGTTGTAGCCCATCTCTTTCAAGACTATCGCCAGAAGACCTATGGTGACCTGCTCGCCGGTAGAGATGACCAGGTCGTATTCCCTTCCGATGGGGAACTCGCTCGCCTCGTGGCACAGGCCAACCAGCCTGTTGGTCTCGCCCGACATGGCCGAGAGCACTACGACGACCTCGTTGCCTTCGCTGAAAGTCCTGGCGACCCTCTTGGCTACGTTCCTTATCCTTTCCATGTTGCCGACGGAAGTTCCGCCGAACTTCTGGACTATCAAGGCCATAAAAAAATCCTTTCAGGCTTAATAACTCTTGGGCGTCATTCTGAGCAAAGCGAAGAATCCCGGCATTTCAGCAAACCGGGCAATTACGAGATTCTTATCTCGCCCCATCCCTGGGGCTCGACCCTTCGGGCTTTTTCGCCTGTGGCGAAAAATTCAATTTTTGCTGTCCTGCAAAAATTGTCGGTCACTACGTCCCCTCAGAATGACATAACCCCTTTTACTTCTTCCTGCCTATCTTGTGTATCGCCATGCCATGCACGTCCTCTGCCGCTTCCATCACAATTTCCGGCAGGGTCGGGTGTGCGTGTATCGTCTCGGTTATGTCCTTCACGGTAGCTCCTGTCTTCATCGCGAGGGCGACCTCCCCAATGAGGTCGGTGGCGTGCGCGCCCACTATGGAGCAGCCGAGCACCTTGTCGGTGGCCGGGTCGGATATTATCTGAACGAAGCCTTCGGTCTCGCCCATTCCAAGCGCCTTGCCGCTGGCGGCGTAGGGGAACCTGCCTATTGCCACGTTCATGCCCTTTTCCTCGGCCTCTTTTTCACGCAGCCCCACGCTCGCTATCTCCGGGTCGGTGAATATGCCTGCCGGAATGACCGAATAGTCCATCTTCGCGTCCTTGCCAGCGGCGTTGTTGGCGGCAACGATGCCCTGTACGGAGGCAACGTGCGCGAGCAGCATCTTTCCGGTGACGTCGCCTATGGCGTATATGCCCTTGACGTTCGTCTCCATCCTGTCGTCGACGGAAATCCTGCCCTTCTCGACAATAACGCCCGCCTTGTCGAGCCCCATGTTGGCCGAGTTGAACGAGCGGCCAATAGCAACCATGACCTTCTCGGTGATGAACTCGCGGCCGTCCTTCAAGGTGGTCTTGACGCGCCCTTCCTCAGCCTTTACAGACTCGACCTGCACTTCGGTCAACACCTGCACGCCCGTTTCCTTGTACCTTTTGGCGATGGTCCTCGAGACCATCTTGTCCTCGGTTGAAAGTATTGTCGGAAGGAGCTCGACAATCATGACCTTGCTGCCGAAGGAGGAGAACATGGAGGCGAACTCGCAACCCATGACGCCCCCGCCGATTACGAGGAGCGATTCAGGCACCTTCTTGATATCGAGCATCTCGGTCGAGGTGAGTATGTTCTTTTTGTCTATGTTGAACGCCGGTATCATGGCCGGCTCGGAGCCCGTAGCGATTATTATCGATTTGCAGGAGAGCTCTTCTGTTCCGTCGGCTTTTGTGACCCTGACCTTCCCGGCGGCCTCAACAAAGCCGTCGCCCTTTATGACCTCTACCTTGTTGCCCTTCAGGAGCTGCTCAATGCCGCCGACGAGCTTTTTTACGACGCCGTCCTTTCTTTCAACGGCTTTGGCGAGGTCAAAACTCACCTCGCCCACGTTTACGCCGAACTCGGCGGCGTGCCTTGCGGCCTCGAGCGCCTTAGCGGAATAATAGAGCGCCTTCGTGGGTATGCAGCCCCTGTTCAGGCAGGTGCCGCCTATGCTGTTTCTCTCGATGAGCGCCGTCTTCGCGCCGAGCTGGGCGGCCCTTATTGCCGCGACATATCCGCCGGGGCCTGCCCCGATGACTATAACATCGAACTCTCTCATCCATCCCCCTTGAAACTATAATGATAACTCCAGCAGGTTGCCTCAAGCTTCCCATCTGCTTTGCCGTCATCGTCGCGAGTCATTGCGGCGTACTTGAAAGTACGCCTCATTCCCGCTCCTCGACTCCTCGCATCTGGAACTTTTTAAGCAACCTATCGCTGATTCCATCAGTACCTTTTCTTATATCACAGCACTCTTAAACTTTTCCAGCACCTTTAAACCGTATTTCTATTTCCCTCTCGTTCTCCCCGGCATGGGAAAAACTGACCATTATCCTGCACTCTTCGAGAAGCTCCGGGGCCTTGTCAGCCCACTCTATTGCGGCAACCCCCTTGCCGTAAAGGTACTCTTCAAGGCCCGCGCTGTGGAGCTCTGCCGCCATCCCTATCCTGTACAGGTCCATGTGGTACAGGGGCAGGCGGCCGCCCTCATAGATGTTTATGATGGTAAAGCTCGGGCTCTTCACGAAACCCTTCGAGCCGAGCCCCCTGGCGACCCCTCTCACGAAGCGGGTCTTGCCCCCGCCTAGCTCGCCGACGAGAGCCACTAGGTCGCCTTCCCTCAACGAGGCCGCAAGCTCTTCACCGAGCCTTTCCGTCTCTTCGGGGGATGCCGTCCTGTAGCGGGCGGCCCCCATCAGGCCGTTGTCCCGGTAAAGGAATTGACAAGGCGGGGGATAAATTCGAGGAGGTCCGTGGCTATCATGCCGAGCTCGCCGCTTTTCTTTTTCGCCTCGTCACCGGCAAGCCCGTGTATATATACGGCTGCGGCGGATGCCTCGAAGGGGGAGTACCCTTGAGCCAGGAAGGCCCCGAGCATCCCGGCGAGCACGTCGCCTGTCCCTGCGGTCGCGAGCCCGGGGTTGCCAGTAGGGTTCAGATATATTTGTCCGTCTGGACTTGCTATTACGGTGTACGCGCCCTTCAATACGACGGTCGCGCCCGTCATCCCGGCGAGCTTTTCGGCTGCCCCTATCCTGTCAGCCTGTATGTCGCGTATTTTCATGTTAAGGAGGCGCGACATCTCGCCCGGATGGGGCGTAAGGACAATCCCGGTATTCACGCCCTTGAGAGAGGAAATCTTCGGGGCGAATGAGTTGAGGCCGTCTGCGTCGATAACAACCGGTATGCGGGCCTCTTCCACTATGAGCACTATGAGCTTCATCAGCTCTTCGGACGTACCTGCGCCGGGCCCTATGACGAGGGCCGTCTTGTTGGCGACAACGCGCCTTATATCCTCGTAAGCGGAAGTCCCCAGCCTGCCTGAAGTCTCGGGCAGTGGGACCGTCATCACCTCAGTCGTCTTCACTTCCATTATGCCGTGCAGGCTTTCCGGCACTCCTGCCGTGACGAGCCCCGCCCCGGCGCGAAGGGCCGCAATCCCAGTCATGTAGGCCGCGCCTGTCATGCCGGGGGACGCGCCGAGCACAAGGAGATGCCCATGGGAAGACTTGTGGGACTCGGACCTCCTGGGCTTCAATATCTTCGAGATGTCAGACGGGCCGAGGAGGTTCCATTTGATGGACGGGTCTTCGACAGCCTCTTTGGGCACGCCGATGTCCACGACCTCGACACGGCCAGCGTGGGCCCTTCCAGGAAAAAGAAAAAGGCCGAGCTTGGGCATGGCCATCGTGGCGGTGACGTCAGCTTTTACAGCCTCGCCGAGATGTGCGCCTGTCGTGGCGTTTATGCCGGAGGGGATATCTATCGAGACGACTTTTTTCCCGAGGCTGTTTATGAGTTTTATGGCTTCGGCGTAATGACCCGTGACCTCGTCCGAGAGGCCGGTGCCGAAGATAGCGTCTATGACGACGGCGGATTTTCCGACCGGTTCAGCTGCCGATTTTACGGCCTCGACGGAAAGGAGCTCTTTAACAGCCCCTCCCATCTTCTTCCATGACGAGGCGTTCGCCGCCGCGTCGCCCTTGAGCTCGTCGAGGCTGCAGAGGCTGTAAACAGCGGCCTCGATGCCGGAGTTGTGGAGATGGCGGGCGATAACATAGCCGTCCCCGCCGTTATTACCTTTCCCGGCGAAGATTGACACCTTCGCCTGAAGGCCGCCGAGCTCTTTCAAGACGACCTCAGCCGCGCCGCGGCCTGCGTTCTCCATGAGCTGCAGCCCTGAGATGCCGTACTTCTCCATTGCCAGGGCGTCAATGGCCCTGATTGTATTGGCGTCGGCTATTTTCAATTCTCCCTCTCTATGACGGTCTGGGCTACGCTCAGGTCTCCGTCATGGGATATCGAGACCGAAACTCTCATCCCTTTTTCAATCGCGCCGGATACGATGGCAGGCGCGCCGGAAGGGTCTTTGGCGACTTCGACCGAAGCATAGCTCACTGGCCTGCCCAGTGCCTTGAAGAAGCTCACCTTAGCGGCGAAACGGGCGGAAAAGTGGCGTTCAGGGCTCCTCTGGCCCATGCAATAGGCGAGCTCAGTGGGAGTGAAGAGGCGGGAAGAGAGCCTGTCTCCCCACCTGTCCATCGCCCGTTTGAACCTCGATATCTCGATAGTGTCTATGCCTATGCCGTGGATCATTATTATTTTATCAGGGTACGTTCTCTGTCCAGACCTGCGAGTCTGTTTCCAAAAGGCCTTTTACGCGCTGCCGCGCTTTTTTCTGTTTACCCGGCTCGCTCGCTTTCACCCTCCTGCCTCGAGCAGGCCCGCTTATCCAGCCCCACCCTCCTTCGGAGGGCATCCCTGCTGCCTCGCCTGCTCGCCCCTTCCCCCAACCTTAGGCTTCGCTCGCCGGGTAAACCGTGTCTGGTTTTAAAGACAAAACAAAAATAATGTTTGTGGGCGTCTTTCGCAGGGAAAGAAAGCGCGCGGAGCCCTGTTACAGAGAGCGGCGGCAGCCGAGTTACAAGGCCTTTTGGCAAGACCGCTTACCACCGTATATAATCCCCCTCAGTCCCCCTTTAGAAAAGGGGGAAGCAAAAGACACGCTTACCTGCCCCTGCCCTCTTTTATGAGCCTCTTCATCTCCCGTACGGCCTCTTCTATGCCGACGTAGACCGCGCGTCCGATTATGCTGTAGCCTATGGCGAACTCGTCTATCTCCCCGATGGCCGCCACTGGAAGTATGTTATTGTAGTCGAGCCCGTGGCCCGCGTGGGTCTTCATGCCGAGCCTCTTCGACAGGACCGCCGAATCGTAAATTCTTTTCAGCTCGTTCTCCCGCGCAGTCCCTTTGGTCTCGGCAAAAGCCCCGGTATGGAGCTCGAGGCCGTCGGAGCCTATCCTGTGGCAGGCCTTCACGGCGTCAGGCGAAGGGTCGATGAAGAGGTTCACGCTTATCCCGGCGTCCTTGAGGTGGGATACGAACTTCTTCAGGGCCTCGCCGTGGGTCTTTACGTCGAGGCCGCCCTCGGTCGTAAGCTCCTGCCTCTTCTCCGGGACTATCGTCACCATGTCGGGCTTGACCTCGAGGGCCACGTCGAGCATCTCTTTGGTCGCTGCCATCTCCAGGTTGAGCGCGGTCTTGACCGTCCTCCTGAGGACGTACACGTCCCTGTCCTGTATGTGTCTCCTGTCCTCGCGGAGGTGGACGGTTATGCCGTCCGCACCGGCAAGCTCCGCCTTAGCCGCGGCAACGACCGGGTCGGGCTCGGAAGCGAGCCTCGCCTGCCTTACGGTAGCAACGTGGTCTACATTCACTGAAAGCTTCGCCATCTTGAAAAAACTTCCTCCGGAATCGATTTTAAATCTGGTTTAACCCAGCTCTTTCTGCAACAAATCGGCCAGCTCGTTCGCCATCGCGCTTATCTCGTTTTGCTCTTCGCCCTCTATCGTTATCCTCGCCAGCGGCTCTGTACCCGAATAGCGTATGAAAGCACGGCCCCTGCCCTTGAGCTTCTCTTCGACGGCCTTCAAGGCTTTCGAGACCGCCGGGAGCGTGGAGAGGTCCTTTTTCTGCTTCACCTTGACGTTGAGGAGTATCTGAGGGAAGGTCGTCATCACCTTCGAGAGCTCCGAGAGTGGCTTGCCCTCCATGATCATATGCTTCAAAATCTGCAATGCCGATATGATGCCGTCGCCGGTCGTCGTATGATCGAGGAAGATTATATGGCCCGACTGCTCGCCCCCGAGGTTGTACCCGCCCTTGAGCATCTCTTCGACGACGTACCTGTCGCCGACGCCGGTCCTTATGACCTTCCCTCCGGCGGCGTTTATTGCCGCCTCGAAGCCGGAGTTGCTCATTATGGTCGAAACGACCGTGTTCTTCTTAAGAGTGCCTTCCTTCATCATGGCCATGGCGCATATCGCCAGGATGTAGTCGCCGTCAAGGACGTTGCCTTTCTCGTCGACCAGCATGCACCTGTCGCCGTCGCCGTCGAGCGCGAACCCCACGTGAGCGCCGGAGGCGCGCACTTCAGCCGCGACCTTCTCCGGGTGGAGCGCGCCGCATTCGTGGTTTATGTTCTCGCCGTTGGGCTTGACGGAAATCGGAATGACCTCGGCTCCGAGCTCGTAGAAGACCGCCGGGGCGACCTTGTAGGCCGCGCCGTTCGCGCAGTCCACAGCTATCTTGAGCCCGTCGAGCGTGAGCTCCTTAGGGAACGTGTTCTTGGCGAAGACGACGTACCTGCCGATGGCGTCCTCGACCCTGTACGCCTTGCCGACCTCGCTAGCCGTGGGCCTGTGGGACGGGTTGTGGTTCTCGAATATGAACTTCTCTATCTCAAGTTCCATCTCGTCCGGGAGCTTGAGGCCGTCCCTGGAGAAGAACTTTATTCCGTTGTCCTGGTAGGCGTTGTGGGAGGCCGAAATGACGACCCCGGCGTCCGCCCTCATGCTGGAGGTGATGAAGGCGATGCCCGGCGTGGGCAGCGGCCCCACGATGACGGTATCCACGCCCATGGAGCATATGCCTGCCATCATCGCGCTCTCGAGCATGTAGCCCGAAAGCCTGGTGTCCTTGCCTATTACTATGCGGTGGCGGCGGTTCTCCTTCTTGAAGATGTAAGCTATCGCCCGGCCGAGCTGCAGGGCCATCTCGGAGGTCATCGGCTCTATATTTGCGACGCCCCTTACGCCGTCGGTGCCGAACAGCTTCTTTTTCGCTCTCATCAACGCTTCTCCTTCTTGACGATTATCTTGACTTCTACCCTTTCGGCGCTGAGGCTCCTGAACTCCGCGCCTGCCGCATCGAGCAGGACCGAAAGGCTCGTTGACGATTCCATGCCCGATACGTCAACGGGCCTGGTGTAGACCGCTCCGGCAGCGGTTATGTCTTTTCTCGTGCCCGTGGCGGTCACCGACTTGGGGAAGACCTGCACATCTGCGACCCTGTAGCCGGGCGCGGGTCTGCCCGTGACGCGGACCCTCACCGGAAGGTCGGTCTTCGAGAGCTTCTCGAGCTTGACCTCTATCGAGTTGGGACGAAAGCGCAAGACGTCGATGCCCATCGGCGTCACGATGTCCTGCGGCTGTATCTTGTACGCGTTGAGCCCTTCTCTAGCCGAGCTCAGGTCGAGCTCAGCGCCTATCTGGGCCGGAGAAAGATTGCTTATGAAGAGCCTCGGCCCCGTGACCCTGACCTCTATCTCCCCGGGCGGGACGCTCGTCATGACCATGTCCTTGGGTATGCCCTTCAAGCCGATTGGCACGAGGAAGCCGACCTCGGTGCGCGATTGTCCTGCCACGAAGAACCACAGGGCGATTGCGAAAACCAGGGCCATCGCCTTGAGCCTCAGGTTGGAGGTGAAAAAATCCCTCATCTGCCGGCCGCCCCCCCATGGAATATGTCCTTCCTCGGGTACCCCTTGTAGGCGAAGAGCTGCTTCAAGTCGGAGGCGAGCCTGTCGGCCCCGATATCCGCGAAAAGGCCGTCCTCGACGACGAGCGTTATGCCGCCCGTCTCCTCGGAGACGACGATTATCGCCGCGTCAGTCTCCTCGGCAAGCCCGATGGCCGCCCTGTGCCTCGTGCCCATCGACTTGGAGAGTTCCTTGTCCGTCAGCGGGAGTATGCACCCGGCCTTATAGACCCTGCCCCTTCTTACGATGACCGCGCCGTCGTGTATAGGGGAAGACGAATTGAAGACCGAAAGCAGGAGCTCCTTCGATACCTTTGCGTCCAGCTCGATGCCGAGCTGGTCCTCGAGGTAATCGCTCAAGTCCATCGAACGCTCGAGGACTATGAGCGCGCCGGTCTTTTTCTTCGACATGAACGAAACCGCCCTCAAAATCTCGTCGAGCGCCCCGCCCGAGGTCATGGTGTCCCTGGTGCTGAAGGGCTTGCCCATCTGCACCAGGGCCCTCCTGATGTCCTGCTGGAAGACGACGATTATGAAAACGACTATCGAGCTGAGGAAGTTCGAGAGTATCCAGTGGAGCGTCAGAAGCTCGAACCGCTGGGAGACGAAATAGACGACGACGATTATGCCGAGGCCCCATATCATCCTCTCGGCCCTCGAGCCCTTGAACATGAGCATGAACCAGTAGAGCACAAAGGCCACTATGGCTATGTCGAGGAGCGTTACCACCGTATTCATCCCGAATATGCTCTCAATCATCCGTCAAGCCCTGCCCGACACTGCGTCGGCTATCATTGCGGCCCTGCGGGCCTCCTTAACGTCGTGCACCCTCAAAATTGCGGCCCCGTTCGCCGCGGCCAGCGCGCAGGCGGCCAGAGTCCCGGCAAGCCTCTCGTCCGGGTCCGGCGCGTTGAGCGTCTTTCCTATGAACGACTTCCTCGAAGGCCCGGCCAGGACCGGCCTTCCCAGTGACTTGAACTCCTTAAGCCTTCCCAATACTTCGAGGTTTCCCTCTACCGATTTCCCGAAGCCCAGGCCCGGGTCTACGATGATGTTTTCAGGGTCTATTCCCGCTTCTGCCGCGAACTCGATACGCGAATGCAGCCAGCCATAGACCTCGGCCATGAGGTCGCCATAGGCCGTGTCGAGCTGCATCGTCCGTGGTGTTCCCCTCATGTGCATGATGATGAGCGGGGCGTTGTGCCTGGCGACGACTCCTGCCATCGCCTCGTCCATCGAAAGGGCCGAAACGTCGTTCACTATTGAAGCCCCGGCATCAAGCGCGGCCACGGCAACGGAGGCTTTGGTAGTATCGACCGAAACGGTGAGCCCTTCTTTGGCGAGAGCCTCTATCACCGGGACGACCCTTTTTTTCTCCTCTTCCGCGTCTACCGGCCCGGCCCCGGGGCGCGTCGACTCTCCGCCTATGTCAATCCAGTCGGCCCCTTCGGACGCCATCTCCAGCGCCCTCTCAACGGCCCTGCCCGGTTCCATGAAGCGGCCACCGTCGGAGAACGAATCCGGCGTGACGTTCAGTATGCCCATAATGAGGGTGCGGGGGCCTATCTTGAGCGGCCCGTTGGGGCCCTTCAATTCCCAGGCAAAGCGGCCCCTGTTCTCGATGGCCTTACGCATGGCTTCTGCGGTCTGCCCCAGGCCGAGCGACTGCCCCTTGAGCTTACCTATCAATGCCTCGAACTGCCTCGCCGTGCCCGAGACCAGCGCGCCGGTGGATGCGACCGAGCACGAGGCCGTCCCGCGGGAGACAGCGGCCTCCCCGCCGATGGAGAGCATGTCCTGCTTGAGTATGTTGGCCTGTACGGGCTTCAACCCTTCGAGCTTCAGGTTGTAATGGAGCTGCTTTGGGGCCATGATGACCGCGCCTGCGGCGTCCACGCCTATCCTGTCCATCTCGGCGAAGGAACTCTCGAACGACGCAATCTCAAGGCATCTGACGGGTGAGCTCAAGGAGAAACCGCCCCTGTTTAAAATGAGTTATAAAAGGATAAGCCGGCCGCTTGCGCGGCCGGCCGGGTAACGGAATGGTTTTTTAAAAAAACGGCCTGCCTACTTGACCGCAACGCCAAGAGAGGCAGCGTCCGCGGGGTTCAGGGTCTCGGGTTTGGAGCCCGACGGTTCCGGTGCGCCCGATGGCCCCCTGCCGTCGCCGTCCGCGTGGATGAGCTTTTCTATCTCCTGCCCGTCGAGTACCTCTTTTTCGAGGAGGGCCTTCGCGAGCCTGTGGAGCGCGCCGGTATGGGACTCGAGGAGCTTGCGGGCCCGGGTGTAGTTCTCAACCACTATCTTCTTTATCTCGGCGTCTATCTCCTCGGCGGTCTCTTCACTGAAGTCCCTCTTCTGCCCCATGTCCTTGCCGAGGAATATGTGCTCTTCCTTCTTGCCGAAGGTCAGCGGCCCGAGCTTGTCGCTCATGCCCCACTCGCAAACCATCTTGCGCGCGAGCTCTGTGGCGCGCTCGATGTCGTTCCCGGCGCCGGTGGTCATGTGGTTCAGCACTATCTCCTCGGCGGCCCTGCCGCCCATGAGGACGGAGATGTTGTTCACGAGGTAGTCCTTGCTGTAGGTGTGCCTCTCGTCTATCGGGAGCTGCTGCGTGAGCCCCAATGCCATGCCCCTCGGGATGATGGAGACCTTGTGGATGGGGTCGGTCCCGGGGATGAGCCTTGCCACAAGCGTGTGCCCTGCCTCGTGGTAGGCGGTGTTCTTCTTCTCCGCATCGTTTATTATGAGCGAGCGGCGCTCGCTGCCCATGAGGAGCTTGTCCTTTGCCTCGTCGAACTCGGGCTTCTCGAGCTTGTCCTTGCCGCGCCGCGCGGCCAAAAGTGCGGCCTCGTTCACGAGGTTTGAAAGGTCGGCCCCGGAAAAGCCCGGCGTGCCCCTTGCTATGACCTCTATGTCGACGTCCGGGGACATCGGGGTCTTTGAAGTATGCACTTTCAGTATCTCGGCCCTGCCCTTTATGTCGGGCTTGGGCACCACGACGTTCCTGTCGAACCTGCCGGGACGCAGCAGGGCCGGGTCAAGCACGTCGGGCCTGTTCGTAGCCGCAACTATTATGACTCCCTCGTTCGACTCGAAACCGTCCATCTCGACGAGGAGCTGGTTCAAGGTCTGCTCCCTCTCGTCGTGGCCTCCGCCGAGGCCAGCGCCCCTGTGGCGGCCTACGGCGTCTATCTCGTCGATGAATATAATGCAGGGCGCGTTCTTCTTGCCCTGCACGAAAAGGTCCCTGACCCTGGAGGCGCCAACCCCCACGAACATCTCGACGAAATCCGAACCCGAGATGGTGAAAAACGGCACTCCGGCCTCTCCGGCTATCGCCTTCGCCAGAAGGGTCTTGCCCGTTCCGGGAGGGCCGACGAGGAGGACGCCCTTTGGTATGCGGCCCCCGAGCTTGGTGAACTTCTTCGGGTCCTTGAGGAAGTCAATTATCTCCTCTACCTCTTCCTTCGCTTCCTCTATGCCGGCCACGTCCTTGAAAGTGACCCTGTGCTGGCTCTCGTTAAGGAGCCTGGCCCTTGATTTGCCGAAGCTCATGGCCTTGCCGCCGCCGCTCTGCATCTGGCGCATGAAGAATATCCAGACGCCTATGAGGAGTATCATCGGGAACCAGGAGACGAATATCGTGCCCCAGGAAGGGCTGTCCACGACAGGCTCGACCGCTATCTTGACGCCGCTTTCGCGGAGCTTGCCGATGAGGTCGGGGTACTGGGGGGAAAACGTCTGGAAGGCCTTGCCGTCCTTGTATTTCCCGAGTATGTCGCTGCCCTGGATGGTGACCTCGGTGACGTTCCCGGATTCGACCTGCTGGATGAAGTCGCTGAAAATGACCTTGTCCGAGGAGGGCTGCTTGTAGCTTATAAGGTTAAACATCAGCACTACTGTGGCTATTATGATGAGCCACATGGCTATGTTCTTATATAGCTGGTTCATCTATGCTCCTCTGTAATGAGTTGTTTTCACTCGAATTTAAATAAAAATATTCTGTCATAGTTCCGGGGATTTTACAATAAAAATCTTGAACAAATTTCCGTCATAAGTCCCGTAATTACATGACTTTTATCACTTCCGGGGCTTGGCCGGCCAGGGATAGCCGCCGCTTAAATAGGCGGCCCTGGCGCTAGAGGCCGCGAAAAGGAAGATATTCGCCGAGTAGAAGATCCACATAAGGAGGATCATGAGGGTGCCGATGGACCCGTAGAACTTGTTGTAGCTCTGGAAGTTTGACACGTAGAGCGCGAAAAGCTGCTTGGCTAGCTCCCATAGGACGGTAAAAAGGGCGCTGCCGAAAAAAGCGGACCTCATATCAAGGTTCGGCCCGGAAAGGAGCCTGAAGACCGCCGCGATCATCCCCGAGACAAGCAGGAACGGCGCGACGAACCTGGTGAGGAATATTATGAAAAAAGTGTAGATGTAGCCGAGCCCGAGTATGTCGACCTCGATGGCCTCGAGGTAGTAGGAAGCCGCCGTCAGTGCAATAGAAGCCAGGGACGCGAATATCGCGAGGAGCACGCCGAGGAGGTTTACGACCTTCTGCCTGAAAAAACCGAACTTGTCCCCGGTGTCGAAAACCCGCATCAAAGCCTTTGAAGACGCGCCGATGACGAGCTCCGCGCCTGAGACGAGCGTCACAAGGCCCAGCCAGCCGAAGGTCTTCCAGTTCAGCGACAGCTCCTTGAGGTCTGTGATGAACCTGGGGCTCAGGTACGGCACGCTCTCCCTTACCATGCCGATTACCCTGTCCTGCAGGTCGGGCCTGGAGCCTATGAGAAAGCCGAGGCCCGCGGTCATGATGAACATGAGCGGGATGAGCGAGAAAAAGGCGTAGAAGGATATGGCCGCCGCGCTGGTGAGGCAGTCGTTCCTCTGGAATATCTTTACCCCGTCCCTCGCGACAGCCGCGAATCCCCTCATCTATGTCAGTGCCTTTGTTTGAAAACGACCCTCAAGGGTATGCCTTCCATTCCCAGGGCCTCTCTCAAGGCCGATGTCAGGAAGCGCACGTAGGAATCCTCCACGCCGTCCGGATGGTTTGAGAATATGAGGAAGGTCGGCGGCAGCACCCCGACCTGCGTCATATAGTAGAATTTCACTTCCCTGCCCCTCGAGGCAGGCGGATGCTTCCTGTTGACGATAGATTCGAGGGCCGAGTTGAGGGCCGACGTGGACACCTTCCGCCTGCCCCTCTCGAAAAGGTCGTCGACGGTCTCCAGCACCTTGGGCACCCTCTGGCCCGTGAGCGCGGAAGTGAAGAGCACAGGGGCGTAGCCGACAAAGGGAAGCTTTTTCCTGATGGTCTCTTTCGCGTACTCGACCGTATGCGTGTCCTTTTCCGCCAGGTCCCACTTGTTGACGACGATGGCGCAGCACTTCTTGCGGTCTTCGATGAGCCCGGCAATCTTCTCGTCCTGCGTGGAGACGCCTTCCTTGCCGTCCACTAGAAGGAGCGCGACGTCGCACCTTTCAATCGACCTTATGGCCTCCATGACCGAATACGTCTCGACCGTGAGGCTGACCTTGCTCTTTTTCCTTATGCCGGCCGTGTCTATGAAGAGGTACTTCCTCCCGTCCAGCTCGACGGGCGTATCGACCGGGTCGCGGGTGGTCCCTGCGATCTCGCTCACGATGGCCCTGGACTTCCCGATGAGGCGGTTCAAAAGCGAGGACTTCCCGACGTTCGGCCTGCCCACGATGGCGACCTTGACCCTGTCCTCGTCGACCGGGGCCTCTTCCCTCTCGGGGAGCCTCTTTATTATCTCGTCGATGAGCTCCGTTATTCCAAGGCCGTGCTCGGCGGACACACCCATGACCTCGTCGACGCCGAGCGAGTAGAAGTCGGCGACGAGCGCGGCCTGCCTGGGCGTGTCTATTTTGTTGGCGACGTATATGACCGGCTTTCCGGCGCGCCTCAGCATATCAACGAGCTCGGAGTCCTGAGGGTTGAGACCCGCCCTGCCGTCCATGACGAAGACGATGACGTCCGCGTCCTCGACTGCGAGCCTCGCCTGGTCCCTGACCTGCCTGGTTATGATATCCCCGGCCTCCGGCTCGAACCCTCCGGTATCGACCAGCGTAAAGGCCCTGCCGAGCTCCTCGGTGTCGGCGTAATTGAGGTCCCGCGTCACTCCGGGCTGGTCATGGACTATGGCCTTCTTTTTCCCCAGTATCTTGTTGAAGAGGGTCGACTTTCCGACGTTCGGCCTTCCGACCACCGCTACTATTGGTTTCATTCAGTCCTGCTGCTTCCCTTTCATTTAAAACTCAATATCCGAAATCTTTCAAAGCCCCGGGCTTTTTGGTCCATTCCTTGTGCACCCTGACAAAGAGCTCGAGGAACACCTTTTTCCCCAGAAGGCCCTCTATCTCCTGCCTCGCGGAAGAGCCGATCTTCTTGAGCATGGCCCCGCCCTTGCCGATGACGATGCCCTTTTGCGATTCGCGCTCAACATTAATTGTAGCTGAAATGGAGATTATGTCTTTTTTTTCGGTGAATTTGTCGACCGTCACCGCCACCGAATACGGGACCTCCTCGCGGGCGTAGAGGAATACCTTCTCCCTTACCATCTCGGCCGCGATGAACCTCTCCGGGAGGTCCGTCACCGAATCGTCCGGGAAGTACTTGGGCCCCTCGGGCACTAAAGAGACGAGCTTGTCTACGAGTAGCTTGACGCCGTCGCCTTTCAGTGCGGAGATGGGGATTATCTCTGCGAAGGCGTAGGCCTTCGAGTACTCGTCGATTATAGGGAGCACCTGCCTCTTGTCGATCTTGTCCACCTTGTTTATGCCAAGTATGACCGGGCACTTAAGATTCTTCACGGCTTCGAGCACGAGCCGGTCGTCGTCAGAGACAGGCTTTTCAGCCTCGATGAGGAGCACTACAGCGTCAACGTCTGAGAGCGAGGAGACCGCCTCTTTCACCATGAACTCGTTCAGAAGTCCCTTGCCCTTGTGTATGCCGGGCGTGTCGATGAAGACAAGCTGGCAGTCCTCCCTGTTGTAGACGCCCCGTATGACGTTCCTCGTCGTCTGCGGCTTGGGAGAAACTATCGATATCTTCTCGCCGGTAATGCGGTTCATGAGGGTAGATTTACCGGCGTTGGGCCTGCCGATTATTGATATGAAGCCTGACCTGAAAGCCATAAACGTCCTTTGCGGTTGATTGAGCCCGCTGAAAAAGTCCCATCTGCCTTCTTGTCTTCTTCGTGCATCAGAACTTTTTGAGCGGCCTGCGGGTGCGTAAATTTCAATACCTGTGAATGAACCGGTACGCCTGTCCGGCACTTCAGGATAGCATTTAGGGGGGAAGGTGTCAAAAAGAGTTAATTGTTTTTCACGGGCTTTTTGCAGACCGCGGCGCACGCGAGCATGGCGGAGATGAAAAAGACCACCGGGATGTACGCGAGGGCGTTCCTGTTGACGCCAGTTGCCTCGAACACGGCCGTAGGCTCAAGAGTCAAGTACACGAACATGAAAAAGGATATGACGCAGATGGGGACAGGGTACAGGTACTTCAAGGCGGAGGCCGCCAGCGTCTTGAAGTACACGGCTGTAGCGGCGGCCCAGAAGGCCATCGCCAGGGCGAAGTTAGGCTTCAGAAAGAGCTCTGAGAGCGCCGCCGGGATGACCTCCCAGCGGACGGCTCTTTGCGCTTCGGGGCTGAACTTGGGGTCGCTCAGCCATTGAAAGCCGGAAGAGGCCCCGGTGTGGCCGTACCCGAGCCCGTGCGTGAGCTTGAACACGAGCCAGGGGCCTACGACCGCCAGCGCGGGTATCAAAAAGACCGCCAATGAACGCCGGATGCGGCCCTTTTGGGCCCTCTCGAAAATGACGAGCGCGACAATGAGGGCCAGTACGAAAAATACTCCCTCGTTCTTGACCAGGACCCCGGCCGCCGCGAACGCCCCGGAAAGGGCAAGGTACTTCGCCTGCCTTTCACCAATGTACCTCCAGAAGCAATAAACAGCCGCAAAGGCGAAGTACGACAGCGGCAGGTCGGCGTACGCGTCCTGTCCGTGATAGGTAAGGAGCGGCATCGACGAAAGGAAAAAAAGCGCGACCAGGGCCGGGTACCATGAGAACTCCCTTTTTATCGCCGTGAAAAAAAGGCCCAGGAGCGAAGCGTAATAGAAAAACGACCAGGACTTCGCGTAGACCTCGTGGAACTCTCCGAGCCACAGCGAATGCCATACCTGAAGGAGCACGGTATGGACGGGATGGCCGAGAAAGGGCCTGTAGCCCGCCCCGAAAAAATTCTCCGCGCTGTCAAGAAGCATACCCCTGGAATAGAAGAAGAGCTTGGCCCCCGCTGACCAGTTCGCCCATGCGTCCCATGAGTATATGGGCCTGTTGAAGCACTCGTAGAAGACGAACGCTCCCCTTGCAAGAATCCATGCGCCGAGTATGAGCGCGACCGCCGTCCTCAAAGGAGTGAGGCCCGCGATAGTCCATTCGCCCTTATCAGATTGCCTGCCCTTGGCCGGGGTTGCCAGCAGACAGGCGGCGATGACCACAACTGGAAGGGCGGATGCGTTGAGCGTTGAAAAAGGGACGCGCAGCCAGCCGAGGCAAAACATCCAGAAAGTAAGAAGCGCCGTCCCTGCCCCGTACCCCAGGAAGACCGCCTCGAGCCGCCCCATCTTCAATGGCCGGTATAGAATGAGAAAGCCCGCGAGCCACGGCAGCAGTACCGCCGCCGCTTTGCCGGTAAAGACCGTCATTGAGCGGCCTTCCTTATGAAAAGGGCGCTGCCCTCACCGAAGTCTTTGACGAGGCGCACAGGAGTTGCGATGACACGGCCGCCCTTCATGAGCGAACTGCCATCGAGCGAGAGCCCCTCAGTCCTGTACGTCCAGACGTACCCGGCGTCAGAGGAGACCCTGAGCGGCAGGAGATAATACCTGCCGATGGAGGCAAGGCGGGAGGACTCCTCGACTTCAGCCAATCTGACTGTGGCGTCTTCTGGCAGATTTTTTTTCATGTATTCGGCCTGCTCAAGCAGCTCGTCGAGCCAGCCGCCGTTGACCGACCGCACCCTCTCGGCGACCTCCCTGCCGGAAAGCCTGCCAGATTCGTCACCCCACGCGGCCAGCCAGTTGTAGTCCATCCTCACGGCGGAGAGCGTCCCCGCCGCGATGAAAGCGAAAAGAACGGCCGCCTGAAGCCCGCCGGACGGACGTGTTTTCGAGACTGCGAACAAGAAGAACGGGACAAGAAGAGCGACGATAAACAGGAGATATACCTGGAAGGAGACACCCATGAACTGCGGCGTCTCAATTGTCGTTATGGTGGCCGCGTTTATATAGGCGGGTCTCCAGAACTCTTCCCACAGGGCGGCAATGTACCCGGTTCCAGTCGCCGGGGCCAACGACAGCGAATGGACGGCGAAGTCAACGCGGGCGGCGCGTATCTCTATGGCCGCGAGCTCGGCCGCTGGCCCGTATTCATCTTCGCCTGTCAAAAACCTGTAGAGCGCGGGCCCTTTGCCTTGCCCGGCCCTTACGTTCACGCGTTCGGGGAAAACCTTGCCGTTAGAGCGCACGTAAATGGTAAGAAGGGCGTCGGTCGCCGAGGAGATATTCAACCCCAGCACGCTTCCAGAAAGGGCAGTCCCCTTCGGCGGTATGAGCGCGGCCAGTTCCCTGCCCTTGAGAGTCAAACCAGCCGGGCCTGCCTCCACGGCGCTTTTGCCCTGCACTGTCCATGCCTTGAGGCCGTCCGGCCCGAAATGACGGCCCTCCACAGCCCAGGCCGCTGACGAGACAAAAAGGAGCAGAAGAACGGAAAGAAAAAAGCCGGAGGGCTTTGCCGAATTTGTCATCGCGCCCTGTAGTAGCTTGTGAACCCGTACTCGTTCACGTACTTCGTGTATCCGGAAGGGTCGAACCAGCCTGTCGAGCCCGCCAGGAAAGCTTCCTCTGCGTTCGGAAATATGACGACAGCCTTGAAGGACGAAGGGTCAACGGCGTTTGTTATGTCCCTTCCCGGGTATAATGAACCGAAAGAGTCTATGAGGGTCTTCTCGAAAGGCGTGTATGCGGGCCTCGTCAGGACTGGCCAGGCGTAAAGGTTCTCCCTTCCCGCCTCGACGCTGAGATACCTTTTAATCGAGAGCGCCCATTCATTGTTGAGCGCGGGGTCTGCGACGACGAGTATCGGGTCGTCCTTGGCGGTATTGGCCTCGATGGAGCGGAGCCATTCGTTCGTCTTCCTCCCCTGGAAGGCCGAGAGGAACGCCCTGTCAAAGCAGACCGAGAAGTTGAAGAGCGCGGCCCACAGGAGCACGAACGCAAGGAATGTCCTCTGGTTCAAGAACCTCGAAAAAAACGCGCTCCTGGAAGCGGCCACCGACAGTATGAGCGCAAAAGAGGCCGCCCACAGAAAGACCTTTTGCGTCAAGGCATGGAACCACGCTGTGACAAAGGCCAGAAACGGCACATTGTCGACCCCCGATAGGAGCGTTAAGCTCTCCAGAGTAAAGGTTACCGTGAGCTTCCTGTGACCCATCATGTACGAGCCGAGCGCGATGAAGGCAAGGGCCGCGCCCCACGCCGCAAGCGTGCGCAAACTGAGCCCAGGCGTACCTTTTGAAAGCGCCTCCCTCGTAAGCCTCAGAAAATAAACGGCCGCGAAGACAATGCCGAAGATGCCCGGCAGGATATAGCGCTCGCTTACTCCGGACTTGGCGTGAAGGGCCGCCTGAGGCAGGAGCGAGAGCGCGAAAAAGACGAATACCGCTATGATATCGCCCCATGGTCTTTTATCCCGCGACGCGGTTGAGACCGCCAGAGCGAAGCCAAGCGCCACGAGCCATGACTGGGACGCGAACAGGTAGTTGACGAGGGCCGAAAGTAAAGGCCCGGCGCTTATCCCCTCGTACCCGGCGTAGCCGATGCCCGTCGTGCCGACGAAGAGCTTTATATAGAGGACTGCCGCGCCGGAAAGAAAAAGGAGGACTGCCACTGGCAGGGCCTCCGCCTTTAACGCGCCGGGCCAGCCGAGCCTTCTTTCCTTTTTGGTGAGCCATACCTTCAAGAACAGGAGAGCCGGGATGAACAGGATGAAGGTCTCCTTCGTGAGCATCAAAAGGACCCCGGCGGCAATGAACAGGATATCGAGGGCAAGGCTTTTTTTCCTCGCGGAGGCGGCTGAGGCCGCGAGCGCCGCGCCGAGGATGACCATGGCTATGGTCTCGGCTGTGCCGAACCTCCACCATATGCCAGCCTGAAAGCCGAGGAACAGAAGACACGGGAAGATGAGCGCCTCTAAAAGTGAGAAGCCCGCAATGAGCATGAACGTTGCCATCAAAGACGAGGAGAGCCAGGCCAGAAGCCCGTCATAGAGCCCCCAGTAGAGGAATTCGGTCCCAAAAGCCTTTATCTGAAGGAGCCTGTGGACATAGTAGACCGGAAGAAAACGCCCGATGCTCCTGACGTCACGCTCAACCCAGTCGAGGGCGGTCTCTATTGCCCCGGCGCTCTCGAGCGTCTTTGAGAAGGATATTATCTGGTGGTCGTCGGTAAAATGGAACCCGGACGTCAGGGAGCCTGAAAGGAAAAGAAGGCCGAACCAGAAAAAGAAAAAGAAAGCTATTGCCGCGAGAGTTTTTTTCATGTTCATCGTCTCTCCCCGTTGCCCTTAAGGCCCGAAATCCTCGTAAGGGTCACGGCGGCGGCGAACATCGCCAATGGGACCATGTGCAGGACGAGCCTGTCAAGGGACGTACCCAGGTGCCATTTAAGGTCTACCGGCGTTATGACGTAGACAAAAACATATATCGCGAGCTGGCCGAGTATGAGGCCCTGCAGGAGGACCGTCCTGGCGCTCAAGGCCGTCCTCAACCCCAATATGGCGGTTATCACCCAGGCCCACCAGACAAGGCCAGTTACGCCGGGTTTCAAGAACATGAAGCCAGCCATGTACGGCACTATCTGGCCGAGCCTTTTGAGGTTCGAAAAGAAGACCGCCGGCCCCATGTTCTCCACGTACTCGCTGCCAAGCCCGTGAGCCGCCTTGTAGACAGACCACGGGAGTATGAAGAGCGCGAGCGGCACAAGGGCCAGCGCGAGGGTCCTGAAGTCCCTTTTTTCCCTGATGAGGGCCGTTGCCGCAAGCGCCATGAAACCGAGGAGCGCGAAGGTGAGCCCCTCGTTTTTCGTCCATGCGCCCATCGCCAGCGCTACAGAGGCCAGAAAAGCGAACGAGGCCCTTCCCTCGCGGGCGTACAGGAAGATGAAAAGACCCGCGGCAAGGAAATAGGCCGAAAGAGCGAGGTCGGCGTAGCCTGTGAAGTCCTTGACCCTGAAAGACGGGTCTACCTGGACAGGAAAGCCCGCGCCGTGTAAAAGAAGGAGCGGCGTCAAGGAAAGGAGGGCCGTGAAAAGAAGCCCGGCCGTCCTGCTGCCCGAAACCTTCCTGACCCCGTAATGGAATATCGATAAAAGTGCCGCGAACTGCAACGGGTAGATTATCTTCCCGGCCTCCTCATGCGTCGCCCCTATGGCGGTGTATATCCATGAGATTGCAAGGGGCACGAGGAGCGGGTACTCGGGGTGGTCCTGGACGTAGGCAGGGTCAATGAGAAATGCCGCGCTCACAGAGCCGTCCATGTAAAAAGCCCTCGCCTTCATGAACCAAATGAACCACGCGTCCCACCCGCTCAAGGGCATGGTGAGGGCGTAGGCAAAGGAATAGAGCACCTGCGAGAGTATGATTGTGAAAAGGAGATAGCCTTGCCAGCCCATCTTTTGCCCGTCTGTCCTGAAGGCGGTCCTTTTGAAAGCCGGAAGAAAAAGCATGGCGGCCCCGAGCGCGATCCACGGGGCGGAGATCAAAAATGAGGAGAACGGGATGGACAGAAGCGAATAGAAAAACATCTGGAGGCTTATTGCGCCGAGCCCGAGCATGAACGAGGCGCCCGCGTACGATACTGGGCCGAAAGCGGCCTCCGCCCTCCTGTCGGCGAACTTCAGGACGATATGGCCGGACAAGAAGAAAAGGAGCGCGCCGGGGATGACCTTGAGGAAAATCATCTCGCTTCCCCCGCGACCCTGTAAACCGACTGAGTTCCCCTGCCGTCGGCATGGCTGTAGAGCTCCCTCATTCCGGCCAGGGCCGCAAGGTCTTTTTCGAACTGGTTGTCCACATCAGGCCGGATGAAAAGGGCGAAGTCCCCCTGCCGCATCGACCTGTAATCGAACTCCTGCCCGGGGCTAACTACCTGCATCTCCCTCTGGTAGAGCTGGTATCTAAGACGGCCCGCGTAGAAGCCGCCCTGGGGGCTTTCGACGTCGTAAGGGTCGAAGAAAAAGAGCTTGGAGCCGGGCGGAATGACTCTCTCGGCATTCACCGCCAGAGCGTCTATGGGTCTCAAGGTCAAAGCCTCTTTTTGGGCCGGGTCGGACACGACGGCCCGCAGCACCTTGAGCGAGACCCATTCGGCCTTGAAAACGCCGAAGACGGCAAAGACCCAGACGGGCAGGAGGATAAGAAGGAGGATTGACCTGTCTTTGATTGCTTTCATCCGCGTCTAACCGACCGTGTTGTATTCCCTTACCCTGAACTTTACCCCGAGCTCGTCCTCGGCGACCTTCCTCGTCGCCTCGACGTCGAGCCCCGGCACCGCTACCGCAGAGGCTATGACCTTCGGGATGAACTTCTTCGCCTGCCTTAGAAAATAAAGTATCGCGGGGTACGCGTCGTCCCCGAACGGGGTCTTTATGAGCTTCTGGTAGGTGGCCGAATCAGGCGCGTTCAGGCTCACGGAGATCGTATCCACGAACATCAGCTCGGGGAGGACGTTCCTGCCGTGGACGAGGTTGGCGAGCCCGTCGGTGTCTATCCTTATCTTGCAGCCCCTTCTTTTGAGGTGCATGCCTACCTGCTTTACGACGTCGAGCCTTATGAGGGGCTCGCCGAATCCGCAAAAGACAATCTCGTCGTACTTCTCCTCCGGGTCAGGGCCCACCGCAGCTATCACCTCGGCGAACGTCGGCTCCTGGCGGAGCCTCAGGTAATGGCCCTTCACGGTATAGGACTGGAACTTGGCGCAAAAAGAGCAATGGTTCGAGCACCTGTTGGTTATGTTGAGATAAAGAGACTTCCTTATCGGATAGGCTATCTGGGCCTTGTCCTCTGAATTCCTTAATCCAAAGAGCTCCTCTGCGTTGAGGGTCGTGATGCGGCCAACGTCCTCCAGTGTGAGACCCTTTATCTTCGCTATCTCGGCGGCTGTCTCCACGACGAACGAAGGCTCGTTCCTCTGGCCCCTCCGCGAAGCGGGCGCGAGGTACGGGCAGTCGGTCTCGATGAGCATCTTCTCGATGGGCACGGCCTTTACCACTTCGCGCAAGGCCTCGGCCTTCGGGAAGGTCACGACCCCGGTGAAGGAGAGATAGAAGCCCAGGTCGAGCGCCTCTTTCGCCGTCTCCTTCGTGCCCGAAAAACAATGAAATACGCCGCCAATGTCGGAAGCGCCCTCGGCCTTCAATATCTCCATGGTGTCGTTGTCGGCTTCCCTCGAATGGACGATGACCGGCAGGTTCAGCTCCCTTGCCAGCGCTATCTGGCGGGCGAAGACCTTCTTTTGCGCCTCCCGGGGCGAATGGTCGTAATGGTAGTCGAGGCCGGTCTCGCCGATGGCGACGAGCCTTGCTTTCCCGTCGGCCCCTTTCTCATTGGCTATCTTTCTTATATCGTCCCAGGGGCCCTCTTCGACGGCGTCTTTAGCCTCATGGGGGTGGACGCCCAAAGCGAGCCATAGGGAGCTGTATTTTTTAACGACGTCGAGCACCGGGGCGAAGCCGCCTTCTTTTTTCCAGCAGCCGACGGTTATTATCGATTTGAGGCCGGCCTCTTTCGCCCTGCCAACGACCTCGTCGAGGTCCCCTGAGAACCTCTTGTCGTCAAGGTGGGCGTGGGTGTCCATGAACAAGACTTTTTCCATGTGTCCTTCCGAAATAAAAAAGGGACCGCGCGGACGCGGCCCTCGCCTGTGTTATGCGGTTACTGGAGCCTCGGGAAAAGCGGAGGCATCCTGTTGACCTTGAGGCCCGTAAGGGTACCGCCCCAGCTTGCGGCCTCGTCGAAACGCACTCCCCCTATACTCTTGCCGAGCCCGAGGCTCTCCCATATCTTCTGGGCCGAAGAGGGCATCACCGGCCACGTGTAAACCGCGAGTATCCTCAAGCTTTCGGCGAGGGTAGCGAGCACGGTCGAGAGGATGGCGTCGTCCTTCTCCTTCCAGGGGGAGGACTTGTCGACGTAGGCGTTGAGTTCCTTCACGACGGCCCAGACCTTCGAGAGGCCCTCTGAGAAGTTGAGCTCTCCGATCGACTTTTCGAACTCAGCGGGAAGCCCTGCCAGGAGGAACTTCACCCTGCCTTCGAGCTCCTCCCGTTCGGCTGAAGGCTCGTAAGCGGGTATCTTCCCGGCCCTGTACTTTTCTATCATCGTGACAGACCTGGAAAGCAGGTTCCCGATGTCGTTGGCGAGGTCGGCGTTTATCCTGCCGCTCAAGGCCTTCTCGGAAAAATCCCCGTCGAGGCCGAAAGGCACTTCGCGCAAAAGGAAGTACCTGAACGCGTCAACGCCGTACTTATCTGCCATCGCCCCGGGGTCTACCACGTTGCCCTTTGACTTGCTCATCTTCTGACCCTCTATCGTCCACCAGCCGTGGGCGAATACCTGCTTCGGCAGCGGCAGCCCGGCCGCCATTAGGAAGGCGGGCCAGTATACCGCGTGGAACCTCAGTATGTCCTTGCCGATTATGTGTATGTCGGCGGGCCAGTATTTTTCATTCCGTTTGGCGTCGTCAGGGTAGCCTGTCGCGGTCAGGTAGTTAGTGAGGGCGTCGAACCAGACGTACATGACGTGCTTTTCGTCCCCCGGCACCGGTATGCCCCATGAAAAGGAGGTGCGGGAGACGGAAAGGTCGCGGAGGCCTTCCCTTAAGAAGCTCACGATTTCGTTCCGCCTGTAGTCGGGCTTGATGAAGCCGGGGTTTTTCTCGATGTGCTCGAGGAGAGGCTGGCCGAACTTCGAGAGCCTGAAAAAATAGCTCGGCTCCTTGAGCTTTTCCACGGGCCTGCCGCAGTCGGGGCACCTGGAGTCCACCAGCTGCTTTTCAGTCCAGAAGCTCTCACACGGCGTGCAGTACCAGTCTTCGTACTCGCCGAGGTAGATGTCGCCTTTTTCGGCGACGGTCTTCCAAAGGGTAGTGACCGCCTTCTTGTGCCTTTCCTCGGTGGTGCGGATGAAGTCGTCGTTGGATATGCCGAGCTTGCCCCAGAGTTCCCTGAACTGGCCGCCTACCCTGTCGACGAACTCCTGGGCGCTCTGGTTCGCCGTTGCGGCTGCCTTCTCGACCTTCTGGCCGTGCTCGTCAGTGCCGGTAAGAAAAAAGGTATCAAAGCCCTTTAGCCTTGAGAACCTCGCGAGGAAGTCGGCGGCAACTGTCGTGTAAGCGTGCCCGATGTGCGGCACGTCGTTGACGTAATATATCGGCGTTGTTACGTAGAAAGTGTTCTTCTCCCTGGGCATTCCCCGTTATTCCCCTTGCCTCGTCTCTTCAGGTGTATTGCCTGCCTGTTCAGGCTTGACGGCAGGCTGCTCACTGTTGGCCTGCTGCTCGGGCTTTGCGGCCTGCCCGGGCCCGTTCGCGGCCTGCTCGGGTTTTCCGCCCTTTGACTGCTCGGGCCTTCCCTGCCTCGGGCCCCTGTCCTGTCTCGGGCCTCTGTCTTTCCTGTCCTGCCTGTCGGGTCTGCCTTGCCTCTCGGGCCTTCCCTGCCTGTCCCTGCCCTGTCTTTCGGGGCGCGCAGGCCTATCGCCCTGTTTTTCGGGCTGCCTCTCGGGACGGCCGCCGCCGCTGGTTTGAGGGCCGCCGTGGCCATGGGCGCCGTGCTCCCCATGCTTGCCGCATCCGCCGCAGCCATGCTCCTTCTGGGGCTGTCCTGGCCTGCCTCTGTCCCGTCCGCCTCTGCCGCCTCTTTGCTCCCTGCCGCCCCTCTCCTCCTTCTTCTCGGGCTGCTGCCCCTCGGGGGTCTCTCCCCTGGCGGCCTGCTCCTTCTCCCGCTCCCTGTCTTTCCTGCGCTCGTTCTGGTAGAAGTCGTGCTCATAGGAAAGACAGCACATGAGGCGGCCGCAGATGCCGGATATCTTAACGGGGTTCAAGGCGAGGTTCTGCTCTTTCGCCATCTTTATGGTCACGGGCTCGAAGTCCGCGAGAAAACCCGAGCAGCAAAGCTCCCTTCCGCAGGGGCCGAGGCCGCCTATCATCTTCGCCTCGTCCCTTACGCCAATTTGCCGCATCTCTATCCTTGTGTGGAACGTCGCGGCCAGGTCCTTTACGAGCTCCCTGAAGTCGACCCTCGTATCAGAAGTAAAGTAGAAGATGGCCTTGCTGGAGTCGAACAGGTACTCTACCCTTATGAGCTTCATCGGGAGGTTGTACTTCGTTATCCTCTCCCTGCATATCCTGAAGGCCTCGATCTCGCGCTCAGTGTTGAAGCCCTGGCGCTCGACGTCGACCGGGTCGGCCTTGCGAACTATCTTCTTCAAAGGCCTCGTAAGGGTTTCCGGGTCCACTTCCCTGGGCGTGTACACGACGGTGCCCAGCCCGAGCCCCCTTTCGACCTCGACTATCACGGTATCCCCCGGATTAAGCTCCAGGGCTTCGGCCTCAAAGTCGTATACCTTGCAAGCCTTCTTGAACCTTACACCTACAACCCGTACCATTTATTTTAACCTCGTTGTATTCGTTTGCGACAGAGCGCTACATGAAATGCGCGCCCGAGACCTTTAATATCAGGACCTCGAGTGTAAGCTGCTTGTTCGCGTACCTGGGCGGCGCTATCGCCTTTCTGGCCTCTTCCACGGCCCAGAAGGATGAACAGAGCCGGTTGAACTCGCCGACACCGGCGTCCTTGAGATGCCTTTCCATGTCGTTGTTGGCTATGAGGTAGGGAGCTCCCTCAGAAGCCACTATCCTGTCCCTGTACCAGCTCTTTATGAACTCCAGGACGTCGTCGAGCCCGTCGGTCTTGGAGAGCTCCTCGGCGAACTTCAGCGCCTCCGCCGTATCCGAAGGGCCTATGGATGAAAGCCTCTCTATGACTTCCTTCCTCTTCTGGAGGGAACCATCGTCAACGAAGAGGGCGGCCCTGGATATCGACCCGCCAGAAAGACGCGCCACGGCCCCGGCCTCGTTCGGGGAAAGCCCCTTGTTCTCCACGAGAAAGCCCTTCACGGCTTCGTCGGGCAGTGGACGGAAGTTCATCCTCTGGCACCTCGAGAGTATGGTCGCCAGCAGCTCGGAGGCTTTCGAGGTCACGAGTATTATGACCGACCCGGGCGGCGGCTCCTCGAGCGTCTTCAAAAAAGCGTTCGCCGCCTGCGGCACGAGCCTGTCCGCTCCGTCCACTATTACTACCTTCATGCCGGAGTCGACCCTGAACCTGAGAGCGTTCTGGACTTCCCTTATCTGGCTTATCCGGATGAGACCCTCGGGGTCTTTCTCCCCGTCCTTGTCAACGGGACAGACCTCGATGAGGTTCGGGTGGACGGAGCTGTCCATCATCGAGCAGTCCGCGCAAGCCCCGCACGAGTCATCGGGGGAAACCCGGCAATTGAGCGCCCTGGCAAAGGCCGTGGCGACGAGCTTCTTGCCGATGCCGTCAGGGCCCGCGAAAACAAAGGCATGGGCGACGTGCCCGCTTGAAGCCGCGCCCTTCAATATCTCTATCTCCCTCGCGTGTCCGAGGATGCCGCCAAAACTCATGGGTACACAACCGGGCAAAAGGAACTAACCCGCCACTCCCTCAATAATATCACATATCTCCCTGTGAACCGTAGAGATTTCACGGGAGCCGTCGACCACTTTGACCCTCGCGGAAGTCTTCGCTATCTCCAGAAAACCCTGGCGCACGCGCCTGTGAAAATCGAGGGCCTCTTTCTCGAAACGGTCTTCCCTCGCGCCAGCCGAGGCGTTTATCCGCGACCAGGCACGGTGAAGCCCGACCTCTTCGGGGCAGTCGACAAGTATCGTCACGTCGGGGACAAGGCCTCCGGTTGCGAGCTCGTTGAGGCTTTCGATTTTGGAAGCGTCCAGCCCCCTGCCGAAACCCTGGTAGGCTAGAGTCGAATCGTAGAACCTGTCGGAGACGACGACCTTCCCGGCGGCAAGGGCCGGCCTTATGACCTTCGAGACGAGCTGCGCCCGGCAGGCCTCATATAAAAAAAGCTCGGCCCAGGGGTCGACCCCTTCTTCGGTACCGCTCAGGAGGACCGACCTCACGGCTTCCCCGAGAAGCGTGCCGCCCGGCTCCCGAACGCTCAAGACCGGCCTGCCCTTTTTTTCAAGGTGGGCTTTAAGGAGCCCAAGCTGGGTCGACTTGCCGCACCCCTCTATCCCTTCGAAAGTTATAAAGAAACCCAAAGAAGCTCCGAAATGAAGGAATTCGCGATTTTATCAATGTACAGTAAAGAAGAGGCATAAGCAAGGAATTCCGCTTGACTTTCTACATAATGTCGAATAATATGGGTTTGTACTTTTGAAGAGGCCTATGGCGAGAAAATCAAGGATTGAGACATACGGCAGCCCCCTGGGCCCGCTCGAGCAGGATGTAATGGAGTTCCTCTGGGCTTCGGGCGCCTCATCCGGAAGGGACGTCTTCTCCGGCATCAAATCAGGCAGGGAGATAGCGCTCACGACCGTCCTCACCGTTCTGGAAAGGCTCGCCAAAAAGGGGCTGGTCGCAAAGCAAAAAGGGGCCGGGCTCATCGCCTTTTCCCCCGCCTTCTCAAGGGAAGAGTTCGCCAGGACAATCTCCGAGGACGTCTTCAAGGGCATACTCGGCATCTCGGCCAGCGGGCTTTGCGCTTCTCTGGTGGACGCTCTCGCCGACACAGACCCCGGCGAGCTGGAACGGCTCTCGGAGCTCATCGAGAGCAAGAAAAAGGAGCTTGGCGGCTCAACGGAGGGCAAAAAATGACTCTAAGCGCCCTCCTTCTCTCTTTCATCGTCATCTCGGCAGCCTGGGCTGCCTTCGCCTTCCCCGGCGTTTTGTCACTTACATCCGGCGCTCTTGAAGCCTGCCAGTCTCTTCTCGTGCGCTGCGTCGAGCTGGCTTCCCTCGCCAAACTCTTTTTCATATGGTCTGGGGCACTCCTCGTGGCCTCCGGGCTCATCTACGCCCCTTTCAGGGCCGCAAGCAACATCGTCAAGGCCAGAAAGGCCGTCTCCTCTCTGCCCGTGAAAATGAGGGGAGAGATAGCCCTTATAAAAGACGACAGGGTCAAGACTGCTTTTACCTGCGGCTTGCTGCGCCCCCGTATATACATCTCCACCGGGCTCCTCAACGGCCTTGAAAAGGACGAACTCCGGGCGGTCTTCCTCCATGAACTGAAGCACAAGAAGGGCTTTGACCCGTTGAGGTTCCTCCTCATCGGCTTCGCGAAGGACGTCTTTTTCTATCTGCCCGCTGTAAGTCACCTGGCCTTTTTCGCGCGCCTCAAAAAAGAGCATGAAGCAGACGACAAGGCAGCAGACGCACCGGGCGGGCCAATAAGCCTCGCTTCTGCGATGATAAAGGTCGCAAGGAATGGGGCTCTCCACGCGGCGCTGGCCGACAACACGGAACAGGTCACAGGCAGGGTAAGGAGGCTGCTCGAAGGAAAGCAGGCCTCCTTCAGGGTCCCGGCAAGGGCGGCGGTCATAAGCGCGGCCATTTTCGCGGCCATTTTGCTCTCTCTTTCAATGCCTTTCTACGCCGGTGCAAAGGCGCACGAGTGCACGCTGGACAAATGCGAGACGCACGCTGACATGGTCGAGGGGTGCAGGGAACACTGCTCGGCAAAACACAGCCACAAGCATTGATTTTTTTTGCCAAACTTTTCTACAGTATGTAGAAGGAGGGACAATGAAAAAAGTAACGGTTCTCTTTCTGATAGTCTTCACGCTTGGGTTCTACGCGTCGATCGTCTCAGCCGAGACCTCGGTAAAATCATCCGGCGGAGTCAAAGGGGTCCTCAAGACCGACCCGGCCAAAAAAATGGTCGACCTCTTTCTCAGCGAGCTCCCCAGCGGAAAAGAGATAACCGACGCGAAGGTCCGGGCGAGCGTCACTTTCCCGGACGGAAGGAAGGTGGAAAAAGACCTCCTCGGGATGAAGATGGGAGAGGCGTATTCGTTCATGAACTCGCTGGACATGTCCAGACCGGGCAGATATAGTTTCGACATATCGATAGAATCTTCCGGCAGGTCAATAAGGCTCGAGTTCACCCATAACATACCTTGAGGAGAGACCAATGCGGGGTAGAATCGCACTTGCGGCCGCCGCGGCAGCTCTGATAACTGCATTTTCCAGCCCTGCCCTATCCCTTTCGGCGGACAGGCTCGTCCTGGAAGAGCTCCTCGAACGGGCGAGGAAGACCAACCCCGAGCTCGCGGCACTGCGCGAGGAAGCTTTTTCAGCCGAGGCCATTGCCAGGGCCGAAGGCAGCCTCGACGACCCCACCTTGAAAATCGAGCTCGAAGACCTCTCGACGAAACGCCCGCTCGAGGCCGGCCCTGGCAACGCGATGATGACGAGGTACACGCTCAGCCAGATGTTCCCGTTCCCCGGAAAGCGCTCGCTCAAAGAACAGATGGCCAACAAGGAAGCCGCTGGCGCGAGGGCTGCCATAAGCTCGGCCGAGCTCGAACTGACGGCGATGGTAAAGGAGGCGTACTTCGAGTACGCCTTCATAGACGAATCGATACGCATAACGAAGGATATAAAAGACCTCCTTTCAACTGCCGCCGACATAGCGGGTACGATGTACTCGACGGGCCAGGTGACGCAGCAGGACGTCATAAAGCTCAACGTCGAACAGGCGATGCTCACCGACGAGCTCATAATGCTCGAAGCCAGAAGGGAAGCGGCCGCAGCCGGGATAAAGTCTCTCGTCAACATGGACCAGTCCGAGGAGCTTGGCGGCAATGCCGAACTGCCTAAGGGGCGGGTCTCGTTCGACGCTGAAGAGCTCATGAAAGGCGCGGTCGAATCGACGCCGGATATAGCCATGCTGAAAGCGGACACGGAGGGCAGCGAGCTCGGGGCCAGGCTTGCGGACAAAAACTACTACCCTGACTTCATGGTCGGCGTCGCGCCGATACAGCGCGACGGCAGTTTCGACAGTTACGATTTGATGTTCCAGGTCAACATACCGATATGGCGGGGGAAGTACGAAAGCCTCTCTGAGGGCGCGAAAGCAAAGGCCAGACAAGCGCACGCGCGCCTCAAGGCCGGAAAGAACAGGAAGGCCCTGGAAGTCAAAAGCGCGTCCATAGAGGTAGAGGCCTCCTTGAGGCAGATGGAGCTCTTCGAGACGTCGCTGGTGCCGCAGGCCGAGCTGTCTTACGAGTCGGCCCTCCGGAACTACAGGACGGGGCGCATAGACCTTCTCATGCTGCTCGAGACCGAACGCGACCTCAGGAAGACACGCACCGACTATTTGAAAGCCCTCTTCGAATACAACAGGAGGCTCGCCAATTTGGAGCGCGCCTCCGGCGTCGAGCTTTCAACGGCACAAAAGGAATAAGCGGAAAGGTTTTTAATCGACATGAAAAAAATGACGGGCGTTTTAATGATGTTGATAGGCCTTCTGGCCGGAGGGGTAATCGTCTGGTATGCAGGCATGGAAAGCCCGGCCCCGAAGCCCGCAGCCGAGGCTGAGCGCAAGGTCCTTTTCTACAGGAACCCCATGGACCCGCAAGTGACCTCCCCGGTGCCGATGAAAGACCAGATGGGCATGGACTACGTGCCAGTCTACGAAGACGAGGCGGCGGCCCCCGGCACGCCTCAAGGCACGGTGAGGATCACCCCGGAGAGGATACAGAAAATCGGGGTGAAGTCGGCCCAGGTCACAAGAGGCGACCTCAAGCGCACAATAAGGACCGTCGGCAGGGTCGAGCCGGTCGAAGACCGCGTGCACGTCATTACCGCGAAGGTCCCCGGCTGGATAGAAAAACTTTACGTCAACAGGACCGACGAGATGGTCTCCAACGGGGAGAAGCTCCTTGAGCTGTACAGCCCGGAGCTCATCTCCGCCCAGCAGGAGTATCTGCTGGCGCTTGAAAGCTACGAAAAGGTGAAAGACAGCCCGTACGCTGAGGCCGGGAGCGGCGCGAAGGCCCTCGTCGATGCCGCCCGCCAGAGGCTCAAGTACTGGGACATCTCGGACGACCAGATAGAAAAACTGAAGAAACGAGAAACGCCCTCAAGGACTCTCGCTATACGCTCGCCTGTTGCTGGCTCTGTGACTGAAAAGAAGGTCGTCGAAGGGCAGAAGATAGAAGCGGGAGAAGAGCTCTTCAAGATAATCGACCACTCCCGCGTCTGGGTCTACGGGGAAGTCTACGAATACGAGATGCCGTACATAAAAAAAGGGCAGAAGGCAGTGTTGACGCCGTCGTACTCACCGTCTGACAGGCACATCGGCACGATAGAGCACATATACACCCACCTGGGCTCCATAAGGTACGCCCCGGAAGAGGCCACAGCGGAATCGAGGACCGCCAAGGTCAGGTTCTCCCTTGACAACAGCGGCCACAGGCTCAAATTAGGCATGTACCTCAACGTCGAGCTTGAGGCTCCTGTTGCCAAAGGCGCGCTCATCGTCCCTGATTCGGCCGTCATAGACACTGGCACAAGAAGGCTGGTCATAGTGGACAGGCGCGACGGCACGTTCGAGCCCAGGGAGATAAGAGCTGGGGCAAAGGGGGCCGAAGCGTGGGAAGTCCTCGATGGGCTTGCCGAAGGGGACTGGGTAGTGACCTCGGCGAACTTCCTCGTCGACTCCGAAAGCAACCTCAAGGCGGCAGTAAGCTCGATGGGCAGCCCCCGTTCTGAAGAAGAGGGCAAGCCTCAGGAGGCTCCTGCAACGGAGCACAGGCACTGATGCTCAGGAAGATAATAGAGCTTTCCATAAAGAACCGCTTCGCCGTAATCCTCGCGGCCCTCTTCATAACCGGCTGGGGCGTATGGGCCGTCTACAACACCTCGATTGACGCCATTCCCGACCTGTCTGACGCGCAGGTCATAATCTTCACCGAATACCCCGGACAGGCCCCGCAGGTTGTAGAAGACCAGGTGACATACCCACTGACGACCGCCATGCTCTCGGTCCCAAAGGCAAAGGTCGTGAGGGGCTACTCCTTTTTCGGCGTATCTTTCGTGTACGTCATCTTCGAGGACGGGACCGACATCTACTGGGCCCGCTCGAGGGTGTTGGAGTACCTGAACTTCGCCTCCGGCAAGCTCCCACAGGGAGTTTCCCCCACTCTCGGCCCCGACGCCACAGGCGTCGGCTGGGTCTACGAGTACGTCGTAGAGGGCGCGAACATGAGCCTCGCCGAGCTCCGCTCAATACAGGACTGGTTCATCCGCTACCAGCTCACGTCAGTGCCTGGAGTGTCGGAGGTCGCCTCGGTCGGCGGGTTCGTGAAGCAGTACCAGGTTAACATCGACCCGAACAGGCTCGTCACCCACGGAGTGTCGATCGGCGAGGTCGTAAAATCCCTGCAGATGAGCAACACGGACGTAGGCGGGCGGGTCGTGGAGATGGCCGAGCGCGAGTACATGGTGCGGGGGCTCGGTTACATAAAGAGCGTCCCTGACATCGAGAACATCGTGTTGAAGGCCGACCGCACGGGCACGCCCGTGAGGATAAGGGACGTGGCGAGGGTCGAAGTAGGCCCCGACGAAAGAAGGGGCATAGCCGAGCTCAACGGAGAGGGCGAGGCCGTCGGCGGCATCGTCGTCATGCGCTTCGGGGAGAACGCGCTCGAGGTCATAAACGGCGTCAAGGCGAAGCTTTCAGAGATAGAAGCGGGCCTGCCGCCCGGCGTCAAAATACGTGCCGTCTACGACAGGAGCGGCCTCATATACGACGCCATAGATACTCTAAAGACGAAGCTCGTCGAAGAGTCCATCCTCGTATCGATCGTCTGCGTCATCTTCCTCCTTCACTTCAGGTCGTCGCTCGTTGCCATAATAATGCTGCCCGTCGGCATACTCGTATCATTCATAGTCATGTACATGATGGGCATAAATGCCAATATCATGAGCCTCGGCGGCATTGCCATCGCGATAGGCGCGATGATAGACGGCGCGATAATCATGGTCGAGAACGGCCACAAGCACCTCGAGAGGTCTGGTGGCGAAACAGACCGCTGGGAGGTCATCGGCAGGGCCGCCAAGGAAGTGGGCCCCCCGCTTTTCTTCTCCCTCCTCATCATTACCGTATCTTTCATGCCGATATTCACGCTAGAAGCGCAGGAAGGAAGGCTCTTCAAGCCGCTCGCCTACACCAAGACCTTCGCGATGGCGGCCGCCGCCCTCCTTTCAATCACCCTCGTGCCTGTCCTCATGGGCTTTTTCATCAAGGGGAAAATCCAGCCCGAGGAGAAAAACCCGATAACAAGGACTCTGGTCTGGCTTTACAGGCCCGCCATAGAGAAGGTCTTGAGGCACAGGAAAGCGACGATACTCATCGCGCTTGCGGCCCTCGCCGTCACGATATACCCGGTCACGAGGCTCGGCAGCGAGTTCATGCCCGCCCTCAACGAAGGGACTCTCCTTTACATGCCGGTGACGCTCCCGGGCATATCTGTCACGAAAACGGCTGAGCTCCTGCAGACGCAGGACAGGATAATCAAGGGCTTCCCCGAGGTCGAAAGCGTCTTCGGCAAGGCCGGAAGGGCCCTCACGGCCACAGACCCGGCCCCCTTTGAGATGTTCGAAACGGTCATCAACCTTAAGCCAAAAGAGCAGTGGCGTCCTGGCATGACGATGGAAGCTCTCGTGAAAGAGATGGACGAAGCCCTCTCGATGCCGGGCGTAACGGGCGCGTGGACAATGCCAATCAAGGCCAGGACCGACATGCTCTCCACCGGCATAAGGACGCCGGTTGGGATAAAGGTATTCGGCAAGGACCTCGAAGAGCTCGAGAAGGTAGCCCTTGAAGTCGAGACGGCGGTCAAGAAAGTGCCGGGGACAGCGAGCGCCTACGCGGAAAGGATTGGCGGCGGCTACTACCTCGACATAAGCATAAAGCGCGAGGAGGCAGCAAGGTTCGGCCTCAAGGTAGAGGAGGTGCAGTCGGTAGTCATGACCGCCATAGGCGGCGAGAACGTCACCACGACCGTCGAGGGGCTCGAGCGCTACCCGGTGAACGTCCGCTACCAGAGGGAGCTCCGTGACGACATAGACAAGCTCAAGCGCGTGCTCGTGCCTGCCATGAGCGGCGTCAATATCCCTCTTTCGCAGGTCGCCGACATACAGGTAAAGATGGGCCCTCCAGCGGTGCGCACTGAAAACGCCCTCCTCACCACGTGGATTTTCATCGACGTGAGGGACACTGACATAGGCGGATACGTGGCCGAGGCAAAGGCGGCCGTGGAAAAGGACGTGAAGTTCCCGCCCGGCTACTACGCCTCGTGGAGCGGCCAGTACGAGTACATGGAGAGGGCCTACGCCAGGCTCAAGGTCATCGTGCCCCTGACGCTCGCCATAATATTCCTACTCCTTTACCTCAACTTCAAGTCGATAACGGAATGCCTCATAATCCTGCTCGCCATTCCGTTCTCTTTGATTGGCGCGGCGTGGCTCCTGTACATCCTCGGCTACAACCTTTCAATAGGAGTGGCCGTCGGGTTCATCGCCCTAGCCGGGCTCGATGCCGAGATGGGCATAGTGATGCTCATATACCTGGACCAGGCCTGGGCCAAGCGCAAAGCCGAGGGCAGACTCAACACGAAAGCCGACCTCAACGAGGCGATAATGGAAGGAACGGTCCTCAGGGTGCGGCCGAAGGTCATGACCGTCACGGCGATAATCTTCGGCCTGCTGCCGATAATGTGGAGCATGGGCACGGGGGCGGACGTGATGAAAAAGATTGCCGCGCCGATGGTCGGAGGCATGTTCACCTCCGGGCTCCTCGAGCTCCTCGTGCTGCCGGCCGTCTACGCCATATGGAAAGGAAGGGAGCTCAAGGACTGACCTTTGTTCCTCCTAATGCCTGCTATAATCATTAAATAGGAAGGAGGGATGCGGATGAAAAGACTTCCGCTGTTTTTATACCTTGCGCTCTCGCTTTCAGCCCCTGCCCTGGCTGGCGCGGCTGTACCCGTACAATTTCCGGAACAAAGGTTCCCTGACCAGAGGTTCCCCGCTCCTGACCCGTTCGCTGATCTCGAACGCCAGCAGATGACGCAAGAGACGCTGATGATACTCCGTGACATGGTCAACGTCATGAGACAGGCCGGGGACCTTGAACCCTCAGACAGGGAAAGGCTCGAGAACCTCTCCAACAGGCTGGACTTCCTCATTACGCGCCAGCAGGAGCTATCGATGCGGAGCCGCATGGGACGCTGAGTGATGATGAAACCGGCTGAAGGGCTGGCATACTTAAGATAGGCCCATTAAAGGAGGGACTATCATGATCATACAGGCGCTCTTCACCTTTTTTTTCATCTTTGCCCTTTCCGTGAACGGCTTTGCCCAGGTCACGGGAGGCCCGACTGCCGGGACGACCCCGGGCACTGCCGGTACGACACCCGGCACAACACAAAACATCCCCGGCACGACAGGGACAATACCTGGCACCACACCTAACATACCCGGCACAACCCCGAATATCCCTGGCACCACGCCTAACATCCCTGGCACGACGCAGCTTCCTTCTCCGACTACGCAACCGCCGTTGCAATCGACACAGCCGCCTTTGCAGTCTACTCAACCGCCCTTACAGTCCACGCAACCGCCCCTGCAGCCGACGCAGCCGCTGCCTCCGGTCACGCAGTTTCCGCCAAGCACGCAGTTTCCGCCAAGCACGCAGTTTCCACCAAGCACGCAGTTTCCGTCGACGACTCAGATGCCCCCGGCAGGCAGCGTGCCGGATTTCCGCCAGGACAACACGAACATCACCGGCCGGTTCGACGGCACCACCGGCCTTGACCAGGGCAGCGCCTTCGATACGCGCGACAACACGCTTACGGGCAATAGGGACAGCATATTCATCGACGACCGCGGCAGCATCCTCGGGGAGACCCCGTCAATACTGAACGGCGAAGACGAGTTCGCCATCGGGCCTGAGACCCCTTCCTCGCTCGACAACGGCATATTCGACGACGACCGGGACTCCGTGACGAACGACACTGTCGTGCCTTGAAAACTCCCTGAAACATCGGGGCACAACGCCGTCCGTAAACCCATGCAGGGGGGCTGAAGCCCCCCTGCCCCCGTTCCGGCCCCATTCTGCATTCCTTTATAGTCATGCCCTCCGATGCCAGCCCTTCGCTGAGGATAAATAGCTTGACAACCAACTTTGGCATATGATAGCAATAGTCTGTTTTAGGTTTAAGACCTCAAACAAACCCCTATAAACCTCGAAGAACCCCTTTACGGGACGCGCATTTGGAAAAGAGGGCGCGCCGAAGGGGTGTAGTGTAAAAAAAACAGGGACTTGACTGAAAAATGATATCTATCGACTATACACTTCTCATCCAGATAATCGGTTTTTTCTTCCTCCTTCTGGTCTTAAACCAGTTCCTTTACAAGCCGGTCCAGCGCATCCTCAAGGAAAGGGAAGAAAAAATTGAGGGCTCCATCAAGAAGGCCGCCCAGACTGACAAGGAAATTTCCGAAGGCATAGCCGCCTACGAGAAAAAGCTCAAGGAAGCGGCCGTCAAGGGCAACGAAGAGCGCGCCAGAATAAGACAGGAAGGCATAGAGAAGGAAAAGGCCACCCTGGAAGCCGCGCGCACCGAGGCAAATAAGGAACTTACCATAATAAGGCACGAAATCGAGGCGAGCAAGAAGAGCGCTCTGTCCGGTCTCGGAACCGAAGCCAGGACCCTTGCAAAGGACATAGCAGGCAAGGTGCTCGAGAGGAACGTCGTAGGCTTCCTTATAATGGGCCTCCTCGCGCCCTCGCTCGCTTTCGCCTCCTCTGAGGGCGGACACGGCGATTCCGGCATGACCTGGAAGATAATAAACTTCGTAATCCTCGCCATCGGCGTCTACCTCGTTTGGACGAAGGCGATAAGCGGCCTCCTTAAAAAACGCGGCTCGGACATCCAGAACGCCATTGAAGAGGCTCAGAAGGCCAAGGACGCCGCCGACAGGAACGCCGCAGAGTACAGGGCGAAGCTCTCGCTCCTGGACAGCAAGGTCTCCGAGATACACAACGAATTGAAGCTCGAGGGCGAAGCCGAAAAGGCCCGCGTAATCGCCGAGGCCGCGAAGTCTGCGGAGGCCCTGAAGGCGCAGGCGAAGCTTGCCGCGGAGCAGGAGATAAAGAAGGCCAGGATAGAGATAAGGGAAGAAGCCGCCAGGCTCGCTGTCCAGCTTGCGGAAGACATATTGAAAAAGGAGCTCTCGCCCGCTGACCAGGAGAGGCTCGTAAAAGGATACCTTAACAACCTGAGGCTTAACTGATGAAGAGTTCGGTTGCAAAGAGATTCGCCAAGGCCATCATCGAAATAGGCCAGGAAGAAAAAGCCTACGAGGCCTACGGCAAGGAATTGAGGAGCGTCCTTGCGGTGTTCAAGGGGAGCCCCGACCTCATGAAGGTCCTCCTGAATCCCATGCACAAGCTCGAGGAAAGAAAGAGCCTCATGGAAAAGGTCTCCGCCTCCATCGGGCTTTCAAAGCACGTGGCAAAGCTCATGACCATACTCGTCGAGACCCGGAACATCCGCTTCCTCGAAGAGGTGGTCGAAGCCTACTCCAGGCTCGAAGACGGGCTCGCCGGAAGGCTCAGGGCCTCGATAGAGGCGCCTATGGAGCTTCCCGGGCCTCTCACGGACGAGATAAAGACCAAGCTCTCCGGCCTCACTGGCAAGGAAGTGATATTGACCTACAGGCACAACCCATCCCTTCTCGGAGGGCTTGTGCTTCGGATAGACAACACTATCCTGGACGGAAGCCTTAAGACGCAGCTCGAACTCATGAGAGAGAAAATAATCGAAGGGGTGGTTTAACGATGATAAAAGTAGAAGAGATAAGCCAGCTCATTAAGACCCAGATAAAGGGCTTTGAGAAGGAGATAGACATACAGGAAGTCGGCACGGTCATCTCTGTCGGCGACGGTATCGCAAGGATCTACGGCCTTGAGAAGGCCATGGCTGGAGAGCTCCTCGAGTTCCCCGGCAACCTTTACGGAATGGTATTGAACCTCGAAGAGGACAACGTCGGAGCCGCCATCCTCGGCTCTGACCACACCATCAAGGAAGGCGACACCGTCAAGAGGACCGGCAAGATTGTCGAAGTCCCCGTCGGCAAGGGCCTCCTCGGCAGGGTCGTAAACGCGCTCGGACAGCCCATCGACGACAGGGGCCCCATCGAATCGACCGAGTCCAGAAGGGTCGAGATCAAGGCCCCCGGCATAGTCGCCAGGAAGTCCGTTAAAGAGCCCCTCCAGACCGGAATCAAGGCCATCGACGGCATGGTTCCCATCGGAAAAGGCCAGAGGGAGCTCATCATCGGCGACCGTCAGACCGGAAAGACCGCCGTCGCCCTCGACACCATCATAAACCAGAAGGGACAGAACGTCTTCTGCATCTACGTCGCCATCGGCCAGAAGCAGTCGACCGTCTCCCAGATAGTCGAAAAGCTCAAAGCATTCGGCGCGATGGAATACACCATCGTCGTTGCCGCCACCGCGAGCTCCCCTGCTCCCTTGCAGTTCCTCGCCCCCTACTCAGGCTGCGCCATGGGCGAGTACTTCAGGGACAACGGCATGCACGCCCTCATAATCTACGACGACCTTTCAAAGCACGCCGTGGCATACAGGCAGCTTTCATTGCTCCTCAGAAGGCCTCCGGGCCGTGAAGCCTACCCTGGAGACGTCTTCTTCCTCCACTCAAGGCTCCTGGAGAGGGCGGCAAAGCTCTCCGACAAGCTCGGCGGCGGTTCATTGACCGCCCTGCCGGTCATCGAGACGCAGGCAGGAGACGTTTCCGCGTACATCCCGACAAACGTCATATCGATCACCGACGGACAGATATTCCTTGAGACCGACCTCTTTTACTCGGGCGTAAGGCCTGCCATCAACGTTGGACTTTCGGTCTCCAGGGTCGGCGGCTCGGCGCAGATAAAGGCCATGAAGTCGGTCGCAGGCACATTGAAGCTCGAGCTCGCGCAGTACAGGGAGCTCGCGGCGTTCGCGCAGTTCGGTTCCGACCTCGACCCGGCAACCCAGAAGCAGCTCAACAGGGGCCAGAGGCTCGTCGAGATATTGAAGCAGGGCCAGTACAAGCCCATGTCCGTCGAAAAGCAGGTCCTCATCATCTACGCCGCCACTAACGGCTATGTAGACGCGTACCCCGTGGCCGCATTGAAGAAGTACGAGGAAGAGCTCATGACCTTCATCGAGTCCAGGCACGCTGACATACTCACGGACCTCCAAGAGAAGAAGGCCATCGACGACACCGTCAAGGGCAAGCTCAAGAAGGCCCTCGAGGACTTCAAGGGTCTGTTCGTAGCCTAAGGCAAGAACAGGTTAGCGGACCAAAAATCGTTACTTCTTCCGAGGTCGAGGAAGGGCGAGATAAAAAGCGCAGCGTACATGACCGTATGTGAGCGTCTTTATTTCCTGCCCGACGAAAGATCTCAGAAAAAAGAATAATTTTTCAAACCATTTAAAGGTGGCTTCAAGACATGGCAAGTCTTAAAGATATAAAAAGAAGAATAAAGTCGGTCAAGAACACCCGCCAGATCACAAAGGCCATGAAGATGGTCTCGGCGGCAAAGCTCAAGAGAGCCCAGGACGAGATAACGGCCGCGAGGCCTTATGCCGAGAAGATGCTCGAGCTCATAGGCTCTCTGGCGTCCAAAGCCTCTTCCGACAGCCACCCCCTCCTTGAGAACAGGGGCAGCGCCAAGATAGGTCTCGTGCTCTACACGTCCGACAGGGGCCTTTGCGGCGGGTTCAACTCGCAGCTCCTGCGCACGGCCGAGAGGTTCATAAGGGAGAACAGCTCCTCCGAGATAAGCCTTTACCTCGTGGGCAAGCGCGGCGCCGAGTACTTCAAGAGGCGCAGCTTCAAGATATTGAACGCCCGCGTCATCGGCGGCGGCAGGCCGGGCTACGGCGCGGCCGTGGAGATAGCCAACGATGTCGTCGGCGCCTACATGAACGGCGAGCTCGACGAAGTGCACATCATCTTCAGCGAGTTCAAGAGCGCGATGACGCAGACGCCCGTCACCCAGAAGCTTCTGCCGGTGACTGCCCCTGGCAGCACTGAGAAGAAGGAAGACGGCGGACAGGGAGAGTACCTTTACGAGCCCTCAGAAGGCGCGGTGCTGGCGAGCCTTTTGCCAAAGTACGTCGAAGTGCAGGCCTTCAGGGCGCTCCTGGAGACCTCGGCCAGCGAGCACGGCGCGAGGATGACCTCCATGGATTCGGCCTCGAAGAACGCCGGCCAGATGATAGGCGGGCTCACGCTCGTGTACAACAGGCTCCGTCAGGCCGCCATCACCAGGGAACTCATGGAGATCATAGGCGGCGCCGAGGCGCTGAAATAAGTTTTTCACATCGGCTCATCTAAACAGATGCCGGTAAGATATTTTTCCCGAGGTCGAGGAGGACGGAAATAAAAAGCGGAGCATACATGAACAGTATGTGAGCATTTTTATTTACGTCCTGACAAAGAAATCGGAAAAAAAGAGCAATTAACTAATAAAACCGGACAAGATAACGCTTTAAGGAGGCTTCCTGAAATGTCTGAGATGAACATCGGCAAAGTCACACAGGTAATCGGCCCTGTGCTCGATATCGAGTTCCCCCCCGGGAAACTCCCTGCCATATATAACGCCGTAAAGCTCACCAACCCGTCCATCAACGGCGAGAAGTGGAACCTGGTCGTCGAGGTCGCCCAGCACCTCGGCGAGAACACGGTCCGCTGCATAGCGATGGATTCAAGCGAAGGCCTCGTAAGGGGCACTGAGGCGATGGACACGGGCGCTGGAATAACCGTACCCGTCGGAAAGAACGTCCTCGGAAGGATCCTGAACGTCATCGGCGAGCCGGTCGACGAGATGGGCCCCGTTACTACCGAGAAGAGCTACCAGATACACCGCGCGGCCCCGACCTTCGACCAGCAGTCGACCAAGATGGAAGTCTTCGAGACCGGCATCAAGGTCGTCGACCTCCTTACCCCGTACCTGAAGGGCGGCAAGATAGGCCTGTTCGGCGGCGCGGGCGTCGGCAAAACGGTTCTCATCATGGAACTCATCAACAACGTCGCCATGCAGCACGGCGGCTTCTCCGTCTTCGGCGGAGTCGGCGAGAGGACGAGGGAAGGAAACGACCTCTGGGAAGAGATGAAGGAATCGGGCGTTATCAACAAGACCGCCCTTGTCTACGGCCAGATGAACGAGCCCCCGGGAGCCAGGGCGAGGGTCGCCCTCACCGCTCTCACGATGGCTGAGTACTTCAGGGACGAGGAGAACCAGGACGTTCTCCTGTTCGTCGACAACATATTCAGGTTCGTTCAGGCGAACGCCGAAGTCTCCGCGCTCCTCGGCCGTATACCTTCCGCCGTCGGCTACCAGCCGACCCTCGGAACCGACGTGGGCGGCCTTCAGGAGAGGATCACCTCTACCGTGAAGGGCTCCATCACCTCGGTCCAGGCCATATACGTCCCTGCTGACGACCTTACGGACCCGGCGCCTGCGACCACGTTCGCGCATCTTGACGCCACTACGGTTCTTTCCAGGCAGATAGCCGAGCTCGGCATCTACCCGGCCGTCGACCCGCTCGACTCGACTTCAAGGATCCTCGACCCGCAGATCGTAGGAGACGAGCACTACGGCTGCGCGCGTCAGGTACAGGCCATACTCCAGAAGTACAAGGACCTCCAGGACATCATCGCCATCCTCGGCATGGACGAGCTCTCGGAAGAGGACAAGCTGGTCGTCTCCAGGGCCAGGAAGATCCAGAGGTTCCTCTCGCAGCCCTTCTTCGTCGCAGAGCAGTTCACCGGCATGCCCGGCAAGTTCGTCGGCGTTAAGGACACCATAAAGGGCTTCAAGGCCATCGCGAACGGCGAATACGACGACGTGCCTGAGCAGGCCTTCTACCTCGTAGGCACCATCGAGGAAGCCCTCGAGAAGGCCGAGAAGATAAGGGCGAGCGTATAAGCCATGGCAGAGACGATACTGCTTGAGATAGTGACCCCTCTCCGGAAGCTCCTCTCCAGGGAAGTCGACGAAGTGACCGCCCCCGGGCGTGACGGAGACTTCGGAGTGCTGGCGGGACATACGCCTTTCCTTACGACACTGCGCCCCGGCGAGATAGTCTACAGGAAGGGCTCAGAGACCGGCGTGCTGGCCGTAAGCGGCGGCTACGCCGAAGTGCTCCCGGACAAGACCACGATACTCGTGGACGCGGCCGAGACCGACTCGGAGATAAGCACGGAAGCTGCCCGCACCGAGCTCCAGAAGGCTGAGGACGCGCTGAAGGCCCTCTCCCAGGAAGATCCGGCTTACGCCCAGACAATCGACAAGGTCGAATACGCCCAGGCAAAGCTCAGGGTAAAGGAAAGAAAGTAAGGCACGATAGAAAAAAGACAAAGGCGGGGTCGAAAGACCCCGCCTTTTTTATTTTTGTGCCTGCTTTTAAAGCTCACTTTATCATCTCATCTTCTCTGCTATACTTGTACATACAACTTTAAACATGGGGGGACTACCATGAAAAGACTGTTCGCGGCGGCAGTGCTTTCAGTGTTGGGTCTATCCTCAAATGCTTATTCTCAGCCTGTAAACTTTGGTTTTGAAGCTGGTAGTACATCTGGCTGGGTTGAAACTTTTCCGAACATTAACGATGGACAAATAAATGTAGTTACAAGTTGGTCATGGGAAGATGTTCCTTTAGGGACTGATGAAAGAATCAGCGCGGAGGCTCGTAAACCGTCATATAGTCCAGTTGAGGGTAATTACTTTGCGGTACTTAAAACTGGCGTCACTGATACTAAATATACTACGCTCTCGCAAAGTTTTTCTTTAAGCGGTGGAGATGTTCTTGAGGGTTGGGCTTCTTTCTTTGGGCCTTCGGAAGTGGGTTATCCGTATCAAGCCGATAACGGGAATTATAATGATTATGCCTTAATAACCATAAACCGAAGAAATAATGTAATAGCAGTGCCGTGGTATGCCGATTCTATCGACCATGGATATATCGTAACTACAGCACCAGGCGTGAATTCTGATGAGAGTGTCAATTTTGGAAATCTCCCTTGGCAGTATTGGAGCTGGACTGCTCCTGCACCCGATTTTTATACTCTAAACTACCATGTAACTCAAGATACAGACACTGTCCAAAACAGCTATGCTTTTTTTGATGGTCCGCGTAAATTAACAGCTGTTCCTGAGCCATCGTCAATGGCTCTGATTGGTTTAAGCATAGCGGGTGTATTTGCGGCTCATCATTATTCTCGACTCGATAAAGGAAATCGGCTGGCGTAAAATGTGATGTATAAGGGCGAATAAAAAAGGCCCTGCCATTTTTTCGTGGCAGGGCCTTTCCCGTTTTTAGGGAGGCTTTCAGGCAACCTTCTTGACCAAAAGCGGTATACTTACCTCAGAATAGTAATGTCCGAAGACCGTTCGCTAACCCAACTTACCCGGCTTTCGTAGTAGGGCTTTTCCCTTTCTTAAGGGTCTAGAGCTAGGCCAAAGCTCACCCTATCCCTGCCCTCTCCCACAAGGGGAGAGGGAGAATTACTTTGCTTTGTCTCTACCATACACCGTAACAGGGCGGAGCGCGCCTAAGGGAGGAAGGGGCGAACCTCGCCGGGGCTGTTGGGAGCGAAGCGACCTCAGGGGCGAGGTTCGCAGGTGGGGGAGGAAGAAAGCGCGTAGAGCCCTGTTACAGAGAGCGGCGGCAGCCGCATTACATGGCATTTGTTAAAAAGTTTCTCAAGCGCGGCAGCGCGCAATAAAGTAGGCGCAATACACCACAAGCGATAATCCCCCTCACTCCCCCTTTAGAAAAGGGGGAAGCCAAACGAGATTGCTCCGCTCACAATGACAGCGATGCTGCCGGTTCATCTCTTCATTAAAAGCAGACTCAACGCCATGACTCCCATGCCCGCCAGCAGGCCGAAGAGGCTGTCGTGGCCTTTGCCGTAGGCCCGGCTCGTGGGCAGGAGCTCATCGAGGCTTATGTATACCATTATCCCGGCCACCATCCCGAACATGACACCCATCACCTGCGGAGGAATGACGCCGCCCTCGCCCCCAATTACGAATCTTATGGCCGAGTATGCTATGACTGCGCCAACGGGCTCTGCCAGCCCGCTCAGGAACGAGTACGCGAAAGCGCGGCTCCGCTTGCCAGTGGCGTAATAGATGGGCACGGAGACGCTTATCCCCTCCGGGATGTTGTGGAGGGCCACGGCCACGGCTATCGCAACGCCGAGGCCCGGGTCCTGCAAGGCCGCCAGGAAAGTGGCGAGCCCTTCTGGGAAGTTATGGATGGCTATGGCAAGGGCCGTGAAAAGGCCCATCCGCAAAAGCTTCTGGCGGCTGTGGTCGTGCATTCCGGCGTAAGCATCTGAAATTCCTGCTGCCTTATCGAAGTCGGGCACTGGCGCTGAAGGGTTATGAAGAGGGGCGGCCTCTGCCCCGGCGTGCGTCTCATGAGGGTTTTTGGCCGCGGGGATGAGGTTGTCTATTATGCCTATGAGGGCTATGCCTCCGAAAAATGAAGCGACGTTGACCCAATGGCCCCAATAGCTGCCGTAGGCCGCAACCAGCGCGTCGGTGCCCTTCACGAATATTTCAACGAAGGAGACATAGAGCATGACACCGGCGGAAAAACCGGTGGAGACCGAAAGGAACCTGTAGTTGGTGCGGCTCGCGAAGAAGGCTATCGCGCTGCCGATGCCGGTTGCAAGCCCAGCGAAGAGCGTAAGCCCGAGTGCGACCCAGATATTCGACATCGCGTAAGCTCCACCTGCGTGATATAGCCGGAGCCGACCCAAAGGCCGCTCCCCTGCCCTCTGATTATATTAGCTTCTCAAGGAAAATAAAGCGGTTTAAAAAAAAAGGCCGGGCAAATGCCCAGCCTTTATGTTTTCCTGAAGTAGTTACTTTTCATAGCGCTTTTTTCGGCGTGATTGAAAGCTTCGCGTGGCCGTCCTTGATGGAAACGTTGAATTCCACGTTTGAGGTCTTGTACTGCTCCTCTATCTTTTTCCTGTACTGGTCTATGGTCTTTTTCAAGGCCTCGACGGTTATGCCGTCAACCGGCTCGTTGCACTTCTTTCTGGCCTCAATGTACTTGGAGTAAATATCCGTGATAGCGCCGTCTTTGTCTTCTTTTTCCCTGGCGCGGGCAACTGCCGGAGCCGGGGCAGGCTTCGCTGCCCCTTTAGCTACCGGGCCTTCTGGCGCGCCCTCCGCTTTCCTGACATAAGTGCCGTCGTCTATGGCGCGCAGCACCCTTGTCCAGTACTGCTTGTAAGCGTTGTATTTTGCGACAAGGGCGTTGAGCTTGAACTTGAGGGAGGTATTATTTATGACCTTGTTGCTGTAGGCGAGGATGGTCCTGTCGACTTCGTCGCGGAGCTTCGCGGGCTCCCTTTTCAAGACCCTCGCGAAGTACTGCTCATACTCCACCTTGAGCCTGGCGACCTTCGAGTCGAGTATGTCTATTTCTTCCCTATCGCCCATCAAACCCCCAAAGGTTGCTGAAACCCAAAAGCGAGCGGCTTTTCGCGAGCTGACAAAAATCGAGACTTCCCCAGGTTTCGAAACTCCAGCGGCTTGCCTCTTGGAGCTTCAAAAAAATCCCATCTGCTTCTCGACTCCTCGCATCTAGAACAATGCCGCGAATATGAGCCTTGCCTTGTCCTCCAGCTCGCCGCCCCCCGCGACTCTGTCGCTGTCCTGCCGGTGCCTGTACTCGAGCTGGACAAAAGCGCTGCTCAGGATATCATACCTTGCCATGAAGGTCTGTGACCTGGCTGGCTGGCTGCCCTCGAAGCTGGCAGCCTCGTAGCGCGCCCCTAACGTAAATTTATCAATAAAGTAGAGGGCTTCCACAAGCCAGTCATCCACGTCGGCAGCCCCTTCGTTCTGGGACTTGAAATAACCAGCGGTAAAGATGAAGGGGCCGGTCTCGGCCTCCGCCGCCAGTCCGTAACTCTGATAGGACATGTCCTGGCCAGCCACCGGCTGACTGCCTGCCCTGAAGATGGCCCCGAGGCTCAAGGCTTCGTCGATTGTAGCGGCCCAGGACGCGAAAAAGCCCTTGAGCTTGTTGCCGCTCACGACGGACTCCCTTACTATGCCTGCCCTGTACCTGTGCGCTATGGTCCTGTCGCCCTCGCTTTCGAATGAGCCGTTCAATTCAATGAACCTCTGGTCAGCGGCTATGGCCCCCACGAGGGTCTCGGCGAACATGGCGTTCGATATGGGCGTGCTGGTCGGCCTGAAAAAAGAGAGGCCGACCTCGTCTATCCCCGCCTTGAGGTTGAGCTTCCCTGCGCCGGAAGGGCCCAGGAGGTCGTTTACCTGGATGAAAGCCTTCGGCAGGACAGTATCGAAAGTGCCGTCGTTGGCCTGCTGCACTGCGACAGCGAAAAGGGCGCTCACTCTCCCGTCCCTGCCGAAAGCCCCTCCGGCTATGACCTCGGCCTCCTCGGCCTTCAGGTCGGATGCCTCGCTCCTAACGCCTGCCGTCTTGATATTATCGTAGAGCCCTTCTATCTCGACTTCGAAGGAGACCGGAAGCTGCTGGAGGTCCTTCACGGCACGCCACTCGCCTTCAGCCTCAAAACGGTAGCCGTTGTAAAGGAACGTCCTGCCTGTGTCATTGAGCTTGGGAAATGCCGTATGACAGTAGCTGCAGTCCCTGCCGACCTGGCGGCCGAAAGAAGGGAAAGCGTCCGCCGCCGACGGCAGGAACACCGCTACGGCGAGCAGCACGAGCGTTTTAAAAAGGCTACAACGGTCCTTGAGGGTCGCTGGGCGGCGCATCTTCACTCCCTGGCTGAGGTCAGTTGGAAAGCTTGGAGGCGCGCACTTCAGCGGCCGCGCCGAGGCCTATCGCCAGAGGGAAAGAGACGTAATGCTTCCTCCTCGAGGCCCCTTCGTCATGTATGGAGATGGCGACCGGTATTATGTCGCCTTCGGAGACCGCTACGTCGAACTTGTCCGCGGATTTCAGCTTGAACTTGAAGACAGCCGAATACCTGTCGTGCGTCCATGTGCCTGTGCCGGAAGATTCCTTTTCCTCCCACGCGCGGTCGTCGAATACCCATCCGTCGCGGGCAACAGACTTGCCGTTCTCGAATTCTATTGACTTGAGGTCTATGAGCCCTGTCTTCATCCTGTCCCCGTGACGGGGCGAGTCCCAGGAGTTCTTGGCGTAAAAAGCGTAAAGCCTCACGTCCTCCCTGCCGCCATACGCCGGGTTGGCGGCAACTTCCCTTCTGGAAGGGCTCTCCGGCATTGAATTGAGGTCGTTGTGGCAGGTTATGAAGCAGCCGTACCTTGCGAAGGAAGGCTCGGCCCTGTTCATCTGGACCGAGACCCTGTCTGGTTCGCCCTTGGTGCGCCAGCCCGAGCCTTTGGATTCCCACTCGACGCGGAGATAGACGTTCTCGGCGTCATAGGCCGCCTGCACCCGGGCCTTCATGGTCCCTTTTTTCCCGGCCTTCGGCTCGGGCTCGAACGGGCTGTGCGACCTCTTCATTTTCATCGAGCCGGACGCTATTTCAGCGGCCTTGAGGTCGAGCTCGCCCTCCTTGCTCATGTGGCAGTGCCTGCAGTCCTTTTTCCCTTTTTTTATTTCCCTGCCGCCGAGACGGTGGTCGTCGCCGTTCAGGAACTCCCACGAGGCGACGCCCGGGTAAAAGAGCGTGACTTCTTTCTGGGCTATCTTGGACCAGTCGGCCTCCCCGGCGGCCCCCTCCACGGGGCCTAAGAACGGAAGAGCAAAAAGGATCGGCAGGAACAGCTTTAAATAGACTCGCATTGACCGCCTCCGTTATTTCTCAAGCCTTGAAATTCGCTACAGTGCTCCTCAGGGAGTCCGCCTGCCTGTTCATCTCCTCTACCGTCTTCTCAAGCCTTGCCGCGAGCGCGGCGTTGTCGCCGGCCGCGTCCTTGACCGTGTCCACGGCCGAAACTATCCTCTTCGAGAAAACCATCTGCTCGCTTGTGGCGTCGGCGACCCTCGATATCTTCTCCAAGACCCTGAATATCGCCTCGGCGACCCTCCTTGTTTCTCTCGCCTGCTCTACGGTGGAGAGCTTCACCCTCTCCATGAACTCCTTCATCTGGCCGGTGTCGGTAAGTATCTCCCTTGCCGCGTGGGACTGCTCCGCAGCGGCGTGCTTGATGTCGCCGACCATGTGGCTCATGCCCTGTACCGAGCTCGCTATCTGGCCCGCGCCCTTCGTCTGCTCTATGGTAGCCTTCTCTATGAGCTTGGCCATCTCAAAGGAGCGCCTCGAGGAATCGAGTATCTTCATCAGGGCCTCCTGCGCGTCCCTGGAGAGGTTGACGCCGTCCTCGACCTTCTCAGAGCTCCTGCGCATAGACTCGACGGCGACGGCGACTTCGCTCTGGACCTGGTTTATGAGTCCGGATATCTCCTTTGTCGACGCGGTCGTCTTGGTGGCGAGGTCCTTGACCTGCCTCGCGACTACGGCAAAGCCTTTGCCGTGCTCGCCAGCCTGGGCCGCGAGTATCGTCGCGTTAAGGGCAAGGAGGTGCGTGGTGTCGGCGATGTCGTTTATGACGGTAAGTATCTTGCCAATCTCCTTTGACCTCTCGCCGAGGCGGTTTACGACAAGGGAGGTCGACGCGACCTCCTCGCTGACCTTCTCTATTCCTTCCCTGGTCTTGACGACAGAGGCCATGCCGAGGTCTTCAGCGTCGACCCTGACCCTCTCGGCCAGCTCGGCCTGGCTCCTCGCGTAAGTCTCGACCTCTTTTACGTTGTCGCTTATGTCTATGATGGAAGAGACGACCTCTTCGGTGTTCCTGAAGAGCTCGTCGACGTGGGAGGCGACCTGGTTTATAGAAACGGCCATCTCGTTTATCGACGAGTTGGTGGACGAGGCGGATATGAAGAGCTTGTCTATGTTGACCTTTACGTCCTCGACCGAGTTCGACATTGTATGGACCGAGTCGGAGACTTCCCTCGACGAGCTGCGCAACGCTTCGGCTTCCTCGGCGACGGTCTTTATGGACGCGTCCATCTCTTTTATCGAGCCCGAGGTGTCCTCAGCGGCCTGTATCTGCTTCTTGACGGCCTCGGCTATCTCCCGTGAGGACGACTCTATCTGCCTGGAGGCGGTCGAGACTTCGCGCGAGATGCCGAATATCTCCTTGACCATGTTCTGCATGCCCTCGACGAACTTGTTGAACCACTTGCCGAGCATGCCTATCTCGTCAGTCGAGTTTATCTCGAGCCTCTTGGTGAGGTCGCCCTGGCCTTCGGCTATGTCCTTGAGCATCGCCACGGCGCGCTCCACCGGGCGGGTTATGAGGCCGGACACCAGAAGGCCCAGCAGTATCGTCATGGCCGAGAGAGTGGCGAGGCCGTAGAATATCCACTTGTTCCGCGAGCCAGCGAGTATGCCGTACATCTCGTCAAGGGAGGTCGTTATCATGAGCGCGCCCCTGGCGGCCTCCTCGTGCTCATGGCACGAGGAGCACTTGGGCCTGTACTCGATAGGGACGAGGTAGGTGAAAAGGCTCCTGTCGCCTTCGCTCTCGACGTAGTAGACGGCCTGCTTGCCGCCCCCGTTGAAGCCCTGGAGGGCCTTCTTGAAATCGGGGTTGTGTATGCCCCTGGCGACGTTGTTGAGTTTGCTCGGGTGGTCTACGACCCATTCGGGCTTTATCTCGCCGAACTCGGCCTTAACGGCATTGAGGGTCTTGTAGTCCTGGAAAGCCTCCTCGACGCCGTTCGACCTTATGAGCTGGACCCTTTCGACGCCCTTGATGGTCTTGAGGCCCTCTATGAGGAAGCGCGGCATGTCGGCGCGCTCGTCGAGCATGTCCTTGTAGATGGTGTGGAGGATGGGCTGGGCCATGAGCTCGCTGGCCTTGAGGCGCTCGCGCAGCAGGCTCTTCTCCTCCTCCTTTATGGCCAGGAAGATGAGCACGCCGAACCCGATGAGCGTAAGCCCTATTGTGAGGTTCAATATCTTGGATTTCAATCCTTGGCGGAACATTCCAACTCCGGAGAAGGTTCCCTGCGGCCGCCAGAAGACACTGGCGGACAGCAGAACGAAAAGCATCGTGGCGGGCGTTTGAAGTCAGGACCGGGTGAAAAGGAACTCGCGCCTTTGCGGCATTATAATATTTCAGGAGGCTGAATTCTATAAAATATGGAACTTCCCCGGCCAGAGGAAAACCGCGGCGCCTTTGCCCGCGGCCGCATTAGCCCGCCATCAGGATGCGTTTCATATCTTATCGGCTTCCAAAGCCGCCTCTTTAATGCCTGCGCGATAAAAAAACGCCCGGCACTGGGCCGGGCGTCTGGATGCAAGCTGCCGGTTATCTTCTCTTTTTCTTGACAGCCTTCGGCTTCCTGGCGTCCTCGAGCTGCTGCTTGGTGGTGTCGAGCTCCGCCGTGAGGCCCGCGACCTGGGCCCTGAAGTCCTCGCCTTCCTTCTGAAGGGTGGCTACCTGGGTCTTAAGGCTGGTGTTCTCAGTGGTGATGGCGGCCACCTGGGCCTTAAGCTGCTCGTTCTCCTGTTTTATCTTCTGACCGCAGCCGGTCGTCACCAGCAGAGCGGCCAGCGCCAGGCCGAGAAAACTCAACTTCCTCATCGTTTACTTTCTCCTTGTCATGTTTTAAATGTTCCGCTGAAAGCGGAATAAAGAACGCTGCCTCAAATTACACGGACGTCATAAAGGGAAGTGCAGATTTTATGAAAAAGCCCGTGGGGTGTCAAGGCCAAAAAACGCCCTTGCCAGCCCTTAAACCCATGTTTTTCGGGGCGCTTTACCCGGCCTTTAGCTGTTGACTGGAGTTACGGGGCTGTGTTAATCTTAATTGCTTATGAAGCCCAGCCATTCGCCTTCCCTCGAGCTATTTCGGGAAAAAGCCAGAACGTGCAACATCGTGCCCGTCTTCAGGGACATCCTTGCCGATACCGACACCCCTGTCTCGGCCTTCATGAAAATAAACGACGGACAGGACGCCTTCCTGCTTGAAAGCGTCGAAGGCGGCGAGAAGTGGGGCAGGTACAGCTTCCTCGGCGCGTCCGCCAAAAAAGTCATAAGGAGCAAGGGCAGGACCATCGAAACCGTCGAAGGCGGCTCCGTGACCACGGCCGAAGGCGACCCGCTCGAGGCTGTAAAAGCAATGATGTCCGGCTTCAGGCCCGCCTCCCTCGAAGGCGCTCCCAGGTTCTTCGGCGGGGCCATCGGCTACATGGGCTACGACATAGTGCGCCACGTGGAAAAGCTGCCAGACAGCTCGCCGCGCCTTCTGGGTCTCCATGACATCTACTTGATGTTCACCGACACCTTCCTCGTCTTCGACAACGTCGAGCACAGGATAAAGGTCGTCGCCAACGCTTACATCGACAAAAATACAGATATCGACGCGGCCTACGCTGAAGCCGTCAAAAAGATAGACGCCCTCGTCGAAAGGCTCCGGGGCGCCCTGCCCTCCAAAAAGCAGGCCGCATCAGCCGCCGCGCCTTTGAAGATAAGCTCGAACTTCAAAAAAGAGGACTTCCTGAAGGCTGTCGAAAAAGTAAAAGACTATATCGTCGATGGCGACATCTTCCAGTGCGTCCTCTCCCAGAGGTTTTCTACTCCCCTCACCGCCGACCCGTTCGACATATACAGGGCTTTGAGGGTAATAAACCCCTCCCCTTACATGTTCTACCTGAAACTCGGGGAGGCGATCCTAGTCGGCTCCTCTCCGGAGATACTCGTCAGGGTCGAGGGCGAAAACGTCAACGTCAAGCCTATCGCTGGCACAAGAAAGCGCGGCCACGACGATGAAGAGGACCTCCTCCTCGAAAAGGACCTCCTGGCCGACCCCAAGGAGCTCTCTGAACACATTATGCTCGTTGACCTCGGCAGGAACGACGTCGGCAGGGTGGCGCGGGCAGGCACCGTCGAAGTCGACGAGCTCATGACAGTCGAGAGATACTCCCACGTAATGCACATCGTATCCAACGTGAAGGGCCTCATGAAAAAGGGCATGGGCAGCTTCGAGGCCCTCAAGGCCTGCTTCCCTGCGGGCACTCTTACAGGCGCGCCCAAGGTCAGGGCCATGGAGATAATAGAAGAGCTCGAGCCCTGCAAGAGGGAAGTCTACGGCGGGTGCGTGGGCTACTTTGATTTCTCAGGCAACATGGACATGTGCATCGCCATAAGGACGCTGGTCATTAAAGGCTCGACGATACACATGCAGGCAGGGGCGGGGATTGTCGCCGACTCTATTCCCGAGAAGGAATTCGAGGAGACCGAGAACAAGGCGAGGGGCATGTTGAAAGCCGTAGAAATGGCGCGAGAAGGACTAACGTAAAAGGCTGCTCAAAAAGCTCCCAGATGCTAGGCGTCGAGGAGCGAGCCGCGGAGCATACTTGAGAAGTATGTGAGCAGGCGAGCGACACTGACAACAACGCAGATGGGGAGCTTGAGGCAGCCTATAGAGAAACCTATGATATTGATGATCGACAACTACGACTCCTTCACCTTCAACCTCGTCCAGTACTTCATGGAGCTCGGCGAGGACGTGCTGGTGCGGCGCAACGACGCCATTACAATAGCCGACATCGGCAAGCTCGCCCCGGACGCCATCGTCGTCTCCCCGGGCCCGTGCGACCCGCCGAAGGCTGGCATCTCGGTCGATGCGATAAAGAGCTTCGCAGGGAAAGTCCCCATACTCGGGGTCTGCCTCGGACACCAATCGATAGGCTACGCTTTCGGCGGCGAGGTCGTAAAGGCCGGCCGTCTCATGCACGGCAAGACCTCGATGGTCTTCCACGACGGCAAGACGATATTCGAAGGCATAGCCAACCCATTCGAGGCCAACCGCTACCATTCGCTCGTCGTTAAGAAAGAGACCCTCCCCGCCTGCCTCGAAGTGAGCGCGTGGACGGAGATGGACGAGATAATGGGCCTTCGCCACAAGGAGCTTCCAATAGAGGGCGTCCAGTTCCACCCTGAGTCGATACTTACCAGGGCCGGAAAGGACATCCTGAAAAATTTTCTGAGAAAGTACACGCCCCGAAGATGATAAAGGAAGCGATAGCCAAACTCATTAAAGGCAGCGACCTCACCGAAGCCGAGATGGCCGGGGTGATGCACGAGGTCATGACGGGCGCGGCCTCCCCGGCGCAGATAGGCTCTTTCCTCACTGCCCTGCGGATAAAGGGCGAGACGGTCGAGGAGATAACAGGGGCCGCCAAGGTCATGCGCGAGAAGGCGACAAAGGTCGACGCCCCGGAGGGCGTGGTCGACACCTGCGGCACCGGCGGCGACGGCTCCCTGACCTTCAATATCTCGACGGCCGCGGCCTTTGTGGCAGCCGGGAGCGGCTTGAGGATCGCCAAGCACGGCAACAGGTCGGTATCTTCCAAATGCGGCAGCGCGGACGTTCTTCGCGCGCTCGGGGTCAACATCGAGGCCGAAGTCTCGCGCGTGGAAGAGTGCATAAAAGAAGCAGGCATCGGGTTCCTCTTCGCGCCCATGCTCCACGGCGCGATGAAGTACGCAGCCCCGGTAAGGCGCGAGATAGGCATAAGGAGCATATTCAACATACTCGGCCCCCTCACCAACCCGGCAGGAGCCAGGAGGCAGGTCATAGGCGTCTATGACCCGGCGCTTACTGACTCTCTCGCGAAGGTGTTGAACAACCTGGGCTCCGAGAGGGCCTTCATCGTGCGCGGCGAGGACGGCCTTGACGAAATAACCCTGGCCGATGAGACCAGGGTCACTGAACTCAACGCGGGTTCCATCAGAACATACCACATCAGGCCCGAGGACTTCGGCTTCCAGAGGTGCTCTCCGGGGGATCTGCTTGGCGGCGGGCCTGACGACAACGCCGCGATAATCATGGGCGTGCTCGAAGGGAAAAAGGGCCCCGCCAGGGACATAGTGCTGCTGAACGCGGCGGCCGCGATAACCGCCGGTGGGCTTTCATCGAAAATAGAAGAGGGCATAGCAATCGCGCACGGGGCGATAGACTCAGGCGAGGCCCTAAACAGGCTTGAAAGGCTGAAGGAAATAACAAACAGATGATACTCGACGATATAATAGAAGCGAAAAAACTTTCCCTCGAGGTTGCAAAAGAGGAATACCCGCTCGAAGGCCTCAAGGAGCGGCTCGTGACCTTCCCGCCCGCGAGGGACTTCGAGACCGCCATCTCCTACGGGGGCGGCACCAAGGACAGGATAAGGATAATAGCCGAGATAAAGAAGGCCTCTCCTTCGAAGGGCATAATAAGGGATTACTTCGTGCCGGCCGAGATAGCCAGGGGCTACTTCGAGTCAGGCGCGGCCGCGATATCGATAATCACCGAGGAGAAGTTCTTCAAGGGCAAGCTCGAGTACCTCTCGGGCCTCAGGTGGAACATGAGGGTGCCGCTTCTGAGGAAGGACTTCATCTTCGACGACTACCAGGTATATGAATCGCGGGTGGCCGGGGCAGACGCCCTCCTCCTCATCGTCGCCGTGCTCGGCAAGGACAGACTGAAAGAGCTCCTCGAGCTTACCTACAGGCTCGGCATGTCCGCCCTCGTAGAGGTGCACGACGAGAAGGAGATGGAGACGGCCCTGGACGCTGGAGCGAGAATAATCGGCGTGAACAACAGGGACCTCAAGACCTTCAAGACCGACATAAACACGACCATACGCCTCGCTCCGTACGTCCCCAAAGACAGGGTTCTCGTCTCGGAGAGCGGCATCAACACGCACGAGGACATATTGAAGCTCAGGGAATGGGGCGTTGAGGCCTTCCTCATAGGCGAAGCCCTGATGAGGGAAGAAGACTTCAGGAAGAAGCTAAAGGAACTCAGGGGTGAAAAACCAAATCCGGATCAAGATATGTGGCGTAACAAACCTTGAGGACGCCCTCGTAGCGGCCGAGCTCGGCGCAGACGCCATCGGCTTCGTCTTTTACGAGAAGAGCCCCAGGTTTATAAACCCGAGGGCGGCGGCCTTCATCATAAGGGAGCTGCCCCCGTTCATCGCGACGGTCGGCGTGTTCGTGAACGAGCCGCCGGAGAGGGTCGTGGACATCGCGAAAGAGGCCGGGGTGGGCTGCATACAGCTCCACGGCGACGAGACGCCCGAGTACTGCGCGGCGGTTGGGCTGCGCACGATAAAAGCACTCCGTGTCAAGGACGCTTCAGTCCTCAACAGCTTGAGGTCTTACACGGTCTCGGCGATACTCCTTGACACCTACAGGGAAGGGGTGCCCGGGGGCACCGGCGAGACGTTCGACTGGGATATCGCAGCGGAAGCCGCCTCGACGGGGCGCGTGATACTCTCGGGCGGGCTCACCCCGGAGAACGTAAGGGCGGCTATAGAGAAGGTCAAACCCTACGCCGTTGACGTAAGCTCAGGGGTTGAGGCTTCCCCCGGAAGGAAAGACCACGGCAAATTGAGAAAATTCTTTGAGCAGGTAAGGACAAGATGACGAAGACGCCGGACAAGCTGGGACATTTCGGGATTTACGGCGGCAGGTACATATCAGAGACGCTGATGCCCGCCGTGATGGAACTCGAGGAAGCGTACCTCAAGTGGAAGAAGGACGCGGGCTTCAAAAAAGAGCTCGCGTACTACCTCGGGGAGTACGTCGGCAGGCCCACTCCCCTTTACCACGCCGAGAGGCTCACGAAAAAGGCGGGCGGGGCGAACATCTTCCTCAAGAGGGAAGACCTCTGCCACACGGGCGCGCACAAGATAAACAACACCATAGGCCAGATACTCCTTGCAAAGAGGATGGGCAAGAAAAGGGTCATCGCCGAAACCGGCGCGGGCCAGCACGGCGTTGCCACTGCAACGGTCGCGGCGATGTTCGGCCTCGAGTGCGAAGTCTACATGGGAGAGGACGACATCAAGCGCCAGATGCCCAACGTCTTCAGGATGAAGCTCCTGGGCGCGAAGGTTGTCCCCGTGACCTCGGGCAGCAAAACCCTTAAAGACGCCATGAACGAGGCGCTTCGGGACTGGGTCACGAACGTATACAACACCTTTTACATAATAGGCACAGTGGCCGGCCCTCACCCCTACCCGATGATGGTAAGGGACTTCCAGTCGGTCATAGGACAGGAAGCCAGGAAGCAGACCATAAAGATAACCGGGAAGCTCCCGAGCCTGCTCGTGGCCTGCGTGGGCGGCGGCAGCAACGCCCTCGGCCTTTTCCACCCGTTCCTCGAGGACAAATCCGTGAAGATGACAGGCGTTGAGGCCGGGGGATACGGCCTCAAGACCGGCAAGCACGCGGCTTCCATTACCGGCGGCCGCGTCGGAGTCCTCCACGGCAACAAGACGTATCTCCTCCAGGACGAGTTCGGGCAGATAATAGACACCCATTCGATATCGGCCGGGCTCGACTACCCTGGCGTGGGCCCTGAGCACGCGTGGCTCAACGACACGGGCCGGGTCGATTACACGACGATAACCGACAAGGAAGCGCTCGACGGCTTCAAGGCGTTGACCCTCTCGGAAGGCATAATACCGGCCCTCGAGAGCTCTCACGCGGTCGCCTACGCTTTGAAGGCGGCGGCCCGGATGAAAAAGAGCGAGAACATAATCGTCTGCCTCTCCGGCAGGGGCGACAAGGACCTCAATACCGTATCCAAAGCCTTTAACTTCGAACTGTAGGCGGCCCACCAGATGACAAAGAAGAACGGGAAGAACAGGATAACAGGTTTATTCGAAAGGCTTAAGGGCCAGAAGAAAAAAGGTTTCATAGCCTTTGTCACGGCCGGGGACCCGGATATCGTGACCTCGAAGAAGATAATAAAGGAGCTCGAGCGCTCAGGGGCCGACATGATAGAGCTCGGCATCCCGTTCTCCGACCCGATGGCCGACGGCCCGACAATACAGGCCTCCTACGAGAGGGCCGTAAAGGGCGGAGTGCACCTCACCGACGTCTTGAAGCTCGTCAGCGAGGTAAGGAAGGAGAGCCAGGTCCCGCTCGTGCTTTTCGGCTACTACAACCCCATATTCAATTACGGCCTCAAGAAGTTCGCGAAGGACGCGGCGGCCGCCGGGGCCGACGGGGTCCTCATTGTCGACCTGCCGCCCGAGGAGTCTGACGAACTCAAAAGCGAGCTCGACAAAAACGGGGTCGACCTCATATTCCTCCTCACTCCTACGAGCGACGAGAAAAGGATGCGGCTCGTCGCCTCAAAGGCCTCCGGCTTCATCTACTTCGTGTCGGTGACAGGAGTGACCGGAGCGAGGGCGTCCGTATCGGCAGACGTGCACAAGTACGTAAAGCGCGTAAGAAAATACACGGACCTGCCCCTGGGTGTAGGCTTCGGCATATCAACTCCTCAGCAGGCCAAAGAGGTCTGCAAGAGCGCAGACGCTGCCGTGGTTGGCAGCGCCATAGTGAACGTCATCGCCCGGAACAAAGGGCCCAGGCTCATAAAAGAGCTCGGGTCGTTCGTGTCAGGCATCAAGCGCGGCATATAGGTTTTTCGAGGGCGTCGAGCATGAAAACAAATGGCCAGCCAGCCGGGATGGACCTCCTGAGGAAAAAGCTCCGCATAATGGAGCTCGAGGTCGAGGTATACAGGGAGATGGGCGGACTTGCCGTAAAAGGCGCGTCCCGCTCCGCCCTGTTCAATCGTCTCCTCGAGTTCGCCCTGAAGGCCGTTGACGCGTCCTCAGGCGCGCTCTACTCAGTCGACTCCAACGGAGCCCTCTTTCCCGACGCCGTAAAAGGGGCTGACGGCCTCAAGGACAAGGCCCTTGCCTCGCTTGCGGTAAAGTCGGAAAAAGCGCGCATCCGCAAGGGTGTCCAGAGAGGCGGCCGCACGCCGTCGAGGGAGGCCGAGGCGAGCGGACTTGCGGTCCCTCTCGTGAGGGACAAGAAGGTAAGCGGGGCCATCACGGCCTCGGGCGCGAAAGGCCGTACGCCTTTTACCGACGCCGACCTCAAGGTCTTCGCCTCGCTGGCCAACCACCTCTCCATCATAATGGAGAGGGCCGAACTCATCTCCTCGCTCGACAACAGGATAAGCCAGCTCTCGTCGTTGAACGAGGTCGGAGCGCTCCTCAGTTCCTCGCTCGACCACAACGTCGTCCGTCACAGGGCGATGGAGGCCATAACGAAGCTCATGCGCGCGGAGACGGGCTCGCTGCTCCTGCTGGACAGGGAAAACGGGGAGCTTTACTTCGAGGTCGCGCTCGGAGAGAAGGGCAAGAAGCTCAAGGAAGTGCGGCTCAAGGTCGGCGAAGGCATAGCCGGATGGGTCGCCAAGCACTCGGAGCCCGTCGTCATACACGACGTCACGAGGGACGCCAGGTTCCAGGGCAGCGTTGACAAGCGCAGCAAGTTCAGGACCAGGAACATGGTCTGCGTGCCTGTCGTCATCAAGGGACAGGTAATAGGGGTCCTGCAGGCCATAAACAGGATAGGCGGCGAATTCACGGCAGGCGACCTGAAGCTCTTCCAGCTTTTCTCGAACCAGGCCGCAATAGCGCTCGACAACGCCCGGCTCTATGAAGAGATAAAAGAAGCCTTTTACGCCACCTCGAGCGCGCTCGCGGAGGCGATAGAAAAAAGGGACCCGTACACCGGCGGCCACACGAAAAGGGTTCTTGCCTACTGCATGGCAATAGCGGACCAGCTCGACATGAAGGACGAGGACGTCGAGGTGCTGAGGCTCTCGGCGGTGCTCCACGACATCGGCAAGATAGGCGTCGAGGACAGGATACTCCGGAAGGAGGCCCCGTTCGACGCCGCCGAGGCGAAATCGATGCGCATGCACCCGCAGTTCGGCGCGGAGATACTCCAGCACATCCCTCACCTGAAAGACATAATGCCGGGGATGCTCCATCACCACGAGAGGGTGGACGGGCTCGGCTACCCTTCAGGCCTCAAGGAAGAGGAGATCCCGCTTACGGCGCGCATAATCTCGGTGGCCGACGCCTACGACGCCATGACCAGCACAAGGCCGTACCGGAAAGGCCTGCCGCCGAAAGAAGCGCTCGCGGAGATAAAGCGGTGCGCCGGAAGACAGTTTGACATAAAAGTCGTCAACGCGTTCATGAAAGCATTCAAAAAAGGCGAAATTGACCGCACGGCCCGCCGGAAGTCTTCGGGCGGGGCCGCGGCCGCGAGGAACTATGATCTGGTTTAAGAAAGACCTTTTCACCAACGGAGAAGCCGCTGAAGGCAAGAGCGTCAAGGTGCCCTTCGGCCTCTGGGTCAAATGCGAGCACTGCGGCGAGATAATCTATAAAAAAGAGGTCGAGCGGAACCTCGACGTCTGCCCCAAGTGCGACTACCATTTCCGCATCTCGTCGAGGTCGCGCATAAACATCACCTTCGACGAGGGGACCTTCATTGAGACCGACGATAAGATGGAGCCGGTCGACGCGCTCGACTTCAAGGACCTCAAAAGGTACAAGGACAGGCTCAAGTCCTCGCAGAAGGAGACGGGCCTGCGTGACGCCATGATAACCGGGGAAGGCGAGATTGGCGGACAGAGGGCGTGCGCCGCCGTTTTCGAGTTCTCCTTCATGGGCGGGTCCATGGGCTCTGTCGTGGGCGAGAAGATAACCCGCGCCATAGAGCGGGCCATAGACAACCGATGCGGCATGATAATATTCTCGTCCTCGGGCGGGGCAAGGATGCAGGAGTCTATACTCTCGCTCATGCAGATGGCCAAGACCTCTGCGGCCCTTGCGAAGCTCCGCGAGGCGGGCCTCCCGTACATATCGGTCCTCACCGACCCCACGATGGGCGGCGTTTCAGCGAGCTTCGCCATGCTAGGCGACGTCATAATAGCGGAGCCCAGGGCCCTCATAGGCTTCGCGGGCCCCAGGGTCATTGCGGAGACCATAAGGCAGAAGCTCCCCGAAGGCTTCCAGAGGGCCGAGTACCTCCTCGAGCACGGGATGGTAGACATGATAGTTGAAAGGAAGCTCATGAAAGAGACCCTTTCAAGGCTCCTTTCCATGCTGAACAACAGGTAATGCCGTCCTCGAAGGGCATCGTCGAGTACCTCTACGGCCTTGAGAGGCACGGCATAAAGCCGGGGCTCGAGCGCATAACCGCCCTGCTCCGCGCTCTCGGAGGCCCCCAGGACTCCTTCAAATCCGTGCACGTCGCCGGGACGAACGGCAAGGGCTCGGTCTCTTCCATGACCGCCTCGGTCCTGAACGAGGCCGGGTACAGGACAGGCCTTTACACCTCCCCTCACCTCTCCAAATTCAACGAACGTATAAGCGTTTCGGGAAAAAATATCTCCGACAAAGAACTCGTCGAGGCCGCTTCCGAGGTGAAGGCCGCGCTCAAGCGCTCGCGAATATCCGGCGTGACGTTCTTCGAGTTCACCACCGCGATGGCCTTTTTGCACTTCAGGAAAAAGAAGGTGGAATTCGCAGTTGTCGAGACCGGCATGGGCGGCAGGCTGGACGCGACGAACCTCGTGACCCCGCTTGTATCCGTCATAACCAACATCGCCCTCGACCATACCGAATGGCTCGGCCCCACGCTTAAAGACGTCGCAACCGAGAAAGCCGGTATAATAAAGCCCGGAGTCCCTGTCGTTACCGGAGAGAGCGCGAGAGCGCCGCTTTCAATAATAAGGGCGGCCGCGAAAAAAGCCTCTTCCAAGCTCCTTGTCATGGAAAAAGATTTCCACGCTGAGGGCCCCCCTTCAACATTCAGCTACTCAGGCTTCTCCGGCGGACTCGAGAAACTCAAACTCAAGCTTCTGGGCAGCCACCAGGTGAGAAACGCCGCCCTCGCCCTTGCCGCCATCGAACTGCTCCGCTCCAATGGCATCACCATCAGGGAGAGCGCGATAAAAAAGGGGCTGGCAAAGGCCGCATGGCCCGGCAGGTTCGAGATATTGTCAAAAAGGCCGCTCGTCGTCCTCGACGGCGCGCACAACCCCTCGGGCGCTGCCGCGTTGAAAGAGGCGCTCTCCTCCCTAAAGAAAAAGCGGCTCATACTCGTTATCGGCATGATGTCAGACAAGGACATGGCCGGGATATTGAAAGAGCTCGTCCCAATTTGCGACCTCGTCATCGCGACCCGGCCCAAAGGGGAACGCTCCGCGGAATTAGCCTCCATCGGCAGGGCCGCCTCAAGGTACGGCAAGCCGGTCACGGGGATAGATTCAATAGCCGACGCCTGCGAAAAGGCGCTCTACCTCGCCTCTCAGGCCGACTGCGTATGCGTATCAGGCTCACTTTTCACTGTCGCTGAGGCCCGTGAATACCTTCTCAAGGCCCTTTCCGGAAGATGAGCTTTACCTTGTAAATAAGCCGCTTGTATGCTAATTTTTTTCAGCTAATCCACCCAACTCTCAACAGTCGGAAACCGGTTAAATGCCCTCAAGGAAACTCTTCCTTATACTTTTTTTCCTCTCGGCCTTTTTTTCTTTTGCCGCCGAGGCCCGCTCCGAGACCCCGACCGGCGAGCTCTTCACCGGCGAGGCCCCGGTCGAGGTCAACGCCGACAAGATAACCTATGACAGGACGGCAGACACCTACCACGCGGCCGGCAACGTCGAGATATCCCAGCCCGGGATAGTCCTCAAGGCGGAGTCGGCCATACTCGACATGAGGTCCGGTGTCGCAACAGTCTCAGGCGGCATCAACGTGGTGGACGAAGGCGGGAGCACCCTTACCGGCAAGAGCCTCCAGTTCAACCTCAAGGACAAGACGGCCCTCCTGGTGAACGGCAGGCTCTTCTACCGCGACGACAACATCCACCTCACGGCGGACAACTTCGAAAAGACGGGGCCGGAAACGTACAAGACGGCCAGCCTTACGTACACGACCTGCGACTGCCCGCCGGACGAGTCCCCTGCGTGGAGTTTCGCGGCGTCATCGGCGAAGGTCGTAGTCGGGGATTTCCTCACGGGGTGGAACGCCAGGTTCCACATAAAGGGCGTTCCGGTGCTCTACTCCCCTTACATCTCCGTACCGATAAAAAGGGACAGGCAAACGGGCTTTCTTCAGCCCAAGCCCGGTTACTCGGGGCTTCGCGGCTTCGTGCTCGACAGCTCGTTCTTCTGGGCGATATCGAGCAACACCGACGCGACGTTCTACCTGGACATAGAGACCAGAAGAGGGCTCGGCAAGGGGGTCGAGTACAGGTACATAAGGACGCGCCAGAGCTACGGCCAGCTCAAGTACTACCAGTACCAGGAAAGCGACATTAACAGGGTCAGGGAGTTCAGGGACGGCCTTTCCAACCTCTCAAGGCCCGTGGCCGCCGACAACAACAGGTGGCGGCTCCAGTTCCAGCACCATGAGGAGCTGGCCGGAGGCGTCAAGCTCAGGGCTGACATCGACTACGTCAGCGACGACGAGTACTTCATCGATTTCGGCAGGGGCAGCAACGAAAGGTCTCTCGAATCGATAGAGAGCAACGTGTCCGCGAGCAAAAACTGGTCAGTATACAGCCTCATCGGCCAGTTCAGGTTCTTCAACAACCTCCTCGACCTCGAAGACTCATTGACACTCCAGAGGCTCCCGGAGGTGACTTTCGCCAATACCGAGAAAAAAATCTTCGATTCGCCTTTTTACGTCTCGAACGTATCGAGCTTCGTCAACTTCTGGAGGAAGGAAGGCGTAAAAGGGCAGCGCGTCGACGCCCATCCGAGGATATCCCTGCCGATGAACCCGGGAGGCTGGTTTGACTTCACCCCCTCCGTCGGCGGGCGGGCGACCTATTGGCTGGTAGACAACCAGCCGGGCGGCACGTGGTTCGAAAGGTACCTGTATGACGTGGGCGCGGACCTCACGACCACCTTCGTGAGGGTATACGGCACTGAGACGGCGAGGGTCAAGGGCCTCAGGCATACCATCCGCCCGGGCCTCAGGTACACGTACATCCCGGAGGTCGAGCAGTCGAGCATGCCGGAGTTCGACGCCGACGACAGGATAGCAGCCCAGAACAGCCTTACATACTCCATAAACTCCACGCTCACGGGAAAGCTCGTGGAAGAGACCGGGACGAGCTACTTCGACTACCTTTACCTCGACATAAGGCAGTCCTACAACGTCCACGAGGCCCAAAGGGAGCTTACTTCCCCAATCGACGAGAGAAGGCCCTTTTCCGACATAACCGGGGAAGTCGTCGTCAGGCCGTCCCCCAGGGTCTGGTCAACGGCAAGGGGGAGCTTCGACGTCTACGAGAACAGGTTCAACAGCTACGATGTAGCAGTTTCGGCCTTCGACAAGAGGGGAGACAGCGTTAACTTCACCCACAGGTACGTAAGAGAAGGGGCGAACTACCTGGAAGCGGCCGTAAGGGCGCGCGTTTTGAGAGGGCTCGACCTTACATACCTCAAGAGGTTCTCGTTCGACGAGAACAGGTCGCTTGAGACCGCCTACGGCATGGAATTCTTCCACCAGTGCTGGAGCTCGACCCTCACGTACACGGAAAGACCCGAAGAGAGGATAGTTTACCTGACTTTCGACCTCCTCGGACTCGGCAGGGTAGCGGGCGTACAGGGCAGGCTGGCTCCTCAATAGGAGAACCGTTGACACCCGCCGTCGATTTAAGTTAAACTGTCCGTATTCTGGGAAATTCGTGCCTGATAATGGTGTAAATGCCTGAACTGCAGGAAAAAAAAGCCGCCGCGAACAAAGAGCCCGTCGAGATAAAGTGCTCCGAGTGCGATGTCGCGTTCAGGCTCTGGATACCAACGGAGAGGCTCGCCGAATGGGAAAAGGGCTCGCGCATAAGCTGCGTGAAGTGCGGGGCCAAGTTCTTTTTGGTATGGAACGGCGAGGCCTTCGAGGTGACTCACCTTTCAGAGCTCGCGAAAAAGGCGGCCCAGAAAACCGCCGAGGCGAAGGCCGCTGAAGCTCCCGCCAGGGAAGCCATGCAGGCCGTAAGCGCCGCTCCGGCGCCTCCTGTCCAGATAAAAGCCCCGGAGCCCCCGAGGCAAGAGCCCCCGAGGCAAGAGCCCGCCAGGGAAGCAGCCCAGGCCGCCAACGCCGAGACCATCCTCGTCATCGAGGACGACCGGCTCTCCAGGGACATGGTCGAGAACTCGCTAGCCCAGCTCGGCTTCGCCATAATACCGGTGAAGAGCTCCACCGAGGCGATAAAGGCGGCAAAGCAGAACGTCCACCTGATAGTGACAGACCTGTACCTCAAGAACCCCGCCGACTCGGAATCGCTCCTCGACGGCGAAGATCTCCTCGTAAGGCTCAGGGACTCCGGCGTAAGCGCCCCCGCCATAATAACGACCGGCAAGGACATCATCGACGACCTCGTGCTTGACCCGAAGTGGTTCGAACTGAACGTGAAGGGCTTCATACAGAAGGGCAACCCCTTCTGGGTGGAGGAATTGAAGCTGAAGGTCAAGGAAGTGCTCTACAAAGGCTGAATAGACGGTCAGAACTCTCTTCGCAGTACTCCCATCAAACCGCGCAAACAGGACTTTTCAGCAAACCTTCAGGTGAGTTGTCAGATTACTTCGGAGCTGAACCCCCTCGCAATGACAGCAATGATCTGTCAGAAAGCCTTCACACGATTCAAGGTTGCTCAAAAAGGTCTAGATGCGAGGAGACGAGAAGCGAGGAATGAGGCGTACTTTGTTTGTACGCCGCAATTCCGGAGCTTCGAAGGCGACAAAGCAGATGGGCAGCTTGAGGCAACCCTAAAGAGACCTTTCGATGAAAGCGTAAGCGCTGTGATTATGTATCGACTCCCAATTCTCCGCCTCCACCCGGCACCACGTTATCTTCTTTATCTTGCCCAGGTTGATAGCGACTTCGCGCACGACGTCCTCGACGAACATGGGGTTGTCGTAGGCCTGCTCGGTGACGAACTTCTCGTCGACCCTCTTCAGGAGCGAATAGACGGGGCTTGAAGCCGACTTCTCGACCGCGCCGATTATCTCCTCTATCCACACGAAACCCGTGAACCTAACGCCGACCTTCACGACGCCCCTCTGGTTGTGGGCGCCCCTTTCACTTATCTCCTTTGAGCACGGGCACAGCGTCGAGACAGGCACTGTCACCTCGAGCAAGAAGTCCCGCGTCTCGCCGAGCACCCCCAGGTAACGGCACCTGTACTCCATGAGGCCCTTTGACTTCGAGACCGGCGCGGTCTTCTCGACGAAGTATGGGAACTCGACCTCGAGGTGGGCCGTCGTGGCGTTGAACTTGACTTTCATCTTCTCGAGTATCTGCGGGAAGTTCTTGACCGTCACCTCGCCCCTGTGTTCGTTCAGTATCTCGACGAACCTGGACATGTGGGTGCCCTTGAACTGGTGCGGCAGGTCGACGTACATATTTATGGACGCGACCGTGTGCTGGGTCTTGTTCTTCCTGTCCAGGACCACTATGGGGTAGCGGATGTCCTTTACGCCGACCTTGTCGATGGCTATGTGCCTGAAGTCCGGTTCGGCCTGCACGTCCCTGAGCTCTTTTTCGGGCATTCCCTCTAATTCCCTTCCTCGTAATAGGCCGCCGCGGCAGTATCCGACTCCCAGACCTTGACCCGCGCGACGCTGACGCCGGAGACGCCGATGGAGGCGGCAAGCTCCTCGAAGATATACCTGGCGATGTTCTCGGCCGTCGCGTTCACATCGTCGAACGGGGCGACCTCGTTCAGGTACTTGTGGTCGAGCCGGTCTATGACGTCCCTGGTCCTGGCCTTTATGGCCTTGAAGTCCATGACCATGCCGAGCTTGTCGAGCCCTTTGGCCCTGACGGTCACCTCGACCTTCCAGTTGTGGCCGTGCAGGTTCTCGCAGGCCCCTTCGTAGCCCCTTATGCAGTGGGCCGATGAAAAATTGGCTGTTATCGTAAGTTCATACATACCTTCAGTTTAGCCAGTACTTCTCCATAAAATCAAGAAGAAATGAGCGAAGGTTCCCCTTGCCTCTTAATCCTTGACACGGGTATGCCCCAGCGGATATCCTGAACGGGTCGAAAACCAGCCTTAAGAAAGGGGTTTCAATGAAAAAAACGGTCCTCACCATGATTGCTGCGGGCGCGTTCCTCATAACCGCATTTACGGGAGCTTCCATCGCTGACAAGACGGTGCCAAAACAGGCTTCTAAAAAGCCCGAAGTGAAGGCAAAAGCCCCCGCCGCCACTGCCCTTTTCGACCTCGGCCACTCGGAGATATTCTCCCCGGTCAAGGAAGGCCCGCTTCATTATACAACATTTCACGGCATGCTGAAGCAATCCGGCGAAGAGGTCGGCATGAACAAGGAACCAGTGACCTCCGCCAGGCTCTCGAGGATAAAGACGTACATCATAGCCGGGCCGGTGCAGCCCTTTTCCGGCGAAGAGATATCTGCCCTCGAGACGTTCGTCGAAAAAGGCGGCAACCTGCTGGTGCTCCTCCACATTTCCCCGGCGGTCGCGCAGCTCACCAACTCGTTCGGCATAATAGTCTCCAACTTCACGATAGGAGAGAACTCCGGCCTCATCGACAACAAATCCCAGGACTTCCACGTCACCAGCTTCGGCCCTCACCCTGTCACCTCAGGCGTCAAGAAGATGTCGGTGTACGGCACCTGGGGGCTCATGGCGAACGACCCGGCCATGACGGTGGCCGCCACGACCTCCAAGGCCTGGGCCGACATGGACAGGAACAGGAAGTTCGACAAGGGCGAGCCGCAGCAGGAGTTCGGCATAGTGGCGGTTTCCGAGTACGGCAAGGGCAAGGTCGTAGTGGTGGCGGACGACGCCCCGTTCGCGAACAAGTTCATCGGGGAGTCCGACAACAGACGGCTCGCCGAGAACATCATCAGGTGGTTCAGGCAATAGAGGATGACAAGGGTCTGGCGTTTTTTCTCTTCCGTATATCTTACAGTCATCCTCGCCGCGCTAATCTGCGCGGTGTCAGCGTGGGGCTCCATCCTCTCCATGCGCTACCCGCAGTTCTTCAGGGCCTTTGACCAGGAAGTCCTTCTGCCTTTCCTGTCCTCGTTCGGCGTGGAGTACCTGCGTCTTACCGCATGGGTCTGGGCGTTGATCGTCCTTTCGGCCCTTTTCGGCGTCAACGCCTTTGTCTGCACAGCCGACAAGGTCTACGCCGTCATACGCAACAGAAAACCCTGGGCAGCCCTCTTCCCACACATAGTGCACGTCGGTTTCCTCATCGCGCTCCTCGGCCATCTCGTGGGGAGCGTCTGGGGCTTCAGGAGCTACGGGAACGTCGTCTTCGAGGGCTCTTCCATCCCTGTGCCAAACGCCGCAGGACTCTTCCTGAGGCTCGACAAATCGGAGATGAACGTGCTGCCCACCGGCGAACTCGACTCCCTCAAGACTTCCGTCACCCTCCTTGACGGCAAGGGCGCTCAGGTCGCCAGGGGTGACATCGGCATGAACGCCCCGCTCATACACAAGGGCATAGCCTTCTACCATTTCGACCAGGGGCAGAGCCCCTCGGGGCTCGTTCTCGAGGTCGACGGCAAGGCCGGAAGCGTCGAGTTCGACGGCGCTTTCACGGCCCCGGACGGCGAGGAACTGAAGCTCGGCGCGATCTACCCTGATTTCGGAATAGACCCGGAGGGCAGGCCGTACAATCGCTCGAATAATTTCTCAAACCCGCACGTCGAGATAACGGGCGTCCACGGCAGCTCCTTCCTCCCCATCTCGTCTCCGGGAGACGCGGTTGCCGCCGGAAGCCACGAGATAAGGCTCGCAGATTACGTCTTCACGCCGTACGTCATGTTCATAATCAACAAGGACCCTGGAATAGGCTTCATAATAGCCGGCTCGATAGTGCTGGTCGTTGGCATGGTACTCCTCCTTTTCTTCAGGGGAGAGCGGGCGGAGCTCGTCAGAAAAGCCGCCAGGGAATAGAGGAGGCTCAATAGTGACTTACGAAATAATCATTCTCCTGTTCTGGCTTGTCGTCATCATCGCGGCCGCGGAGATATTCACGAACGCCATCGAATCGCTCGGGTCGAAGCTCAAGTTCTCCGAGGGCGTCACAGGCAGCATATTCGCGGCCGTGGGCACGGCCTTACCGGAGACTATGGTGCCTCTGGTGGCCATATTCGGCGGCAGCTCGGAGCACGTGAGCGAGGAGGTCGGCGTCGGGGCGATATTGGGCGCGCCTTTCATGCTCTCGACTCTGGCGATGTTCCTCGTCGGCCTTTCGATGTGGAAGTTCAAGGGCTCGAGGAAACGCGACACTCTGGCGGCCGAAAGAGGGGGCCTCCGGCGCGATATCGAGTTCTTCCTCTTCGCCTTCACCCTCGCCTTCCTCGTGGCCTTCACCCCGCAGGAGTACAGGCTTGTAAGGGTCTTCGTTGCCCTCGTCCTGGTCCTCACCTACTTCTACTACGTCCTGGAGACGGTAAAGGCGAGCGCGGCCCTCGTGAAGGACGGGCACGCAACTGAAGAGAGCAAGGGGCTTTACCTCGGGAAGATATTGCAGGACCACATGGGAATAGTCGTCCTCCAGCTCCTCATAGGTCTCGGCCTCATCATCCTCGGCGCGAAGGGGTTCGTTGGCGGGGTCGAGCACCTCGCGGAGATACTCCGCATACCGGTCATAGCTCTTTCGCTCCTCATCGTTCCCATAGCGACCGAGCTCCCGGAGAAGATCAACAGCATCCTCTGGATAAGAAAAGGCAAGGACACTATGGCCGTCGGCAACATCACGGGCGCGATGGTCTTCCAGGGCAGCCTCCTGCCCGCCATAGGCATATTCCTTACGCCCTGGACCCTCAACATGACGGTGCTCGCGAGCAGCGTCATCACCATCCTGGCGGGCCTGTGGCTCTACTTCCTCGCCATGAGGGTCAAAAAGATTACGCCGTTGCCATTCCTGGTGAACGGGGTCCTCTACTCCATCTTCGTCTTCATAGCCATTTTCATGATAATGGGAGGCAATGGCTAGGCTTACAACCTTTTTCAAGGCCACCAGGCCCCAGTTCCTCCCGGCGATAGCTGCGCCGGTGGGGCTCGGGGCCGCTGTCGCGTGGCGCTTTTACGGCCTTTTCGACCCGCTCTTTTTCGCCCTCTCTCTTTTCGCGGCCCTTTGCTACCACGCCGGGATGAACGTCCTCAACGATTACTACGACTCCAAAAACGGTGCCGACGACTTCAACAAGGCCCCGCTGACGCCTTTTGCCGGAGGGAGCAGGTTCATCCAGAAGGGGCTCCTTACGCCTGAAGAGACCTTCTTTCTCGGGGCTGCGCTCGTCTCGGCTGGCACTCTCGCGGGCCTCTACCTCGCCTGGGCCGCCACCCCCCTGATACTCGCCATCGGCCTCCTGGGGTTCCTTTCAGGCTACTTCTACTCGGCCCCGCCGCTCTTTCTCGCGGGAAGGGGGCTCGGGGAGGCTACAGTCGGAGTAAGCTTCGGCCTTCTCACCGTCGTCGGGGCGTGCATGGTCCAGACAAAAGGAGTGAGCATGGAAGCGGCCGTCGCCTCGATGCCGCTCTCTTTCCTCATAGCCGCCATCCTCATCGTAAACGAATTCCCGGATTTTGAATCTGACACCCGGGCCGGGAAACGGAACCTTATCGTGCGCCTCGGCAGAAAAAACGGAAGCTACCTCCTTCTTGCCGTAGTCCTTTGCGCCTTCGTGGGCGTTATCGCCGCCGTTTCGGCGGGCTTCATGCCAGCCCTCTCGCTCATCGCGCTGCTTGGGGTACTCCCGGCCTTATCCGGCGCGCTCTACATTATAAAAAACCCCGAAGGCGGCCCATCTTACGTCCCTGCCATAAAATCCATCATCCTCGGCCACCTCTCAACCGGCATACTCCAGACAGTCTCGCTTTTATTCGCAGCCTGAAAACACCTCCCCCTTACTTGACACCCGGCAAGCCCGTCCCTATCATTTAAGTAACATCACACACGCCCTTAAAGGAGGAACCGTCCAATGCCGCTCGACAAATGGAACCCGCTGAAAGAACTGGAGTCCATGAGAAAAGAGATGGACAGGATATGGGAGGACCTCTTCCCTTCAAGGAAGGCGGAAGCGCCCTGGAAGAGGCAGACAGGCGCGCAGGAAGCGACGGTCTCCCCTGCCATCGACATCATCGACAGGGCCGCCGAGATAGTCGTCAGGGCGGAGATGCCCGGCGTAGCGAAAGACGACATCGACATCTCGCTTCAGGACGGGACGCTCACCATAAAGGGAGAGGTAAAGGAAGAGGCCGGTCAGAAGGAAGGCAACTACACCTACTCCGAGAGGAACTACCGGTATTACGCAAGGTCGCTCAACATACCGTTCAAGATAAAGCAGGACGGCATAAAAGCCACGCTCAAGGACGGCGTGCTCTCGGTCCAGCTGCCTAAAGTAGTAGAGGAGCAGCCCAGGAAGATAACCGTCGACATATCATAAGGTTTTACCAGACCTGCCGTGGCCCGGGAGCCTTTCGCGCCCGGGCCAACAAGGAAGAGGGCTGTCTCACCCGCCTTTGTTTTTTCTCGGTTCTCTCATATTATTTTCACACGTATACCTGTACTATTCCCGCTCCCCATTAGAGACAGCCCTCTTACCCGGCAGGTCGTCCTGCGTCGTGACCCATACCGTTATCCCGCTCCTTTCGGTAACGTCCATGAGCCTCCTCAGGAACCTCACGTCGTCCACGCCTTCCATTATGAGCAGTATGCCAGGGCTCTTCCCTGTAGAGATTGAATAATAGAGCGCCTGCCCGACGGCCTCGGCCCACTTGGGCGCGAAGTCGACCTCGACGGCGTGAGTGCCCGTCAAGCAGTCGACCCTCGCCCTGTCCTGGAGGACGACCTCTGCAACCCCTCCGGCAGCTTCGCACCACCTCCTCTGGTACTCCCTTTCAGGATGGAGGCTTCCAGAGGCGTAAGAGGGCAGCGCGAAGAGCAGGGCCGCTATGAGAGCTTTCAAAAGCATCCGTCAAATATACACCCGAAAGCAGGGTTTGCAACGCCGGCGGCTTGCCGGGAGCCTTCTTATAAGCTATAGTTTTGAAAAAAGCTGCGGGGAATGGCTGATGGCTCAGGGTTTGAAAGCGGAAAGGCTCGTAGATTACGCGCTGGGGCTCAAATATGCCTCAATCCCCGGACAGACTGCCCGTGAGGCCAAAAAAAGGCTCATAGACGCCTTCGCCTGCATGCTCGGGGCTTTCAAGGAGCCCCCGGCGAGGATAGCAAGAGAGGCCGCCCCCCAGGTCGCGGCAGGGCTACGCGCTACGATACTCGGCTCGGCAGAGCAGACGACTCTCGAGGCGGCGGCCTTTGCCAACGGCACATTGATAAGGGCGCTCGACTTCAACGACACATACCTCTCGAAAGAGCCTGCCCACCCCTCGGACAACATCGCGGCCTGCCTTGCGGCGGCGGAAACAGCTGGCAGGAGCGGGGAGGATTTTCTGACCGCGATGATCGCCGCCTACGAAATACAGTGCAGGCTCTGCGACTCTACGAGCCTGCGGGCAAAGGGCTGGGACCACGTTGCCTACGGGGCGTTCTCTTCAACCGCTGCCGCTTCCATGCTGCTCGGGCTTTCGAGGGAAGAGGCAATAAACGCAGTTAACATAGCCGCTACCATCTCTCCTGCCTTGAGGCAGTCGAGGGCGGGAGAGCTTTCGATGTGGAAGGGCTGCGCCTTCGCCAACACGTCGAAGGACGCGCTCTTTTCTGCACTGCTCGCCAAAGGCGGTATGACCGGGCCGTCCCCGGTTTTCGAAGGGGAGTTCGGCTTCGAAAGGGTCGTCTCGGGCCCGATCGGGCTTTCCGCCAATTTCGGCGGTGAGCAAAACGAAGGCTTCAAGATAGACGAGACATATATAAAGTTCTACCCCGCCGAATATCACTCTCAGAGCGCCATCGGCGCGGCCATAGACCTGAGAGCCGAGATAGAAGACGCGCTCATTGAAGTCGACACGGTAGTCGTTAAGACCTTCAAGGCCGCCTACGAGATAATCGGCAAAGGGGCCGAGAGGTGGCGGCCCAAAACAAGGGAGACGGCAGACCACAGCCTGCCGTTCCTCGTGGCCGCGGCCATACTCGACGGGAACGTCAGCCTCTCGACCTTCTCCGAGAGAATGGAGGACGAGGACCTCATCGGGTTCACGCAGCGGGTCAAGGTCGAGGTAGACCCTGACATGGACAGGATGTACCCGGCGGCGATACCGAACAGGGTCGAAGTGACCCTCAAGTCCGGCAAGCTAATTACAGGGGAGATGATATACCCGAAGGGCCACCCAATGAACCCTATGACCGACCGCGAGGTCGAGGAGAAGTTCAGGGCCTTGAGCGAGTGGGCGCTGACCGGAAAAAAAGCCGACGAGATACTCGCGAGAATATGGGAGCTTGAGAAGTTGTCCGACATGAAAGAACTGACGAGGCTTTTCATAATATGAGCCCTCTCAAGCTCACAGGCAAGAAAGCGGTCGCAGCCCCCGGGGCCTTCAACGCGGCAGCGGCCCTCCTCGTCGAGAAGGCGGGCTTCGAGGCGGTCTACATATCCGGCGCGGGACTTTCCAACTCGAACGGCTTGCCTGATGCCGGAGTACTTTCAAGGGAAGAGGTCGTGGGACTCTCCTCCGCCATAATCAAGGCGGTGAAGATACCCGCGATAGTCGACGTCGACACCGGCTTCGGCGGCCCCCAGGAGGTGGAAAAGACAGTCCGTCTTTTCGAAGCCGCCGGGGCGTCCGCCGTCCAGATAGAAGACCAGGAGTTCCCGAAAAGGTGCGGCCACCTTCCGGGCAAGACGGTCGTCCCGGCCGAAGAGTTCGTGGAGAAGATCAAGGCTGCCAAGGCGGGCCGGACAAAGGCTGATTTTCGCATAATCGCCCGGACGGACGCGAGGGCAACCGGAGGGCTCGACGAGGCGATAAAACGGGGCCTCCTATACGCCGCAGCCGGAGCTGACATGATATTCCCCGAGGCGCTCGAGACAAAAGAGGAGTTCAGGGAGTTCGCGAAGCAGGTCAAGGCCCCCCTGGTTGCGAACATGACCGAGTTCGGCAGGACGCCGCTCATTACTCTGGATGAATTCACCGAACTGGGTTATTCTTTAGTCCTCTTCCCGATGACCGCTTTCAGGACCGCGATGAAGGCAATGGAAGAGGCCCTCGCGGAACTCAAGGCGGCGGGGACCCAGAAGGGGCTCGTCAAAAAGATGATGACGAGAGAAGAGCTCTACAGGTTGATACGCTACGACATCAGCTGACATGGCCGAAGACAAAGACAGGATAGACTGCCTTCACTGCGCCCACTTCTACATCACGTGGGACGAACGGAACCCGAGGGGGTGCAAGGCGCTGGGCTTCAAGAGCAAAGAAGCCCCCTCTGCCGTGGTCTTCAGGTCTTCTGGCATGGCCTGCCAGATGTTCGAGAAGAAGAAAGACCGCAGGGGCCGGGGCGGGGCTTGACCGGCCCGCTTTGCCGTTGACATACTGCCGGTCATTTTTCATTATTTCTGAATCCGTCATTGCGAGCGCGGCGCGGCAATCTCGTCCCGTTACACTCCTCGCAATGGCACAAAAAAAAGAGACAGGTGACAAACAATGGGCCTCATTCATGGCTTTGACCCTTTCGAGATACTGAAGGCCGCGCTCAAGGGCGGCGGCGAGTACGCTGACATATACTTCGAGGACACGGCCAACACCTCGATAGTGGCCGAAGAGAACCGGATAGAGAAAGTTATAACGGGGCGCGACAGGGGCGCGGGAATAAGGGTCATCGCGAACCTCAAGACCTATTACGCCTACACCAACGACCTCACTGAAAAAGGGCTCCTCGAAGCAGCCGGGATAGTCTCAAAAGGCGTAAGGGGCGGCAAGGCAGGCGGCTCCATCGGCCTCCTCAAAAAGGAAAAAGCGCCCGGCTTCGACATAAAAGAGCTCCCCCACAAGGCCGACCTCAAGGACAAAGTAAAGCTAGTCAACCGGGCCAACTCGACGGCATGGGCCTTTGACAAAAGGATTCGCCAGGTAAGGGTCATGTACGGCGACGCCTTCAGGAAGCTCGCCCTGGTGAACTCCCTCGGTGACTTCGTGGAAGAGGACAGGTGCGCCCTTCTCCTCGTCTGCAACGCCGTCTCCGCCGAAGGCGACAACATCCAGACCGGCTACGAGCCGGTGGGCGGCATCATGGGCCTCGAGGCCTTCAAGGACAGCCCGCCGGAAGCGATTGCCGAGACAGCCGCAAGAAGGGCGATAATGATGTTGTCGGCCAAAAGGGCCCCGGGCGGCAGGATGCCGGTCGTCCTTTCGAGCGACGCCGGAGGCACGATGATACACGAGGCCGTGGGCCACGGGCTCGAGGCAGACCTCGCCTTTCAGAACCTCTCGGTCTACTCCGGCAAGATGGGCCAGCAGGTAGCCTCCCCTCTCGTTACGGTAATCGACGACGCTACAATCCCGCACAAGAGGGGCTCGTTCTTCTTCGATGACGAGGGTACTCCCGGAGAGAAGACCGTTCTGGTCGAGAACGGCATTTTGAAAAGCTACATGTGCGACAGGTTGAACTCCATGAAATCCGGGGCAAGGTCAACCGGCAACGGCAGGCGCGAATCATACCACCACAGGCCGATACCGAGGATGACCAACACCATCATAGCCCCGGGCAAGGACAGCCCCGACGCAATCGTAAAATCACTTGAAATGGGCCTGTTCGTCAAGAAGATGGGCGGCGGCCAGGTCAACACCGTCAACGGAGATTTCGTCTTCGAGGTAACAGAGGGCTACCTTATCGAGAAGGGCAAAATTGGCGAGCCCGTCCGCGGTGCGACGCTTACGGGCAACGGCCCGGACATACTGATGAAGATAGACATGGTCGGCGACGACCTGGGCTTTTCCATAGGCACCTGCGGAAAGGACAGCCAGGGCGTGCCCGTATCGGATGCCCAGCCGACCTTGCGCATACCGGAGATAACTGTCGGCGGAGAAGCGAAGTAAACTTTTTCGACCCCTCTCCCCCACCCTCTCCCACAAGGGGAGAGGGAGTATTCACCTGAACCGGTGGGCACAGCCCACCCTATGAAGTACACTCTATTTTGTTGGGTTACGCTACACTAACCCAACCACGAAGCTACGAAATTAATATGAAATACTTAAATAGGAATAATTACTGGCCTACCTTCATACGGACTTTCAGTTTAGATTGTTTAATTCCCTTTTGGAGAGATATTGGTTTAAGCCAAAATTTATCAGAAAAACATCAGATCAATAAAATCGCAAAAGAAACTTTTTTAAAACTTCAAATGGAAGGTAGTTCCGAAATAAATAAGTTATCATCAAAAAAGACTTTTATGATATTTTTCGAGAGAGTTTCACACCAATGCGATAAGAATGTCGCACTTACTCTCTACAAATGGTATGTCAATGACTTTTGTAATGAAAGTACTTCTGCAGCCGAAACTGGACTTATGACTGCATTAATCTCCTTAGTTAAGTTATATCCTACAGAACTGCCCCTAAAAATTAAAGAAAGTACTCTTAAAGAAATATTTTGTAAAATATCATTATTTTTAAGCACAACTACTAAAAGAGAAAAGAAGATACACGAGCTTAAAAAGAAATCGCAAACTTTGTGGGATTCGAACATATTCAAGTTATCTCAGGAAGGAACTTCGCCACTGGATGTGATATCAATCATGATCTTTCATAATAATTTCAAAAACTTCTGGTCTGAACTGGCTGGCATTTTGAGTGAGCAGGAAAAAAAAGAACTATTAAGATATTACAAAACAATATCTAAGGAAATGAATATACCAAAGGCTTATGTTAAATTGCCTAAATATGTATACCCATAACTCTGCAGGTTAGATTTCCTCAACTCCCCTTCCTTGACACCCCACGGCAACATACCTTAAAATGTTTTTCAGGCTTTTCGCCTGAAGGCTCTTTTTTTTTGCTTCTGCCGTCATTGCGAGGAGCGGAGCGACGACGCAATCTCCAGATGCTCTGACAGCCCGCAATGACAGTTGATAATTTTTCCTGAAAACCATGAAACTCTCAAGCATCGTCATAGCGGTTCTCGCCGTCCTCTTTGCCGTCTCCTTCGGGGTGGTCACGCGCGTCTTCAACCCGTCGGAGTCGGTCAACGCTCTCTGGCTCGTAGTGGCGGCCGCCTGTTTTTTTACTATCGTCTACAGGCTCTACGGCTCGTTCATCGCGGCAAAGATTCTTGCCCTCGACGACAGGCGTAAAACGCCTGCCATAAGGCTCAACGACGGCAAGGACTACCACCCCACGCACACGCTCGTGCTCTTCGGCCACCACTTCGCCGCCATAGCCGGGGCGGGCCCGCTCATCGGCCCGGTGCTGGCGGCGCAGTTCGGCTACCTGCCCGGCTTCCTCTGGATATTAATCGGCGCGGCCTTCGGCGGGGCTGTCCACGACATGATAATCCTGGCGGCCTCGGTGCGCCGGAACGGCTGCTCTCTCGCTCAGATGGCGAGGAACGAGGTCGGCCCGGTGGCTGGAATTTCGGCGGCCCTCGCCATACTCTTCATAATAATCGTCGCGCTGGCGGGCTTGGGGCTCGCCGTGGTAAACGCCCTGTACAAGAGCCCCTGGGGCGCGTTCACCATCTTCTCGACTATACCCATTGCCCTCCTCATGGGCCTGTACCTCTACAAATTCAGGCCGGGCAAGGTGGCGGAAGTTTCCGTTATCGGCGTCGCCCTCCTCATCGCGGCAGTCCTCGGCGGAAGGTACGTACAGGGGAGCTTCCTCGAGCCGCTTTTCAACCATGACAGGAATTTTCTCATATGGGCGCTCGCCATTTACGGCTTTCTCGCCTCGGTGCTTCCCGTATGGCTTCTGCTCGCCCCGCGCGACTACCTTTCCACCTACATGAAAATCGGCACGGTATTGATACTCGCCGGAGGGGTCATTTTCCTCGCCCCCGAAATAAAGATGCCCGCCATGACCAAGTTCACCGGCGGCGGCGGCCCGATAATACCCGGCACGCTCTTCCCCTTCATGTTCATTACGATCGCCTGCGGGGCGATCTCCGGCTTCCACTCGCTCATATCCTCTGGCACGACCCCCAAGATGATAGAGCGCGAAAGCGACATAATGCCAATAGGCTTCGGCGCGATGCTCTGCGAAGGGTTCGTTGCCGTTATCGCGATAATCGCGGCGACGGTCCTGATACCGGGCGACTACTTCGCCATCAACACAAACCTTTCTGCGGACGCGCTGGCGGCAATAGGCTTCGCCCCGGAAAAGATTGCCGAGCTTTCGGCCACGGTCGGCGTGAATGTTGCCGGAAGGCCCGGCGGAGCCGTATCGCTTGCGGTTGGCATGGCGTCAATCTTCACGGCCCTCCCCGGCATGAAGGGATTGATGCCCTACTGGTACAACTTCGCGCTCATGTTCGAGGCGCTCTTCATCCTCACGACCGTCGACGCCGGGACGAGGGTTGCCCGCTTCATACTCCAGGAGTTCGGTGCGCACGTCTACAAGCCGCTCGGCAGGACCGACTGGATGCCGGGGGTGGTCATAACGAGCGCCCTCGTCGTCATTGCCTGGGGCTTCCTCATAAGCTCCGGGAGCGTATCTACCATATGGCCGATGTTCGGCGTGGCAAACCAGCTGCTCGCGGCCCTTGCCCTTTGCGTCGGCACGACGATACTCCTTAAGATGGGCAAGGCGAAGTACGTCTGGGTCACTCTCGTGCCGATGGTCTTCATGGTAGTCATGACCCTGGTTGCGGCGTGGAAGCTCTTCTGGCTTTTCACATCGAAGGCCGCCGCTGCCGTCGACCCCACGCAGGCCTTCACCTTCAGGCTCGACTCCGTATTAGTGGCAGTCATGGCCGGGCTTGCCATAGTTGCCGTGGCCGATTCCAGTGCCAAGTGGTGGTCCATCTCCGCAGGGGAGGCCGTCCCCGCTCCAGAGCCCGAGGAATAGCAGCGCTCCCTTTCACCCTTTCTTGACAAAGGTTTTTTAACGGATAAGCTACTGGTATGGATTCCAGACAGGCTCCGTATGAGGACAGGTCTGCCGCGGGCATGGCGCTTGCCCGCCGCCTGGCGAAGTATTCGGGGGACAGGCCCGTCATCGTCGGCCTCCCCAGAGGCGGCGTTACGGTCGCGGCTGAGATAGCCAGGGCCCTTAACGCCGACCTCGACGTGATAGTGGCTGGGAAGCTGCGCGCGCCGGGCAACCCGGAGCTCGCGATAGGCGCCATCACCGAAGAGGGGCAGATGTACCTTAACAGCCTTTCGATAAGGAGCCTCCACATAAAGGAGAGCTACATCGAGGAGGAAAAAAGGGCGCGCCTTGCGGCCATGAAAGAAAAGCTCAACCTCTACAGGGGAGTAAGGAAGAAGGTCCCCTTGAAGGGCAGGACAGTCATAATAGTCGACGACGGGCTGGCCACAGGCTCCACCATGATATCTGCTATACAGGCGGCCCACGCCTCCGGGGCGAAAAAGATAATAGTGGCCGTGCCAGGCGGCCCAGCCGACACGCTCGAGCGCATCGGGAACATGGACGAGGTGACAGAGGCGATATGCCCGCTTGTGCCCGACCTTTTTTTCGCGGTAAGCCAGCTCTACATTGATTTCAGCCAGGTCGAGGACGACGAGGTCGTAGCGATACTGCGGGAGTTTCAGGAGAACGGAAGGAAGAGGGCTTAAAGCAGCTTTTCTATGTACCCGTCTATCTCGTCCCTGTCCGCCCGGGACATATCAGTAAAAAAGACCGCCATGCCCGGATGGGAGACCATGCGCTTGAACGGGTCCCTGGGGTTTGCGATTATGTTGAGTTCCTTGTTTATGGCCACCCTGTAGAGCACCCTCGCCTCTGTCGAAAAATCCCTGCCCTCAGGCAGTGCAAACTTCAACGAGCAGATGGCGTTCACTTCGAGCGGGTTCAAGGTCACTATGAACATCCCGTCCCTGCTGAGTAGAGAGGCGAACGAATTGATGACCTTGTGGCCGGAGGTCAATATGACCGGCAGGTTAACCGGCACCCTCGGGTTGCGCTTGACCATCTTGTCATAGAAAAGGGCCCTGTTGAGGAGAAAGGCCGCGTCCTCCGGGGAGATATCAGGGGTGATTACCCCCAGGAGCCCGTTTTCCTTGAGCCCGGAGAGCGCCTCCTGCGATATTTGCTCCACGGAGAAGACAAGGAACGGCCTTACCCCGGCGGTCTTGACAGACGCCAGGTCTTCCGCGCTCCTGACGGCTATTATGGTCAGGCTGCCTTCATCGGCCGAGACCACGAACGAGCCATCGACGCCCTCTGCTAGTTCAAACCCGCATTCAGCGACGATGTCCCTGAACGACTCGGTAAAAAGGGCCGTATGGCCGGACAGAACGGCTGTGTATGACATAGGCTATCCCTGTATCCTTATCCTGTCGAGTTTGACGGCCGCCAACGCCGCCCGGTGCTGCCTGGCAGCGAAGTCCTTCATGCTCGTCTCCCCTTCAGCAGCTTCCTTCCAAAGGGTCCTTTTGGAGAAAAATATCCTTCCGCCGTTGTAGACTACCGTCTCTATGAACGGCTCGCCGCCGCCCTGCGCTTCCGTCTGGACGTGGAAGACCATGCCGTTGTGGGTGACGTTCTCGTTGAAGCCGAAAGTCTCGTGCTCGACGGCTTCAGCTGGGGCCTGCACGGACGGCACGGGCACCTGGGCCTGGGGTTCCGGGTCCTTCGGAAGGAGGTTCGAGGTTATCTCGGCCATGTCCCTGTGTGCTTCCCATGCCTCGCTCTCCAGCATGAACGGGCGCATCTTCCTTGCCGCCGCCTTCACAGATGGCCTCGAATAAAGGGTGCCCACGAACTCGGTCTCCATGCCGAGGAAGGTCATGGCAGCGGCCTTGAAGGCCTCCACGGCCTTGAGGTCGTCTTTAGAAGCGGCCATGTTGAGGACCAGCCTCGGCCTGAAGGCCTTCACCTCGGAGAGCGCCCTTGTTGCCGAAGCCCTGTCCTCGGAGGCTATCCTGCCGCACAGGTCGGAGAAGGACTTTACAGCCCTGGGGCTCCTTACGTCGGTTGCGTCCCGTATGAGCTCGCTCATGAAAGGGTTGTCGGAAAAAAGCCTCTGGAGCCGCCTGTAAACGAAGCTCTTCAGGAAGATGTAGGCGTTCTGTATGGCAGCCGGCTCAGGCACTATGACGACTATGCCTTCATTGGAGATGGCGAAAAAATCGAGCACGTTGTAGGAGGAGCCGGCCCCGAGGTCCACCAGTATGAAGTCGGCCTCGAGCTTCTTGATGCTCGATATGAGCTTCATCTTCTGGGCGTAGACCGGGTTGGCTATGCCGAGGAACTCGCCTGCCCCGCTTATGAGACGGAGACCGGGCAAGGGGGTGTCGATGGCAGCGTCGGCCAGGTCGGCCACCCTGCCCTTGAGGAAATCATCGAGCCCCTTCGACGGAAACTTGATCCCGAAATAGGTATGCAGGTTGGCCCCGCCCAGGTCGGCGTCGACCATTATGACTTTTTTGCCTGCCTGGGCAAGCGCTGAGCCCAGGTTGGCGGTCACTACGCTTTTGCCGATGCCGCCTTTTCCGCCGCCTATCGACCATATCGTCTTGTTCCGGGACATGAGCCCTATGATTATCTTTTTAAGAAGAATTGTCAATATTATTGAAGGAATATGGACTGTTAAACGCTTGACAAACTCTCCTCCGCTATAGTACAACTTAGGTTAGGGCTGTAAAAATATAAAAACCGCAACCGCCCTCCCGTTTTTCAGGTGCAGATTTGAAGACCTCTCCAAGAAAGAAAACCCGCGGGGCTATGCCCCTGTTCATCCTGCTGTTTTTTCTCATCTCGCTTGCCGGATGCGGCGAATCATTTGACGAAATAATAAACGCGGACCGCCCCCATAGAAAGGTCGACGACTTCGGCCAGGCCGACGATTATTACGAAAAATTCTACAAGGAGATGGCCAACAGGGCCGTCATTAAAAGGGGCACGACCGAGATCCGCGCCCTCGATTCGCTGCCCAAGGACCCGGCCGGGAACGTCAACTGGACGGCAGCCGTCGTGAACGGTTATATCAACCCGAAGGGCTCTCTGGAGGCCGGAGTGGAAGACGAGCCGCCGCTGCACCTCAACATATTCATAGAGGCCAAGGTCCCGCTGATGGCCAACGTCATGTTCCCACACTCCATACACACTTACTGGCTTAGCTGCAACAACTGCCACCCGAAGATATTCATTCCTGAAGCCGGCGCGAACCCCATTACCATGGACGAGATATTCAAGGGCCAGTGGTGCGGCAGGTGCCACGGCAAGGTCGCCTTCACCTTCTGGCCGAGAGAGAACTGCATCAGGTGCCATATAGTTCTAAAGGGCCAGTCGCTTGAAAAAGAGCGCTGGAAATAAAAAACAGGACGCTTAAAAGAACGTTAAATCTTTTTAATACTTGGGCACTTACCCAAGTTGCTCTTGACTTGGGCTCGGCGTGCATTGTAAGATTTGACTTTGGACTGTAATAATAAGACCAGGCTTTTGCCGCTGCTTCACACCTTGAAAAACAGAGGGAAGAAGATGAAAAAAATCCTTAAAAAGCTTTTTGTGATGATAACCGTCAGCGCGGCCATATACGGATGCGCGGCGCCCCCGCTGCCCGACCTGGTCTGGCCGGAGCCGCCTGACGAGCCTAAAATAAAATACCTGAGAGCTTACAAGGGAAGCGTGGACTTCAGCGGCAGCGGCATGGCGACCAACCTGCTCCTCGGCGGAGAGGCGGGCATGCTCCTGAAAAAGCCGATGGGCGTCTTCGTCGGCAACGACGGCAAGATCTACGTCACCGATACGGCCAACTCGGACGTGTTCATCTTCGACCCCAAGAAATCAAAGATGGCGACCCTGGGCGGCCTGGGCGCGAAGATCTTCTACAAGCCGATAGGAGTGACGGCCGACACCGACGGCAGGGTGTTCGTGACCGACTCACAGGTGGACAAGGTGACGGTCCTGGACGCGACCGCGAAGATACTCGGCTACCTGCAGCCGGATGAACCGTTCAAGCAGCCGAGCGGCATCATAGCTGACAGCGTCAACAGGAAGCTGTACGTGACGGACACGCATACACATAACATCAAGGTCTTCGACCTCGACACGCTAAAGCACACCGGCACCATAGGCAAGAGGGGCAAGGAAGAAGGCGAGTTCAACTTCCCGTCCCACCTCGGCATCGACAACAAGGGCAACCTCTACGTCGTCGACACCATGAACGGAAGGATACAGATCTTCGACAAGGACGGAAAGCTCATCAGGGCCTTCGGCCAGTTCGGCGACGCCCCCGGCATGTTCGCCCGTCCCAAGGGCGTAGGCGTGGACAGCGAAGGGCACATCTACGTTGTGGACGCCGCTTTCAACAACGTGCAGATATTCAATGACGAGGGGCAGGTGCTCCTCGCTTTCTCCTCTTACGGCAGCGACAGGTCGCAGATGATACTGCCCGCGGGCATGGTGGTCGACCATGAAGACTACATCTACGTCGTGGATTCCTGGAACCGCAGGATAAACGTTTTCGAGTACCTCGGCGAAAAATCGAAAGCCAGGTCGTCCCAGGTAAAAAAGTAAAGTGACAGCTCTCAAAAAGGCCGCCCCGCCGGGGCGGCCTTTTTTTTATTCCACCTTTTTCCCCCATCCATTAAAATCCGTTAATTTTTCCTATTGACATTTTTTAACCCGGGAGTATAATGTGGCTAGCTAAGGAACTCTGGAGGTTCATGGTGGGCCTCCGGATGATATGCTGGTGATGATGCCGCGATTCTGCCGATGTTTGGCGGGGATTGACGGCATTTTTTATTGCCCAAAATAAAAAATGCCTGTCAAAGGGAACAGCGAAACAAACGGCAACACTAAAAAACCACCAAGGAGTCACTATAATGAAAAGGTTCCTTACACTCGCGCTCGCAGTAGCTTCAGTAGGCTTTATCGCGGTAGGCACCGCCTCCGCTGTTGACACTTACAACGACGGCGACGCCGCCGCTGGCATCGGTAACTCGAGGCATAACCTGGGTTCCCTCGGTGAGCACATCACCACCACCGGCAGCACCGGCACCACCGAGATATGCGTATTCTGTCACACGCCTCACCACACCAACACCACGAACAACCTGAAGCCGTTGTGGAACAGGGGCACCTCTGCTCCCACTTCCTTCACCGCCTATGGCACCACCCTTGGCGGCAGCACGATAGTCTCTGGTGACGTAGGATCCACCTCGCTGGCCTGCTTGAGCTGCCACGATGGTGTGACCACCTTCGACAACCTCCTCAACACCCCCGGTAAGTCCGGCGTGACCGCCACCGGCTCCGACAGGCAGTGGTCGTTCTGGGACCCGGCCGTCAACACCACCGTCTCCGACTTCATGACCTCCGGCAGGTTGAACATCGGCCTTAACCTCTCCAACGACCACCCGGTGTCCGTAACCTACACCGAGGGCGTCGCCGGCCTCAGGGACAAGACCACGACCATCTTCGCCATCGACGTGGCCGCTGAACTGGCTGCTTCCGCCGCGACCTTTGATGGCGGCAACCTGACCAAGAACCTCTGGGCCGTGAAGGGCTACATCGATGCCGGCGCGACCATCCAGGATCTCCTCAGGGACGACAAGGTAGAGTGCTCGAGCTGCCACGATCCCCACTTCAACAACAAGTCCTGGAACGAGATCGACGGAACCTACTGGTCGACGACCGACCTGCAGGAGCCCGAGAACAACGGTCTGTTCCTCAGAAGGGTCGGCGGAAACTCCGGTTCCGGCCTCTGCAGAACCTGCCACAACAAGTAATAAAGCTCCCGGCCTCAGGGCCGAGGGTTCAAAAAAAGGGGCCGGCATCAGCCGGCCCCTTTTTTTTATCCTCCCAAACGCCCGCAAAAAAGCTTATTAAAAATTTTTAATCCGGCCATAATGGTCTTTTCAGGCAAAAAGAATAGAATGACCTGACCTGCTTCCGAAGGCTTGCCGTTTGCGTAAAAACAAGGGGTTGCCCGGCTGGTTCCGGCGTTAAGTTCCGAGTTTTTAAGTGTTTATTCTTTCAGCCCTTTGTATTATAATACGACCAATAAATCCGGAGGTTTTTAGCATGATGAGCTTCTCCAAGAGAACCGTTATCGCCTCGCTGTTCGCGGCGGCGCTCCTATTCCCGGCCCTGCCGGCCATAGCTGCGACCCCTCAAAGCGCGCAGGTCCAGCAGAACCCCGGCGCTCAGGTCGTCGTGACGGTTAACGGAAAGAAAATAACCCAGAACGACCTGGACACCGCCACTAACAACCTGATGCCGCTGGTGACGTACCATAACGCTGTTTCCGAAGAACGCTTGAAGGGGATACAGAAAAAGGCGCTGGAGAACATCATCAACAGCGAACTCATATACAAGTACGCCAAGGAGAACAAGCTCGACAAGGTCGAGAAAAAGGAAATAGACCAGCAGGTCAAGGACCTGAAGAAAAAACTCCCCAAGGGTGACTCGCTCGACAAGGTGCTGAAGAGGAGCAACCTGACCATCGATGACCTGAAGAACGACTTCAAGCAGGACATCGTCGTGGTAAGGGTCTCCAAGCTCAAGACAGAAGAATTCAAGAAAAAGGCCGCCGAGAGCGTAAACGAGGCCTTCCTTCGTGATTATTACAAGAAAAACATGGATAAGTTCAAGGAACCCGAGCAGGTGCACCTGAGGTCCATCCTCATCAAGGCCGACCCGTCCGGCGGACAAAGGGTCTGGAACGAATCGAGGAAAAAGGCCGAAGAGATAAGCAAGCTGGCGAAAGAAGGCACGGATTTCGCCAAGCTGGCGTCTGAGCGCTCCGAGGACCCCTTCGCCAAGAAAGGCGGCGACATGGGCTGGGCCCACAAGGGCAGCCTTTTCCCGGAGATAGAGGAAGCGGCAGGGAAACTCAAGGCCGGCGAGATCTCCGGCCCGGTGATGACCATATACGGATACCACGTCCTCAAAATTGAAGGCAGGAAGCCTTCAGTGCAGAAAAAATTCGAGGAACTGAACCAGAAAAACCTCGAACACGAGCTTGAGGAAAAAGAGTTCAAGAGCCTCTGGAACGGCTGGCTGGACGGCATCAGGAAGGCCTCGAAGATAGAATACCTCAAGAAGTTCGATTAATCAGACGTTAAAGATATCAGGAGGCATGAGGGATCCAATGAGTGGGTTTGTTTCCATGGGCCGGGCCGCGCTTGCCGCAGTCTTTCTATTGTCAGGCGCGCTCTACGGATGCACCGGCGACAAGGGGCAGGAGTCCCCGAAAGGATCATCCGCATCCGAGGGCGTCCAGGGCGCAGGCAAGCCGGCCGAGGCTGACCTCGTGAAGGGCAAGGAAATATACGAGCAGTACTGCCACTTCTGCCACGGCTACAAGGGTTACGGAGACGGGCCGGTAGGCATAGCGCTCTCGCCGCATCCTGCCAATTTCGTGGAAGACGCCAAACGGATGGGCAAAACCGACGAGGAACTCTTCAAGTCCATAACGGAAGGCATACACAGGGACATCGGCGGCGAGGCCATGTCGATGCCCAGGTGGCAGGAGGTGCTTACCGACCACGAGCGCTGGAACGTGCTCTGGTACATAAGGCACCTCGAAAAGGAAGGCAAAAAGGCGGCCGGGCAAAAGCCCTGACGGCGCAGAAGGACGTCATCCCTCGGCTGCCCGGTAAACGGGCCGCCGGTTTTTTACATTATCACAAATTCGAAGCGCCCCTTCTTTTCCCGGCGGCCGCTTCTTCCCTCAGAGGTAACAGATGAAACGCAGTATGCTCAAAGGCATCGGAGCGATATGCTTCCTGGCTTTGGTCCCGGCGCTCGCGGCCTCAAATCAGAGCTCCGAGTACGACCCGGTGACAGGAGAGCCGGACTGCACGAAGTGCCATACCCAGGACAGGCGCTACTCGATAGACTATACGCGGGACGAGACCTGCGTGGAATGCCACGGCCCCGGGCTAAGTGACAAATACCTAGACATGAACTCGCGCTACGGCGCCCCGCACGCCGCGCCGACGACTGAGATGCGCAAGTACTCCGGAGAAGAGCTCCAGGTGGCCCAGGTTTCAAAACCAGGGCCGAAAAAGTCCTCCTCCAAAAAAGCCCAGCCAGCCCCCAAGGGCATGGTCCTCATCCCCGCCGGTGAGTTCATCATGGGGGCCGACGACTGGTGGCCCAAGAGCCAGCCGAGGCACACCGAGCGCCTGGAAGATTTCTTCCTCGACAAATACGAAGTCACAAACACGAGATACAAATCCTTCGTCGACGCCACCGGACGCCCGGCCCCGACCCACTGGGCCGGCGGCAAGATACCCCAGGGCAAGGAGAACCACCCTGTAGTCTACGTGACGTGGCAGGACGCCGACGCGTTCTGCAAATGGGAAGGCAAGAGGCTCCCCACGGAGATCGAATGGGAAAAGGCCGCCAGGGGCCCCGAAGGCAGCACCTTCCCATGGGGCGACAAGTTCGACAAGAACAAGGGCAACACCCCCCAGTACGGCAACGAGGACACCATGCCGGTCGGCAGTTTCGAGAACGGCAAGAGCTACTACGGCATATACGACATGGCGGGCAACGCGTTCGAGTGGACCGGCAACTGGTTCAAGCCATATCCGGGGAACAGCCACCCCGACGAGAACTACGGAGAGAAGTACAAGGTCCTCAAGGGCGGCTCATGGTACGACTGCACCTACTACAAGTGCGGCATAAGCGCCCCAGCTTTCAACAGGATCTTCTTCCACCCCATGACCAAGAACAACAACTTCGGCTTCAGATGCGCAAAAGACGCGAAATGACGCACAGGGTCGAGTTTCGCATGGAGGAAGACCGTTGGCCCTGAACAGATATCTCGTCTTCAACGCGTTCGTATGCGGCGGCGTCATAATGGTCGTCGAGCTCCTGGGCTCGAGGATAATCGGCCCGCCTTTCGGGGTGAGCCTTTTCGTCTGGACTTCCCTCATTACGGTCACGCTCGTATCCCTGGCCCTCGGCTACTGGCTCGGGGGCAGGCTCGCCGACAGCAAGAACAGCCACTCGTCCCTTTTCGCCGTAATAATGCTGGCCGGCCTCTGGGTCGCGTTCATACCGCTCGTCAAGGGCTTCGTCATCGAGCATACTCTCGTCCTGGGCCTCAGGGCAGGCTCACTGGCCTGCTCAACGGCGCTCTTCGGCCCCCCTCTTTTCCTCCTCGGCATGGTAAGCCCGTATACCGTTAAGCTCTACATGAGCGAAGCCTCCAGGGAAGTCGGCAGGACCGTGGGCTGGCTGTACGCGGTGTCGACCTGCGGCAGCTTTTTGGGGACAGTGCTCGCCGGATTCGTCCTCATACCGGGTCTCGGCGTCAACAACATCACGTACCTTTCGGCATTGACTCTCATCTCGCTTTCGGCCGGGTACTGGCTCCTGTACAGGAAAAAAGCGCTCGCGGCGGCCCTCACCGCCGTTCCCGTGGCCCTTCTTCTCATCCCCCAGGAGCTGCCCTCGATAACGAGGCCGGACGGGACGAAGGTCACGATGCTCGTCAACGACGACAGCGCATACGGACAGATAAAGGTCGTGGACTACGTCTACGGGGACCAGCGCCTTCGCGAGTTCCTTCTCGAGAACATGATCCAGGGGGCCGTTGACGTGAATTCAGGCCTGCCCATATCGAGGTACACCTACTACGTCGAGCAGCTCGCCCGCACCTACCGTCCGGACGCGAAAGAAGCGCTGGTCATCGGGCTCGGGAGCGGCATAATCCCTGAGCGGTTCTCACGCTACGGCATCAGGACAGACGTAGTGGAGATAAACCCCGGCGTCGTCGATGCCGCCAAAAAGTACTTCTCTTTCGATGATAAAAAGAGCCCCACTTTCGTGGAAGACGGCAGGAACTTCCTGAAATCAGGCGCCGGGCCCTACGACGTCGTCTTCCTCGACGCGTTCTCAGGCGACACGCCCCCGAGCCACCTGGTAAGCGTTGAATCCTTCGAGCTGGCCAAAGGCAAGCTCTCAGAGGGCGGGGTCGTCATAATAAACTTCATAAGCGGGAACCAGCCCGAAGACAAAGTCGTGCCGTCCTCGCTGTACGGCACCCTGAAGAAGGTCTTCAACGGCGTCGACGTCTACGTGGGCAGCGAATACTTCTCCCCTGAGCCCAGGGTAGTTAACATGATATTCGTCGGCCACGACGGGCGCGGGCCGGTCGAGGCGGGCTTCGTCCCGGCTGACGCCTACCCGCAGTTCCTTGATGACCTCAAGGGGCTCTACTCGAGGAAGGTCGAATTCGCCCCTGGCCCTTTCGTCTTCACCGACGACTACAACCCTATAGATTTCTATGACAGCTCCGCGCGCGAGCGGTTCAGGTCGCACATCATCTCAAGCACCGACAGCGAGATAATCACCGACTGACGGGCGTAGATTTTAATTGTATATCCAGGGGCAAAAAAGATAAAATTCCGCGTTTCGTTTTATAGAAGAAGGAGGTTTTCGATGTTCAGCCGTGGCAAGGCCCTCGGAGGGCTTGCGGCGATCGCAGCGGTTGCGCTGCTCGCCGGATGTGAGAAACCGCCGGAGGGCATGGTGAAGGTCCCCAAGGGGGAGTTCATCATGGGCAGCAACGAAGTCGACAAGGAGGCCAAAGCCGTGCAATACGGCGACAGGCGTCCATGGTACGCGAACGAGCGTCCTGAAAGGAAGGTCGACCTGAAGGCTTTCCATATAGACGTCACGGAGGTCACGAACCGCCAATTCCAGGAGTTCGTCAAGGCCACCGGGACCGCCCCCCCGCCTCACTGGGCCGGCGGAGCGTACCCGCAGGGCCTGGACGAGCACCCGATCGTGCTCGTAACGTGGAATGAGGCGGACAGCTATTGCAAATGGAAAGGCAAAAGGCTCCCTACCGAGGCTGAATGGGAGAAGGCGGCCCGCGGCACGGACGGCAGGAAGTTCCCCTGGGGCGGCGACTTCGACACCAAGAAAGTCAACACGCTGGGAGAATACGGCGGCACTGTGCCTGTAGGCACGCTCAAGGAAGGCGTGAGCCCTTACGGCGCCCTGGACATGGCCGGCAACGCGCAGGAATGGACAGCCGACTGGTACCAGCCTTATCCCGGCAACGATTTCAATGACAAGGAATACGGAGAGCAGTCCAAGGTCGTAAGGGGCGGCGGCTGGGGAGGCATGGGCCACTACAGCCTTTCCGTCTATGTAAGGACGTCGTTCAGGAACACGGCGAGCCCCCAGGCACGCTACGATGATGTCGGATTCAGATGCGTCTGGCCCTGAGGGGCCGGCGCTCTTTTCCCGGGCAAGGCGTCGAGGGCGGAGCGAAAGATTCTGAAAGGATCTGCAACTGATGTTTTTCAGCAAGAGGGCACTGTGGGCTGCCGCGCTGGCTGCGGCGGCGGTCGTCCTTACTCCGGCGGCGGGTTTTTGCGTCGAGGAGGACCTGTACATCTACAGGCTCCTGTTCGCCAGGGTCTATTTCGAGTACGAGACAGCTTCGTCCGATGACAACGGCAAAACGAAGGAAAGCCAGCGTTTCCAGCAGTCCTACAACCTTGACACCCTGGGCAATATCCTTTCGAGAAGGCTTATTACGTATGACGCCGGCGTGGGCTTCACCTTCGAAAACCAGGAGCATGACAGCTCGACAATAGACTCCGAGCAGGTCAATTACTATCTCAGAACGGCCCTGCTGCCTAAATCGAACATACCCCTGTCCCTTAACGCCAGCAGGATGACCGATACGCTCACGACAGCAGCGAGCGAGCAGGAGCGCACCAGGGACATATACGGACTGAACTGGGAGATGAGGTTCAAGACCCTCCCGGATACCCGCATCTTCATACAACGCCAGAACAACGTAAGCTCGGCAAGCGATACATCGTCCACCGTATATGACGTGACCATGACGAAGACGCTCGGCCCGTCCGAGAACTATTTCGCCTTCAACATGAGCACTGCGGAAGACAACCTCAGCGGCGCAAATGGCTCGGAGAGCATGACCATCAACGCCACGAACAGGACGGCGCTGTCGAGGAGCACGATATTCGACGTCGGATTGACGCGCGGGGACAGCTCGACCGACAGCGCCACTTCCAGCGGCACTACCGTAAACGCCCTCACCATGGGCCTCCAATCGAGGACGAGCCTGGAGTTCAACCAGAACCACAGGTTCACACATTACGATATCAGCAACGACGGCTCTGTTTCGGAAAACAACACGTATTCCGGCAGCATGGGCTACCGCTTCACTGACCGCCTTGATTCCAACTTGACCCTCACGGCGGCTGAATCAACCAGCGAAGCCGAAGACAAGACCCAGGAGTCCACGTCATTGGGCACCGGGTTCGGCCTCAATTACCGTATCTCGAAAAAACTCTCGCTCTCCGAGTCCGTAAGCTACAGCAAGGCCGAGACCACCTCCGACACGCCTACAGACCTCGACAGGGAAACCTTAAGGGTATTGACCCACCTGAACTACAACGACCAGTTGCCATGGGCGCAGCTTTCGTCCAGCGTGAGGGTCGGGTACAACAGGGAGAAGACCACTGAAGAGCTTTCCGGTTCCGGCATCGAGCAGGGCGTCTCAGCGTCCCTCACCAACATCGACGTCAACAGGTACTTCGTATTCAACATGGCGGCGGATTGGAACAAGGTCATAAACCTCACCGGAGACGTCTGGAGCGACAGCAACAGCTTTCATCTCAGCGCGCTCAACAAGCTCTGGAGGAGGTACGTGCAGCTCGCGGCCAATTTCAGCCAGACGTCCCAGTCTTCATGGGTGGCCGCCTCCGAATCGAGCAGCGAGAACTGGTCGCTCACCGCCGCTTCCTCCTACTTCAGGAACACCAGGCTGGACGCAAAGACCGAGTACAACAAGACCTTCGACACGGTGACAGGCGACATCTCGACGCTCACAAACAGCCTGGTCGTCACGCATAACAGGTACCTTGCCAACGGCATGCTGGACGTCGGGTTCGACTACAGCCTCGTCAGCAGCACCTTCTCGGGAGGCTCTGACAAGTTCAGTTCGATCGGCGCGTTCGCCAGGTACAACAAGCAGCTCATAAGGAACCTGGATTGGCGCACCGGAGCCTCCATCAGCAGGGGGTCAGGCGAGGACAATTCTTTCAGGAACATAACCACCTTTGAGAACGCTTTTACCTACCCGCTGAGGGCCTGGCTGGTGTCTCTCGAGCAGAAGTACATAAGCTCGCAAAACCAGAACCGCGACTTCTCCGAAAACACTTACCTTTTCAGGGCCGTAAGGCAGTTCCTATGGTTCCTGTAGGCTCTCCGGCAAAGGACACGGCGGCTTTAGCATCCACCGCGCTGATACTTGCGGCAGTCCTGGCATTCGCAGCGGCTGCCTACGCCCGCAACGCCGTCTGGTCTACCCCGGTGTCGCTGTGGTCGGACATCGCCGGCAAATCCCCAATGAAAGCCAGGGTCCATTATAACTACGCCACCAGCCTTTCAATGACAGGCAAGCTGGAAGAAGCAATGGAGGAGAACCTCAAGACAATAAGCCTGAACCCGGATTACGGCAAAGCGCACTTCAATATCGGCGCGATACTGCATTCATGGGGAAGGGTGGACGAGGCCATTGAAAAGTACAAGCTCGCCCTCGCCCTTAAGCCCGACATAGCGGAGGCCAGGAACAACCTCGGCTACGCCTATTACTCAAAAGGCATGTACGACGAGGCGCTAGAGCAATACGATCTGACGCTCAGGATAAAACCCATGCACGCGAAGGCATACCTGAACAGGGGACATGTCATGAGGGACAGGGGCATGGTGGACGAAGCGATAAACGAATACAGGAAGGCGCTTTCCTTAAGGCCTGATTACGCCTCCGCGCGCCAGCACATGGGACATGCCCTTGTAATGAAGGGAATGCTAAGGGAAGCGGCCGGAGAGTTCCAGGCAGCGCTGGAGCTGGACCCGGGGCTTGTTGAAGCGCACACAGGGCTTGGGGACGCGCTTCTGGGTCTGGGGATGAAAAGGGAAGCGGCAACTGCGTTCGAGAATGCATTGTCCATCGATCCTCGAAGCGATACGGCAGCCGAGGGGCTCGCCAAAGCCAGGGCCTTCTGACGGGGCAGCCGCGGACCCGTCATTCGGAACAAGTTCTTTTACAAGCGGTCTTCCAACCTGCCCGAGAGATGTTTCAGGCCCGTATCATCCTGAGCGTGTTCTGGGCCTCCTGCCTTACGGGTTCCGAGGGGTAGTCCGCAAAAGCCAGGACAAAGCCCTCAAAGCCGCTTGCCTTGCCTTTCAAGGCCGCGACCACCTTCAGTATCTCAACTATCGAACCGCTGTCTTTCCTGTCGCCCGCGTTCATAAGGGCGTCTATTATCTTCTGCACATCTGCCTGCTCCAGCCCGCCGCTGCCGTCTATTAGGGCCTCGGCCGCGGTCATCATCGCCTCCTGGTTGCCGGAGGACATCACCGACAGGAGCGCCTCGAGCCCTTTTTTGCCGGAACCCGCGAGCGCCTGGGCCGAAGTGAGCCTGTATAACGGCTCGGAGTGCCTGAGCACGTGGTCCTTGACCGCATCGGCTCCGTCCGGAAAGCCCTCGACTATGGCCGCGGCGGAAACCTTGCGAACGTGATAGGCCTCGCTGTCCAGGTGCTCTGTCAGGACCTCCCTGGCGTCGGCCGACTTGAACCTCGCGAGCTCCTGCGCGGCGAGCGAGGAGACCTCCTCGTCCTTGTCCTCCAGGCACGAGACCATTATCCCCAGAAAAGCCTTGTTCCTCGCCAGGGCCACAGTGTGCAGTATCGTCTTCTGGAACACGCCCGGCGGAGGGGTCTCTATAAGCGCCGAGAGTTCGCTGACGGTGCCTGCCGGGTCTTCCTTTGCCAGGTGGTTGAGGAGCATCGTACCCTCCTCCCTGGTCACTGTGCCCGCCATAACCTTTGAGAACATGTTCGTAAGTTTTTCTTTAATGCTCATCGGCCCTCAAGCGTTCCTTTCTGCTTTTTTTACCGCTTACAGCACGGGTATGAGCCCGAGCTGGAACTCGTAGGTCTTGGCGCACTTGGAGCACACGGTGGTCCTCACGCTCACTCCCTGCCTGGGGAGCTTTTCTATCTCCAGCTTCGTGCCGCACTTGCACACGTAGCCGGTGACCCTGCCCGGGTTGCCGACGACGAGCGCGAAGGCAGGCACGTCGGAAAGCACGACCGCGCCGGCCGCTATCATGCAGTACTCGTTAAGAGTGGTGCCGCATACTATCGTGGCGTTGGCGCCGATGGCGGCCCCCTTCTTGATGATGGTCTCGTATATGACGAAGTCGCTGTTTACCGCCCTCGGGTACAGGTCGTTGGTGAAGGTCATATGCGGGCCGAGAAGAACCTCGTCTTCGACAGTCACGCCCCTGTAGACCGAGACATAGTTCTGTATCTTGACGTTGTTCCCTATCTTGACGCCTATATCTATGTAGACGCCTTTCCCTATGTTGCAGTTCTCGCCTATGCTGGCCCCGCGCATCACCTGCGCCTGGTGCCATATCTTGGTGCCGCTTCCTATGACAGCTTCAGGCGAGACCTCAGCCGTCTCATGGATAAAAACGCCTTGTCTTCCGGTGCCCACTCAAGCCTCCTTGACGCCTCTGAATCCGGCGTGATTATACCATAAAGCCAGGGCCACAATAAAGCCCCGTCACTCCGGGGCCCCCTGCCCCGGGACGGCCCCCATCCTGCCAAGCACAAGGGCGTCCCCTGGGGCGTACTTCAACGCCTCACGGTAGCTCCCGAGGGCCTCTTCCATCTTGCCGAGCGCCTGGTAGCATTCGCCCATGTTGAAGTAGACCATCCTGCTCAGTTCGCCTTCCCTTGAAAAGAGGGCCGCCCTTCCATACAACTCGAGAGCGTCCCCGCAAAGCCCCTTTCCCTGCTTTATCAACGCCAGGTTGTACAGGTAGGGGGCGTCCTCCGGCATGATCTCGAGATATGCCTCTATGGCGGCCTCAGCCTTGCCGGTCAGCCCGGCCTTTAAATACGCCTTGGTGAGCGCCTGCCTGGTGAGGATGACCATCGATTCGTCGGGGTGGGCGTTCGCGAGGTTCATATTGAGCGCTCTCTCGAGCGAGCTTATTGACTCAGCCAGCCGACCCTCTTTCAAGCGCTCGGCGGCTATGGAGTGGATTGCCACGTAGTTGCCCGGCTGGGACGCCAGAGCGGCCTCCCAGAGCGTGAGGTCGCTTACCCAGGCGGAGCTCTTTTCCCTGGCGAGGGCGGCAAACGGCAGCGCGGCGACAAGGACCGCGGCCAGCGCCAGGTTGCCCCAGCCCCTGGATTGCCTCAACGACCAGGCCAGGACGAGCGCTGCAAGCATCGCCAGGCCCGCAGTCGAAAAATAAAGGTACCTGTCGGCGTACGGGAACCTGCTTATGGCCGGGGAATAGAGCGTTGGCAGTATGGGAAGCACCATGACGACAAGTATCAATAGCCAGAGCCTCGTTATCCTGCGAAAGACAAGGGCAAACGCCAGGAAAACGGCAGCCACAGCTATAATTGATATGAAGGCCCTCGGGTCTACGAGCGACAGCACCGGATCCATGAGCTGCAAAGGCGGTTCCCCAACAGGGAAGACGAGCGCCTTCAGATATCTCGCGAGAAGCCATACCGCGTTCAGGCCGAACTCGTACGGGGAGAGGAACTCATGGAGCGTCCTCCCCGGCGTCAGCTCGCCCTTTAAAGCCAATACCCGCATGAAGCCGTAGAGGACGGCCGCGCCAGCGTACGGCAGGTAGCGCGGAAGCCTCCCCCTTGAGAAGAGCCCCGAGGAGCCCTTCCTTGCCGCGTCATACGCCAGGACTATCAATGGCAGCACTATCGCGGTCTCCTTTAAAAGAAGGGCCGACAGAAAGAACAGGGCCGGGACTATCCTCGATGCCCCCCTTTCCGCGGATGAGCGGGTCTTTCCGTCGACTGACCGGGCCTCGAGATAGAAGGCCGCGAGACAGAGGAACGTGAATGTCAGCTCGGCCATGGTCGCGAGCCAGGAGACAGACTCGGCGTTCGTCGGGTGGACTGCGAAGATAAGAGCGCCCGCGAAGGCGGGCATAGTCGAAGCATAACCCTTGCCTTCGGAGCCGGCCAGGTGCTTCAGGATAAGGAAAACGAGGACCGAATTGACCGAGTGCATAAGGACATTGACGAGGTGCCAGCCCCAGGCCGAAAAGCCGAAAAGTGCGTATTCAGCCATGTAAATGACGAAGAGCATCGGCCGGTACGATATGGCCTGGTAGCCTTCATCCTTGAAGCCGAACGTATGGGTGCTGAAGGCCTCCGGTATGTTGGAGAAGCTTGTAATCCACCTGTTGGAGAGTATGAGCTCGCTGTCGTCGTAGACAAAGCCGTACCCGAGAGCCGTATAATAGACGGCAAAGACCGCAAGGACAAGGAGGAGCGGCGCCAGAGCCGCCCGGTATTTCCCGGAACACCTTTTCATTTGACACCCAGAAGCTTCATCCGCTCCCTGAAAAGAGCCTTCATGTAACGCCAGCCGTCCCCCGCGAGGCTGAACCTTGTCTTTCTCATCTCCTCTTTGAGCTTCACGGGTATCTCGACGAGCTCAAAGCCGCATTTCCTGCTGTATATCAATATCTGCGCCTGGAAAAAAGCCCCGGGGTTGTCCATGTACTTCCCGTACCTGGTTATCGGCTCTTTGAAGAAAAGTATTGAGCCCTGGGTGTCCTTTACCCCGAGTCCGAAGAGCAGGTTGTTGAGAAAGGAGATTGCGCCTGAAAAGAGCGTCCTGGCGAGCGCCCTTTCCACCTTCGAGTCCTTGTGCCCCTTCGAGCCGATTACGACCGCCCTGCCCTTTGCCATGGATGCCCTTATGGACTCGCCTATGACCTCGAGCCCGAAGGGCAGATCGATGGCGTAGAACATGAGCATCTCGTGTTTCGCCGCCTTCGAGGCCGCCTTTATGGCCGTGCCGAGGCCCCGGCCCTCTATGACGAGCCGCCTTATCCCCGGGTTTTCGGATTCGAGCCTGGCAGCTATGTCAACTGATGAGTCCACGCAGCCGTTGCACGCGAGTATTATCTCGTAATCGAGCCCTTTGACCGATGCCAGGTACCTGTCGAGCGCTTTCGCGTTGGCCTCGAGTATGGGCGCCTCGTTGTGCACCGGTATTATGAGCGAAAAACCTGTCATGCCCCTGCCTCCCTGATGCGTTGTATCTCCATGAGCATTGCCCTTGCCTCGTTGAAAGCCGGGTCTATCCTGAGCGCGGCCCTGAACTCGGCGTCGGCCTCGTCAATGAGAGATTGTTCCATGAAAATCACCCCGAGGTTGTAATGCGCGTCCGCGCTCGGGCTGAGTACCGCTGCCCGGCGGTAGTGCTCGACCGCCGCGGCGAGGTCCCCGGCCCTGTGGCTCGCCCACGCATAGTTGTACTGAGCGTTAGGCGCGTTGGGAGCTTTTTGAACAGCGTCAGCCCAGAGGGCCTTGTCGCTTTGCCACGCGTGGCCCCTGTCGAGAGAACCGGCGGCCCACGCGGCAAGGAGCGCCGAAGCGAAGACGGCCGAGACAGCTGCCGCTTTTCCCTCGAGCCTCGAGACGAGCGCGGCCAGCACTATAGCAAGCCCGGCGGAAGGCAGGTAGAGGTACCTGTCGGCCATCGCCGAACTCGAAAGGGCCGGAACGTAAAGGACCGGCAGGAGCGGGGCCGCCATCATGGCAAGGCCGGTGAAAATCGCAGGACTCCTGCGCGCAAGGAACATGGCCGCAAGAAAGCCTGCGACCACGGCCGCCCCCGCCATGACCCGTACATCGAACAGCGAGACGGCCGGACGGAACTCGTAAATCGCGCTCAGGCCCACCGGCAGGACGAGCTTTCCGAAGTAGGCCGCCACGAGCGGGAAGACGTTGAGGCCGGCCTCAAGAAAAGACAGGTCTGATTGCTTATGGTGCATGAACCCGCCGATGGCGTTAAACCTCATCAGCCAATAGAGCCCTCCGGCCGCCGCGAACAGGGCGTAAGCCTTCCACCTTTCGAATATTTCCCTGCCCCTGGAAAAATCGTAAAGGTATATGATAACCGGCAGGGCCGCGGCAGTCTCCTTGAAAAGGAGCGCAACAAAGAAAAAAGGCGCGCTTAAAAGGCCAGAAGACCGCTTGAGATAAAGGTTCAACGCCGCGAGCACGAAGAGCGCGAAAAAAAGCTCGGTTGAGGCCGAAACCCAGTTCACTGCCTCGGAGTTTATCGTGTGCAGGCCGAACGCGAGGCCCGCGAAAAGGGCCGGGTAGACTCGCCCGCCCCCCTCCTTTTCAAGCAATTTGGAAGCCAATAAAAAGACAAGCGCGGCGTTAAGCGCGTGCGCAAGTATATTTACGAGGTGGAAGTAATAAGGCTTCAACCCGAAGAACAGGTACTCGGCCAGGTAGAGCATGTACAGCATCGGCCTGTAGGTGTTCGAGGTGGCGTCCACCGGGGAAAACCCTGAAGCGGAAGACGAGAAGATATCGGAGATGAAGACCGCGTCCTTTATCCATGGGTTCCCGAGAAGGTATTTGTGGTCGTCATAGACAAAGCCGTTATTCAACGCGGACGACCAGACGCCGAGGACTATCGCCGCCGTCAAGGCTATGGCAACGGCCTTTGCCTTCACTGACCTGCCCCTGTCCTGTTGAGCTCGGCGCGGGCCTCGGAGAAGCCGGGCTTCAACCGCAAGGTTTCGCTGAACGCGAGCGCCGCTTTTTTCCTGTCGCCTTTTTTCGCGTAGACTTTGCCGAGGTTATAAAAGGCGTCTGCGCTGGCAGCATTGAGCCTTATTACCGCGCTGAAATGGAGAGCGGCCCCTTCGAGGTCGCCCGTTTCCATGAGGGCCGCGCCCAGGTTGTAGTGGGCGTCCTCGTACCCTGGCTTCGCTGCGATGGCATCCCTGTACGAGCTTATGGCCCGCTCCAGGCCGCCCGACGAATGATAGAGCATCGCCAGGTTATAATAAGCGGCAGGCTCCGGCTTTATCCTAAGGGCCTCGAGGAGATGGCGCTCCGCCTTCTCCGTCTCCCCCCTGCCCTGGTATATGAGGCCCAGGTTGTAATGGGCCTTCTCCTTTTCAGGGGCCAGCCTGAGCGTCCCGGAATAATGCTCTATCGCCTTGTCAAGCTCTCCCTTCCTGTGATAGGCCCACGCCAGGTTGTACCTCGGCCGCTCCTTGGCGGGGCTTTTACTGACCGCGTCCTCAAAGAGCGTGACCTCGTTTTCCCAGACGCCGTTCCTCATGTACGCGGAAACCGACAACGGGAGCACCAGAACGACACACGCGGCCGCAAGGGCCCTCAGCGCGCTCATTCCAGTGAACCTGTCCGCAAGGAAAAAGACGCCGGCGCTGGCCGCAATGGCGGCCCCGGCGGAAGGCAGATATAGCCGGTGCTCGAAGATGAGGTCTTTTATGGGCACTATCGAAGATTCGACCGAAATAGTAGTGAAAAACCAGAGCGTGCCTGCCGATATTAAAGCAAGGTGGCCGCTCCCGCCCCTGAGGAAACGGACGAACAGCCATATTGCCCCAAAAAACAGGGCCGAAACAAGGGCAAAGGAGGCCAGTACCTCGGGGATGAAGAGGGAGCTGAACATCGGGTAGTCGTAATCGATGTTCTGGCCGACGGGCAGGACAAGGAGCCTCAAGTAGGTCGCCATCACCCTGAACTGCGTGACGAGGTAATCGTGCGTCGATATGCCAGCCATGTCTTTGAGCTGCAGGGCCATGACCTCGCCGCCAACCGTCATGCCAGCCCCCGGGCCGAACAGCATCCACGGGATGACGGCCATGGCCAGGAGGAACGGCGCGAGCCGCAAAAGCCTCGGCACGAAAGCGCCCTTGAAGAAAGCGAACTCGACGCAGAGCATGACAAACGGGAGAGTGTTATCTCTTTTGTGACCTGGGCGGCGTAGGCCGAAAATAGCGCAGCTGAGTAAAAGGCCGCCTTCGCCTTGAAAGAGAAGGACCCCCTGTACTTCATATACGCCGCCAGAGCGAGCAAATAGAAAAGAGTTGCCAGGGAAGCGAACCTCTGAGTAATGTACGTCACCGCCTCCGTCTGCACCGGGTGGGCTATGAATAAGAGGCTCGCCAGGAAGGCGACGTGAACGGCAGGGAGGCCCTTTCCGGCAAGCCTCGGAGAGCTGGCAAGGGAGAACGCGACGGCGTAAACCAGCACGCCGTTTACGATATGTATGAGAAGGTTCGTGACGTGGTAGACGGCCGGGTCGAGCCCGCCGGAGGCATAGTTCAGCGCAAATGTAAGATAGGTCAGGTATCTCGTTCCGTGCGGAGGCCAGAAACTCTCAAGGCCGTGGGCGCGGCAGTAATCGATTACGTAAAGGTAGTCGTCGAACTGGAAAGAGGCCGTGAAAGTATTTGAATAAACGGCTGCCGCCAGCGGCGCAAAGACAGCCGCCGGCGCGAGCCAGTTAACGGAAAGGGGCCGCCGAGGGGCCGTCATCTGTGGAGTTCCATTGAAAAACCCGTGTCCTGAGTATTCCCGCGGCCCTCAAGCGGGTAAAGAGGCCGGGGAGAAGACCTTCAATCCCAGGTTTCGAGAGCTGCCGGACGCCTGCTGCCGGGAACTTCAAACCTGCGTAAAAATTGAGTTATTTTAACCCATTTCACAGCCGGTGCACAAGGGCAAGATTTGTGACCTGGGGCCTTGATTTAGGTTCCTGTTTACTGGTAAGCTTGTTTTTATACTGGCTATCTGCGTGTTTTAAGAGGCGGTTTACATGGCATCATATTGCAGGGAGAGGCTTGAGCTTTTCAACGCCCTCCTCAAGAAAAAATATGACATTAGGGCCGGGAGGCCCTGGACGCTTGACCCGAAGGAGCTCCGGTTTAAACACGGCGAGACGATCGCAGAGCTCAAGGTCCCCTTCCACATGGGCGGCGAAGACGAGACCTGCATAGAGCAGGCGGTCCTGGGCCTCGCCTCGCTTTTGATGAGGCGTTACGAGCCGAAGATGGAATCGGCCAAGGAGGGGGCCCCCCTCATAATCACCACCGGCCCCCTCAAGGACAAGACCTTCAGGACCGACCTTTTCATCTCAGACTCCCTTGAAAAGCAGATAGCCCAGGAAGTCCTTTCAAGCACGCCCTACGTCGACAGCGCGGTCCTTTCAAACTGGCTCGGCTCCGAGGGGCACGGCCGCAAATTCCTCAGGTGGTTTTCCGAGTACATGGAGAAGATGCTCAAGGAAGAGGCCCGGGCAGGAGGAGAAGAGCGCACTTCGTACGTGGCCCTGCTGGCCCTCGCCGCGGTAATAAGGAAGAAAAAAGAGAAGGTAAAGGGCTTCAGGATAAAAGGGCTCTCCTATGAAAAGGCCGAACTAGCGATAGGGCTCGTCATGTTCCATGCCGTCAGGACGGCCATCCTCAACATATTCGGCAAACTGCGCTCCTCAGGAGCGACCTACTACAGCCAGACGGCCGAGCTCCTGCTTCTTTCAGCGGTGACGCCCAGGTCGTTCATCTCCATCGCGTCGAACCTTTCTGCCGGGACGCTCACCCCCTACGGCGTGAACAGCGACACGCTGGAAGCGCTCTCCGCCGTTGCCCCGCCCCTTGACGAATTCGACGGCTCCGAAGATTTCATCAGGCTCTCGTCCTTGAAAATAATCAAAAACAGCGCGGCCCTCGAAGCCGTGCAGGCGCAGGCGGACATAAACAGGTTCAGGGAAGCCTCTCTCGAGTACTTCTCGGAGTTCGAGCAGCCGGGTACCGAAATACAATCGATGCTCTTCGAGCTCCATAACGAAGACAGGCTGATAAAAAACTTCCTCTCCGACCAGCGGGCAATAAGCGGCCTCTCGGAAGGGCTCGAAGAAGTGAAGGCAAGATTCGCCCGCGACCAGCGCAGGGCGGAAACGATAGAGTCGTTCCTCAAGTTCCTCTCAGGGTTCAAAAAATCGATGTTCTCGAGCTTCCTCAAGGGCCCGAAAAAGGCCGAGGAGACCGCGCCGGTCATAGAGGGGTATTACGCCTTGCGCCTCGACGAGCACGCGGAGACCTACTCCGGGCTCATGCGCGGCTACCTTGTCGACAGGCGCGAGGAGTTCAAGCCCAATATGCTCGTCGAGGAGTACAACAGGGGCAGGCTCTACCGCTTCTCCTCGGACGACAGGGCGGTCCTCAAGACCCTCGCGCTCGAGGAGGAGGGCCAGCTCTTCGTCGACATGAAAGATTTCACGAGGAAGACCCTCAAGGTCAAGGAAATAGCCATGGCCGACTTCATGAGGGAGTACTTCTACAAGCCCATCCTCAACGCCGCAAGCAAGTACGGCATGGGTACCGGCATGGGCGCGGACGAAAAAGGCATAAGGCTCACGAACCTGCCCGGAGACGCCGCTATCTTCTCCGGAGGCGTCACATATCTCGTGGCCCTGGCCAAGGACATACAACAGATAATAAGACGGTACAGGGACGAGCTCACCAAGAGGCTCCCGCCGAGGCAGGACCAGGAGATACTCGAAGAGGTCCATAACAGGTTCAAGGCAAGGAAAGAGTCTTTGCGCCTCAAGAGGGCCGAGCTCAACGCCGCGCTTTCCAGCAACGAACCGGGCGTGGAGACGAGGCTCGTCGCCATAGGCGAGGAGGAGCACAGGCTGGAGAACACCTACCGCGAGGAGATAGAGACGGCCATAAAGGGCGAACTCGAAGCGGGCCTTTACATATCCTACGGCGCGAAGGCCGAGACGGTCCTGGTCGAATCAAGGGCGGACTTTTCCGGGCCTGCGAGCGTGTCGATCGGGGAGAAGATAAACGAGGCGGCAAGGGGCACCTTCAGGAACCCGCTGGTGCGGGCCAAGCTGGAGATGACGCTGGAGGCGGAGAGGGCCAGGAGGGGCGACAAGCAGATAAGGTACCCGTTCGACATCTACATCGACAGGGTCATATCGGTGAAGCTGCCGCCCGAGCTCGATTCGGCATTCGAGAAGCTCATGTCCAGCCGCAAGGACTCCAGCGCCAAGGCCATGAGCCAGGTCATGGCTAACGAGTTCTACGGCGACCTCAACAGGATAATCTCGGGAGAGCCATTCTCGTCGCTCCGGGTCATATCCTCGACAAAGGACATCTACAACAAGGGCGAGGCGCTGAACCTGGGCGCGCTCGAAGCTTACATGAGGGAGAACAGGGGCTCCAAGTGGTTCTTCAACAAGAAGGCCGAGACGAGCGAACTCAACCAAGAGCTCAGGGAGCAGTTCTTCTTCCCTTCGGAGACACTCGAGTTCTGGTTCAGCCACGAGACCGTAAGAGGGGCCGACAAGATAGAGCTCTTCTACAGGAGCGGAGAGGTCATCTTCAAGGGCTTCGAGGCCAGCACGCCCATGATAATATTCGAGCTCGTCAACACCGAAGGCGAGTTTTTCAAATCCATAGTCAAGCACCACTTCCACAAATGGCTCGAAGAATCACGCGTCGAAGAGACGGTCTGAAATAAAAAAACGGGCCCAAAGGCCCGCCCTATTAGTAACAGCTTATCTCGTTCAGCCTTTCAGGACCTCGTTCATGCTGCCGGGCCTGTAGCCCTGCAGGTCGAGCGTCACGTACACGAAACCTATCTCCTTCATCCCATCGACCGTCTTTTTCCTTATTGCTTCGTCCAAAAAGAGCTTCAGGGAGCTCTCCTCGACCTCTATCCTTACCGTCTCCCCGTGAAAGCGCACCCTGAACTGCCTGAAGCCCAGGCCCCTCAAGAGCTCCTCGCCCCGGGCGACCTTGCCTATCCTCTCCTCGGTTATCCTCGTGCCGTACGGGAACCTCGAAGACAGGCAGGCGAACGCGGGCTTGTCCCAGGTCGGAAGCCCCATCCGGCGGCTGAGGAATCGTATCTCCTCTTTCGTAAGCCCTGCTTCCTGAAGAGGGCTCCTGACGCCGAGCTCGGCGGCGGCAGTCCTGCCGGGCCTGTAGTCGGCGAGGTCGTCGGCGTTCGAGCCGTCAGCCACGTGCTCGAAGCCCATGTTCCTGGCTTCTGCAAGAGAGACGCTGAAGAGCTCGCTCTTGCAGTAATAGCACCTCTTTTCGGTGTTCTCCGCGAAGTTGGGTATCTCGAGCTCGTTTGAGTCGACTATTATGTGCGTGGCCTTCAAAAGGGAGGCGAGCCTCTTTGCCTCTTCGAGCTCCCTCTGAGGGTAGGTCGGGGAAGTCGCCGTCAAGGCAGCCGCCCTCCCGCCGAGAGTGTCCACGGCGGCCTTCAACAGAAAGGTCGAGTCTGCCCCGCCGGAGAAAGCTATGAGGACCGAGCCCATCTCCCGCAATATCGCCCTGAGCTTCTCGAGTTTTGCGAGCGCTCCCGCGTTGCCTTCAGGGTCAGATGCGGGTGCGGCGGTCAGCATACCCTCGTCTCCTCGATGAGCTCGTCAGTGGCGGGCCCGGCGACCTCGTAATCTATTGACTCATCCCCGCACACGGCGCGAAGCGTCCTCATCGCTCCGGCCTTCTCGAGTGCGTACTTCACTATGAGGCTGCCTGCGTACTCCCTGAACTCCTGGCCGCCGCCTCCGGAGAGTATCGCGGCCGGCCCGGGGAAGCCCACGGGCTCAATGAGAACGTCCCCTTCCTGGAGCATCTTTTTAAGGACGGCGTTGTCGGCTTCGTCCCTGCCGAGGATGACTTTCGCGCCCTTGTGCCTGAAATGGCGGCCGGACTTCAAAAGGGCCAGGTCTTTTTTCGTGACGTCCTTTTTGTTCGTGAGGAGGTCCCTGACTTTTTTAGAGAATATCTTGTCCGTGAGAAGGCAGCCGCCCGAGGGGCATGGGTAGTTGTTGATGTCGAGCTCCTCCGCGAGGTCGATCTGCTGCCTGCGGCTCCTTCCGAGCACGTCGAGGAGCCTTTCCCTGTCGACGAGCCCTTCCTTCTCGGGTATAGTCGGCTCGAGCTGCTTGGCGCTAAGGGGCCGGAGAATGAGCCCTTCGAGGCCGCTCTCCCTTTCTATGACACGGAAAGCGTCCTTCCTCTGGCTCATGGGCCTCTGTCCGAGGACCTCGCCGGTTATGATGAAGGACGCGCCTATCTCCTGCATGTACTTCTTGGCCTGTATGAACATGAAGACGCGGCAGTCCACGCACGGGTTCATGCCCTTGCCGTAGCCGTGCTTCGGGTTCCTGACGAGCTCTATGTAATCCATGCCCTTCATTATGACCTTAAGGGGTATGCCGAACTCCTCGGCGACCCTCTTCGACTCGCTCCTGCACCCGCCCCCGTCCTTGCCGCCGTGGTTGCACGTGCAGAAGCCGGAGGTAAAGTTGAGGGCGTGCACCTCTATGCCCTGGTCTATCATCAGTTTTACGGCAAGCGTTGAGTCCAGGCCGCCGGAAAGCAGCGCAACAGCTTTTGTTCCCACAGAAAACTCCTCTTTAATCGGACAGTTATAAACCGGTACAGGGTGCGAAACCCCTTGTAATTTATCGAAATATAATTATACTGGGAAGGAATGGTGAAATCAAAAAGATTCTGCCCCCCGGGCCCCCTCCTATGAAGTGGGAACACATACTGACGCTGCTGCTGGCCTTCCTCGTCGGGTACCTCATGTACTCCGTGATGGCGCCCTTTTTCATCCCGATATTCTGGGCGATAGTGCTCGTCATCCTTTTCTACCCTTTTTACCAGTGGATTTTAAAGAAAGTGACCCGAAGGCCCGCTCTGGCTTCTCTCATAGCGTGCCTCACGATAGCCGTCTTCCTCATAGTGCCGCTCGCGGTGCTCGGCTCGATGCTGGCCGGTGAGTTTTTGCACCTTTACAACTGGGCCGAAGGCTACCTCAAGGGGATGTCGACTAAGGCGCACCAGTCGCCCCTTTTCATATACCCTCTGATTGAGAAGTACCTCGGCGGGTTCATGGACGTATCCACGCTCAACCTCAAGGGCATCTTCGCCGAGATAATCCGGAACGTCGCTGCCTACGCCGGAGAAGGCCTCCAGGGGTTCTTCAAAGGCCTTGCCGAGTTCTTCCTCAACCTCTTTCTCGCCTTCTTCACCATGTACTTCCTTTTCAAGGACGGGGACAAGCTCTTCAGGATCGTCAGGGACCTCATACCCATTACCGAGCATCACAAGGACGACATCATCGAGAAAAACAGGGCCGTCATATCCGCGACCATGTACGGAGGTGTCCTGGTAGGAGCGATGCAGGCGGCCCTCGGCGGGCTGGCGTTCTGGTTTCTGGGCATACCGGCGGCGCTTCTACTGAGCTTCGTCATGTTCTTCATGACCTTCCTGCCGAGCGTGGGAAGCTCTCTTATATGGGGCCCCATCGCCGTATACCTCCTTCTGACCGGCCATATAGCCGGGGGCGTCGGCCTCGTGATATGGGGCGTCTTCGTCATCGGCCTGGTCGACAACTTCATGAGGCCGTACATAATAGGCGGCAAGACCAACCTCCACCCCCTGCTCCTTTTCTTCAGCATCTTCGGGGCCGTCAACGTCTTCGGCCTCATAGGCATCATCGCTGGCCCGCTCATCCTGTCGATAGGACAGGCCATGATAGAGTTCTACCACGAGTACGTTAAAGCAAAGAACACCTGGGCCGGCTGATGAGAGAAAACGGACACTCTTTCGACTACCCTCCGGTTGAAAAACCGAAAGTCCTGCTGCCCGCCGTGCTCTTCCTGGCGACCGTGGTGACGACCGTCATCTCCGGCGCCCTGTACCAGGGCGCGGACATATTCGCAGACCCCATGAGCCTCACGCGGGGGGTTCCCTTTTCCCTCTCGCTGCTTTTGATACTAGGCACGCACGAGCTCGGCCATTTCCTGGCCTCCAGGCGGCACGGCGTTGTGACGACGCTGCCGACCTTCATCCCGGGGCCGCCGTTCCCCCCGATGATAGGCACCTTCGGGGCCGTCATAAGGATAAAATCGCCCATTACCACAAAAGCCGCCCTGGTCGAGATAGGCGCGTCCGGGCCGCTCGCGGGCTTCGTGATAGCCCTGTTCGTCACTCTGTGGGGGCTTGAGCATTCAGCCGTAGTGCCCAGGACGATGGCAGCCGGCTCTCTCGGGCTCGGCTCCTCTCTCATCTTTTACGCGCTTTCCTATGTGACAGTCGGCCCTGTACCGGCGACCCACGACGTACTTTTGCACCCCGTGGCCTTCGCCGGGTGGATAGGCTTTTTCGTCACCGCGATGAACCTACTGCCCATCGGCCAGCTCGACGGCGGGCACCTCGTCTATTCGCTCCTCGGGCGGCGTCACAGGCTCTTCTCTATGGTGATGATAGGCCTGCTCGTGGTCCTCGGCATCCTCGCGTGGCCGGGCTGGTTCGTATGGGCCGCGCTCATAACTTTCATAGGGATATGGCACCCGCCGGTCGAAGACCAGCACAGGCCGATGGACCCCAAAAGAAGGCTCGTAGCGGTAAGCGCGCTGGCGGTATTTGTATTGACTTTCATCCCGACCCCGTTTTATATTGTATGACCATGAAGGAATTTAACGAAGCGGAACTGAAGAAATTCGACGGGTCGACCCCCGGGCAGCCCATATATTTCGCGTACCAGGGCAAGGTCTACGACGCCACGAACAGCCCGCTTTTCATGGACGGCATGCACTTCGAGCATTACGCCGGGACCGACCTCAGCGACTTCATGGCCGACGCGCCCCACGGGGACGAAGTCCTCGCCGAGCTGCCGGTCGTGGGCGAGTTCAAGAAGTAACAGCCCGCTCCTCTTCCGCTCAATACAGCCTTCCACACGGCTTTCACGGAACCCTCTTATGAGACTTGTAATACTCGGCTGCGGCACCTCCACGGGCGTGCCGGTCATCGGCTGCCATTGCGAAGTCTGCTCGTCGCCGGAACCCAGGAACAAGCGCACGCGCTCTTCCCTTCTCATACAATCCGAAGGCGCCAACATACTGATAGACACGACGACCGACCTGAGGGCACAGTCACTCTCGTACGGACTCGAGCGCGTCGACGCCGTACTTTACACGCACGCGCACGCCGACCACATACACGGCATAGACGACCTGCGCGCGTTCAACCTCGCCGCTGGCGGGAAGGCAATCCCTTGCTACGGTAACGCGGAGACCATAGGCAGGATAAGAAGCATCTTCGAGTATATCTTCAGGCTTGACGGCAGGGACGGATGGAAGCCGAACCTCACGACGACGGAAGTCTCAGCGCCGTTCGGCCTTTTCGGGGCAACTGTCTTGCCCATTGAGATAATGCACGGGGACGCGGTGATATTCGGCTACAGGATAGGCTCGGTAGCTTACCTGACCGACTGCAGCGCGATACCGCCGGGGTCAATGGAAAAGCTCCGCGGCCTTGAAGTACTCATCCTCGGGGCCCTCCGGCAGAAGCCGCACCCGACGCACTTTTCGATTGGAGAGGCCATCGAGGCCTCAAAAGCCATCGGCCCAAAAAGGACCATATTCACGCATCTCGGGCACAACCTCGATTACACGAGGGACAACCCTGCCCTGCCAGAGGGTTTCGAGCTCGCCTACGACAGCATGACAATAGAGCTTTAGCTCAGGCCGCCCATTTGATGACCGACTTTATCTCTTTTTCGTCCTTCCGGGTAAGGACGCCCTTGAAGTCCGTATAATCGAACTCCGCGGTTATCATCTTCCCGAGGTGGCCTTTCCACCTGTACTCGGCCCTGATAAAGTCGTCTATGGCCGCCCTGAAATGCCCCGGGGCCGAGCTTACCGAACCGAAGACGAGAAGGTTCATCCTCACGAGCCTGCTCATGAGCTCAGCGCCGTTGACCGCGACCTTGCCCCCGTGCACCTCCTCTGAGGGTATCCCGGCCACGACGTAAATGCCGTCCCTCGCGAGCGTGTCGAATAAACCGAACTCCAGGCCCGGCACGCCTGCCGCCTCCACTACCATGTCTATAGGTCCTATTACCTCGTCGACCTTCTCGGGCTTCACTGACCTGCCGTCGATATAATAGCCGCCTATGCCCAGAAGCCACCTCACGCGCACGCTGGCGCTTTCTACTATGTCCAGGCCGTAGACCTCTGCCCCGCGGAGCCTCAAGGCGAGCGCGGCGAGAAGCCCTATGTTGCCTATTCCCGCTACAAGAGCCTTTTTGCCGTATAGCCAGTCGGGGCTTGAAAGGGCGTCCGGGAGCCTCGCGAACTGGAGCCTCATCGACTCCCCTATAGCCTTCTCCACCACGGACATCGGCTCAAGGAGCACTCCAATGGGGCCGAGCCCTTCAGGGACCTTTACGACGTACTCCTCACGGTCCACGGCGTACTCCGCGTTAAAGCCGTCTATTCCGGAAAGACCCCTGTCCATGTAATTGCCTGTACGGCACATGTCGGGGCGCCCGACGTTGCACGGCGTACACTCACCGCAGCCCCGCCTTATGGTGAAGGCCGCCAGGTCGCCCGCCTTGACGCTGGTGACGCCTCCCCCGGCCTCTACGACCACGCCCATGTTCTCGTGGCCTATGACGATGTCTTTGAACCCCTTCGGAGGCTTGGCTTTCCCCTCGGCTATCCGTTCCCTGTCGGTCCCGCAGACCCCTACTTTCAGCATACGCAGCTTCACTTCGTCCGGCCTTGTTATCCTGGGCTCGGGCCTCTCCGCTATCTTCAGGTCCTTGCGGCCCGGGTCAAAAGTTATGGCCTTCATCGTCGAGCCTCCTTATGCTTCAAGGCCGTACATGGCCTTGTTGTCCTTCAGGTTGAGCGCGCCCTTGGCTATCCTGTATATGACCCAGACCCCGTCGGCCAGGAGTATGAAATAGCCGATTACGAGAAGGTACGTCAGGACCCCGATTGCGGCCCATAGCAGGGAGAACCAGAAAGTCCTTATCTGCCACCTGATGTGGGACTCTATCCACGTGCCTTTCACTTCCGAGGCCTTTATGTAGTCGATTACGACGGCCACTACGTAGGTGATGCCTATGAACAGGCCTATGGCCTGCAGGCCGTAGACCAGGGCGGCTATTTTTTTAGCGGAAATGGCCGTCTCTTCGAAGGTTTCGGCTGTCGTTCTTGCCATGACAACGCTCCTTTCCCGTTTCGCGGACAAATGCCCGCGTTCCCGTTCATATGCCTTTTAAGAGTATAACCCGGATAAAGGTAAGATGACGGAAGAACGGCCTAATTGAGCCTTCCGCCGCAGCATTTGCAGAATACCGCGTCTTTGTCATGGCCTTCGGAGCAGCAGGACGGGCAGGACTGGGACGACTTCTGGGAAGAGGCGTGGACCATCTCGACCGTGACGATGCCGGTCGGGACGGCGAGTATGGCGTAGCCGAGTATCATCACGAAAGAGGCGAGCCCCATGCCCAGGGCCGTCTTCGGGGCGACGTCGCCGTAGCCGACGGTGGTCATGGTGACTATTGCCCAGTAGATGCTTCTGGGGATGCTGGTGAAGCCGTTTTCGGCCCCTTCTATGAGGTACATGAGCGAGCCGAGTATCACGACGAGAGTTAGAACTGTAAGGAGGAAGACCGATATCTTCTTCCTGGACGCCTTCATCGCCTGCACGATGTACATGCCCTCGTTCATGTACTCGAAAAGTCCGAAGGTGCGGAATATTCGCAGCACCCTCAGTACCCTTATGACGAGGAGGTAGCGGCCGCCCGGGACGAGGAGGTCCAGGTACGTCGGGATTATGGCCAGAAGGTCGACGATGCCGAAAAAGCTGGTTGCGTACCTGGCGGGCCGGACAACGCACGCGAGCCTCAGGGCGTACTCGATTGTAAAAAAGGCTGTGAAGAACCACTCTGCCGCGTACAGCGCCCTGCCGTAGTCCTCGCTTATCCATGAGACGCTGTCGAGCATGACGAGTATTACGCTGAGGACTATAGCGGCTATGAGGGAGGCGTCGAAGAACCTGCCCGCTGGCGTGTCAGTCTCGTAGATTATCTCATGGAGGCGCGCCCTCCATCCGGTGAGCACGCTTTTTTCGAGGGCGGGGTTCTGCTCGGCCATCAGTTCCCTATGAATTCATAGCCGCACTTGGGGCAGTGCGTCGCGTTCACGCTCACAACCATCCTGCAATATCCGCAGTTCTTCGTGCCCCTCTGGAAGCTCGTCCCGATAAGGAGGGCATGGACGAGGGCCACGGGGAAAAGCAGCGCGCCGTAGACCCACCACTTGACGAACCCGCGCCCCTTCTGCGAGGCCATGAACGCCGGAAGGAGCCCCAGGCCGAAAGAGATTATGGCTATCGTTATTATCGTTCCCATCTATTATTATCCTTTTCCACGGACTTCAGTCCGTTAACTCCCCGTCATCTCCAGGGCCGAGTTCCAGGAGTTTTATCTCAGGCAGGGAGCCTATTATGCCCTGCATGTCGCCGTACATGCCGGTCGTGTTGTTCGTGACGCGCTCTATGAGCTTCTCCCTCTTGGCCCATATCCTCATCATTGCCCTTTTCTCGGACTCGAGGTCTTCTTTCAAGGCCCTGAACGCCTCGACGATGCCTTCAACCCTCTGCCTGAACTCGGGGCCTGAAAGGTAGTTGTAGATCGCCTCCATCTTCTCGTTCTTGCCGACTGCCGAAAGCCTGGCAAGGGACACCTCGGCAAGAGAGGCTCTCAGCGCGTCGGCTAGGCAGCCCGCAAGAGGGACGGCCACCACCCATACGCCGTCGACCTGGCCGAAGGCGGTCAAGCCCTTGGGCAGCACCTCGGTGACGATGACCGCGCAGTCGGCCTTCATCTCGCGCTGGTCGTCCTTGAGCTTTACGACCCACTCGTCGTTCCAGGCCTTCGTGCGCTTGGACTCCCACGCTATCGAGCCGCATTGCTGGCCCGCCCTGGCGTGCACCCTCTGGATGATGTCTGCCCCGCGCACGCCCTTGGCTACAGGCTCGATGGAGTCCATCGGGAACCTGGCCTTGAGCATCGCCTCGAGGTCCAGCTCCAGCACCTCTCCCTGGGCCTGCTGGGAGGATTGCTCGGATTTGCGCTTGAGGTCGTCTATCGTCCTGCGGAGGTCTGCCATCTGCTTGTCCTTCTCGAGGTCGCGGAGCCTGTGCTCCTCGGAGAACATATCGACGGCAGCCTGCCTTATCTTGTCCCTCTCGGCATCTAACTTCCTCGCGGCCTCGAGCTCGACGGCCTTCTTCTCTTCCTCTATCTGCCTGTTCCTGCGGAGGAGCTCCAATTCCTTTTTCCGCGACTCGTCGAGGAGCCTGTCCTTGCTGGCCTTCTCCTCACGAAGATCGCGGAGCTCGGTGTCTACCTGCTCAATCGCCTTCTTGCGGGCCGCCTCTTCAAACCTCGACCGCTCCGCAGCGAGTTTCCTCGCCACCATCTCGTCTACGGACTTCTTCGACTCTTCGAGCTCGGCAGCGCGTTTTTTGACTTCCTCTTCGCGCTTTTTGATCTCGAGCTCCTGCTGACGGGCCTTGAGCTCATACTTTGATTTCAGCCCCTCTTCTATCTTGCCTGAAAGGGCCTCGGTCAGCGGGATGTCAAAGCCGCATGAAGGGCATTTTATCGTCTGTTCGGCCATATTGTCCTAGTCCTTGCCGGATAACATGAAAAAAGGCGTTCCTTATGAAAGCCTTTCAAAAGGAGCTCACACGTTCTTGGCCCTGGTCTCGAACTCCTCAACGTACTCTATCGCGGAAGCAGCCGCGATGGCCCCGTCGCCTACGGCGGTCGCCACCTGTAGAAGCGGCGTGGTGCGGCAGTCGCCTGCGGCGAATATGCCGGGTGTGGAAGTCTCCATGCGGGCGCTGGTCTTGATGAAGCCGCCGGAGTCCTTGTCGACGTCAACGAAGTCCGTCGTCGGGTTGATGCCGACGAATATGAAGACCCCTTCGGCTTCTATCTCCTTCTTCTCGCAGGTCTTCATGTCTTCGAGCACGACCGATTTGACGAGGTTGTTCTCGGATTTTATCTCTTTCAGGATATGGCAGGTGATGCGCTCGATGTTGGGGGTGGACTCCAGCTTCTCCTGGTGCATCTTCTCGGCCCTGAACTTGTCGCGCCTGTGCACGATGTAGACCTTCGAGGCTATCCTCGAGAGATAGACGGCCTCTTTTACGGCGGTGTCACCTCCGCCCACGACCATGACCTTGAGGTTCCTGAAAAAAGGGCCGTCACAGGTGGCGCAATAGGATACACCCTTGCCGGTAAGCTCCTTCTCTCCAGGCACTCCGAGTCTCTTGGGTTTCGCGCCGGTTGCTATGATGACGGCCTTCGCCCTTATCTCTCCCTCGGAGGTCTTTATGACCTTGACCTCGTCCTCGACGGTTATGTCGGCCACGTCCGCGAAGCGTATCTCGAGGCCTAAGCCCCGGGCGTGCTCCTCGAACTTCTCCATGAGGCCCGCGCCGCTTATGGACGGGAAGCCGGGGTAGTTCTCGATGACGTCGCTTATCGCTATCTGGCCGCCGACCATCTGCTTTTCAAGAAGCACTGTCTTGAGCCTGGCCCTCTGGGCGTATATTCCGGCTGTAAGCCCGGCAGGGCCTCCGCCGATTATCACAAGGTCGAACATCTCGCAAAACCTCCGGGGAATATTGTTTCATCGTAAACCATAGGAGCGGCCAACTCAAGCCTAAATTAACTCTGTCGCAAGTCGTTATAAAGGGCGGGCAACCCAGGCCCTAGTCATTATCCAGCCAGGAGTCTTCTTACGGTTGCAAGGTTCATGGGGTCGTCCTCATCTGTCTTCTTCGGAGTCTCCAGTATCATCGGGACTTCCCTTATGGCCGGGTGGTTCAGGAGAAGCCTGAACGCCTCCAGGCCGATTTTCCCTTTGCCGATGTGCTCATGGCGGTCGAGGTTGGAGCCGAACGCCCCCTTGGAGTCGTTAAGGTGTATGACCTTGAGATTCCCGAGTCCAGCGGTCCCGTCTATCTTCGAGAGGAAACCCGCTACCTCCCCCGGCGTCGAAAAGGAATACCCGGCAGTAAATGAGTGGCAGGTGTCGAGGCAGAGGCCCGCCTCTATTCCGTCTTTCGCCGAGTTCGAGATTATCTCGCCTATGTGTTCAAGGTCCGCCCCGAAACCGTAGCCAGCCCCGGAGGTGTTCTCGAGGAGCATCATCGTCTTTTTGCCCAGACCGCTCCGGGAAGCCTCCCTCAAGGCAAGGCCGACCCTTTTTATAGCGAACTCACTGCCCATATCCTGCGGGCTCCCCAGGTGCGTGACAAGATAGTCCGCGCCTATTGCCTCGGCTATGGCGAGCTCCTTTTCGAATATGTCGATTGATTTATGGTAGATGCCGTCATCCGGCGAGCAGAGGTTTATGAGGTAGTTCGTATGGACGGCGACCTTCATGAGCCCGGCTTCGGCCCTTTTGGCCTTGAAGAGGGCGGCCTCGTCAGGCGCAAGCGGCTTGTATATCCAGCTCCTCGGGTTCCTGCCGAATATCTGCATGCAGTCGCACCCGAGCGCGGCCGCCCTTTCGGCCGACCTGAAGAGCCCTCCGGCGATGGACGTATGCACTCCAAGTGGCATATTCCTACTTCTTGCCTTTCGCGTCGAGCTTCCTCCTCGCGGCGGACGCGAGAGTGCTCGGCACGTTCTTGCTCTTGGCTATTGACTGAAGGTCCTTCTCATATACCGTGTCGAGGAGCTTCAAGGAGACGGTGAGCGGCGTCTTGGGGTTCGTGAGCATCCCGACCCTTATCCCGTAGCTCTTGACCCATTCCTTGTTCCTCGCGATATGGCGGAGCATGTCGTCGTTCGTGCCCTTCGTCAGCGTTATCTTCTGGACTTCCTCCTCGGTTATCCTCGGGTTCTTGAGGACCGCCATCGATATGACCTTGTTAGAGTCCTTTATCAGGAGGTCCCTTGCGGACTTGTTGCCGCTCAAGGCGAGCTTGAGCTTCTGTCCGGCGTTCAGTTGGACGACGAGCTTGTAGATGTTCTGCTCGTCGGCCTTGACCCGTTTCTCGTCGGTAAGGTCGGCTTGGAGTTTTTCGCGCTCCGCCGGTTTCGCCGCGCTACCGGCGGGCACTGGCTTGAGCCCCTCGAGCATGGTGCGCACCGCGCCGGACGTGCGGGGGTTTTTGGCTAGGGCCTCTTTTATGAAAGGCTTGGCCGAAAGGAGCCCGCCGTCTTCCGATAGGGCCGTGATGACCTCTTCAGGGCCGTTGGAGGCGAGGTTCGTAAGCGTGGCGTCGTCTATGCCGGGGTTTAAGGCGGCCATTATCTGCACCGCCTCGTCCTCGCGCAGCTCAAGGAGCTTTTTTATCACCAACGCGTCGAGAGTGGCGTCCAAAGCCTCCAGCAGGCGCTGGAGCGGGAACTCCTGAAGGCTCTTTTTCGCGGCTTCCGCCACCTCGGCGTTCTTGTCGAAGCCGAGCACGAACAGGACTGTCACCTCGTCTTCGGGGGCGAACTCCTCGCTCGCCGCCCTTTGCGCCGCGCGAAGGCGCACTTCGCTCGCGGACGAGGGAGATACGAACCTTAAAAGCGAGCCCTTGAGCTTCATCTATATTATTGCGCCCTCTCTTTTTCAGGCTTCGCGGCCGTTATTATCTTCTGGCTCAAATAGGTCGGCACCTCCTCGTAATGGGAGAACTCCATCGTGAATATGCCCCTGTCGGCGGTCATGCCGCGCAGGTCGGTGGCATAGGTTATGACCTCGGCCATCGGCACGAGGGCCTTTATGGTCTGGCTGCCGGCCTTGGGCTCTGCCCCGAGTATCTTGCCGCGGCGCGAGTTCACGTCGCCTATTATGTCGCCGAGCTTGTCGTCCGGCACGTTTATCTCCATCTTCATGACGGGCTCCAGGAGCACCGGGCTTGCCTGCTCCATGCCTTTCTTGAAGCCCATCGACGCGGCTATCTTGAAAGCCATCTCCGAAGAGTCGACGGTGTGGTACGTGCCGTCGTAAAGGGCGACCCTGACGTCCACGACGGGGAAGCCTGCGAGGATGCCCGAGAGCATCGCCTCGCGCACGCCTTTTTCGACAGCCGGTATGAACTGCCTGGGGATGGCCCCGCCGGTTATCTGGTCGACAAACTCAAAGCCCCTGCCCCTCGGCAGAGGCGAGATGTCGAGCCAGGTGTCCCCGTACTGGCCCCTTCCGCCGGACTGCTTCTTATACTTGCCCTGCACCTTCACGTGCGACCTTATCGTCTCCTTGTAGGGCACCCTGGGCGTCTTGAGCTCGACGTCGCAGCCGAACTTGCGTTTGAGCTTTTCGACGGCCACCTCGAGATGGACCTGCCCAACGCCTGAGAGGAGGAACTCCTTTGTCTGCTCATCCATGTGGAAGTCTATCGAAGGGTCCTCCTCCATGAGCTTCTCTATGGCCGAGGGGGCCTTGTCCTCGTCGGACTTCGTCCTGGGGTGGAGCGCGTATGAAAGCGAAGCCGCCACCGGCGGGAACGGCGCGAACTTAACCGGCGAGGCGACGTCAGTGAGGGTGTCACCTATGTGGGTGTCCTTGAGCTTGGAGACGGCCACTATGTCGCCCGCCTCTGCCCTCGCGACCTCCTTCAATTTCTTGCCCTCCATGAGATACAGGTGCGAAAGCTTCTCTTTCGAATCGCGCGTCGAATTGAGGACGGTCGCGTCGGCATGGAGGGTCCCCGAGAATATCCTGAAGATGGAAAGCTTACCTGTATACGGGTCGATGAGGCTCTTGAAGACGAAGGCCGAGAACGGGGCCGACGGGTCGGGCTCCTGCTCTATCTCCTGGCCGCTCCTCGGGTCGATGCCCTTTATGTGCCCCCTTATCATGCCCTTGTCGAGCGGGGACGGCAGCGTGAGGTTGACGGCGTCCATCAGGAAGTTGACGCCCATGTTCTTCACTGCCGAGCCCAGGTAAACCGGTATGAACCTGCGGGTCAAGACGCCCTCGCGGAGGGCCTTCTTTAGCTCTTCTGCGGCTATCTTCTGCCCGTCCAGGTACTTCTCAGTGAGCGCGTCGTCTGACTCGACGATGGCCGCGACCATGTTCTCCCTCATCGCGGCGGCCTCTTTCGTGTATTGTGCTGGTATCTCCGACGTCTCGAACGCGCCGGAGCCGTCAAGGGAGCAGGTATGGGCCTTCATCTCCATGAGGTCGATGAGGCCGGTGAACTCCGGGCCCTCGCCCATCGGTATCTGCATGGGCACGCCCTTGACCTTGAGGACCTTTTCCATGTCGTCGACGGCTCGAAGAAAAGAAGCCCTCTCGCGGTCCATCTTGTTGACGAACGCGACCCTGCAGACCTCGAACTCGTCGCCGAACTCCCATATTTTTTCCGTCTGGACCTTTACGCCGGATATGGCGCTGATGATGACTACCGCTCCGCCCACGACCCTCAATGAGTCGCGCGTTTCGGTGAGGAAGTTTGAATAGCCCGGCGTGTCGATGACGTTCACCCGGCAGCCGTCCCAGTCGTAGTGATGGACGGCCGCCGAGATGGTTATCTTTCTTTTCTGCTCCTCGGGCTCGAAGTCAAGGTGAGAGGTGCCGTCGTCCACCTTTCCGAGCCTGTCGATGGCCTTCGCGTTGAAGAGCATGGCCTCGGCGAGGGAGGTCTTTCCGGCCCCGCCGTGGGCGATTATCGAGACGTTCCTCTTTTTGTCCATGGAGACTTCCACAAAAACACCTCCTTATGGTGAGAAAGTTCGATAGCTATTCCTTTTTCCTCCGGCTGAACATGTTCGGGATGGTCCTGCGAATGAGGATGCCCAGGAACTTGTTCATCGGGTTGGCCCTGTCCAGTAGAGGTATCACCGGCCTTGTCCTGAAGCCCAGGCCGGTCAAAGCCTTGTATAGCTCCTCGTTGCCCTGGTCGTACCTGAGCCCTTTTTTAAATACCTTTATCGCGCCCTTCTTGTTCCCGGCGGCCATGTAGACCCTGCCCAGGTTCAGATAGAACTCGGCCTTGAAGAACTCTTTTTTTATGGCCCTCGTGCACAGTTCGAGCCCCAGGCCTATCTCTCCTCCACGGAGCGCCTTACACAGGCCGTAGTAGGACATATACTCGGCGTTTTCCTTGTCTTCCTTCCATGCCTTCTCGAAGTGCCTCAAGGCCTTGTCGACATTATCTTCGCGAAGAAACCTCTTTCCAGCGACAAACTGCTCCCGTGCTTCGGACATCCGCTTACATCTTCCCTTCGTAGATTATCTTCAAACCCTTGAGCGTCAGGAATTCATCAGTTCCGGTTATATACTTCGATTCTCCGACGACCAGCGGGGCGAGCCCGCCGGTTGATACTATTACCGGGCTGGCGCCCGTCTCTTTCATCATACGCTCTAAAATCCCGTCCACGAGGCCCAGGAATCCGTAGAATATCCCGGAGCGCATGGAGTCCACCGTGTTCTTGCCTATGAGGACCGATGGCCTTCCAGCCTCGACCATCGGGAGCCTGGCGGTCCTGCTGAAAAGGGCTTCGGATGAAATCGAGATGCCGGGGGCTATTATCCCTCCCGCGTACTCGCCTCTTTCAGTCACGTAATCGAAGGTCACGGCCGTGCCGAAATCAACGGCTATGAGAGAGCGCCTGTGCTCATGGAACGCGGCCACCGCGTTCACAAGCCTGTCGGCCCCGACCTCTTCCGGGTTGTCGGTCAAGACCGGCATGAGGCAGTTCTGGTGCGTCACAACGCGGCAGGTCAGCCCCAGGTACTCGAAGATTGCCGCCGTTATCGTCGGCGTGAGCCTCGGCACGACGGAAGCCGCTATCGCGCCGTGGACAGCCTTTTTATCCATGCCTGAGGCCGCAAGCAGGCCCAGGAGAGTAAGCCCGTACTCGTCAGAGGTTTTCCCGGCGTCCGTGGAGACGCGCCAGTGGCCCTTCAGGCCGCCGTCGAAGACGCCTATGACGATGTTCGTGTTGCCTATGTCTATGGCGAGGAGCACTACAGAGCCTCCACGTCCCCGGAGATTATCCTCTCGAGGCGGCCTTCTCGCTCAAGGAGGAGCGCGCCGTCAGAGTCTACCCCCGCGCATATCCCTTCGATGGTCCTGTCGAAAAAAGTCACCTTCACGGGCTTTCCGACCGTCCTGAAGCTGCCCTTCCATGCCTCGAGGACAGGTACAAACCCTTCACTCAAGTATACCCCATACCATCTTTCCATGCTCGAAAGCAGCCTTGCCGTGAAAAGGCCCCTGTCTATCGAGGAACCCGTCTCCTCGAAGAGGGAAGTCGCAGTATCTTTTATATATTCCGGGAACATGTCCCTTCTGGCATTCAGGTTGACGCCTATGCCCGCGACCACGAAATGCACCCTGTCGGGCTCGGAGTCCATCTCAAGGAGTATTCCGGCCGTCTTTCGTCCACCTATCAAAATATCGTTGGGCCACTTCACTGCTGGCTTTACCCCGCTGGCACTGACAGCTTCTGCCGCGGCCACTGCCGCGACGAAGGTGAGCCCCTGAGCACCCTGTGGCGCGACTTTCGGCCTCAGAATGACCGAAAGATAAAGGTTCATCCCTGCGGGAGATTCCCATTTTCTGCCTATCCTTCCCTTGCCCCTTGTCTGGGTCTCGGCTACGACGATTGTGCCCTCGGGAGCGCCTTCTCTGGCGAGCTCGAAGGCCTTCGCGTTCGTCGAATCGATGCTGTCGAAGAAGTGGACCTCTCTTCCGAACAGCTTTCCAGAAAGGAGCGTTTGCAGCTCCACCCCGTTGAACGGCCTTGCTTCAAGGAGCCTGTACCCCTTCGACGGGCTCGCCTCTATGGCGTAGCCCATCTTCCTCAAGGCCTCGATATGCTTCCATACGGCCGTCCTGGAGACGCCCAGGGACGCGCTCAAGGACTGGCCGGAGGTGTACCCGGCCCCGGCCTTGAGGAGCCTTATTATCTCTACTTCCTGTTCTTTTTCGCCCATATGGAGACGACTTCCATGCTTATGTCAATGGCCCTTGCCGAATGGGTGAGAGCCCCTGCGGAGATGAAATCGACCCCGGTGGAGGCAACCATGCCTATGTTGGCGATATCGACGTTTCCGGAGGCCTCGACGAGCGCCTTGTCTCCTATGAGGGCCAACGCCTTTTTCATGGCAGGCACTTTCATGTTGTCGAGCATTATTATGTCTGCCGACGACGCGAGCGCTTCTTTCACCTCGGCCATATTGGTGACTTCGACCTCGATGGCGAGTTCGTCCCCGTGCTTTTTCCTGACCGCCGCGACGGCGGCCGTGACAGACCCCGCAGCCATTATGTGGTTGTCCTTTATGAGGACGCTGTCATAGAGGCCCAGCCTGTGGTTCGTCCCGCCGCCGGAGACGACCGCGTACTTCTCCAGGGGGCGCAGGCACGGCGTGGTCTTCCTCGTGTCCAGGAGCCTTGTCTTAGAGGACTTCATCGCCTTCACGAAGCCGTTCGTTTTGGTAGCTATGCCCGAGAGCCTCTGGAGGAAGTTGAGGGCCACGCGCTCGCCCGTGAGGAGCGCGCCGAGGCCGCCAGTGACCGTGGCAATCACCTCGCCTTTTCTAACGCGGCTGCCGTCTTTGAACTTCGTCTTGAAGACGGCCTTCCTGTCCAGGCGCGTGAAAGCCATCTCGGCGATGAAGAGCCCGGAGACGACCATCTCCTCTTTCGCGATGAACTCGGCCTTGCCCTCCTGCCCCTTCTTTACAATGGCGCGGGTAGTAACGTCGCCTTCGCCGATGTCCTCGGCTAGCGCGGCGTCTACAAGTATGCCGGAGTACTCCAGAAGGCCCGGTATGTCGTTCTTTATCGGTTTGATCAAGCCCTTATGCTCCTTATCCGTTCGAGGCCGGTTGAAAGTTTCGCCTTCTTCTCGGTCAAGGCCTCGAGCCTCGCCCTGTCCTTCTCCACTATCTCTGCGGGGGCCTTGTCGGTGAACTCGGGGTTGGACAGCTTCTTCGCCACTCCCGCGTGCTCGGCTTCGGTCTTTTCGAGCTCTTTTACGAGCCTCTTCTCCTCGACGTCGAAATCGACGAGGCCGCCGAGCGGCACGAATACCTCAATCGATTTACTCTCACCGCCGCCGGCCAGCGCGGAGACCGCGTCCCTGGGCTTCTCCCCGCCTTCGGATATGACGAGGTCTTTAATGCGGCCCAACTGCCTTATGTACTCGGCGCTGTCCTCGAGGGTCTTCCTCAACGAGGCGTCCTTCACGTGGCAGACGCAGCCGGTCATGGCCGACGGCGCGACGTTCATGTCGGTGCGGATGTTCCTCACCGCCCGGATTACGTCCATGGCGTCTTCCATCCGCGAGGCCTCCAACGGGAATGCCGCTCCCTCCTTCGGGAACTCCGAGAGCATGACGCTCCCCTCATAGCCCGGAAGCTTTTCGGCTATCTCTTCGGTGATGAACGGCATGAAAGGATGCAAAAGCTTCATCACGTCCCTCATGACGGTCACGAGCACCTGCTGGGCGCACAATTTCCTTTCGGGGCCGTGCTCTCCCCTGAGGTCGAGCTTTACGAGCTCGACGTACCAGTCGCAGAGCTCGTGCCAGACGAACCTGTAGAGCACCCTCCCGGCCTCGTCGAACCTGTAGCCCTCAATGGCTTCGGAGACCTCCCTGATGCAGGCTCCCCGCCTGTCCCATATCCACTTGTCAGCCATGTTGAACTTCTGCTCGTCAAGGCCGTCTTTATAATCTTCGAGGTTCATGAGGGTGAACCTCGCCACGTTCCATATCTTGTTGCAGAAGTTCCTGTACCCGGAGATCCTCTCCTCGGCAAGCCTTATGTCGCGCCCCTGTGCGGCCAGCACTGCCAGTGTGAACCTGAAGGCGTCGGTGCCGTACTTTTCCATCATCACGAGCGGGTCGATGACGTTCCCCTTTGACTTGCTCATCTTCTGGCCCTTGGAGTCCCTTATGAGCGCGTGTATGTAGACGTCTTTGAAGGGCACGTCGTCCATGAACTTCAAGCCCATCATCATCATCCTGGCGACCCAGAAGAAGATGATGTCGAAGCTCGTTGAAAGGACCGCGGTCGGGTAGAAAAGTTCCAGTTCTTTTGTCTTGTCAGGCCAGCCGAGGGTGGAAAAAGGCCAGAGCGCGGACGAAAACCAGGTGTCGAGCACGTCGGGGTCCTGCTCGATATTTCCCTTGCCGCACTTCGAGCAGCTCGTGGGGTCGACGGATGCTACCGTGACGCCGCCGCAGTCTTTGCAGTGCCACGCCGGTATCCTGTGGCCCCACCATATCTGGCGGGATATGCACCAGTCGCGGATGTTCCTCATCCAGTCGAAGTAGAGGTTCTCCCAGTTCTTCGGTACGAACCTCGTCTGCCCTTCCTCAACGGCCTTAATGGCCGGTTCGGCGAGCGGGGCGACCTTCACGAACCACTGCTTCGAGAGGGTCGGCTCGACCGTAGTAGAGCACCTGTAGCAGCCGCCGAGCATGAGTTTGTGCTTGTCGACCTTCTCCAGAAGGCCCTGCTCCTCGAGCCCTTCGACTATCTTCTTTCTCGCCTCGTACCTGTCGAGCCCCTTGAACTGCCCGGCGTTCTCGTTCATGCGGGCGTTTATGTCCATTACCTTGAGCGTAGGCAGGTTGTGGCGTCTGCCCACCTCGAAGTCATTGAAGTCGTGCGCCGGAGTTATCTTCACCGCGCCAGTGCCGAACTCGATAGAGACCGAATCGTCGGCTATTATTGGGATCTCCCTGCCGGTGAAGGGGAGCCTTATCTTCTTGCCTATTATGGATTTGTACCGCTCGTCTTCGGGGTTTACCGCGACGGCTGTGTCCCCCAGCATGGTCTCAGGCCTGGTCGTTGCCACCGTAAGGGACGTTATATCGCCCACCGGCTCGGCCAGCGGATAGACCATGTGCCACAGGCTGCCCTCTGATTCGTTGAACTCGACCTCGAGGTCGGAAAGCGCGGTGTGGCACCTCGGGCACCAGTTGATTATATAGTCGCCCTGGTATATTAGCCCCTCTTCGTAGAGCTTCGTGAAGACTTCGCGGACGGCTTTAGAGAGGCCCTCGTCCATCGTGAACCTCTGGCGCGTCCAGTCGCAGGAAGCCCCGAGCCTCTTCAGCTGGTTTATTATCGTCCCGCCGGACTCGCCCTTCCACTTCCATACCCGCTCGATGAACTCTTCCCTTCCGACGTCGTGTCGGCTCTTGCCCTCTGCAGCGAGCTGCTTTTCAACGACGTTCTGCGTGGCGATGCCTGCGTGGTCGATGCCGGGCAGCCACAGGACGTTGAAGCCCTTCATGCGCTTGTAGCGGGCGAGTATGTCCTGAAGCGTTGAGTTCAACGCGTGCCCGAGGTGCAGCGCGCCTGTGATGTTGGGGGGAGGAATGACCATCGAGAAGCAGGGCTTCTTCGAGGAAAGATCGGGGGTGGCGGCCTTTTCATCTATCCAGAACTTCGCCCACCTCTGCTCAACGGTTGCGGGCTCGTAAGTCTTTTCAAGTGTCTTGTCGCTCATGTCGGCTTTCCAGACCTGTTTTTTTATTGGGTGTAAAAAGACTACCCTGGATTGAATGTCCAGGGTAGCAGGCGTAACGCGTAAAAGTAATACTATCCGCCCGGGAACCGGGCTGTCCGGGCATACGCCAGGTATTTTTCAGCGGATAATCATTTGATTATATGTTGGTTTTGAGCCAAAAAAAACAAAAAAATTCTCTGCCCCCTTGAAGAGGCAGAGAATTATGAGCGGACCTTTATCTTTATGAGCGGGACCTTATGAAGGCGTCCTTTACCTTGTTTATCTCTGTTTTTATGAGACGCTCTGCAAGCTCCGGGAGCACCTCCCATGCCACGTGCTCCACGACCTGCTTCGAGGTCCTGGCCACGATCGCCTCGATCTGTTCCTTTGGCATCGCCAGCGATTTCTCCAGCTTTATGCTGAGCTCGCTCTTGAGCCTCTCCTCGAGACGGGCAACCGTGTTCTCGATGGCCCTCGCCACCTGCGAGTCGACCTTCTCGAGCTTCTGACCGAGGTCGGCCCTGAGCTTCTCCTCGACACGCGCAGCAGCCCGCTCTATCGCCTCGGCGACCTTCGATTCGGCCTTGCCGAGCTTGAGGTTCAGGTCCTCTATTAGCCTCTCCTCGACCTTGTCAGCGGCCCTCTGCAGCGCTTTGGCGACCTCTTCCTCGGAGAACTGGGCGGTCTTGGGGGCTTCGGGCTGCATCACTTCCCTTATCGGCCTCGGAGCTTCGAACGGCCTGTCGAACGCCTGCCTGGCCTCATCGCCTCTGGCGAAAGGGTTCGGGGTCGCGTCAACGACCTCTTCGGGTATCTCGAGGAGGTCCGGCTCGGCGAACTCTTTTTCCTCTATTTTTGCCTCACCAACCGGCAGCTCCCACGGCTGTATTACGCGCTCATCTTTCTTTTCGGGCCTGAAAGGCTCGAGGTCGAAAGACTCGACCTCGAAGGCTTCTGTTTTTTTGGGCTCTTCCTTGAGCTCGAACGCGCTCAAGTCAAAGGCGGGCCGCTCGGGCTCTTCCTTGAAGCCGTCGAAACCGGCGTCAAAGGTGTGCTCGGTCGAAAGAGGCTCGAACTTGTGCCCTTCGGGTTCCGCCGATATGGGCTTCAATTCCTCATCTTGTATGACGAGGTCCGTGAAATCCTGGGCCTCGTGCGGAAGAGACAGTTCCTTGTGGTCGTCGGCCTCGAAGAGCGCGCCTGAGGAAAGGAAATCAAGGTCAGCGCCACCGTCGTCTTTTTTCTCCTCGAATTCGTCCGGAAGGGTGAGGAAGTCACCGGCCTCCCACATGTCGCTGGCCTGTACTTCTGCGGGAGCGGAAGCGGCCCTGGTGGACGCCGAGGCCATCTCCGGCCCGGCCGCCCTGGAAAGGAGCTCGCGCACCTTGTCGAGGAGCTCCTGCGATTCAAATGGCTTTACTATGCTGTCGTCGGCTCCGGCCTTTATGGCTTCGTCCTTGTTGAGCGGCTCGAAAGTCCCGGCAAGAAGAAGGACCGGGGTCCCTTTGAGGCCGGGGTCGTTCTTGACGAAAGAGCAGACCTCGTACCCTGTCTTGCCGGGCATTGCCACGTCAGCCATGACAAGGTCGGGTTTCAATTCCCTGGCCTTCTGTATGGCCGCCTCTCCGTCGCCCACGACCGTAAGGTCGTAGTCCTCAGAGGCGAAGGTTATCGAGATGACCTTCTGGATGGTTATTGAATCGTCTGCCAGAAGAATCCTTTTTGCCATTACAAGGCCCCCTTCAGTTAAAAGGTTTTTCCACCTGAAATTTATCCCTTATCACCTGAAAAGTCAAGGTAAATATGGGATTTACAGCGTTTGGCGTGTGAGCAAAGTCACACCGGAAATGCCGATATCCTTCTAACTTTTCGGGCCTTCTGGTAAAATACTTAAATAGTATTTCACCCATGAAACAGATCATCTCAGCGAGCCGCAGGACAGACATACCCGCCTTTTTTACCGATTGGTTCATAAAAAGGCTTGAGGAAGGGTCTGTCCTCGTCAAAAACCCGTACTCAGGGAAGGTCTCAGAGGTATCCCTCAGGCCGGAGGCCGTCCATTCGGTTGTCCTGTGGTCAAAGGACTTCCGCCCTCTCCTCAGGAGGATAGAAGAGGTGGAAAGGCACGCGCGAGGCCTCTTTTTCCATTTCACCATAACCGGGGTTCCTAAAACCCTCGAACAGCACACCCCCGAGGCGACCGACGCCGTCCGTGACTTCAGATTCTTATCGAAAAGGTACTCTCCAAACCATATCGTCTGGCGGTTCGACCCGGTCGTAGTGACCGACAGGCTGCCCTTTGAAGCCTATGAGGAGAGCTTCGCCCGGCTGGCAGGGATGTTAAAGGGGCAGACGACGGAATGTTATTTCAGCTTCATGGAACCCTATAAGAAGGTACTGCGGAACTTCGAGAAGTATACCGACCACAAGCTCATCGAGCTTACAATCGAGAAAAAGAAAGAGTACGCAAGACGGCTTTCGGCCATAGCGAAAAAAAACGGCATGAAGCTCATCGCCTGCTGCAACGAGTACCTTGTGGACGGTGAAATCGAAAAGGCCAAATGCATAGACGCCGGAAGGCTCGCCGCACTTTTCAATGACATGGACTTGTCGGCCAAAAGCGCGCCCACGAGGGAAGGCTGCGGCTGCGCCCGAGCAATAGACATTGGCGCTTACGACACCTGCGCCCACGGGTGCCTCTACTGCTATGCCAACAGCGACAAGGAGAAAGCGAAGAGATTCTTAAAAGGCTTCAACCCTGAATGGAAGGGGCTCGGGTTTGAAGGGGAGAAGAAGAAGGAGGGGGAGCTGTTTTGACTCTACTCCCTTGAGCGTAGCAACAAAATCCGTTTACGATCAATACTCCCATCTGTAGCCGAGCATTAAATTGATGTCGCTGCCGTCTTCCATTACGAAGCCGGCTGGCGGGTCATAATCTATGTAAAGCAGGTCAAACTCGACGCGGGTCTTTGGATGGTTTCGCCATGAAAGGCCAACCCCGTATGCCGCGCCCTCGTCTACCTCCTCGTGATCTCCAAAATCCAGCACAGCAACCGTGCCGTAATATGCCGACAACCTGGGGCTGACCTTCTGGTCGCTGCCTATGGGGTAAGCCTTTATGCCGCCTGCCCAGCCCAGGTTGCCAGCCGCTATTCCCATGCCGAGAGAGACGGAAAAATACCTGTTGAGCATTGCCTCGACATTGCCACCAATGCCGCCGAAAGGCACACCAACGCCGATGCCGAATGTGATCCGAGGTTCAAATGCCGCAGGAAGCGGGACCTCGCTTTGTTTCTGTTGCTGTTCCAGCTCCTGCGCCGACACGCTTCCAGCAAGGGCGAACAGAGTTAAAACGGCTACCAGGATGAGCTTCCTCATTGTCGTGCCTTTCAGGATTATTCAGCACCTTTTAGCATGAAATATCCTGAAATGAAAGATAAACCAGAGAGAGTCTTAACCACTTGAGGAGAAGAACGGATTAAAAGGAAGGGCGTAACAAATCTCTTCATGGAACTTTTCTTCTTATCCGCTCCGCACAGTCAGGGTCTTTATCCGACAAGAGCCGCTCCTGCGCTTCTATCGAATCTTTGAACTCGTCCTGGACGGCCTTGCCTGTGACAAGGTTTTCATCGAGAGCGCTCTTGTGTTTGAAGCCCCGCCTCTCCATCTCCCTTGCTGTTGCCTCATGGCGGAGATAAAGCGCCTTGAGCTTGCCTCTCCATCGGTTTGTCTCCGGATGGTTTGAGAAGCCCTTGAGGTTATTTGTGATAATGCTCCAAATCGTATGTATCTCGTTGTGCTCTCCGAGGAGATGGCGGTCGCAGAGGAGTTTTTGGTCCAGGTCCCAGACACGCATTGGCTATCCCTTTTGACTTCGATTCCCAAAATGGCGGCAGAGCCCATCTGTATTAAGGGCATTTTCGCCTCTCAAAATAATCTCCCCTGCCCCTCTTTAGAAAAGAGGGGGACAACATCCTGAGGGAGAGAAGAATTACTACCCTTTCCTTTAGACCCACAAGATTTTTTTATTTTCCTCCCCCTTTTCTAAAGGGGGACCGAGGGGGATTATCAATGCCCGTTTTTAAAAGCAAGCTGGCGGGCACAGCCCCAGCCTTTGCCCTTCTCCTTAATAGACTCTATCAAAACATGAGATCCTTCGCTCCGCTCAGAATGACAGACAACCGCCGTCCTTGACAAGAGGGCACAAGAAATGATAATTTAGAAATTGCGCAACTATTTAACAATATACGGAGGAACCGTATGTCCGACCATGATTTCTCAAAGGAGTTCTTCGCCGCCTACCACGCGGCCGTGTTCAGCGCTTTGGGCGAAGACGCCCAGAAGATGAACGCGAAGATAGGCTCGCTTCTCGCCAACGCGTGGATAAAGAGGCTGTCGGCGCTGCCTTCGGGGACGGAAGAGTTCAAGAAAGCCCTGGAGGAGTGGATGTCCGGGCCGTTCAAATACGCAGACATATCAGAGCTGACGTTCAAGGACGGCGGGGCGACGCTATACGTGAAGGGCTGCGACATCTGCCAGGGAAACGAGATTTTGAGGAACAGCGGCGGCAGGGGCTATTGCCCGATAAGCCAGCTCGTGAAATCCGCCATGGGCAAGGGGCTCAAGAAAAGCGTCGAGCTAACCGGCAGCGAAAAGCCCGGCCCGGTCGGCGAATGCTACCTCCATTACAAGATAGACTGACCGGCTGAAACCTGCTCTCCAGCAAAACTAAAGCCCTTACTTTTCAGGAAGGGCTTTTTTTATTCCGCGAACCTCGGGAAGAGGACCTGGTATTTTTCATCATTCTGCGGGAAGAGCATGAACGGCAGCGGCCCCCATTCGCTCGCGTAAAAACCCGCGCCCGGCCCGAGCGTCATCGTCGAAAGCAGGTTCGAGGGCGTGTACCTGAGCTCTTCGACGACGGCGAACTTGTCGGCAGGCATGAGCCTCAAGCCTGAGTTGTTGAACGGGAAGGCTATCGTATCTTCCGGAGCAATGCGCAGGTCTTTCCATTCGAGAGCTTTCGCGCCCCGCTCCTCAAGGTAATACTGGAAGCCCCAATGCCCCTGGAACCAGAGCCTGCCCGGGCCGCTCGAGTATTTAGCCGTAATCGCACGGGCGGCGTCCCTCGAACTGTTCGCGAGCCTGTAGTCTGCCCATGTGACCAGGAGGGAGACCGCCAGCGCCAGCGCGACAGGTACCCATAGACGGAGCTTCCCCGGCCTCGTCTCTTCAGCGGCCCTGGCCAGCAGGATGGCAACCGCCGGGGCCATGGGCAGAATCGACCTGCCGTTCACTGTCCAGTTGAAAAAAATCGTGAACGCGAGCGTGCCGAAGACCCAAAGGCCCAGGAGGACCGAATAGGAGTCCCGCCTTTTTATGAAATCAACCAGCGCAAGTACGAGTATGCCGATGCCCGCCGCGCCATATACCGCGAGCTGGGCCACGTAGCCCCAGCCATAAGAGCCCGTCCACAGCTCTACCACACCTAACAAGTCGCGTGAGACGAAGTAGACTGCAGCCGCCGCTATCAGCGCAAGCCCTGGTATTATGGCCATTATCCCAAGGGCCGACGGCATAAAAAAGAGCGCTGTTATGACGCAGCCGCCCGCGAAAATGACTGACACGATAGCCCTGTCAAGCCTCTGCGAGCCTCCGGCAATCTCTGCCGAGTAGCCTGACGCGTCAAGCAGAAGACTCTTGCCGTACAGGATTTGCGTGTAGAAGTGATAGCCGCCGAGCGCGCCGACCGGGATAAGGAGGAAAGGCAGCGCTTTTATGCCCTTCCCGCCGTTAAGGATGGAGTACACGGCCAGAAGTGGGATAAGGCTTACCCCGAAGTACTTCGTCAGGCTGGCAAGAGCTATCAAGATGCCTGAGAAAAGCAGGGAAAAGCGGCTCTGGTCCTCGACGCCTTTTACCCAGAAAAAAACGGCCCAGACCCAGAAGGCGAGCATGACGACGTCGCACATGAGCGTCGTGGAAGAGACGAGGAAGGCAGGCGTGGCAAGGGCCAGAAGCGCCGCCAGTAGCGGCATCAAGCAGATGCGCCTTGCCAGCGCGTATGAACCCCAGACGGCGAGAAACGCCGGGAAGATGAACGCAAGGTGCAAGGCCTTTTCGCTGAAACCGGCGAACCAGCCCGCCAGGGCCAGGTAATAGGCCGCAACCGGCGGGTTTTTGATTATCGCCGGGGCAGCCGCGAGAGCGCCGTCCCAGTTGCCCTGGAAGCCGTAGAAATCCCAGGGGCGCTCGAGTATCTGGCGCGCGGTCCACAGGAACAGTGTATCATCCATGTGGAAAGCCTTATCGATAAATGGCAGGAGGACTGCGGCTGTGACTGCCGCGAGGACTATGAAATGCGCTAAATATGTGCCTTTGGAAGGGTTTCTCATGCGTGGGATTTTAGCTTTACACGGTGGGCAAAGTCAACGCCGCAAGTCACAAGGCGGGAATTTCCTTTTTTTGCTGAATTGACTTTTACGATTTTCGGGGGAAAAATCATTTATGGAAGTTAAAGAGAAGTTTTTCCAGATTAGATTTCCGATGGGCTTGAGGAGTATGTTGCCCAACGGAACATTGTTCGTCTCAAGGAGGTGAACAGTATGAAGTACCTGATCGAATCCCCCCACACCAAACAGGAATGTCTGAGGGAACTTGACGAGATCTCCGCGAAAGGCCAGAAGGCCCTTGGACAGTTTTACTGGGGCTGCGGCCAGGGCGACCACACCGGCTACGCCATTGTGGATGCCAGGGACGTCAACGAGGCCAGGAACCTGGTGCCCGATTTCACGAGGGACAAGGCAAAGGTCGTTGAGTTGCACCAGTTTACGCCCGACCAGATAAAGTCGATGCACTGACCTCAGAAGGAAAAAAGCCCCGCCCTCAAAATAGGACGGGGCTTTTTTAGTTTCGTTTCAAGGCAAAAAAAAGCCCCCGACACTTTCGTGTTGGGGGCTTTTATTTTAAATCCCGCGGCGTCCTACTCTCCCACGCAGTCACCCACGTAGTACCATCGGCCCTGAGGAGCTTAACTACCGTGTTCGGGATGGGAACGGGTGTGACCTCCTCGGTATGGCCACGGGAAAGCGTCATTCGAGCTTTCCAATCAAATAGGGTAACGAACAAAACGCAAAGAATCAATAACCAAGGCGTACAAGTATATTGGTCAAGCCGCACGGTCGATTAGTACCGGTTAGCTTAACCCCTTACAGGGCTTACACACCCGGCCTATCAAACTTGTGGTCTCCAAGTGACCTTTAGGGGTTTGCACCCGGGAGATCTTATCTTGGGAGGGGCTTCCCACTTAGATGCTTTCAGCGGTTATCCCTTCGGAACACAGCTAACCAGCGTTGCCCTTGGCAGAACAACTGGAATACTGGAGGTCCCGCCATCCCGGTCCTCTCGTACTAAGGACAGCTTCCCTCAAATCTCCTGCGCCCACATCAGATAGGGACCGAACTGTCTCACGACGTTCTGAACCCAGCTCACGTACCGCTATTGATCGGCGAACAGCCGAACCCTTGGGACCTGCTCCAGCCCCAGGATGCGATGAGCCGACATCGAGGTGCCAAACCGGGCCGTCGATGTGAACTCTTGGGCCCGATCAGCCTGTTATCCCCGGCGTACCTTTTATCCGTTGAGCGATGGCCCGTCCATATGGGACCACCGGATCACTAAGACCTGCTTTCGCATCTGCTTGACTTGTAGGTCTTGCAGTTAAGCTCCCTTATGCCTTTGCACTCGCCGGCTGGTTTCCAATCAGCCTGAGGGAACCTTCGCGCGCCTCCGTTACGATTTGGGAGGCGACCGCCCCAGTCAAACTACCCGCCTGGAACTGTCCCTGACCCGGATTACGGGTCGAGGTTAGAACATCAGAATAATCAGGGTGGTATTTCAACGATGGCTCCACGAAAGCTAGCGCCTCCGTTTCACAGCCTCCCACCTATCCTACACAGACTATTCCAATGTCCAATACCAGGGTATAGTAAAGGTGCACGGGGTCTTTCCGTCTTGATGCGGGTAGCCAGCATCTTCACTGGCAATTCAATTTCGCTGAGTCCCTGGTCGAGACAGCGGGGATGATCGTTACGCCATTCGTGCAGGTCGGAACTTACCCGACAAGGAATTTCGCTACCTTAGGACCGTTATAGTTACGGCCGCCGTTTAC
>CAJPGC010000013.1 GCA_905339405.1 uncultured bacterium | reverse complement strand
TCCAGAGGGTTATGGTATCCATGGTGGTCTCCTTTTTTACGCCAGTGAGCCGGTGCAGCTCGATCCCTCGCCGGCGGTGCAGCAGTAGCAGTGCTGGGCCAGGACGAGTTCAGTCCCCGTAGTGGCCGCCTCATCAAGGTTGTCTATGGTAAGAATTGTACCATTGCTCCCGGTTATCGGCTGGCCGATGGCCTGATTGAAGTCGCAGTTGTAGAGAATCCCCTGCCAGTCGATGCTGACGAGGGTCCGGCACATGATGGCGGGGGCCGCGTCGGGGTTGAAGCGGGTGGCGAGGGTGGTCAGGTAGCGCTCGTAGGTGTCGGTTGCCTCCAAGTGTTCCCGGAAACGGCCGATGGGGGCGTTGGCGATGGTGTAGAGGTTGTTGAAGCGGATGCCGTAGCGCGTCAGGAGTTCTGCCCGGTAGGCTTCTTCCAGCTCCCGCTGGGAGCCGGGTATGAAGGGACCGCCCGGGTTGTAGACCAGGTTCAGCTCCAGGGTGACACCGTAGCCGAGTACGTTCAAGGTCCGCAGGGCATCGATACTCCGGCCGAAGACACCCGGACCCCGCTGACGGTCCACGTTCTCCTCCAGATAGCAGGGGAGGGAGGCGATGACCACCAGTTCCTGATCCCGGTAGAAGGGGGGGAGCCACTCCATGCCCGGTTCGGTCAGAATGGTCAGGTTGCTCCGCACCATCCGGCGGGGGGAGTGGCCCCGGGTTCCCTCCACCAGGAAGCAGAAGTGGGGATTCATCTCCGGGCAGCCGCCGGTGATGTCAAGGGTAATGCCAGGGCGGCGGGACAGAAACCCCACGATCTTCTCCATCACCTCCGGCCCCATGATCCGGTCTCCGGCAGGGGATGCGTTCACGTGGCAGTGTGCGCAGCGCAGGTTGCAGAGGTTGCCCAGGTTCACCTGGAGGGTCTGGAGCTCCTCGAAGGTGGCGTACCCCGGGTCGAGTTCGCGCAGCCGTTCCTTAAATACAGCAACCATCAGCTTCTCCTTACGAGTTTTTTGTAGATGACCGGGATCAGGGAAAAGAGCCCCAGCAGGGCGAAGGAGCCCAGGACCCGGGGTGAGGCGGCGTCAGCCGGGTTCGTGATGGTGGCGAGGCTCGCCCCGGCGTTCACGTAGACGAAGCCGCCGGGGATGATGCCGATGAGGGTGCCGATGAAAAAGGTACGCAGCGGCAAGCGGGTGAGCCCGGCGGCAAGGTTGATGAGGAAAAACGGGAAGAGGGGGACGAGCCGGAGGAAGAGGAGATAGTTGAGCCCGGCCGTTTCCAGTTCCCGGTTGATGGCGACAAGCCGGTGGCCGAATCTCTTCTGGACCGCGTCGTGAAAAAGGTAGCGGGTCACGAGGAAGGCGAGGGTGGCGCCAATGGTGGCCCCGGTTACCGCATAGACCGTACCCATGAATGCTCCGAAGATGGCGCCGGCCGCTAGGGAGAGGATGGTGGCGCCGGGGAGGGAGAGGGCGGTCTGCGCCACGTAGATGCCTATGAACAGCGAGACGGCGGCGAGGCGGTTCTGCTCCGCAAACGAAACAAGAATATTCCGGTTCGCCTTGAGGGACTCAAGGGTCAGGTACTTGCCGAGCCCCGACGCGAAGAAAAGCGCCACAATAAGCACGATGACGGCGATGATGATGAATTTCTGTCTGGTCATGGGAAGTTTATAACTGCCACCTGAGCCGGGTGTCGAGTACTTTCTTGACGAAAAGGGGTACGCTGGGCCGGTTGTGGGAGTTGTCGGGAAGTAGGGCCGGTGCCATGGGGGCCTCTCTGGGGTGCGGTTACGTCAACCTCAGTATAGCCGAGGTGGGCCGCCGGGCAAATCAACCGGACGTTGAAAGCTGGTTAATCCGCGTTGGATGGCGGTTTGCGGGGGCAGAAAAGCTTTGACAAAACAGGCGTAATTCCCGTAGTATTGCCGAAATCTTAGTCTGAGGTTGTCTTAATGCATGCTGCTCTTGCCCTGGTCGGTGACGACCTGAAAAACGTCGAAGCACAGTTCAAGAAGGACCTTGAATCGGATGTCTACCTGATCCGCAAGGTGGGGGAATACGTCCTCGCCAGCGGCGGGAAGCGGATCAGGCCGGCGCTCCTTCTCCTCTCCGCCAAACTGTGTGGCTACACCGGTGATCGGCATGTGCCCCTGGCAAGCGTCATCGAATTCATCCACACCGCAACGCTCCTCCACGACGACGTGGTGGACAGTGCCACGCTGCGCCGCGGCAACGCCTCGGCCAACGAGGTGTGGGGCAACGAGGCATCGGTTCTCGTGGGCGATTTCCTCTTCTCCAAGTCGTTCTCCCTCATGGTTGAGGCCGGCGATCTGCGGGTCCTGAAGGTCATGTCCGGCGCCACCACCATCATCGCCGAGGGAGAGGTCCTCCAGCTTCTCTGCACGAGCGACATGGATATGACACAGGAGCGCTATATCGAGGTGGTTAAGAGCAAGACCGCCGTACTCCTCTCCGCCGCATGCGAGGCGGGCGCCATCCTCGGGAAGGCCACGCCGGAGCAGGAGCTGGCCCTGCGGGACTACGGCATGGACCTCGGCATTGCCTTCCAGCTCATGGACGACACCCTCGACTATACCGCCAGCGAGGAGCAGTTCGGCAAGGAGATCGGCCACGACCTGGAAGAGGGGAAGATCACCCTGCCGCTCATCCACACCCTTCGCAAGTGCACTGACGAGGAGCGGGAGACGATCGCCGCCATCGTGGAGAAGGAAGTCATGGAGCCGGGCGACTTCGAGGCTGTTTTCACCCTCGTCCACAAATACGGCGGCATCCAGTACACCACCCAGGTGGCCGGCGAGTACATCGCCCGCTGCAAGGAGCACCTTGAGGCATTCCCCGACTCGACGGAAAAGCGCGCGCTTGTGGATGTGGCAGACTACGTTGTGAGCCGCAACCGCTAAAGCCCTTCACTGTTTCCCGGAAAGCACCCTCGACACCAGTCTTACCGCTCTCGGCTCATCCGGTCCGGCGCCAGCCGGGCCTGGCTGATTTCTCCCTTGCAATCTAGCCGGCCATCCTCTACATAATCAGTCCATGACGCTGACAGGCCCCCTCCGCATCCTGCTTCTTGCCGTTTTTGTCGTCGGGATCAGCCTTTTTCACTACCTGACCCCGCTTCATCTCCCCGCGCTTCATGACATCTTTCAGAGGCTGTACTACCTGCCGATTATTCTGGCGGCCCTCTGGTTCGGTCTGCGGGGCGGCCTCGCCGCCTCGGTCATTGTCAGTATCCTCTACGCCCCCCATATCCTCTTCCAGTGGGGGGCCAGCCCGTCCCTGGAGCTGGAAAAGTTTCTGGAGATTCTCCTCTACAACGTGGTGGGTGGGGTCACGGGATTTCTCTGCCAGAAGGAGGAGGAACGCCGCGAGGAGCTGGAACGGACTGCCCGGCGCCTGGAGGAGTCGTACCGCACGCTCCGGGGCCAGGCCGACCTCATCATCGGCATCGAGGAGCAGCTGCGCCGGGCCGAGCGGCTGTCGGCCCTGGGGGAGCTCTCGGCGATGCTGGCCCATGAGATACGCAACCCCCTCGGCTCCATCCGGGGGACCGCGGAGATCCTGCGGGACGATTTCCGGCCGGGGCATCCGAAATACGAGTTTCTGGAAATTCTCCTCAAGGAGACAGACCGGCTGAACCGGGTGGTGGAGGATTTCCTCCGGCTTTCCCGCCCCATCGACGGGGAGAGAAAGACCTGTGACCTGGCCGCCGAACTGCGGGAACTGGTAACGCTCCTCGGGAGCGACGCCGCGGCCCGGGGGGTGCGCATTTCCCTTGAGGTGGACGAGATCCCGCCGGTGACCGGAGACCGGGAAAAGCTGCGGCAGGCTTTCCTGAATCTGCTCCTGAACGGTATCCAGGCCACGGGCGCGGGTGGGACTGTGGCCGTGCGGGGGGCAGTGCTTCCCCGCCGCGGCGATGAGCCCCCCTTCGTGGAGCTTGCGTTTACCGATACCGGGGTAGGGATCCCGGGGGAGAGCCTCGGGAAGATCTTTACGCCATTTTTTACCACAAAAGAGGGTGGAACTGGCCTCGGGCTCGCCATCACCCAGCGGATTGTGGAGGGGCACGGCGGGATAGTGACGGTGGAGAGCGAACCGGGGCAGGGGACCACTTTCAGGGTGCGACTCCCTGTGTGAGGAGTGAAGAGTGGGGAATGGCGAAAAGAAAACTGTCAGGGTTCTGATTGTCGACGACGACGTGTCGCTGCGTCGGGTGCTCGAATACAACCTCCAGGAGGAGGGGTACGAGGTGCTTACCGCCGGCAGCGGCGAGGAGGGACTGCGTCTCTTCGATGAGCGGGGACCGGCGCTTGTGGTGACTGACCTCAAGATGCCCGGCATGGGAGGCTTTCAACTCCTCAGGGAGGTGAAGGAGCGCTCGCCCGATACGGTCGTCATCGTTATCACCGCCTTCGGCGCCGTGGAGGCGGCGGTGGAGGCCATGAAGGCCGGAGCCTATGATTTCATCACCAAACCCTTCAACCGCGAAGCCCTGAAACTGACGGTCCGCAAGGCCCTGGACATGCAGGGGCTCTCACGGGAGAACCGGCGCCTGAAGGAGGAGCTCTCCGAGCGGGAGGAGTTTCGCAGCATCATCGGCATTTCCCGACCCATGGAGGAGGTTTTTCGGGTCATCGACCGGGTGGCCGATACGGACGCCACGGTTCTCATAACCGGCGAGTCGGGGACCGGCAAGGAGCTGGTGGCCCGGGCCATCCATGGCCAGAGCTCTCGACGCACCGCCCCCTTTGTCGCCATCAACTGCGCGGCCATTCCGCGGGACTTGCTCGAAAGCGAGCTCTTCGGCCACGTGAAGGGGGCGTTCACGAACGCGCTAATGGACAAGAGGGGCCTTTTCGAGGAGGCGGACGGCGGCACCTGCTTCCTGGACGAGATAGGCGACATGCCAATTTCGCTCCAGGTCAAGCTTCTGCGCGTGCTGCAGACGAGCGAGATACGCCGCATAGGAGGGACTACTAGCACCTTCGTCAACGTAAGGTTCGTGGCCGCTACCAACAAGCACCTGCCGTCGATGGTCAAATCAAAGGAGTTCAGGGAAGACCTCTTCTACAGGCTCCACGTCATCACAATAAACCTGCCGCCTCTGCGCGACCACCTCGACGACATACCGCTGCTGGCTGAGCATTTTTTCAGGAAGGCGGTCGCCAAGTCGAAAAAGGACGTGCGCTGCATATCCCAGGAAGCGATGGACGTGCTCGCCTCGTACAACTGGCCCGGCAACATCAGGCAGCTCGAGAACACCATAGAGAGGGCCATCGCCCTCACCAGCAACAAGGCCCTACTCGTGAGCGACATCCCCTCTGAAGTTCTCAAAAAAGCGGACTCTCCCGCCGGGCCGGAATTTCCTACGCTGGCCAAAGTGAAGCTGGAGTACATAGACGAGGTGCTCCGCCACACGAACGGCAACCAGAAACAGGCCGCCGAGATCCTCGGCATCGACAGGAAAACGCTCTACAGGCTCCTCAAGAACCGCTGAAGGGAAAACACCCTCCGGCACCCTGCCCGCCCCTGAAAACCGGTAAATTGTGCCCGTAGAAAAGCCTGTTATAATTTTCTCCAGGCAGCCTGGACCGGAAAACTTTTCTGCCCTGAAGCTGAAAAAAAACTCCAGAGCATTTTTTCAGCATACCGTTAAATCGAGTCTACTCCGGGCTCCAGCCGTCAACGGATGGCAATATCTTGTAACAATGAGGCGATGCGTGCCCGGCGCGCCGCTCAACCCCCCATTTAAAAAAAATGACAATAAAAAACAGCGGTCCAGAGCGTGCCGGGACAAACGGGCGCCACATGAGAACAAATCTTAAAATCTTCACGCAATGTGGTGATTTTCATCACATTTTCCGATGACAATCTATTGTATCCTTTTCTGCATCAAGCAACCCTTTTGCAACACACAGCAAGGAGGCAGTCTATGAAGAAAGGTTTTATCATTTTGGCGCTATTCGTCCTTGGCGCCATACCGGGGCTCGCTGACGCGGCCGTGCATTACGTGCGCGCCGGCGCTTCGGGCAACGGCACTGACTGGACAAACGCGATGGGGAACCTGCCCGCCACACTCGTCCGTGGCGACACCTATTACATAGCAGCCGGGTCTTACGGCGGATACACTTTCGATGACGCGGTCGCCGGCTCCACCTACATCTACATCAAGAAGGCGACGGCCGCAAACCATGGCACAAATACCGGCTGGAACAGCGCCTACGCCGGGACTGCCACCTTCGCCAACCTCAAGTTCGCAAGGGGCTACTATGACCTGGACGGCGCCGTCGGCGGCGGGCCCGGCTCCTGGACCTCCGGCCACGGCTTCAAGATAACCTCGGCCGCTTCCGGAACCGGCAAGCTCATAACCGTGGACAACGTCACCGGCATAAGGCTCCGCCACGCGGAGATATACTTCAACAACCTCGTGGGCGCCTCCTCGACGACGGCTTCCGGCGACCTCATCTACGCGGTCTCCGGCGGCAGCGACATCCTAGTCCAGTACTGCTGGCTGCACGACTCGGCCAGGACCATCTTCTACCCTATCACCTGGTCGAACATAACCTTCGAGTTCAACAGGATGGAGCGCAACGGCGTGAACTGGACCTCGGGCAACCACTCCGAGATATTCTCCTCGAGGCAGGTCAGCAACGTGACCGTGCGCTACAACTACATCCTCGACTGGAAGAGCACCGGAGGGCTGATGTTCGGCGGAGTCGTCTCCTCAGCCGCCCAGAGCCTCTCGAAGAACCTCTACATCTACGGCAACATCTTTGAGTGGACGAAGAACTGGGGCAATACCGCCAACAACGGCGCAATCGGCAGCTGGAGCCATTCGTGGATGGGCATACAGACCGCCCGCATCTACAACAACACCTTCGTGAATATAAACGACTCCAGTCCGTCGGACGCCGGTTCCATCTTCCCCATAGGCAACCTCTCCGACGTCGTCGTCCAGAACAACATCTTCTACAACACCAACCCGCGCGCCATAGGCGGCAGCCACAACTACAACTGGTTTAACAGCGGGAACCACGGCGAAAGCGGCGCGCAGGTGGGGAGCACGAGCCCGTTCGTCAACTACTCGGGCAAGGACTACAGGCTCGCCTCTCCGACCCTCAAGGTCAACGCGCTGGCCTCGCCCTTCAACCTGGACATGCTCGGCAACACGAGGGGACAGGACGGCAACTGGGACAGGGGGGCCTACGAATTCGGCGGCACCTCCACTGTCCGCCCGGTGCCCACTATTCCCACGGGCCTTACGGTTCAATAACAACGGTTCCGCTCAAAAAAGGCCGCCCAGAAAGGGCGGCCTTTTTTTATTTCAGCGTGGCAAACGCTTTGAAGGATATTGGTATAAAATCAAAAAAGGACTAAAAATGGAGGGAAAGTACCCATGCCAGCGAAAGTAAAGAAGATAACCAGCGGAAAGAAAAAAGGCAAATACAAGGTCGAAACACCCGGCGGAGTGAAGGCCAAAGGCACCACGAAAGAAAAGGCCGAAGCCCAAAGAAGGCTCCTGGAAGGCGTGGAGCGCGGGTGGAAACCGACAGGAAAAAAGAAAAAAGCCGCCTGATGGGAGAAGCTTCTTGGAGACTTCAATAGCCCTGGCCATAAGCATCCTTTCAGCCGTGATTACCCCCGTGGTGCTCATCTCCGCCTCTGCCCTTCTTACCCTTTCCACGGCCACTAGGATGGGCCGGGTGCTCGAGAGGGCAAGGGCCATGTACGAACTCCTTGAAGAGTTCGAGAAGACCAGGCCAGGGGATACTCAAGAGCGTCACTCCATGCTCCTTAAGCAATTCAGCAGGGCGAAAAAACGCTCGGAGCTACTCTCAAGGGCCCTGGGGAGCCAGTACGCCTCGATAAGCGCGTTCGTCGCTACAAGCGTCGCCATAGGCGCGTCCAGCCTCTGGCAAGGCTTCCCGGCTTTCCTCGCCGTCCTTTTCGGATTTACAGGCGTCATGCTCCTTTTTTACTCGAGCGTGCTTCTAATAATCGATTCAAGAATAGGACTTGCGGCCCTGCACGACGAGATGGACCTCATGGAAAGGCTCGCCAGGCACGGCAAAAAGGACAAAGCAGCCTGAGACGAAATAAAAAAAGACCGGACTTTCAAATTAAAAGCCCGGTCTTTGTTTTGAAGACATCCAGGCGGCAGCCGCTCGCCCGAACGCCTTCAAAACGCTGGAAGCGGTTCAGTCGACTCAATCGAGGTCGCACTCGTTTTTTATCTTTTCGACCGTTCCCGGACCGAAGCCAGGGACGTTCATGAGGTCGTCAAGGCTCCTGAAGGGGCCGTGCTCGTCCCTGTAGTCGACGAGCCTTTTAGCTTCGTTCTCGCCTATTCCAGCGGTACTTATGAAATCGCTCAATTTCGAGCTGTTGATGTGACATGATTTGCCTTCCATTACTTCCTCCCTCCTTTCCGAAAAAGGGAAAATGCGTACAACGGGTATCCGATACCCTCTATAAAGACTTTACGGCCAAAAAAAATGTTGTCAAGTAGCTGTATTTATTATATTTTTACCTCCACGGCACACCCCGGAGAATCTCGAGACACGGCAGGCCTGCAACCTTGCCATCGGCAAAAAAGTTCGTCAGCTATGGGCTTTCAGCTCTTGATGTGGTATACATTGTCGACACCGGCTCGCTTTGGGATAAAATCTGAATATGCAAAAAAAACAAGGGGGCTTAAAATGGCAAAGCTCTTTTTCATAATCTCCGCCCTTATGCTGTTCACCTACGGCTGCGCAACCGTGCCTTATACCGACCGCCAACAGATAATGATGGTCTCCGAGGAGCAGGAATCGCAGATAGGCGCGACCCTTTTTACGGAGGTCAAGCAGGAATCCCGTTTGAGCGCCGACCCAAAGATAACCTCAATGGTCTCCGAAGTCGGCAGGAAGATAGCCGCCGCGGCCGACAAGCCAGAATACAAATGGGAGTTCGCGGTCATCGACGACAAGAACGTCAACGCCTTTGCCCTGCCAGGCGGCAAGGTCGCCTTTTACACGGGCATAATGCCCGTTTGCCAGGACGAAGCCGGCATCGCCGCCGTCATGGGGCATGAAGTTGCGCACGTGCTCGCCAGGCACGGCTCAGAGAGGATGTCCCAGCAGCAGGCCCTTTCAATAGGCGGGGTCGCGCTCATGGCGGCAATCTCCGGGACGAGCCCCGTGGTGAGAGAAGGCGTGATGCAGGCATACGGGCTCGGCTCGCAGGTCGGAGTTCTGCTGCCGTACAGCAGAAAGCACGAGCTCGAGGCCGACAAGATAGGGATGATACTCATGGCCAAGGCAGGGTACGACCCGAGGCAGGCCGTGGCGTTCTGGGAGAGGATGCTCGCCAAGAAAGAGGGCGCGGCCCCTCCCCCGTTCCTTTCGACCCACCCGAGCGACCAGAAGCGCGTCGAGGAGCTCAAGGGCTTTTTGCCTGAGGCGCTCAAGTATTACAAGGGCAGATAATCCCGCGCAACTGATTTTTGTCATTTTTTTCGCGCCGTTTCCGGGAAAGAATGTAATATGCGCCGGGCCCGTGCCGGACGCCCGCTTTAAAACACTTAGGAGGAACAGGCATAAATGGGGAAGATACTCGACGTAAGAGAGATGGTGCCCAAGGACAGGCACTCGAAGATATTCGAAACGTTCAACGCCCTCGACCCGGGAACGTCGTTCGTGCTCGTGAACGACCACGAGCCCAAGCCTCTGCTGTACCAGTTCCAGGCCGAGCACGACGGCGAATTCGACTGGTGGCCGCTGGAGCAGGGCCCGCAGGTCTGGAGGGTGCGCATCTCCAAGAGGGAAGCCGCCGGTGCGGACAGGACGATAACCGACTACCTCCAGACCGACCACAGGCGGCTTGACGGCATAATGGAGCGCTTCCAGGACGCCTTGAGGGGCGAGCGCTGGGAAGAGGCATTGAGCGGCTTCAAGGAGTTCGTGCTGGGCCTGAGGAAACATATACGCATAGAAGAAGAGATACTCTTCCCCGTCTTCGAGGAGAAGACCGGCATGATAGACGCGGGGCCGACCTTCGTCATGAAAATGGAGCACAAGGAGATAAACGAGCTCCTCGACAGGATCCTTGCGGCAACGGCCGGCCATGACGGGAAAACGGCCTCCGAAGCGGCTGGCGCGCTCATAAGCATCCTCATGGACCACAACATGAAAGAGGAGCACATCCTCTACCCTGAATCGGACGCCTTCATAACCGACGCCGAAAGGGCGCAGATAATAAAAAAGGCCCAGGCCGCCTGAGAACGTTTTCGCCTTCTGCCCCGGAGCCCCCGGCTCCGGGGCTTTTTTCATTTCAGGGTACTGGTACAGGCCCTACGGTTTTCAGGAAATGACCTGATTTTGCGGTATAATTCATAGTGTGCCCTAAAATTAGATATTTTTTCCGAGGTCGAGGCAGGGCGGAAATAAAAAGCGCAGCATATAAGAGAATATGTGAGCATTTTTATTTCCGACCTAACGAAGAGATCGGAAAAAATAGCAATTTTTTCCGAGTCATCCCAAGAAGGAAAGGAGGAGGCCATGTCAATCCCCAGACGGCTCGAAGTGCTGCTGAAGGAACGTCATGTCGGCTTCAAATCCCTCATCCACCCTGAGGCGTATACGGCGCAGGAGGTGGCAGCCGCGATGCACGTGAAGGGCCAGGAGCTCGCCAAGGCAGTCATGGTCAAGACGGACGGCAGCTTCGTCATGACGGTCCTTCCGGCCAGCGGCAGGATAGATTTCCAGAAGCTCAAGGACTTCCTAGGCAACAGGGACGTGAGGCTCGCCTCAGAGGAAGAGTTCAGCGTCCTTTTCCCGGACTGCGAAACAGGGGCTGAGCCGCCGTTCGGGAACCTCTACAACGTCGACACAGTGGTGGACGCTTCCCTTACCCACGACGACGAGATATTCTTCAACGCTGGCAGCCATTACGAAGCCATCGAGATGAGCTACAGGGATTACGAGGAGCTCGTGAAACCGAAGATAGCCGACTTCAGCAGGCGCATTTAGCCTCCCGGAGTCGTCTTGAGCCAGCACCTCAACACCTCTGCCACGCTCCACGCCTGCGCCACGCAGCCTCCGGGGTTAAAGGGGTTCTCGGCGTCGAAGACCTCGCTTATGCTGCCTACGCATCCTTCGTTGAGGTGTGTCTCAAAACCGGATAGAAAACCCCTCGCTCCAGCGTAATCACCCGGATGGAGCTTCAACCACGCGTCTATGAACGGCCCCATGAGCCACGCCCATACGGTCCCCTGGTGGTAAGCGGCGTCCCTCGAGCGGAGGTCCCCGGCGTACCTCATCTTGTACTCCTTGTGCTCCTGGCTCAAGGTGCGCAGGCCGAGCGGCGTCAGGAGCTTCTCGCGCACCGCGTCAACCACCTTCGGCCACTTTGCCGGGTCGAGGACCGGGTTAGGCAGCGAGATTGAAAAGAGCTGATTCGGCCTCAAGGCCGCGTCATCTCCCTGCTCTCCGTCGATAACGTCGTAAAGATGTCCTGTCTTTTCATTCCAGAAGCGCTCGTTGAAAGACCTTCCCGCTTTTTCGGCGAGCTCCAGGTACTTTTCCGCCTCCTTTTCACCCATCGCGGTCCCCACCCACCTGTGCATGAGCTTCAAGGCGTTGTACCAGAGGGCGTTTATCTCAACAGCCTTGCCCCTTCTCGGCGTCACCACCCACTCCCCGACCTTGGCGTCCATCCACGTGAGCTGATAGCCGCTCGCGCCCTGCTTAAGGAGTCCGTCAGTTGGGTCCATGCCTATGCCGAAGCTGGTGCCGGATTCGTGCCGGTCGATTATTTCGACGAGGCCCGGCAAGACCACCTTGAGCGTCATATAGTCGTTCGTGACCTCCAGGTACCTGTCGAGCGCGTGGAAGAGCCACATCGTAGCGTCGGCCGTATGGTAAAGCCCTTCCCTGCCCCCTTCGGGAAAGAGGTTGGGTATGAGCCCGTCCCTTATGTAATGCGCGAACGTGCGGAGAATATAGCCTGCCTCGGCCCTCCTGCCTGTGGCGAGCGTCAGACCTTCGAGGCTTATCATCGTGTCCCTGCCCCAGTCTGTGAACCAGTGGTACCCGGCTATGACGGTCCTTATGTCGTCCCCCGCGGCCCTGGCCCTTGCGGCGTCTTCGGTCCTTCCCACGGGGGTCACTATGAACTGGTCTGCCGCAAGCACCAGCTCCGCGCCAAACCCTTCGTGCGCGTCGATGGGGGCAATGGAGATAAGCCGCTCCTTCCTCTCCTTCTCGGCGGCGAAGGCCTCGTCCGGGTCCATGGCCAGGAGCACTTCCCATTCTTCGGTCGAAGCCACGAGGGTGGCGTCCATGCCTTTTTCGATGTCGACCCTGAAATAGCCGGGGCTCCAGAGGTCCCCGAGGCATTCATATCCCCTGCACTCCTCCTGGCTGTAGACTATCTCCGGTATGACCCGCTCTTCTATCGTGAAGGCCGACCGGGCGCCGTGCATGAACGTCCTCAGCGAAGGCATGTCCTTGAGCTGAGAGAACTCGTACCTGCCCTCGAAAGCGTTTATGGCGAACGGCCTGCCGAGCGGCGTGCCAACGGGCTCGTCGTGCCTCCTGAAGTTCATGGATGGCAGGAGCTTGAGTCTCAACGCCCCCTCGCCTTCGATTATCCTGTACCTCACCTGGACCGTGTTCTGCCTGTACGGGAGCAATATCTCCTTTTCGAGGGTGAAGTGGCCGACCCTGTAACGCCAGACAGGAAGGCCGTCATGCAGCCTGAACTCGACCATGTGCCTCACTGAGGAGAAATGCGGAGGCACGTCCAGGCGCTCGGCGTCGAAAAGCCTTATGAGGTTGCCGTTCGGGAGCCTTGCCTGCTCGGAGAGCTGGCTCAGCATGACTATGCGCCCGAGGGGCACCGGCATGGCGGCAATGAGGAGGCCGTGATACCTCCTCGTCATGACCCCGGAGAGCGTGCCGCTGGCATAGCCTCCTATGCCGTTCGTCACGAGCCATTCCCTGGACGTGAACGGCTCCTCTTCTCCGGGCTTTATCTCATGCCAGGTTATGACCCTTTCAGCCATCTTCCCTCCTGGTGCTTTAGTCCGCTCTTTGAATCTCCCCGCGGCAAGCCGCGGGGGATCTTCGACACATAAGGGATTTTCGATTTACTGTTCGCTCGCTTGACCCGCAGCAAGCTGCGGGGATTGCGCTCGCTATGTGTGTTCAAAAGGCGACAGCAAAAGGGCCGAGTGCCCCGGCATTGACAGCTCCGCTTCATCCAGCGGCCTCACGCCTGTACCACCGTATTTCGGGTGCTCGCTCGACCACATTATCTTCCAGAATTTTCCTGATTGCGGTGCCAGGAGCGGCTCTGGACAGGGCGCAAGAGAAAGGTCGGCCCCGAGGTTTACTATGAGGAGCCTGTCCTCATCGCCGCCGAAAAAACGGAGCGCGAAAGCTTCAGGCCCGATTACCGCGCCGTCGAGCCCGCCTTCCTGCTCCCGTATGACTGCGTCCCGGCGCCTTATCTCAAGGAGGTCCCTGTGAAGAACGTACGCGGCCCTGTTGGCAAGCCTCTCTGATTCGTCGAGCTTGCATTTTTGGAAAGTGGCTGGCTCAGCAGGGTCGGGCAGCCATTGGTCAGGCTCCATGCCAGCTATTGACTCGAACTGCCGGAGAAAACCCATTCTACCGGCGCGCACCTTTTCCATCAGCCCTTTTTCGAGGTCGCAAAAGTACAAGAAAGGGCTATTTGAGGCGAACTCCTGCCCCTGGAAGATCAAGGGCGTTGAAGGCGCGAGCAGCAGGAGGGCCGTCAGAGCCCTCAGCCTTCCCGGGCTCGTGAGCAGGTGCGCCCTCAGCCCGGCGGCCGAGTTGGCCACCTGGTCATGGTTCTGGAGGTAATTCACGAACTTCATGGAAGGGACATTAAGGCTCGGTGTCCCCCTTGCTTTTCCCTGCCAGATCGAGCGCTGCCCCTGGTAGATGAAGCCTCGCTTTATTGACGAGAGCAGTTCCTGGGGCTTGCCGTTGTAATCGACGTAATAGGCCTCACGACGCCCGGTCATGGCAACGTGGGCGCTGTGATGGAAGTCGTCGTTCCAGAGAGCGTCGACGCCGGAGCCGCCCTTTTCAGCCGGAGCGATAAGCTTCGCATCCTGCGGCTCGTTCTCTGCGATGACTAAGACGCGCCGCTCACCTGCCGCGGCTTTTACGGCCGCCGTGATCTCCGTTACGATATGCGTCGGCGAAGCGTCGAATATCATCTGGGTGGCGTCGAGCCTGAGGCCGTCCATGTGGAACTCCCTTATCCAGTACCTCGCGTTCTCGACGAAAAAATCCCTGACCGGCCCCGAGCCCTCGCCGTCGAAGTTCACGGCCTTGCCCCATTCGTTCTCGTATCTGTCGGTAAAATAATTATTCGAGAAGCTGGAAAGTGCGCAGCCCTGCGGGCCGGTATGATTATAGACGACGTCCAATATGACCCCGAGCCCCAGGCAGTGTGCCGTGTTCACGAAGGCCCTGAGGCCCTCGGGCCTGCCGTAAAGCCTCGTCGGCGCGTACAGGCAGACCCCGTCGTAACCCCAGCCGAACCTGCCCGGAAAGTCGGCCACCGGCATGAGCTCTATCAAGGTGACGCCCAGGTCCTTTAACTCCCAAAGGAATCGATTGGCAGCCTCCCATGTACCCTCTTTTGTAAATGTGCCAACGTGCATCTCGTATATGACCTGCCCTTTCAAGTCCACGCCCGTCCAGTCGAAGTCGGTCCAGGCGAACAGCTCCGGGTCTATGGCTTCAGAGGGCCCTTCAGGCCCCTCGGGCTGAAAACGCGAGGCCGGGTCTGCAAGCGATACGGTGCCGTCGAGCCTGTACCGGTAGAAGTCGCCATGCGTTAAGCCTGGCGCGAAACCTGAAAAATAACCCCTGCCCTCGGGCGAGAGGCTGTAGACTCCCCTGCCCTCGACCACTGATTCGACCTTGGACGCCCCCGGCGCCCATACCCGGAAAAACACGCCGCCGGAGAGGACCCGCGCGCCGATCAAAAGCCCCTCGTCATACTCATAAGAGCCTGCCGGAATGCCTTTCATCGAGCCCCCTCGGGAATGGCGTAAAAATCAGCCTTCAATCTTCAAGTTTAGCAGACAAAAAAGCTTTTTCCCCTTACCATGAGGGAGAATACTTTGACAAGGCCGGGCTTTTGCTGTAGTTTGTTTTTTAATGGAAGAACACGCACTTACAGTCGGCGAAGCCCTCATCTGGGCTTTCGGGGAGCTCTCGGCGGCCGGTATTCCTTTCAGCCGGGACGAATCCGAATTCTTGCTCATGCACGTCCTTGATTGCACCAGAAGCGAGCTTTTCCTGAACGCGAGGCGTCCCCTGACCCCTAAAGAGTCGGAGCTTCTAAGGGAAGCGGCCTCAAGGAGGGCCGCGAGGGAACCGGCGCAGTACATCTTCGGGGAGGCCGAGTTCAGGGGCAGGTCTTTCAAGGTCACGCCGGACGTGCTCATACCGAGGCCCGAAACAGAGCTGCTGGTAGAGGAGGCAAGAAAAGAAGCGCCTGCTTTCGGCGGCAGCGGCCTTACGATAATCGACCTTTGCACGGGAAGCGGCTGCATAGCGGTTTCCATCGCCCTCGAGATGGACTGCCATGTCCTCGCCTCTGATATATCAGAGAAGGCCCTCGAGGTCGCAGGCGAGAACGCCAGGAGGCTTGAGGCTGACAAAAAAGTGACTTTCCTCAAAGGCGACCTCTTCGCGCCGATACCGGAAAAGGCAAAAGGCCGGACTCACATGCTCCTCACGAACCCGCCGTATATCAACTGGAAGGACATGGCAGCCCTCGCCCCGGAGGTAAAGGACTTCGAGCCCAGGGAGGCCCTCTACGGCGGGACTGACGGACTCGACATAATTAAAAAGATAATTGAAGAAGCGCCTGGCTGGCTTGTGCCCGGAGGCCTTCTCCTCATGGAAATAGGCTATGACCAGGGGGAAGCCGTACGGATGCTGGCAGAGGGGACAGGCAGATATGGCTACATCGAAATATTGAAGGATTACGCAGGGATTGGAAGGATACTTAAAGCCCGCTCAAAAGATTGAAAAGAAAAAGACTACACCTCAAAAGACGCAGGCAAGGTTAAGACGCAGGAGAAACCAAACGGAATTTCGGAATTGTTCTAAAGGGGGGACCGCCCGGGAAAGGCAATAAAAATGACAACAGGGCTAGGGAGACAAACAGCCCTGTTACTTCGGTACCAAACTACTTCAGCAAGCCATTCTGGCCCAGCATCTTTTCGCCCAGGAGGACTATATTTGCAACCTCGGCAAGGCTCTTGTTCTGCTGCTCCATGAAAGAGTGCATTATCTTCGAGGCTTCCTGCTCGCTGATGCCCTTCGACTTTATCAGAACGCCCTTTGCCTTCTCGATGAGCTGACGTTCCTTCAGTTCAACCTTGAGCCGGTCGAGTTCTTCTGAAAGCTCGATGAGCGGCTTACAGAGCGAATCGCAGGCTTTCGGACCGGCAGCCTCGTTCATCAGGACGTCTTCCTTTTTGTCAGGGACCTTTGCCATAAAAATCCCACCTTGCTTTCACAAACCCGGCTTGTTCAAAACCATTATAGCAGGTTCATGCCTTCTTAAGAAGTTTATAAAGATGCGGGCCGGAGAGACTCCGGCCCGCTCTTTTTTACATATGTTCCAAGTTATGCCAGAAGCGGCATTACTTGTTGTGGCAGGTTCTGCAGAGACCGGAACCGGAGTTTCCGCCGACCCTTCTGAGGAACAGACCGTTGTTCTCGGGCTCCTGCAGCTCGGTGTCAGCATCGTAGGTCGGGTCGATCTCGTTCCAGGACTTGTTGTTGAAGTGGGGATCGTGGCAGCTCGAGCACTCTACCTTGTCGTCCCTGAGGAGGTCCTGGATGGTCGCGCCGGCATCAACATAGCCCTTCACGGCCCAGAGGTTCTTGGTCAGGTTGCCGCCATCAAAGGTCGCGGCGGAGTCGGCCAGTTCAGCGGCCACGTCGATGTCAAAGATGGTCGTGGTCTTGTCCCTGAGGCCAGCGACGCCCTCGGTGTAGGTTACGGACACCGGGTGATCGTTGGAGAGGTTCAGGCCGATGTTCAACCTGCTGGAGGTCATGAAGTCGGAGACGACGGTCTCGACCGCGGCATCATAGAAGGACCAGTTCCTGTCGGAGCCGGTGGCGGTAACGCCGGACTTACCGGGGGTGTTGAGGAGGTTGTCGAAGGTGGTCACACCATCGTGGCAGCTCAAGCAGGCCAGCGAGGTGGATCCTACGTCACCAGAGACTATCGTGCTGCCGCCAAGAGTGGTGCCATAGGCGGTGAAGGAAGTGGGAGCAGAGGTGCCCCTGTTCCACAACGGCTTCAGGTTGTTCGTGGTGTTGGTGTGGTGAGGCGTGTGACAGAATACGCATATCTCGGAGGTGCCGGTGCCGCCGGTGGTGACGATGTGCTCACCGAGGGATCCGAGGTTATGCCTGGAGTTACCGATGCCGTTTGCGGCGTCGCCGTCGTCGTAAGTGTCAACAGCGGAGGCAGTGCCTACCGCGATAAAGCCTACTGAAGCAACTGCGAGTGCGAGGGTGAGAAACCTTTTCATTGTGATACTCCTTTCCACAAGTTAAAATTCTTTTTTTTGTAAGTATCTACCCAGGCGACTTGGCCTTACCGGTTTCCGGACCTTCCGTCGGTCCGCTTCCGGCGCCCCCTGCCTTTCGGCCTGAGGCTCCAGGGCATCTTGAGGATGCCGTGGACTTTTGCCTTCAGCTGCTTGCGCGGCTTTCAGCTTTTCCGACCCTTCCAAGCCCGCCATGAGCTTTTTGAGCCGGTTTTTAGAGAGGCCACAAGACCAAAAAAAAAATGCCTTGATACCGTCTTTCGACGGAACCAAGGCATCCATGGACTTGTTCCGGCACTGGAAGCCCATCATGAGCTTTCCAGTGAAGGATTATGTTCGTGTTCCTGGTTGTCCTGAGTTTCAGGACTTTTGGCCTGGATGGCTGAGGCCTTCATGGCCTGAGCCGTTCCCACAAACGGCCTTACTCTTAAACCAAGGCGTGAGCCCTGGGGTTAAGCATCTTTTGCTATCCGCGAAGGTCCCTTCCTGAGCCCCTGTTGCGGGTTATTACTACTCTCGATGATTGCCATGATATTCCAAACCATTAAAAATGTCAATAGGGAAAATTAGAAATTTTTAATATTTCAAGCTGAAAATATAAAAATCGCAACAAAATTAACTGTTTTACAGATTACTCGCATTTAACTGAGGAGATTACGCCTCAGGGTTGAAAAGATTTTCAGCCTTGACATTTTTAATGTGCTCTGACATTATTATGTTACATAAAAAATATAGAACTAATGCCACTGATTCAGGGACCGGGCATACTAATACGCAACAGAGCCATATTCCGATCCCGCGTCCCCTAATCACTGGAGGTATCACAATGAGCAGCAGCGTAAAAACAGGTACGCCCAAGGCCGACGTATGCGTGAACGTCTGCCGCCAATACTTCGAGCTTTACTCCGAGGTAGCCTCCCTCAAGCAAAAGCTCGAGGAAAGAGACGTAATAGAAAAGGCTAAATGGGCCATAGTGGCGAGAAAGAACATGACCGAGGAAGAGGCGCATGACTTCCTGATGAAATCGAGCAGGAAGACCAGGCTCAAGCTCATCAAGGTCGCCGAACTCGTCCTGACGGGCAAAACCGTCGGTTGAACCTGCAAAAACCAGTTTAAAAGCAAAAGCCCGCCTCTTTCGAGACGGGCTTTTGCTTTTGCCCGGCAAATAGCAGGCGTTCATTGCAACTCCATTATTCCCCTGACGCGTCCCTCGAGTCGGACGCAATCTGCAGCATCTTGCACTTCTCCCAGAGCGTCTTCCTGGACACCCCCAGGAGCTTTGCCGCCAGAGTCTTGTTCCCTTTCGCCTCGTCGAGCACGCTGATGATGTACTGCCTCTCGAATTCGCGCATGGCCTTTGTAAGTCGCTCATGGCTGGATACGCCCTGGATGGCCTGCAAACGCTCGCCCGGGTCCCCGCCTATCTCCTCCGGGAGGTCGGCCGGGACAACCTCCTCGCCCCTGCCCATGACGACCGCCCTTTCGACGGCGTGCTCGAGCTCCCTTACGTTCCCCGGAAACGGGTGCTTCAGCAGGAGCTCCATCGCCTCGACGGAAAAACCCGTGACGCTCTTTTTGTAAAGACCGGCGTAGTACTTGAGGAAGTGGTTGGCGAGCAGCAGGATGTCCCCTTTCCTGTCGCGCAGCGGCGGCAGCACGAGCGGGACAACGTTTAGCCTGTAGAAGAGGTCTTCCCTGAATACGCCCCGGGCGACCTCTTTCCTCAAGTCCCTCTGCGTGGCGCAGATTATGCGGAGGTCGACGCTGATGGTGCCTGCCCCTCCGAGCCGGTCGAACTCCTTTTCCTGGAGCACGCGCAGCAGCTTCACCTGTATCGCAGGGGAAAGCTCGCCTATCTCGTCGAGGAATATGGTGCCCCTGTCGGCGAGCTCGAACCTCCCCTTCTTCTGCCTGACCGCTCCAGTGAACGCGCCCTTCTCGTAGCCGAAGAGCTCGGCCTCAAGGAGGGTTTCGGGCAGGGCCGCGCAGCTCACCTTTATGAACGGCTCGGACTTCCTCGGGCTGTTGTAGTGTATGGCGTTGGCGACAAGCTCCTTGCCGGTGCCGCTCTCGCCGAGGATGAGGACTGTGGAGTCGGTCTGGGCTATTATCCTTATCTTCTCGAAAATCTCCTCCATCTTCTCGCTCTTGCCGACGATGCCGCTGAAGTTGTACCTGCCCTCGACCTGCTCTTTGAGGAGTATGTTCTCCTGCTCGAGGTCGCGGAGCCTGACCATCCTCCTCATCATGAGGAGGAGCTCTTCCATGCGGAAAGGCTTTGTGACGTAGTCGTAAGCGCCGTACTTCATCGCCTCGACGGCCGTCTCCACGGCCCCGTACGCGGTTATGAGCACGACCAGCGTCTCGGAGGAGGCCCTCTTGCAGGACTTAAGTACCTCGATGCCGTCGATGTCCGGGAGCCTCAAGTCTGTTATCACTATGTCGAAAGAGCCGTCCCTGGCGAGCTGGACGCCTTCTTTGCCAGAGGCCGTGGAGAAGACCTCGTACCCTTCTTCCTTCAATGCGTCGCTTATGGACATCCTCATAAGCGGCTCGTCGTCTATTATCAGGACCTTCGGCGCGCGCGGCACTAAAAAACCCCTCCTTTTAAGCTTGCTGTGGGACCGGCAGGTAGACCTTGAAGGTGCTGCCCGCTCCCGGCTGGCTGTCCACTTCTATCCTGCCCCTGTGGCCTTCGATTATACCACGGCTCACCGAAAGCCCCAAGCCGGTGCCCTTGCCAACTCCCTTCGTCGTGAAGAACGGGTCGAAAACGCGGTTCAGGTTCTCCTTGGATATGCCGCAGCCGTTGTCGGCGACCTCGATTGCAAACCAGCCGCCCTCGACCCGGGTCCTCACCTCGATAATGCCTCCGCCCGAGACGGCCTGCACTGCGTTCAGTATGAGGTTCACGACTATCTGCTCTATCTGGTGCTTGTCGGCCATTACGGGAGGAAGGCCGGCCCCGAGCTTCGTATTAAGGGTTATGTCCCTGCCCTTTATCGAATGGACGAACAGCGGTATGAGCCCCTCGATGATGGCGTTCAGGTCGGTGAGCTTCAACTCCGGGGCGTGCTGCTGCGAGAAATCGAGGAGCTGCCTTACGATGTTCTGCACCCTCTTTATGCCGTCCTCCATGAACTCGATGTACTCGGCCTTTCTCTCGTCCGCGAGCTTCTTGCTCCTGAAGTTGTAAAGGCAGTTGAGTATGCCGCCCAGGGGGTTGTTGACCTCATGGGCTATGCCTGCCGCGAGCTGGCCCACGGCGGCGAGCTTCTCGCTCGATATTATATTCGACTCGAGCTCCTTTTTCCTGGTGACGTCCTCGGACATCCACACGACGTGCTCAGCACGGCCGGAGGCCCCCGGCAGGACCGGGAAGACGCTCGCGAATATCACCTTCTCGCGGCCGTCAGAGCCCGTGACCCTGTACTCGAAGGACTGCGCCCCGCCGGTGGCGAAAGCGCCGCTTATTGCCTCGCCCAGGGCGCGCCTTGACTCCTCGCCCGGCACGAGCGCCAGCGCGTTCGTATGGGCGCATGAAGCTTCGGAGTCCCTGCATATGTGGCACGCTTCGGATGCGCGCCTGTTCCACAGGACTATGTTCTTGTCCTTGTCGAGCACGTACAGACGGTAGGGCAGACTGTTTATTATCGATTCGATGAGGACGTTCTGGGCCGCGAGCTTCTCCTGGCTCACCTTGATGCGCTCTTCGTTATCTCGCAGGCTCTCGAGCATCGTCTCGAAGGTGCGCGCCAGGTCGGCTATCTCGTCATTGCCCTTCTTCGCGGACCCTATCCTCACGTTGAGGTCGCCGGAGGCGACGAGCTGGGCCTTTTTCTTGAGCGACAGGATGGGGCGCGTTATGACGTACGTGACGAAAGAGGCCGCTCCGGTTGCGAGAAACAGGCCTATCATCGAGATGGTTATGACGGCCTTTATGTTGTCGTACTGGAGCTCTACGAACCTGTCCTTCGGCACTCCCACGAAGATGGAGCCGATTATTTTGGCCTCGTAGTTTATGACCGGGTCGAAGGCGGACAAATAAGTCTTATGGGCCAGGACCGTCTCGCCCCTGTAGCCCATCTGGCTCTTGATCGCGGCAAGCACCTCTTCGGGTATGACATGGCCTATGAGCCTTTTCCCGGTCTCGCCCCTGACGTTCGTGGAGACCTGCACGTCGCCCATCGATATGGTTACAAGGGCCCCGGGTATCGATTCGGCGAAAGCGTCCGGCACGAACGGGTCGTTGTTTATGAGGTCGCCCGTGACGATCGCCCCGAGCACGTTCCCGGACGAGTCCATGACCGGCGTGACGACGCAGAGCATCATGCCGTCGAGGAGTTCCCGGGCGGAGCGTCTTCCGTTCTCTTCGAAGGTGCGCACTACCCTTGCCGCCCTGTCTATGCGCTCGGCCTCGAGGACGGAACCGGGGATTATCTCGCTCGAGATGAACGCCGACTTCCGGGTTATCGCCTTGTTGACGAGCCCGTCGAGGCCCAGGAGGTGGCCCGACTCGGGCGTGTTGTGGGAAGCGATGACCGCGCCTTTTCTGTCGACCACGGCCCAGAGGTCGACGTACGGCCTGTGTGCCTTCCACGACTTGAGCTGTTCGCGCAGGAGCTTTTTGTCTCTCGAAAAAATCGCGTCCTGTATGAACTTCTCGGTCGAGGCCTGGAGCATGCCGTACTTCATCTGGTAGGCCCGCGCGTAATACTGCACCCAGGCGGCCTTGAGGTTGTTGTTTATCGCCTCCTGCGCGTCGTCCTTCTTGCTGGAGCTTATGAGGTTGGTAGTAAGAAAAGCGAGAAGCAAAGTCGGAAGGAAAGTGACGAGCAGAAACGAGAGTATGAGTTTTCTGCCTATGTTCATTTTTCAGGGGTTCCCGGCAGGCCCGGCAAAAAGGGGTGATTTAAAAAAAATTCCTATTTAAATCAAATTATTACAAAGGAGAGTAAAAGTCAAGAAAAGGAGGCGCAAAAAAAGGGAAGGGCCGCGCGGGCCCTTCCCTTTCCGTTTTACGATGTAATCGCGCGATTATACGCTCTTGTCGGAGAGGGCCTCGGCCCTGCGCTCTGGTATCGTCACCTCCGTGACGCTCCTCAGCCTTTTCTGGAAAGAGCCTGCCCTCGAGCGTTTGCCGAGGTCGAGGCCCGTGACGGCCGTCTTGTTTATGAGCTTCATGCGCCTGCCGTCGTTGTAGCCGAATATCTGGTGTATGACGTAGGGCTTGCCCTTGTGGTCGCCTATGTGCAGCATCACGTGGCCGTTCAGGGTAAGAAGGGTTATCCCGGGGTCCGCGCTCCTCAACGCCTCGGTTATCTCGCTGTACTGGCTGGCGGCGGCGCGGCTGGCCTTCACGTCGCCAGTGGAGCCCTGCTGCCTGGAGTTCCTCGGCAGGTTAAGCCCCACGGTCGCGAAAAGGTCCTTGATGAAAAGAGAGCAGTCCCTCCTGCCGTCCTTCCCACCCCAGCCGTATTCCTCGCCGAGCATCTTGAACGCCTGGATTATGATGTTCCTTCTGGTATAGGAAAGGTAGCCCTCGTGCACGTCGGCCTTGGGGCTCAAGTATGCCTCGGTCCAGACGAGCTCGCCTTGCTCGCCTTTTTCAGGGAACAGTACTTTCCAGGGCTCTTTCGCCCCCCTCTGTGCGTCATAGCGCAAAAGCGCGCCCATCTTGACTTCCGAGATGGGCTTTTTCATGGAGGGGTCGCCATAGATGCGCACCTTGCTGCCCGTGACCACGAGAAAGTCCTCGTCCCTTGAGATGAGGTCCTCCCTGGAGCCGAAAGCCACCCTGTCCATCCTCATCCAGCCCCTCAAGGTCGAGGTCTGAAAAAAGCCCCACTCGCCGTCCCTGCTCGTATGCAGGAGCGCGACCGGCTCGGAAGGGTGAGCGCTCGTATACTGTATGGTGTCGAAGCCCCCTCTGCCCCGGCCCGCGAACATGGCGGTGTCGGTCGGCAGGGCCCTTATGTCGCCTCTCGTGACGACTACTCCGAACCTCACTTCGCCTTCTTCGGCTATTGCGTCGAGCCCCATGTTGTAGGCTACGGAGTCAAGGAACCCCTCCGAAAGCCTCTGGCCCGAGGAATCATACTTGACGCCAGGGTTCAAGATGAAACCCGTCCAGAGCCATTCGAAGACCCTGTCGCCCGATACGTAGTCCGGCATCGACCCTATGTCCGTCATATGGTCGATGCTCTCCAATATCATCGAGTTGAGCGTGTCTATCTCTTCTGAGGAAAGGACGGTCTCGTCGGCGTTCTTGAGCTTCTTTATCCAGAACTCAGGGTTGTTTATGGGGGTTGCGGCGTAGGACAGGACCGGTATGAGGAACAGGAGCGCGAAAAGGAGGCCGATTGCGATTTTTCGTGGAATATCGAGATTTAAATACTTTGAATCTGTCCCTGCGGAGTGCATCTGGCCTGCCCCTTTCGCTCGTTTTATTTGCTCCGCGGGCCCGTACGCCTCGTGACGGGCTTGACCTCATATCGGAGGAAGTATTATCATCCTTTACCCTCCTCATGGAGCGGAACCAATATACAACGGACGGGCTGGAAGAGGCTGTGACCCTGGTAACGCCTTTTTCATGGAACGTGACGGAAATGGAAAAAAGGAAAGAGATTACAGGCTACCTGCTGGTGGCGGCCTCGGCGGTGACGTTCTCGGCTAAGGGCATATTCGCCAAGCTCCTGTACAGGCACGGCATCGACCCGGTGACGCTGCTGGCCTTGAGGTTCGCCATGTCGCTGCCGCTCTTCTGGGCGGCGGTGCTCATCTTCCCCTCGGAGCGGGTGTCCTGGAAGGACGTCTTTTACGTGGCCTTGAGCGGCCTTCTGGGCCTGTACCTGGCGGCGCTCGCGGACTTCTACGGCCTCCTCTACATAGACGCCTCCCTCGAGCGGGTCATACTCTACGCTTACCCGGCCTTCGTCGTCGTCTGGACGACGCTGTTCTTCAAGGAGCCGATGACGAAGAAAAAGCTCGCCTCCCTGGGGCTGACCTATATAGGCCTGGCGCTCGTGATGAAGGTATTCCAGGGGGTCGGAAGGGCCGAGCTCATAGGCGCGGCCCTAGTTCTTTTCTCGGCCGTCATCTATTCCCTGAGCTACATATTCACGGAAGTCTTCTCGAAAAGAGTCTCGGGCGTGAAGATGTCGGCATACGCGACCACGGCTGCCGCGTTCGCGTTCCTGGGGACCTGGGGCGGCAAGCCCGGCACTCTCCCGGCGGATGCCGGGGCATGGTGGCTTCTGGCCGCGCTGGCGGTCGTGTCGACATTCGTGCCGGTGCTTACGATAACGCTGGGGATAAAACGGATTGGCGCAAGCAGGGCCGCGATAGCGAGCTTCATAGGCCCGGTCTCTACGGCTGTGCTGGCATGGGCGGTGCTGGGGGAAAGCCTCGAGCCGGTGCAGCTCGGCGGCATGTTTCTGGTGATGGCAGGGGTGCTGGTAGTCTCTTTCGAGAAACGGGTGAAGCCTGAGAGCGAATAGTTACCTCGCGAGCATGCCGGCTTCGGATTTCAGGATATGCACCCCGAGCCTCTTGTCCATCCCGCCTATGTGGTGTATGAGCCAGTCCACTACGAGCTTCTGGACCTTTACGACGAGCACCGACGTGGCGCCGCACGAGAACTCGTGCCTCAAGGCCGCTACGTTCTCTATGAACCCGGTATGCTCCTTGAGGTGCTCAACAGCGTCAGGGAAGCCGTACTTGCTCATGGCCTGCTCTTCTGCGTCGAAGTGGACCACGAAATAGCTGTCAAGGAACCTGAACAGGCGGTCCAGCTCGTCTTTGCCGGAACCGACGCTCATCGCGTCAAGCAGGCCGCCTACCCTTTTGAACAACTCCTTATGATGCCTGTCCTGCCACTCAACCCCGGTGGAAAGGTTGCTGTTCCATTCGATAGCCATATACGCCCCCTCTTGTTCCGGTTTTCCGCAAGAACAACCGCTCTGGTCAAGGCGGGACTATTGCGCTTTACCCCCGCCCTCCACTGAACTCAGGAACTCTCCCAATTTCTTGTCAGGGCCGCAGATGTGGTTGAGTAGCCAGTCCACGACCTGCCTTTGCACTTTTATGACGAGGCCTGTAGAGGGCCCCTTTCTGAACTCGTCACGGAGCGCGGCTATATCCTCGATGAAGTGCGTGTGCTCCGCCGTGTGGATGAAAGCGCCGGGGTAGGCGTGCTTGCTCATCGCCTGCTCTTCGGCCTCGAAATGATAGATGATGTACTCGTCGAGGAACTTGAAGAGCGAGACCACCTCCTCCTTGCCCTGTCCAAGCGTCATGGCGTCGAGGAGGCGGCTTATCTTGCTGAACAGCTCTTTATGGTGCCTGTCCTGCCATTGTATGCCCGTAGACAGGTTGGGCGTCCACTCTATCCCCATAAAAACACCTCTCAGGAATGCCTGATTATTTTAACAGGAAAAAACGGCGGTAGGAAATGAAAAAAAGCGGGAGAAACCAGGAAAAGAAAACGGGCAGTTTAAGGTCGTGCCCGGGACCTTCTAGGGCAACCCTCACTGCAATGGGCTACCCTGGGGATTGCGTATCTTTTCATTTTTTCCACCCCCTCCGGCTTGGTCTACTCGGCCCCCTCATCAAGGGCCTCTGCCTCTTCCATGTCCCCGTCCGCCGAGTCCATGGCCAGCATGTCCTTAAGCATCTTCTTCTGGCCGGGGTTCAGGAGCTTCTTGAAGTCCTCCAGGCTCCTTATCCCGAGCATCATCATCTCTGACTTTTTCTGGAAGAGCTCGTTGACCTTAGCCCTTACCCTGTCCAGGTTGACCGGGTCGGCTGCCATGAGCTCATGCACCTCTATGTGTGCCACCTTTACGTCGGCTGCGGCCCTTACTGCCCTTTTCTTGAAGTCCGAGTGTATGACGTCGAACTTGGCCTTCTGCTCGGGCGTAAGGTTCATGTTCTTTACGGCCATCATTATTTTACCATAAACAGGGCCGCCCATCATATCCATTTGGCCCCCCATGCCCATCATCATGCCCTTGCCGGGGTGCCTGTGCATCTTCCCCATCGGGCCCATTCCCATGGGGCCGTGGCCAGGACACTCAGCGCCTCCCATCATCGGCTGGGAAGGGCAATTAGGACAGCTCTGGCCCATCGGACAATCATGGCCCATTCCCTGGGAATGCATCGGGCATTCGCCCCCTCCCGTCATCATCCCCATGCCCTGGCCCATTCCCTGGCCCATACCTGACATCATCCCGCTCATGCTGCTCATCCCGCCCATGCGGGCGCTCCCTAGCATGGCCGCCGGGGGCATCGGCTCGAGCGTTACGTTTATCTCCTCCGTGGCCCCTGCCCTGTTGACCTCGAGGGCCACCGTCGAGCCAACGCCCGCCTCCTGTATCCTGTTGATGAAATCGCCAGCGTCCTCGACGTCGCGGCCGTTGAGCCTTACGATTACGTCGCCCAAATTGACCCCGGCCTCGTCAGCCGGGCTGCCGTCGGCCACGTCGGCGACAAGGACGCCCCTGGGGTCGGTTATGCCCATCTGGCTGGCGATCCTCTCGTTGACCTCCTGGATGGTGACGCCGAGCCAGGGACGGGAGGACTCCTTCTGGGATGGAGGCTCCTGGACAGAAGGGGCCGGGGACTGCTGCTGGGCAAATACGGGAGAAGCGAAAAGAAAAAAGGCGAGAAGATAGAGGCTTGTAAGCACCGTGTTCGGGACTTTCATCGCAACCTCCTGGGACAGGGGCTTGCCCTGTTTTTTTCCGGACTGCGTATGGACGAACAAGCTGCTGAAAAATGGAGTTCAGAGTGCAGTAAACCCCCGGCTGAAAAGCCGGGAGCGGGAAAGGCGTACTTTTTTCGTACGCCTCCATGTGATGACGGAACTGGATTTTTAAGGCATTAAGAAGGCAGGAGCCTGCTCTCTACCCATCTCCTCAATATCTTCCAGGGCTTTGATTTGACCTTGGCGAGGACCCACTCGTAGAAGCTCGCGCATTCCTCCTCGCCCCTTATCACGTCGTAGAACCTCAGCATTATATCAGGGTCTTTTTCGAGTATGCTGTACCAGAGCCTCGGATGGTTGTATACGAGGTCTGCGAGCTTTCCCGCGGATTTGAACTCGGGGTGTATCTCCTTTTCGAGCCAGTCCTGGTAGGCGGCGAGCTCTTTTTTACCGCCGATATTATCTATTATAACAGAAGCGGCGGACTTGGCTGTGCGGATGGCATAGTATATGCCCTCGCCGAGGAACGGGTCGACAAGGTGGCCGGAGTCTCCTATGACGAGGACCCTGCCCCTTACGGAAGGGGCTGCTCCGTCGTAATATATCGGCACTGTCCAGCCTATCCGCTGGCTCAGGTCCAGCCCCTTTAACGCTTCGTGGGTGGTGACGAACTCGTTGAAATAATCCTTTATCTTACCGCCGACCTTGCAGGCATCCCCGGCGATTCCGACGGAAAGGCAGTTCTCCTTGGGGAATATCCAGCCGTACCCGTAAGGGACGCTGCCGAAATCGATGAAAAGCTTGTCGGAGTAGGGCCGGGCCTTTCTCGGCAGCGGCACCTCTGCAGTTATGGAGACGGCTGCCTCTTTCGGGTTCAGGCCGAAAAGCTCGCGGCCCACGAACCCGGACGAACCGTCGGCACCCACGAGGAACTTTGCCCCGAACGACCTGCCGTCGGCGAGCGTGACGCTCACCGAGCTGCCGTTGTCAGCGGCCTTTACAACGCGGACGCCTTCTATTATCTCCGCACAGGCCTCTTTAGCCTTTGAAAGAAGGAGGGCGTCGAAAGTGTCCCTCATGACGTTGTAGCCGACAGGTCTGTCCGAGAGTATGTCCATCGTCCTGCCGGACTTGTACGTATAGGTCGCGCCCTTGACCCGCTCTTCTATGGCGCCTGATATGTCGAAATCGAGGATGCGCTCTATCTTGGTGGAGATGCACCCGCCGCAGGACTTGTACCTCGGGAACTTCTCCTTGTCCACTCCGAGCACGCGGAGGCCAGCTTTTGCGAGGTCGCGGCTGGCGGTCGACCCGGCTGGCCCCAGGCCGACGACGATGACGTCGTACATGTTACTCGCTCTCCTTCTCCACGCTGAATTCCATCTCGCCGCACCAGAAACCGGTCTTATTGAGAGACTCGTACTCCCACCGGAGGACCTTCAGGTGCCCTTTTTCCATCTCCAAAAGCTTTGTAAGGCAGACCTTCTCGGCCGGGGTCGAGGCTTGTTTCAGGAGGTTGGAGTAAAATTCCACGGCCTCCATCTCGGTCTCGATGGCTATCTGCACGGCGTTGGTGTCGGACTGGTTGGTTGAAAGCCTCTTTAAAAGCTCGTTCTCGGAAGGGAAAGGTATCTGCCCGGAAAGAGCTATGGCGAAGCCCTGGGAGAGCGCTTCCTCGTAGCTTATCCAGCCCAGGCCGTTCTTCAACGACTCCGCTATCTTCCCGACTACTACTATGTGGGCGAGCTCGTCCTTCGCGAGGTTTGAAAATACGGTCCTGCCCTTCGAGTCCTCGACGAGCGCCGCCGCGGTAGTGTAGAAATGGTATCCTGTTATCTCTGTGTTATAGGCGGTGCTGAGGTCCTGGAGAATATTGTCCTGGGCCATTTTCCCCTCCGGAATTTTTTATTTATGGAACCTACTTCTTCCCGGCCTTCTCGGCGTCATGCTTCTTCTCGACCGCTTCTCCCCTTATCCTGTCTTCGCAGGCGTGGCAGATGGTAAGGTCGGAAGGCTTGCCGCATATCGAGCAAACGTGCTGTTTTTCCTTGTTGTCTTTGTTATCGGTCCCTGCCATTTGAATCCCCCTCCAAACGGATTTTTCGCTTATATTTTATAATTAACATATCGCAATGATTATTACAACATGACTCCGGCTCAGGACAGGCAAAGGCTCCTGGTCATGTCCTTGAAGGAGAAACCCTTGAGCCTGGGCCCCTCGATCCCCTTGTGGCAGACCAGCACCTTGAAGGTGTCTCCCATACCGCCCGGGGCTATAAGAGCGCCGATGGCACGGTTATGGTTGACCTCTTCAATGCCCTCGACGCCGAGCGAGGCGGGCGTCTTGAGCTCTTCGAGTATGCCGAGGCCGAGGAGGAAGTTCTTCTGCGTGGTGAAGCCCGTGACCGAAAGCCCGCAAGCCATCGAGTCGAGGCCGAGCGTGGTGAAATCGACGTGGGTGGTTATGTCCTGCTCTCCGATGTTGGCGAAGGGGTTGTCGTTCAATGTGTGGCGGAAGTGGCAATGAAGGCTCCCCCTCCTTTCTGGGGAGTAGAGCTCGCGGGCGGCGGAGCCGTAGTCTATGGTCACGGCGAAGCCCCGTGAAAAAAGGGCCGATGCCTTCTTCATCCACCTTCCGGCCTCGAGGTTCACCTCGGTAGTCATGCCCTCGAACGGGACAACGCCAGCCCTCTCAAAGTACCTTGCCAGGGCAGCATCCGACAATTGCCCCTCCGTTTCGAAAAAGGACTCCCCGTCAAAGCCGACGTAAAGCTCCCTGAGTTCGCCTCCCGAGTACCTTACCCTATGCACGGCGAAACTGTCTATTAGCTCGTTGGTTACTATGAAGGCCGCGTCAGCAGGTTTGAGCTCATCGAGGCTCCTGTGCCAGGAGACCTTCTCATGGGAGCGCCCCGGCGGCGGCCACCCGACTTCGACGAGCTTGACCGTCAGGGCTTCGTACAGGGCCGGGCAAGAGCTCTTGAAGTACTCGAGCATGCCCATTGAAAGCCACCCTCTTCCGGCCCCGGCCTCCACGAGTTCGAAGGAGGCCGGAGAGCCGAGAAGCTCCCAGCACTCCGTTACCTGCCTTGCCAGCGTCCTCGCGAAAACAGGGCTCACGTCGACGCTGGTTATGTAGTCGCCCTCGGGCCCCCAGGTCTGCCTTCCGGAAGTGTAATAGCCGCCCTCTTCTGCGTACAGGGCGGCCTCCATGAATTCAGTGAAAGGAATAGGCCCGCCAACGGCTATGCGGCGGGCGAGCTCTTCAGCGACGGGGCCGCGCCGCTGCCCGGCGCGGCTTTCCGCTTGTTGTCCATCAGGCATTTACAACGACCTCTACGAACGCGTCGCTCGGCGCGTAGCAGACCGGGCAGGCATCCGGCGGGTGGTCGCCCTCGTGTACGTAGCCGCATTCAACGCATTTCCATCTCTTTGCCATTCTCATGTACCCCTTTTTTATTTTCCCCTGCCGAGCGCGGTCTCAAAAGCGTCGGCATGGCCTTCTTCCTGCATCAGTATCTGCTCGAGGAGAAGCCTTGTGGTGGAATCCCCGAGTTCGTCGCAGAGCTTTATGTGCTTCCTGTATCTTTCTATGGCGCCGTTCTCCAGGCCGAGGTCCTGGGATATCATCTCGCGGAGCTCCCCGCCCCGGCTGACGCCAGAGGGCTTGTACACCGGGACTCCTCCCAGGTAGACTATCCTTTCAGCGAGGGATTCGGCGTGCCTCATCTCGTCCATGGCAGTGCTCTTGAAAAGCTCCAGGATGGGCGGGCTCTCGAGGCCCTCTCCCTCATAATGATGGCCCATGTACTGGATAATCGCGGTAAGCTCTGCGACCCTGTCCTCGTTCAATGCCTCTATTATCTTCTTTCTCGCGTCCTCGCTCAGCTTGGCACCCATTCTCCACCTCCGCATGGTTAGTTTTTCGACACGAACTCAAAAAGGCGGCGGAAGGTTTGAGAGATTTTAACCCGCTCCGGGCCGCCTTTTCAATATCAAATGGCCTCATGGCGCACCGGATTATTATATCCTAAAAGCGCTGGATTGTCAGGGAGGTAAGGCGCTAGAGGGCGGCGGGCGCGCCTTGACTTTGAATGGAACGGTGCTTTACTCGGATTATGTGAACGACCGTCCCGAAAGGCCCCGAGACAGACGCGATGGTCCCGTCCCTCAAGGGTCGGCCCCGAGCAGGCATTAAAAAGAGGGAGGGTGCCATGAGCGTAGCGTACAAGCCCGAGTTTCAGTTTCCGTCCGTTGAGGCGTTCGGAAAGCCTGGATTGGAGCCCCGCTGGACGAGGGCCTCCAAGCACGGCGTCGGCACGGCCCTGAGCGCGCTATCGAAGGTGTGGTTCACCATAGAAAACGGGGTCATAACCGAAGTCTACTACCCCAACACCGGGACGGCCAACACGAGGGACCTTAAGTTCCTCATAACGGACGGCAAGACCTTCTTCGACGAGGAAGGCGTAAATACCGAAGTCACCTCCTTCGAATACATCCACGAGAAGGCCCCGGCCTACCTCATAACGCAGACCGCCAAATCAGGCCTCTACAGCATCACTAAAAGGATAATAACGGACCCGCAGGCGAATACGCTCGTCATAAACTGCGGCTTCAAGGCCCTGCACGGCGTCCCTTCTGATTTCCGCCTCTACGCGCTTTTGGCACCCCACATAAAGAACAGGGGATACGGGAACTCCGGCAGGGCGGCCGCCTACGACAAGAGGAGCTACCTCATAGCATGGAGGGAGGACATAGCAGCCGCGCTTGCCTCCGACAACCCTTTCACAAAAATCTCGGCCGGTTTCTCGGGCGCATCCGACGGCTGGCAGGACCTCCACGACGACCTCAGGATGGACTGGGCCTTCGAGCGGGCGGAAGACGGCAACATAGCCCTCATGGGCGAGCTGGCGGCCAGGGACGAGTTCACTCTCGTACTGGGCTTTGGAAAGGACGAGCTCGAGGCGGTACTCGAGGCTGAAAAGAGCCTCGCGCGCGAATACCACTCAATAGAGAGGGAGTACATACGCGCCTGGAGGAGGTACATAAACAGCCTCGACAACCTCGGCAGGCTCTCGCCCGACGGCGGCAGGAGGTTTTACACGAGCGCGATGGTGCTGAAGACCCACGAGGACAAGACCTATCCCGGCGCGGTGATAGCCTCCCTTTCAATACCCTGGGGAGACGCGAAAGGCGACGGCCAGGCCGAAGGCTACCACCTCGTATGGCCAAGGGACCTGTGCAAGACCGCTTTCGCCTTCATGGCTATGGGAGACGGCGCGACGGCCCTGTCGATTCTCCAGTACCTGGAGTCTACCCAGATGGACTCGGGAAGCTGGCCCCAGAACATGTATGTCAACGGTCAGCTCCACTGGCCCTCCGTGCAGCTCGACGAGGTCGCCCTCCCGGTGATACTCGCCTGGAGGCTCCGGGGGATGGGCATGACAAGGGACGGCTTCTACCCGATGGCGAAAAGGGCGGCGCAGTACATAGCCACGAACGGCCCGGTTACGGTCCAGGAGAGGTGGGAAGAGCGCTCCGGGCTCTCCCCCGCTACGCTGGCCTCTGAGATAACGGCGCTCGTATGCGCAGCCCACTGGGCAAAACAGATGGGAGAGACGAAAGAGTCCGAATTCCTCTTTTCAACTGCCGACTACTGGCAGACCAGGCTTGAGGACTGGGCTTACAGGGAGTGCGACTGCCTGGGCGAAGGCTCGCCCGGCCATTACATGCAGATAGTAGGAGAGATGCCCGAGACATTGGGCCCGGAAGACCAGGTCTGCCATGCGGTCGTATTCAACAGGAACAGGCCCGTTGACAAGCCCCATCACCAGGGCGCTGTCATAGACGCGGGCTTCCTAGACCTCGTAAGGTACGGCGTCCGGGGCCCGAGGGACCCCAGGATACTGGACTCGATCAAATCCGTAGACAAGCTTTTGAGGTTCGAGCACCACAACAGGGTCGCTTTCTACAGGTACAACTTCGACGGGTACGGCGAGAAGGAAGACGGCTCGCCCTTCGACGGCTCGGGCGTCGGGAGGCCCTGGCCGCTTCTCACGGGTGAAAGGGCCATCTACGAGGCAATGGCCGAAGTCTCGCCGGAGGAGTACCTGGATTCACTCGAGTCGTTCACCAACGAAGGTTTCATGTTCCCGGAGCAGGTCTGGGACGCTGACGACATACCCGGCAGGAGGCTTGGAAAGGGTAAAGGGACCGGCTCTGCCACGCCGCTCGTGTGGGCCCACGCCGAGTACATAAAGGCCCTTCGCACTATAAAAGGCGCGTGGGGCTGCGACCTTGTCGACGAGGTCAAGGCCCGCTACGTGGACAAGCTCACGAAAGTCAGCATGACGGCGTGGAAGAAGAACAAGATAATCACGTCTGCCCTCTCGACGGAGACGGTCCGGATAATCTGCTTCGAGCCCGCAAACCTCCTGTGGACCGCCGACAACTGGTCTTCCCGCTCAGAAGAGGTGATGAGCGGCACGGGCCTCGGCATCTGGCACCTGGACTTCGCCCCCGGCGCGTTCGCCCCCGGCTCTACCCTTACTTTCACGTTCCACTACCCGGAGAAGGGCGGATGGGAAGGCGCGAATTACGAAATAGCGATAAAATGAGAAAACGCTGAAAACAAGGGGGCGCGCATCTATGAGCGCCTCTTTGTAAATTCAATGGATTTACAGACCGGACTTTCAAAATTCCTGGCGGGTGCGGATGAACAAAAACCTTGCGAGAAAAATAATCGAGGCCCACATCGTCTCCGGCAGCTGGGAGCCGGGCTCCGAGGTGGCGATCAAGATAGACCATACGCTCACCCAGGACGCCACCGGCACGCTGGTCTTCCTTGAGTTCGAGTCCCTCGGCCTCGACTCCGTCAAAACAGAGCTCTCGGCGAGCTACGTCGACCACAACATCCTCCAGACCGACTACAGGAACGCCGACGACCACAGGTTCCTCATGACGGCGGCGATGAGGTTCGGGGTCTACTACTCTCCACCCGGGAACGGGGTCTCCCACCCTGTGCACATGGAAAGGTTCGGCGCGCCCGGAAAAACGCTCCTCGGCGCTGACTCGCACACTTGCACGGCAGGCGCACTCGGCATGCTCGCCATCGGCACTGGCGGGCTCGACGTGGCGCTCGCGATGGCCGGAGAGCCCTTTTTCCTCAAAGTCCCCAAGGTCATGGGCGTGAAGCTCACTAAAAAGCTCAAGCCCTGGGTTTCGGCAAAGGACGTCATCCTCGAGATGCTCCGCCGCCACACTGTAAAAGGCGGGGTCGGCAGGATAATCGAATACTGGGGGCCTGGGGTAAAGACCCTTACCGCAACTGACAGGGCCACCATCGCGAACATGGGAGCGGAGCTCGGGGCCACGGCCACAGTCTTCCCCTCTGACGAGATGACGAGGGATTTCCTCGAGCGTCAGGGACGTGTGAAAAACTGGGCCCCTCTTGAGGCCGACCCAAACGCCGTATACGACGAAGAGGACGAAATAGACCTCTCGGCGCTCGTCCCGCTCATAGCCTGTCCCAGCTCGCCGGACAACGTCAAGAGGGTAAGCGAGGTCGAAGGCACGCCGGTCGCGCAGGTCATCGTCGGCTCTTCGGTGAACTTCTCGTTCCGCGACCTAATGGTGGTGTGCAAGACGCTACGCGGCCGTACGGCCTACCCCGGCGTAAGCCTGGAGATAAACCCCGGCAGCAGGGCCGTGCTCGAGAACATCGAGCGCGCCGGAGGGACCGCCATCCTGAACCACTCGGGTGCGAGAGTACATCAGTCAGGCTGTCTCGGCTGCATAGGCATGGGGCAGGCCCCTGCGACAAAGGCAGCCTCGGTAAGGACCTTCCCCCGGAACTTCAAGGGCAGGAGCGGGACCGAAGACGATTACGTATATCTCTCCAGCCCTGAGACAGCGGTCGCAGCGGCCCTTTACGGGCAGATAACAGACCCGAGGAAGCTCGGGCCGTTCCCGAGGATAACCGAGCCGAAAAAATACGAGTACAACGACTCGATAATAATAAAGCCTCTCCCGCATGAGGAGCGGGCCAGGGTCGAAGTGGTGCGCGGGCCGAACATCGCGCCCTTCCCGGACTTCGACGCGCTACCCTCAGAATACGAAGGCAAGGTGCTCCTGAAGCTCGGCGACAACGTCTCCACCGACGAGATACTCCCTGCAGGCAACAGGGTGCTGCCGTTCAGGTCGAACATACCGAAGATAAGCGAGTTCGCCTTCGAGCGGCTCGACCGGAGTTTTTTTCAGAGGTGCAAGGAGGCCGGGGGCGGGATAATCGCGGCGGGAGAGAACTACGGACAGGGCTCCTCGCGCGAGCACGCCGCCATAGCCCCAAGGTATCTCGGCATAAGGGTGAAGATAGCCAAGAGCTTCGCCCGCATACACAGGGCGAACCTCGTGAACTTCGGCATACTGCCGCTGGTCTTCGTTGACCCGTCCGATTACAAGACCATCGAGCAGGGCGGCACGCTCTGGTTCAGGGGCCTCCGCGAGGCCGTCGCTTCCTCGGACGAGATAGGCGCGCTCATAAAAGGGAAGGAGCGGGCAGTGAGGTTCACTCTTAGCTTAAGCAAACGGGAGAGGTCGTATATACTCGAAGGCGGCCTCTTGAACTACATAAAGAAGAACAGGGGGCGTTGATGCCCGGGGGAAACTTTCCATGGGAAGTTTCCCCCATAGTTTTCAGGGCAGCATCGGATAGTCGAACTTGGGCATCGTCCCCGTAAGCGTATTGAGGAATTCCACTATGAGGGCCGCTTCCTCGTCTCCCGACTCGCTCCTCAGCATCTCCTTGCTCATTATCTTTACGGCGTCGGTGAGCTTCGCAACCGAGCCGTTGTTGAAGTACGGATAGGTGAGCGCCACATTCCGGAGCGTCTGCACCCGGAACCTGTACTTGTCCTCCTCTTTTTTCGTCACCTCGAACCTGCCGAGGTCTGTCGAGCCAGGCACAATTATCCTGTAGAAGTTGCCGTCCGTGAAGTTGGGGCCGCTGTGGCATGAGTTGCAGCCTTTTTTCTGGAAGAGCTCCCAACCTTTTTTGGCGTCCGCGCTTATCGCGTCCTTGTCGCCCATCAGGTACCTGTCGAACGGCGAGTTGGGAGTCACAAGAGTCCTTTCAAACGCCGCCATCGCCTTCGCGATATTCTTGGAGCTTACGGCCTCTTTCCCGCCGAAGACCTCGATGAACATCTTCCTGTACTCGGGAATGGCGCTGAGCCTCGCCTCCACTATCTCAAGGCTCTCGTTCATCTCCAGGCTCGCCTGTATGGGCCCGAGGGCCTGCTCCTCGAGGGTAGCGGCCCTGCCGTCCCAGAACTGTGAAGTCAGGAAGGCCGCGTTCAGGACGGTCGGCGTGTTGCGCGGGCCGACCTGGTGGTTGTGGCCGAGAGCGCGCGGCACCCTGTCGGTGAAGGCAAAGGACGGGTTATGGCAGGTAGCGCAGCTCACGACCCCGCTCGAGGAAATGCGTGGGTCGAAAAAAAGCATCTTCCCGAGCTCCACTTTTTTAAAGCTCATCGAGTTGTCCGCCGGAATGGGCGGCACTGCCGGAAGCGGCTCGTTGGCAAGGGCCGGTACAGCAAAAAAAGCCGTCGCGAGCATGACCGCCAGAAGCGTTCTCTTCATCGCAATATCCTCCAATGATTTTTCTGTAAACATACCGGAAGCGGCAACTGTATCAAAGAGGCCTCAAAGGCCCGTGTGCTCTCTTATCTTATCAACGAGCGAATCGAAAGCCTCGTCCCCCTCGCCTTTCAAGAACGTTATCTCTTTTTTCGGTTTCCCGATGCCCAGCGAAAGGGCCGTCTTCAGCTGTGTCTGCTCCCAGACGTCTTTCGACACGACTGGCTCCCACTTGCCGAAAGTCTTTATGAGCCCGAGTCCTATTGCATCGGCTGCGACCCTGTCGCCGCTGGCTATTATCATGTTCGTGACACCCGGCGTGCCCTCCCACGGGCCGCCTGCTATCATCGAGGTAGTCGCGTCGACTATATTGAGCTCAGGCGTGTACGCGGTGTTGAACTCCGCGACGAGCTCTTCCCACGCCGAGGGGTTTACGAGGTACGGCCTCTGGCGCAGGTGCGTGCATCCGATGAAGTTCTTCAAGGTTATGGAGTAGCTCGCCGACCTGTGCGTCTTTACGACCGGCAGGTTCACGATGACGTCCGGCCTGAATATCCATTCCGTGACGTATGCCTCTTTAATGTGCTCCGTCCCTGAAAGTGGGACGGCGTACCACTCGAAGTCCTCGAAGATTATGACCTCGGCTCCGGCTGCCTCGGCCGCCTTCAGTATGCCGTTCCTCGACATGTTGCGCCTCGTCGAAACCGTCCGGAGGGCCGACATGTCCCCGGCATAGACCTTTTTCGCGCCGTTCTTATAAAGGAGCTTCACGACGGCGGACAGGACTTCGGGGTTCGTCGTGGCGGGGTTCCTCTCGCCTGATACGACGTTGGGCTTCACAAGGACAGTCTTGCCTGACAGGGCGAGCTTCTCGAAGCCGCCTATGAGGGAGACGGCCCGCTCGACCATCTCTTCCGCGTCCTTGCCGGAAGATACGGCGACAAGGGACTTGCCGTTTTCAATGAACAGGTTTTCGCGGTATCTGGGCTTGCGTTTTTCCTTCGGGCGGAAAAGGAACTGGGAGAAGGCCTGCCCCTCCGAAAGGGAAAGGAATACCATCGAAGCGGCTATCGTCTGGAAAAGGGTCCGCCGTGAGAGCATTGTCGCCTCGCTGGTTCAGGACAAAAAAACGAGAGGCCGCTTAAAAGCGGCCTCTCAAGTATAGCAGATATGGGAGATGTCAGCGGATCGCGGTTTTCAATGAGGGGACGTCTTCCACTATTATGTCGCATCCGGCGGCCTCGAGCTCGCCCCTTCCCCTGAAGCCGTAGGCCGCGCCTATGGCATAGGCTCCCGCGCCCTTGGCAGCCTCGCAATCCACAGGGCTGTCGCCGACGACTATCGTCCTGTCCGGCTTCGCCCCGAGCTCTTTTATGGCCTTCTCGATCGGTTCCGGGTGGGGCTTCCTGTTCGGGAGAGAATCCCCGCCGAGGAGCAATTTGAAATACCCGGAAAGCTTCATGACGTCGAGTATGCCTGAAGCGAGCCCTTCGGGCTTGTTCGTCACCACGGCGAGCTTTTTTCCCTGGCCGGACAACCTGTCGAGGAGCTCGACGACCCCGGGATAGAGGGTCGTTTCAACCACCAGATGGCCGCCGTAGACCTCGAGGAACTTGAGGCGGGCCTCGGTTATCATCTCGGGCGCCTCCCCCGGCATGAGCTTTTCCAGAAGGGGCTTCACGCCCCAGCCTATGTGGCCGACTATCTCCGAGGGGTCCATCTCGGCGTGACCGAAAGCCGCAAGTGTCTTGTTGGCGCACCATGCTATGTCGCCGCTCGAATCGATGAGCGTTCCGTCAAGGTCGAATATTACGAGGTCCGCAGCTATGCCGTTCATCTCAACTCCGCTCCTTTTTCTGTAAAGCGTGACATCTTAACACAGAAAAGAAGCCATTCTCCAGCCAAATGGGGCCGAAACCGCAGGGGCGGCCCTTTACACGGCCTGCCCCCTTTGATAAAGTCCTATTGAGGAAAAACCATCATGCGCGAAAAAGAATTTCTCAGGAAAGCCTGCGTAGCCGGGCGTTTTTACCCTGGCTCGAAAGCGTCTCTTGCCGGAGAAGTCGCCTCGTTTCTGGCCGAAGGGCCCAAAGAAGACGCTATAGCGGTCGTCTGCCCGCACGCCGGGTACATGTACTCTGGGGCAATAGCCGGACGCGCCTACTCGATGGTCAACGTCCCTGACAAAATAATCCTCCTCGGCCCGAACCACACCGGGCTCGGGGCGAGCGCCTCTGTCATGCCATCCGGCACATGGGAGATACCGACCGGCAGGGTCGAGGTCGACAATAAGCTCGCTTCCCTCGTCCTTGCCTCTTCGCCCCTTTTCAAAAGCGACTTCGAGGCGCACATAATGGAGCATTCCCTCGAGGTGCAGCTGCCCTTCATACACGCGGTCAACCCAAATGCGAAAATAGTCCCGGTGACTATAATGAGGGCGGATGTTACTGAGTGCGAAGAGATGGGCAAAGCGCTGGCAAGGGCCGTCTCAAAGGCCGCTGAACGGGTCCTCATCGTCGTTAGCTCTGACATGAACCACTACGAGCCGGACAGCGCGACCCGGGTAAAGGACGCTCTCGCGATAAAACGGGTAGAGGCCCTGGACGCGAAGGGGCTCTTGAAGACCGCTGAAAAAGAGGACATTACCATGTGCGGCCTTCTTCCAGCTGCCATCGCCATATTCGCGGCGAAGGCATTAGGCGGCCGTGAAGCCCGCCTCGTGAGCTACGCGACCTCCGGCGAGACAAGCGGGGACATGGACGCCGTCGTGGGCTACGCGGCGATAGTCATCAGTTAGCCGCTATCCCGGTCTTCGCGCCCTTGTACTCGAAAGGCAGTACCTTCTCCTTCCTGAACTCCCTGTCTTTACCGAATGCCGGGCCGAATACCGGGACAGTCACCCCCTGTTCATCTGCCTTTCGCATGAGAAGTGCTTTCATCGCCTTCTTGTGAGAGTGCCTCTCGTGCTGGGTCATCCCGGCCATCAGGACTTTCTCTTCTATCCACTCGGTCTCTGTCATGAGGGCCTTTCCGAAGCCCGCAGGCAGCCCAAAGCTCTTCTCCACGAGCTGCTCCCAGGGGGCCTGGTGGATCTTCCTGTGAGAGATCGGGCAGGATGATGTATCGCACGCCTCTGTGTGCGAAAACAGGAAAAGGTTCAAAGAAGCTACAGCAACGAAAAACAGACCTTTTTTCAGCATATGCGCTCCTCCCATGAGGGTTTGAATCAACTCTACAGGCTGAGTTCGCCCTGTCAAGCGCGACCGATGCGAAAACAGCTCCAATTCCTTTACATCCCACATCTCTTCTGTTAATATGGCCTTGCCCGTAATCCCTCAAAAATCAAAGGTTTGGGCAATATCCCGCACACGCAGACTTCAGGGGTGGTTTTCCCCCTTAAATTTTCAGGAGGTTTTATTAATTGAAGGTCCGTACACGTTTTGCCCCGAGCCCCACAGGCTATCTGCACATCGGAGGGGCCAGGACAGCCCTTTTCAGCTGGCTCTACGCCAAAAAGCACGGCGGCAAGTTCATTTTGAGGATTGAGGACACAGACGTCGCCCGGAGCACGAAGGAATCTATACAGGCCATACTCGACGGCATGGAATGGCTCGGCCTCACGTGGGACGAAGGGCCGTTCTTCCAGAGCCAGAGGTTCGACGAGTACAGGAAGTTCGCCGCCGAGCTCCTCGAAAAGGGGTTGGTCTACAGGTGCTGGTGCACTCCGGCCGAGCTCGAGGCAAGAAGGGAAGCGGCCATGAAAGAAGGCAGGCCGCCCCGCTACGACGGAAGGTGCAGGGACAGGAAAGACAATCCTTCCGCCCCCTACGCCCTGAGGTTCAGGGTGCCACCCGGAGTCACCTCGTTCAAGGACGAGATAAAGGGCGTCATATCGTTCGAGAACTCCGAGATAGAAGACCTCATCATCCTCCGGAGCGACGGCACGCCCACGTACAACTTCTGCGTCGTGGTCGACGACGCGACAATGGACATAACCCACGTCATAAGGGGCGACGACCATATTAACAACACGCCCAAGCAGATGCTCCTTTACAAGGCCCTCGGCCACGAACTGCCAATATTCGCGCACCTGCCGATGATACTCGGGTCGGACAAGACGAGGCTCTCCAAGCGCCACGGCGCGACCTCTGTCATGGCGTATAAGGAAATGGGCTACCTGCCCCACGCCCTCGTCAACTACCTCGCCAGGCTCGGCTGGTCGCACGGCGACCAGGAGATATTCTCGATCGAAGAGCTAGTCGAGAAGTTCTCCCTGGACAGCGTCGGCAAGTCCTCGGGCGTATTCAACCCGGAAAAGCTCCTCTGGCTGAACCAGCACTACATAAAGGCATCGAAACCAGAAGAGCTCTCGGGGCTGCTCCTGCCGTTCCTGAAGGAGCACGGCATAGAGGCCGAAGGCGACGGCAGGCTGGCGGCGATAGTGAAGACCCTCCAGGAGAGGGCCAGGACTTTGAAGGAGATGGCCGACTCGTCCCTCTTTTACTTCAAGGACGATATAGAGTACGACCCCAAGGCGGCCGAAAAGTTCCTGATACCCGAGAACGCGCAGCTTTTCGAGGAACTGAAAAACAGGCTTTCTGCCCTCGCCTCTTTCGGTCACGACGAAATCGAGGCGGCCTTCGGCGTCCTCCTCGCTGAAAAAGACATGAAGCTCGGCAAGCTCGCCCAGCCCGTGAGGGTCGCCCTCACCGGAGGGACCGTGAGCCCCGGCATTTTCGAGACCATGAGCGCGATGGGAAAAGAGCTCGTCATAAAGAGGATAGAGGCGGCTCTCCAGCGCATGCAGGGAGCCTGAAAGGGACAGACCAGAAGAGTTATTTCCTTGACTTAACTGGTGTTTATTGGGTAAATATTTGTTTGGCGTTTGTACCACCAATACCCGGAGCCGATGATGCCACAGCTGTTTAAAAAAGTACTCATAGCCAACAGAGGCGAGATTGCCACAAGGGTCATCAGGGCCTGCAAAGAGCTCGGAATACCCACTGTCGCCATCTATTCCGAAGAGGACGCCACATCCCTTTACGTCAAGAAGGCCGACGAGTCGTACATGGTCGGCCCCGGCCCCATACAGGGGTACCTCAACATACACAGGCTCGTCGACCTCGCCACCAAGGTAGGCGTGGACGCCATACACCCGGGCTACGGCTTTCTCTCGGAGAACCCGAAGTTCCCCCATCTGTGCGAGAAGAAGGGCATCACCTTCATAGGCCCCTCCAGCCAGACCATAACCGACATGGGCGACAAGATCATGGCCAGGAACATGATGAAGAAGGCCGAAGTCCCCATACTCCCCGGCACGGAAGAGTCGATTAAAGACGTCGACGAGGCGATTGCTTTCGCCAAAGAGATAGGCTACCCCATAATGGTCAAAGCCTCGGGCGGCGGCGGCGGCAGGGGGCTTCGCGTCGCGAGGAACGAAAAAGAGCTCATCGACGCCATCACCACGGCGAGGAAAGAGGCCGGGGCAGCCTTCGGCGTCTCTGAGGTCTTCCTAGAGAAGTTCCTTGAAAAGCCGCACCACATCGAGTTCCAGGTCTTCGCCGACAAGTTCGGCAACACCGTCCACCTCGGCGAAAGGGACTGCTCGATACAGAGGCGCCACCAGAAGCTAATAGAGATAACCCCCTCCCTCATCCTCGACGAGGACCTGAGGAGGAGGATGGGAGAGGCAGCCGTAAAGGCCGCCAAAGCCGCCAACTACACCAACGCGGGAACCGTCGAGTTCCTCGTGGACTCCGACAGGAACTTCTACTTCCTCGAGATGAACACGAGGATACAGGTCGAGCACCCCATCACCGAAGAGGTCACGGGCATAGACCTGGTGAAAAAGCAGATTGAGGTCGCGGCGGGACTGCCGCTGGGCTTCACGCAGGAAGACGTAAAGGTCACAGGTTTCGCCATGGAATGCCGCATCTGCGCCGAGGACCCGAAAAACAACTTCTTCCCCTCCTTCGGCAGGGTCACGGCCTATTATTCGCCCGGCGGCATAGGCGTAAGGATAGACGGGGCCATATACAAGGACTTCATAATACCGAGCTGCTACGATTCCCTTGTGGCCAAGCTCGTCGTGCGCGGCACCACCTGGAACGAGACGGTCGCGAGGATGAACCGCTGCCTCGAGGAGTTCGTGATAAGGGGAGTAAAGACGACGATACCCTTCCTCAGGAAGATAATGGAAGACCCTGATTTCAGAAAGGGCGACTTCGACACGGGCTTCATCGACAGGAAGCCCGGCCTAATGGACTACGACGAATACGGCGAGCCGACCGACCTTGTCGCGGCCATAGCCGCCGCGATAGCGGCCCATCACGGTTTATAAAAGACGGAGAGATTCTCATGCCGAACAAGACCAGCAACGCAACGACCTCGAAGACGCCCCTGAAGGAAAAGCCGGGGGCCGGCAGGAGGACAAACATAACCGACACCATCCTCAGGGACTCTCACCAGTCGCTCCTGGCGACCAGGATGAGGACCGAGGACATGCTCGAGATAGCCCCCCTGCTTGACAAGGTAGGCTACTGGTCGCTCGAGGTCTGGGGCGGGGCCACCTTCGACGCCTGCCTGAGGTTTTTGAAGGAAGACCCCTGGGAGAGGCTCAAGACGCTCCGCAAGGTCATCCCGAACACCAGGCTCCAGATGCTGCTTCGCGGGCAGAACCTCGTCGGCTACAGGCACTACCCCGACGACGTCGTGAGAAAGTTCGTCGAGCGGGCCGCCAAGAACGGCATCGACGTCTTCAGGATATTCGACGCGCTGAACGACACCAGGAACATCGAGGTCGCGGTAAAAGCTGCCAAGGACGCCAAGGCCATGGTCGAGGCGACGATATGCTACACGACGAGCCCGGTGCACACGCACGAGGGCTTCGTTGACCTCGCGCAAAAGCTCGTCAAGATGGGCGCGGACACGATATGCATAAAGGACATGGCGGGCCTCCTGACGCCCGGCGCCGTCTACGACCTCGTATCGAAAATGAGGGAGAAAGTGACCCTCCCCATACACATACACTCGCACGACTCCTCGGGGCTGGCGGCGATGAGCTACCTGAAGGCCATTGAGGCTGGAGCGAACATAATCGACACCGCCCTCTCCTCGCTCGCGTCCGGCACTTCGCAGCCGCCGACGGAGAGCATAGTGGCGGCCCTCAAGGACACGCCCTACGACACCGGCCTCGACCTCGGGGTGCTTTCCGACATAGCGGACAGGTTCAGGGACACAAGGAAGAAGTACAAACGCTATGAGAGCGAGTACACCGCCATCAACCCCAGGACTTTGGTCGTACAGATACCGGGCGGCATGATATCGAACCTCGCCAACCAGCTGAAAGAGCAGAACGCCCTGGACAAGATGAACGACGTCTTCGAGGAGATACCCAAGGTCAGGAAGGACATGGGCTACCCTCCTCTAGTGACGCCAACTAGCCAGGTCGTCGGCACGCAGGCCACCTTGAACGTCCTCATGGGCGAAAGGTACAAGGTCATAACGAGCGAGACCAGGAACTACTTCAAGGGGCTTTACGGCAAGGCCCCGGGCCCTATCGACGAGACCGCAAGGAAGCTCGCCATAGGGGACGAAAAGCCCATAACGTGCAGGCCCGCCGACCTCCTCGAGCCCGAGCTCGACAAGCTCATAAGGGACATCGACGGCAAGGCGAAATCGATCGAGGACGTGCTTTCCTACGCCCTCTTCCCGATAGTGGCCATGGAGTTCTTCGAGCAGAGGGAGAACGGCAAGCTTGAGCCCGAGCCCCTCGAGCTCGAATACGCGGCACCGGCGGAGCACACCGTGCCGCATCTTGCGCCCAGCGAGTTCAACGTCACGGTGCACGGAGAGACCTACAAGATAAAAGTCGCGGGCGCAGGCCACAAGGTCGAGGGCAAGAGGCCGTTTTTCATCTCCATCGACAACAGGCTCGAAGAGGTCATGATAGAATCTCTCACGGAAGTCATACCGACGACGGCCGGAGAGATAGAGAGGCCGTCCATAACCCAGTCCATAAGGCCCAAGGCCAGGAAAGAAGGCGACGTCACCACGCCGATACCGGGCAAGGTGACTTCGATAAAGGTCGCCGTGGGCGGCAAGGTGGCCGAGGGAGACACCGTCCTTACGGTTGAGGCCATGAAGATGGAGAACGAAGTGCACACGCCCATAAGCGGCGTCGTGAAGAAGATACTCGTGAAAGTAGGCGACTCGGTCAACCCCGACGAGACGCTCATGGAAGTCGAGAAGGAATAACCTGCCAGGGCTGCCCGGCATTTGCCGGGCCCACATAACAAACCTCGGATATGGGGCGGAAAGTATGCTTTTCCGCCCCATTTTTTTAAAAAATGGCCATACTCAAAGCCCTAGAGATAGTCTTCCCGGTCTTCTGCATAATCGGCATAGGGTATCTCTTTGCCGCGTTCAGGAAGATAAGCCTCGAGCCCATAATCGAGGTGCTCCTCTACCTTACCATCCCCGCGCTCGTCATATCCTCGCTTTCGAAGAAACAGCTCGTGCTCGACGACCTTGCCGTTGTGAGCCTTTCGGCCATAATCGTCATTCTCGGCACCGGCCTCCTGGCCTTCATATACCTTACGCTGGTGAAAAAGCGCGACCTCAGGGGCTTCTACCTGCCCGTCATGTTCATGAACTCCGGGAACATGTCATTTCCGCTTGCGCTCCTGGCGTTCGGCCCCGAAGGCCTTACTGTAGCGGTGCTCTACTACATAGCGGTGAGCCTGATGGTCTACTCTCTCGGTATCTACATCGCCAAGGGCAAGGGCGGGTTCGTGGAGATGTTCAAGCTGCCGCTCATCTACGCGGCCGGCATTGGCATATCCCTGAACCTCGGCGGCATTAGACTCCCCGAGCCTCTCATCACGACCTTCGACATGCTCGGGGCGGCCACGATCCCCATCATGCAGGTCAGCCTCGGCTACGGGCTCTATTCGGCAAGGCTCGCCTACCCCGGCGTATCGATAGCCGGGACGGTCCTCCGCATAGGAGGAGGGGTCGCAATAGCCTGGGCCGTGGTCACGCTTTTCGGAATAGAGGGCATAAACCAGAAGGTCATACTCCTGTCATCAGGAATGCCAGCCGCGGTCATAAACTTCGTGGTGAGCAGGAAGTACAAGGTCGACAGCGACCTCGTCGCCTCCACCGTCGCGCTCTCCACCCTTGCGAGCGTAGTCACTACTCCCCTAATCCTCATGTGGATAATGTGAGATACCAGGCCGCTCTTCTTTTTGCAGTCCTCATGGCGGCGCAGTGGCTCGCTCCGTCCTTTGCCGGGGCCGAGTACAAGGCCGTCTTCAAGCCAGCCCGCGACAGCCAGGGCGTGCTGCGAATAGCAATCAGGCGGCTTACCGAAGGGCCGAGGACGAGGTACCTGACTGTAGAGCCGGAGAGCTTTGCCACGGCCCTCATCGAAGGCCCTGAACTGGGCAAAGCCGACGACGACGGGCAATGGAAGTCCACCCCTTACGCCGTTGCCCTGGAAAAATATAACGCGCCTGCGGCAGGGCTTCAGGACAGCGGGTTGACGCGCGGAGGCAGCGGGCTTTTCCTTACCGTCGACCTGTGCCCTTCGACGAAAAAGATGGACATGGAGCTCTTCAAGGCTGCAATCGGAGAGCCGCACATGAAAGACAGGCCGCTGCCGATCGCGATAGCTGTAAGCGGGATGTGGATGGAAAGGCACGAGGACGAGCTCGCGTGGATATTGGGGATGGAAAAAAAGGGGGACCTTTCGATAACCTGGGTCAACCACAGCTTCAGCCACCCCTATGACAGGGACAAGCCCCTGGAAGATAACTTCCTCCTGAAGCCCGGAGTGGATTTTGAAAAAGAGGTGCTCGAAGACGAGCTGGCGCTCATTAAAAGAGGGCTCCTCCCCTCACCCTTTTTCCGCTTCCCTGGGCTGGTAGCGGACAAGGGTCTCCTGGAGAAGCTAAAAAATCTTTTCCTCATACCGGTGGGCGCTGACGCGTGGCTCGCCAAGGGAGGCAAGCCCCGTGAAGGTTCGATAATACTCGTCCACGGGAACGGGAACGAGCCCGAAGGCGTAAAGAAGCTTCTCGAATTTTACGGTGAGAAAAAAAAGAGCTCAGAGCTTGGCGAGCTGCGGTTCCTGCCCTTAAGGGAAGCAATCGGCAGATAGCTCAGACCTGCCCCCTCATCCAGTAAAGCCCTAAAGCGGCGTACTCCCATAACACGTCCCTCATGAGATGGATTCGCGCTATCGGCGTAGTCCTGTGCATGGTAGCGTCGAACGCCGGAGAGAGTGTAAACTCCAAACCGAGCTTTCTGGCAATGAGCTCCGTCCTTTTCATATGAAGAGGCGAGCTCACTATGGTCGCCGTCAAGAGCCCGTTCCCGTCCATGTAGGCCTTGAGGTTCCTCAAGTTCTCGAAGGTGCTTAGCGACTTGTCCTCGACGATGCAATCGGTAGAAGGCACGCCCATGCCGGTGACAATGTCCCGCATCAGCCCCGCCTCGGTGAACTTGCCAGCGGCGGCATCCACCGAGCCCAGGACGGTGTGGTTGAGCTTCGCCTTAAGTTCAAGGACGCTCCCTCCGGTAAAGACTATCTTCGGGGCCCTCCCCTCCCTGTACAGGAGCACGCCTTTTATAAGCCTTTCGTTGGAAGCTCCTCCGAGCACCCCGTTGGCGTAAGCGCCCCCGCCGAGCACCGCTATCACGTCGGTCTTTTGAGCCGGGCCCTCTGAGACAAGGAGCGGGGCTGCGAGCCGGTTCGACAAAGGCGTCAGCATGACGATGAAAGAGACGGCCGTGAAAGCGAGGCTGAACCACTTAACAGTTTTTTTAAATGTTTTCAGAAATGCCATGTCACCAGGGCCGTACGCTGGCCATTTTCAGCGTTTAGAGATAGAATAATACACATACACCCCGATTTCCCGCCACGAAGTAAAAATATCTGCTAAGGAGCGGTTTGTCCAGCACTTTCGACTGGGCTTCAAAGCCGTGTGTTCATCAATAAAAATCTAAAAGGCACTCTGGCTTGTAGTTTACAACCTCCGGGCGCATATGTTATTATTTCTTTGATAACTCAAGCACTTACAAATAAGGAAAGACCATTATGGAAACAAAGGAAAAACCCAGGGTAGCTTTTTTCTCCTTCACCTGCTGTGAGGGCTGCCAGCTCATGGTCTTGAGCTGCGAGCGCGAGCTGCCCGATATATTGAGCCACATCAAGATAGTGAACTTCCGTGAAGCGATGACCGAGAAGTCTGACGATTATGACATAGCCTTTGTCGAGGGCTCGATAAGCAGGAAGGACGAGATACGGAAACTCAGGAAGATAAGGAAGACCGCAAAGGTCGTGGTGGCCCTCGGCGCGTGCTCGTCAACGGGCGGGCTAAACTGCCTGAAGAACCGCTACCCCATGGAAGAGGTGAAAGAACGTGTCTACGGCAAAAAGGCCGCGAGGGACTTTAAGCTCATCGACACCATCCCCGCAAGGCCCATCGACGCCGTAGTCCATGTCGACTACTACCTCCACGGCTGCCCGATACCGAAAAAGGAGTTCCTCACGTTCCTCACTTCCCTTCTCATGGGCAAGAAGCCGGAAGTGAACAACAACCCGGTATGCGTCGACTGCAAGATGGCCGGCAACATCTGCGTTTTCGAGAGGGGGATGTCCTGCATGGGGCCTGTCTCCAGGGCCGGGTGCGACGCCATCTGCGTCACCTACGGCACATGGTGCTGGGGCTGCCGCGGCCCGGTGGACAACCCGAATACAGACTCGCACGAGGAGACGCTGAAGAGGTACGGGCTTACGGTCGAATCGGTCACAAACAAGTTCGCCCTCTACGGCAACTGCAAGGGCGCGAAGAAGTGCCTTAAATAAATAGAAATAACCTCAGATTGCTCAAAAAGTTCCAGATGCGAGGAGTCGAGGAACGAGGCGTGAGGCGTACTTTATAGTACACTGCAACAGTCGAGTGACGAAGCGGCAAAGCAGACGGGGCTTTTTCAGCAACGCAAAATAACCTCAGATTGCTCAAAAAGTTCCAGATGCGAGGAGTCGAGGAACGAGGCGGGAGGCGTACTTTGGGGTACGCCGCAACAGCCGAGTGACGAAGCGGCAAAGCAAGATGGGACTTTTTCAGCAACGCAAAATAACCTCAGATTGCTCAAAAAGTTCCAGATGCGAGGAGTCGAGGAACGAGGCGTGAGGCGTACTTTGGGGTACGCCGCAACAGTCGAGTGACAAAGCGGCAAAGCAAGATGGGCTTTTTCAGCAATCTCACACTGAAACAAAGAGCATAAGATGAAGAGAGACCTCAACATAAAAGTACACGAAATAACCCGGGTCGAGGGCCACGGCAACATCGTCATAGACGTCAAGAAGGGCGTCATAAAGGACCTGAAGCTGGAGATAATCGAATCTCCCAGGTTCTTCGAAATGATGCTCCGGGGAAGGCGCTTCGACGAGGCCCAGCATATAATGGCCCGGATATGCGGCATATGCGCAGTGAGTCATACATCCGCATCCCTGCGGGCGATAGAAGACGCGATGGACATCAGGATATCGAAGCAATCGACGCTCTTGAGAAAGCTCGCGTTCCACGGCGAGCTGCTGCAGAGCCACATCCTGCACGTCTACTTCCTCGTGCTGCCCGACCTCGTAGGCGCGGGCTCCATCGTGCCCCTTCTGAGCTCACATCCGGAGATGGCCAAGACGGGGCTCGAGCTCAAGAGGCTCGCCAACGAGATATGCGAGACAATAGGCGGCCGCCACATACACCCCATCTCGCTCTTTCCAGGCGGGGTAGTCTTCACGCCTAAGCCGGGCGACCTCAAGCGGCTCAGAACCGACCTCGAATCGACCTTCGCGGGCCTCGAGGCGACCCTCAGGTTCCTCACAGACATACCATTGCCGGATTTCGAGCTCGCAAGGGAGTTCATCTCCCTTAAGACCCGGGGCGAATACGCGTTGTACGAAGGCGAGCCGGTCTCCAGCTTCGGCAACGAGATAAAGGCAAAAGAGTTCACCGGCGAGGTAAAGGAATACGTAGTCGAGCACTCCTCGGCAAAGCACGCGGCTTCATCCAGGGGCACGTACATGGTGGGCGCTCTTGCGAGGCTCAACAACAACTCGCGCCAGCTCTCGGGCCGGGCAAAGACCGCCCTCAAGGCTTCCGGGCTCAAGCTCCCCTGCCACAACCCGTTCGCCAACAACATGGCCCAGCTGATAGAGTGCTTCCACGCAACTGAAGACGCGATAAACATAATCGACGAACTACTGGAGATGGGGCCCAGGAACGAGCCTCTTGCCAAACCCAGGGGCCATGGCCGCGGCGTAGGCATGGTGGAGGCGCCCAGGGGCACGCTCTACCATGAATACGAGATAGGCAAGGACGGGCTCGTCGAGCGGGCGGAATGCATGATACCGACGGCGCAGAACCTGCGTTCCATCGAAGACGACCTCAGGGCGCTTGTCCCAAAGATGCTGGACAGGCCCAAAGCCGAGATAGCCAAGAGCGTCGAGACGCTGGTGCGGGCTTACGACCCATGCATCTCCTGTTCGGCGCACATCATGGACGTAAGCTTCGAATGAGCGCGAAAAAAGGCCTCCGATGATTCTTTGCAGGAGGCCTTTTTTGCGCCCGCAATCAGTGACGGCGGTCACAGTCCTTGAAAATATAAAACTTGTCAACCCTTTGTCGCTGTTGTATATTTTTCTGTAGGCTCACAAAAATCCCCGCATGGAGCGCCGCTTTTCACGTATGCGCATCAATATCGCTGAAAAGGCCGTCCTCGACAAGATACTCGAAAGAAAGAAGAAGGAAGCATACAGGCCTGAGGACGTAGACTTGAACGACATGCTGAGGGAGATCCTCACGTGGGCGAACGAGTTCGTACCCTCTGAATCAGGCTCCATCCTCCTTGACGACCCGGTATTGAACCAGCACAAGAAAAAAGCCGGGGTGCTCTATTTCATCGCCTGCTTCGGCAAAGGCTCAGGCGCGCTTGCAGGTACAACGCTCCCCATAAACGTCGGCATCGCCGGAAGCACCTACTCCACTGGAAAGCCCTACATCAGCAAGAAGGTCAAGCTCGACCGGAACTTCTACTCCGAGATAGACCAGAAGACAAAGTTCGTGACGAAATCGATAATCTGCGCGCCTATCAACATCAAGGGCGTGACGATAGGCGTCATAGAGCTCATAAACAGAGTGAGCGGGGAGGACTACGGCCGCAACGACCTCACGCTCCTCAAGATATTCGCGGAATATACCTCAACCCTCATACAGAACTCGCTGGACGCCAAGAGGTTCGGCGAGCTTTCAATCAAGGACAACCTCACGGGCCTGTACAACGACAGGTTCTTCTACGACAGGCTTGCCAAGGACCTTAAGAGTTCCCTCAACGACAAAAAGGACCTGAGCCTGCTGTTTCTCGACCTCGACAGGTTCAAGGAGGTCAACGACACCTACGGCCACCTTGCCGGAAGCCGCGTGCTGACAGAGCTCGGCGGCGTGCTGGCCGCAAGCCTCAAGAACAGGCACGCCACGGCCGCGAGATACGGCGGGGACGAGTTCATCGTCATACTGCCCGATACCAGCCTTGATAAGGCCCTTGAATACGCCGAAGGATTGAGGAAGACCATCCAGGAATTCGTCTTCATAAAGCGCCCCTACCCGGGGGGCGAAAAAGCCCTGCGCATAACGGGCGTCATAACGAGCTCGATAGGAGTTGCCGCCTTCTCGCCTTCCCTGGTTGAAGGCCGCCACGACCATGGAGAGCTGAGGGAGGCGCTCATAAAGGCAGCCGACTCCGCCATGTACACTTCGAAACAAAGGGGCAAGAACTGCGTTACGGCAGCGGAGTGGACTATGCCCAAAACCAGCCCCACCCCCCCTTCCAACAAGATAAAACCAAACGCAACCACCTGATTTCTATCAACTTTTTCCAAACCCGCCCGACTTGACACTGCCTTCCGTTAGTACTATATTCTTAATAGAAGAGCGATAAGGTGGATTCGTTTAAGTCTGAACGGGAGGTGATTTTATGGCAGACCTCAAAAAATGGGAGCCCTTCAGGGAATTGGCCAATATCCAGAAGGACATGGACGACCTGTTCAGGAGAGTCTTCGGCAGCCTGACGCCGACGAGCCTGTTCAGGAGGGAAGTAAAAGGAGAGTGGCTGCCCACACTCGACCTTTTCATGAAAGGCAACGAGCTCGTGGTGCACGCCGATATCCCGGGAGTCGACCCGAAGGACGTTGACATCTCTGTCACCGGCAATATGCTCACCATAAGGGGAGAGCGGAAAGCTGATTTCGAGGAGAAAAAGGAAGGGTATCTATATCATGAGACCAGCTTCGGCGGTTTCGAACGGACAATAACCCTGCCCGAGGGTGTCGACACCGCAAAGGTGCACGCCTCCTACAACAAGGGCGTCCTCGAGATCAAGATGCCCGCCAAGGCAGAGGCTCTTCCGAGAAAGGTAAAAGTAGAGCTGGAGGAAGGCAAGAAAGCGGCTTGAAGTCCGCTGGAAAAAGTACGGCATGAAGGAATCCGCCTTATCTCTCAACATAAGGTAATACCGGCAAGTCATTGATTTTGCTGGTATTTTTTATTTCTACCCACCACAGACGCCAGCCAGCCGGCTTTCAATAACGTATTGACAAACCATCAAGAATACTTTATTGTAATTTATCAACTTTGAAGCCCATTTAAGGGCGTTTAGCCGGCAATATGCACCGTTTTATCATCATTCTCCTTACCATTTTTATCCTCGCGCCGCCCCTTAGCGCCTCCGCCCCTGAAAGGCCGCGCCTTTACGCTGACATGGCGAAAGCGGCTGACGGCAAATACTACATCACAAAGATAACCACAGAGAAGAGCCGCATGGATTTCATGACGCTCAAGCCGTTGAACTTTGAACAGGCCGAATGGGACTGCTCAAAGATGTTCTTCGGCTCAGTCACCTTCAGCGACCACCGGGACTGCGTGCCCTCCAACAGCGAATTCCGCACTTCTGAAGTGAGACCCGTGCCCACTTTCCTCCTCGGGGCCACGACGCTCGGCGCGTCTATGCTATTCGGGATAATCATTGAAGAGAGCGTCTTTGACCAGGCCGCCTACGACAAGGCAGTTGCCGAGGCGTTGAAAAACTCCGGGCTGGAGGAAAAAAGGGAAGAGCTCATAAAGAGGTTCATGGCCCTGACAGACGTCGTAGAGGACAGGAACGAAGAGCTCTCCGAGATGTTCACGAAGTACAGGGACGAGTACTACAACAGCACGGCCCCGGCTAAAGTCGACAAGAGAATCGACGACGAATCAGGGCTCTATGCCAACGACCTGTACGCCGACATAATCATTAGGGTCAACCGCAACGCCCTCACGGAGCTGAAGCCGCCTGCCGCGCCGTCGCTCTCCATAACCGGTACCCCGGCCGAGTTCGAGGAGAAACTCGCGTCGATAGAGACCTCCCTGCACGTCCAGAGGTCTGACCTCGAATCGGCCCTCAGGAGCGCCACCAGGGACTACCCTGTCTTCTGCGGGCCCGAGCACCTTGAGCCGTACCACCTGAAGTACGACTGCCCGCCCAGGATTACCGGCATCCAGGGCCCGCCCCCCGTCGCTAGGGCCATAATTGTCTCGAAGGACATAAAAGGGGCCCTGCCGGAGACAATCGAGGCGGAGGACCCTTCACTCAAGGCCGTATTCCAAAAGGGCAAGCTCTTCCTTGAGAACAGGACCGCCGAGAAGATCCACGTGACCGGCGCGGCTCTCAGCTACAGGGGCTCTTCAGTGAAGGCAACCAGGCAGGCCGACGTGCCGCCATCCTCCCGGATAGACGCGACAGCCCTCTATAAACTCCTTACGCCGGAGATCGAAAAAGCGGCCACCTTCACCAACATGACTTTGAAAGAGGCAGAAAAGACACCAATCGAGATGTCTCTTTCAGTCACCTACGAGCAGGACAGCGGCAAAAAGACCCTAAGCCGGGAACGCGTCTTCAGGCTCTCCGACCTCATCATAACCGACAGCGTCATCAAGAGCCGCCCCGCAGCATTGAACTGAGAAGATGCCTGTGGCAATGCTTCTCCTCTTCCTTGCAGGTGCAAAGAAGGACAACGTCGCCTTTCTCCGCGACTGTCTCCTTCAGTTCGATGAATAGCTTTTTCTTTTCAACGTCCTTGAACTCGGCCCTGTAGCGCCTCTCGAACTCGCCCCAGCCTATAGACCCTGACTTCCAGTCTTTTATGAGCTCAGCCGAGGGCCCGAGCCCACGCATCCACTGATCGACCCGTTCTTTCTTTACGCCCCTGGGCCAGTACCTGGTCACCAGGAGCCTCCAACCGTCCTCCTTGTGCGCCGGAGAATAAACAGAGCCGGTCCTGACCATGACGCCCCCCTTCGGTCCCATGAGTTGTCTCAAAAAAAGGCCCTCTTTCGAGGGCCTTTACCCGCAATCAACCTATGGCCGTCAGATGTACAGCACCTGGTCGGCCTCCTGCACCAGCTGAAGAAACGAGACGAGCCCCATGCTCTGGTCGACCGCGCCTATGAGCTCGTCGCGCGCAATGTTGAGGACTGCCATCGAGCCGGTGCAGGCGTATATCCTGAACCGCCCGAAACGCTTCGCCATACCTATCATCTCGCTTATCGGCTCGAGGGTCCCCCTGCCGAGGTTTTTTTCAATCTCAGATTGAAAAAAGGGCGGCTCGCCTTCGATAACGGCGTCGTCGGTCCTGCCCTTCACGAGACGGCGCAAGGCCCCGTAGCTGAAGAATATGTGGACCTCGCCGCCTGTTGCGAGCACGACGTTGGCTATGGACATGGCCTGGAAGACCCTGTCGTAGGAGCCCGAGTGAAGGAATATGCAGTACCTGTACGGTCTTTTCGCCTCTTCCATCGTCACGCCTTTTTCTGCTGTTTTCTTATCGTGTCGGCCCAATCCAGGAGGGTCACACCGGCGGCTCGCGCCTTCTCGAAAGACTTCGCGAGCTCATCCATCTCGCCGGAGTTGAACCTCTCGGAAAGGATGGCCAGCCCGTCGCAGTTGGAGACATGGACAAGCATCTGCATGGCCGCGCTGGTGGCCTCCTGGGACTCCTTGTCCGTAAGGGTGTCCTTCGCGAGGAGACCGGCGCATACCTTTGCCGTCTTTATTACCGAGTCATGCTCCTTGTAAAGCGAGTCGACGTACTCGCCCAGGTACTTCCTCAGGGCCGGGTACAGGTTCTCCTCCTCGTACCTGAAGTGCGGTCCGGTAAGCTCGTTAAGTACCCCGAGCACCTCCCTCGCCTTCTTTACGTCCTTGTCGCGAAGCGCCTCTGATATCGTAAGGACCGCGTCGCGGACTTTCCTGTGGTCATCGCGGAACTCCGCGATAGGGTCAAGTTTTGTTGCCATTTGAGCTCCTCCTTCCGGAAATAAGCATAAAAGGCCGCCCTGATGGACAGCACATGCTTTCCTTAATATTTTCGCACCGTTAGGTTTTATTGTCAAATGGACGAGG
>CAJPGC010000012.1 GCA_905339405.1 uncultured bacterium | reverse complement strand
GGAACTCGGCCGCCGCGCCCGCGCCGCCTCGCGCGAACTGGCACGCGCCGATACCCGCAAGAAAGACGCGGCACTCCTCGCCATGGCGAACGCCATCGAGCGCGAGGAGCAGGCACTACTTGCGGCCAATGCGCAAGATCTTGCCGCCGCCCGCGCCGCGGGGCTGGACGCGGCCCTGCTCGACCGCCTGACCCTGAATTCCAAAGGGGTGGCCGCGATCGCCGAAGGCTTGCGGCAAGTGGCGCGCCTGCCCGACCCGGTGGGCGAAATCACCGATCTCAAGCTGCGGCCTTCGGGCATCCAGGTGGGCAAGATGCGCGTGCCTCTGGGCGTGATCGGCATCATTTACGAGGCGCGCCCCAATGTCACCGCCGATGCCGCCGCCTTGTGCCTCAAGGCCGGCAACGCGGCCATTTTGCGGGGCGGTTCGGAAGCGCTGCGCTGCAACCAGGCCATCGCCGCCTGCGTGCGCGAAGGGCTCGCCGCGGCTGGACTGCCGGAGACCTGCGTGCAAGTGGTCGACACCCCTGATCGCGCCGCGGTGGGCGCGCTCATCACCATGCCGGAATTCGTCGACGTGATCGTACCGCGCGGCGGCAAGAGCCTGATCGAGCGCATCAGCCGCGAAGCGCGCGTGCCGGTGATCAAGCACCTCGACGGCATTTGCCATGTCTACGTGGACGAGCGCGCCGATCTCGAGATGGCGCTCGCCATCGCCGACAACGCCAAGACTCAGCGTTATGGCACCTGCAACACCATGGAGTCGCTGCTGGTGGCGCAGGCGGTAGCCTGCTACTTCCTGCCCAAGCTCGGCAAAATCTACGCCGACAAAGGTGTGGAAATGCGTTGTTGCCCTGAGTCGCGCACCATTCTCGAAGTCGCCGGCATTCCCAAAGTGATCGCCGCGACCGAAGCGGATTTCCGCACCGAATTTCTCGCGCCCATCGTGGCCATCAGCACCGTGCCCGGCATCGATGAGGCCATCGAGCACATCAACGCGTTTGGCTCGCAGCACACCGACTGCATCGTCACGGACGACTATGCCCGCGCCCGCCGCTTCCTGCGCGAAGTGGATTCCGCCTCGGTTATGGTCAATGCCTCGACGCGATTCGCCGACGGCTTCGAGTACGGCCTGGGGGCCGAAATCGGCATCTCCACCGACAAAATTCACGCCCGCGGTCCGGTGGGCCTGGAGGGGCTCACCAGCCAGAAGTGGGTGGTGTTGGGCAGTGGAGAGCTGCGGACTTGAACGCGGCGCGTTACGGCTGATCCTAAGTCATCGTCAATACGATTGGCACCCAACATGCCGGAACGAATCGTCGGTAGTGAGGCAGGCACCTTAGGGCAGGAGCCCCCGCCTGCCCTGCCCGAAAGCCTCGTCTATCTGCGCGGCGCGAGCCGCTTGGCGGTCGATGCGGTGTTGGGTGTGACGGGCATCGTGGAGAGTATGCACCGCAACATCGCGGGCCTCGCGCCGGTGGTGGGCGCCGCGCCTCCCGGGCGCACCCGCGGCATCACCGGTATGGTGTACGGCGGCGTGCGCGGCGTGACGCGGGTGGTGGGGCTTGGCCTCGACGCCGCCCTGGCAAAGCTCTCGCCGCTGCTGCGCGGGCGTCATGGTTCACCGCGCGGCGATGCGGTGCGAGCCGCGCTCAATGGCGTGTTGGGCGATTATTTGGCCGCATCGGGTAATCCGCTGGCGATTGGCATGCAATTGCGGCAACAAGGTCACGCGCTGACCCTCGAACGCGAGGCCTTGGGGCGCGAAATCGAGGCGCCGCAGGGACGCGTGCTGCTGCTCGTTCATGGTCTGTGCATGAACGATTTGCAATGGCGTCGCGAGCGGCACGACCATGGCGAGGCGCTGGCACGGGAACTTGGCTTGACGCCGCTTTACCTTTACTACAACAGCGGGGAACACATCTCCAAGAACGGCCGCGCGCTGGCGCACTTGTTGGAGACGCTGCTGCGCGAGTGGCCGCAGGAGCTGCGCGAGTTGACGATCTTGGGGCACAGCATGGGCGGCCTGGTGGCGCGCAGCGCGGTCCACTACGCACGGCGCTCGCGCCTGGAATGGCCCAGGCGCCTCGTCAAGCTCGTCTTTCTGGGTAGCCCGCATCATGGTGCCCCGCTGGAGCGCGCCGGCAACTGGGTGGATGTGCTGGTGGGTATCAGCCCCTACACCGCGCCCTTCGCCCGGCTGGGAAAAATCCGCAGCGCAGGCGTGAAGGATTTGCGCTACGGCAACCTCCTGGATACCGACTGGCAAGGCCAGGCCAAGGAACACACCCATGATCCGCGCACGCCCCTGCCCCTGCCACGCGGCGTGCGCTGCTACACCCTGGCGGCGAGCCGCGAGACCGACACACAGATGCCCGAACGACGCCTGCCGGGCGACGGCTTGGTGCCGGTGGCCAGCGCCCTGGGCGAGCACCATGACCCGACCCGCAGCCTGCACTTCGCCACAGCGCACCGGCGCGTCGTGCGAGGTTGTGGCCACCTCGAACTGCTGCATCACCGCGAGGTATATGAACACATCCGGGCCTGGCTGGAGGAGGCTTGAGGTCTTTTTGGCTTCGGCAAGCGCCGCCCGGCGCGACGCACCCCGCCTGCGCATGAAGAGCTTCGGGTTTTGAGCGGCTGTTGCGACCACGATTGCGCCCTGGAGCGCCTGCGCGAGCGCCAGCGGGGCACGCTGCGCGCAGTGCTGGTCATCAATGCGCTGATGTTTTTGGTGATCGTTGCCGCCGCTCTCTATGGGCGCTCCAGCGCGCTCTTGGCCGACAGCCTCGACAATTTCGGCGATGCGCTGACCTACGGCTTGAGCCTTTACGCCGTCGGGCAGGGTGCGGGCACCAAGGCGCGCGTGGCCTTGTTCAAGGGAGCGCTGATCTTTCTGGCGGCGATGGTGGTGGCGGGCCAGCTCATCTATCGCCTAGGGGTGCCGAGTGTGCCCATTTTCGAAGTAATGGGCGTATTCAGCCTGCTCGGTTTAGCCGCGAATTCGGCTTGCCTGTTCCTGCTCTGGCGCCACCGTGATGATGACGTGAACATGACTTCGGTATGGGAGTGCTCGCGCAACGACATTGCCGCGAATTTGTCGGTCTTCGTGGCGGCCGGGGCGGTGTGGCTGACCGGATCGGCCTGGCCGGATCGGGTGGTCGCGCTGGGGCTCCTTGTGCTGCTTCTGAGTTCGTCGCTGCGGGTGCTGCGCGCGGCAAGCCGCGAACTCGCCGCGGCGCAGGCTTGAACCTAAAAACCTCCCTTGACCGCTCATCTATTCGCTACCCGTCAGGCGGGACAAAGTCTGCGGGTGTGTCTGGATCATCACCTTATAGGTGAACCCACTACGGGACGTTCAAGACTCCATGCGCCTGTTGATCGGCGTGGTAGCTCGACCGCACCATGGCACCGACGGCGGCGTGCTTGAAGCCCAGGGCCAGGGCTTGCTGTTCGAACTCTCGAAAGCGCGCCGGCGTGACGTAGCGCAGCACCGGCAGGTGCCCAGCCGAGGGCTGCAAATATTGCCCCAGGGTAAGCATGTCCACCTCATGGGCACGCAGGTCGCTCAAGGTGGCAAGGATTTCTTCGTCGGTTTCGCCCAAGCCCACCATCAGGCCCGATTTGGTGGTGATGCCGGGATAGCGCTCACGAAACCCTTGGAGCAAAGCCAGCGAATGGACATAGTCGGCGCCGGGCCGCGCCTGGCGATAGAGCCGCGGCACGGTTTCGAGGTTGTGGTTGAAGACATCGGGCAGGGCCTCGCCCAGTACTTCGAGCGCCAGGTCCACGCGGCCGCGAAAATCGGGGACCAGGATTTCGATACGTGTGCCGGGCGAACTTTGCCGCAATTCGCGCACGCAATCGCGAAAATGCGCGGCCCCCCCGTCGCGCAGGTCGTCGCGGTCGACGCTGGTGATCACCACGTAGGACAGGCGCATCGCCGCCACCGTGGCGGCAAGCGCTTGGGGCTCCTGCGGATCGAGCGGCAGCGGCCGGCCGTGCCCGACGTCACAGAAGGGGCAGCGCCGGGTGCAGATGTCGCCCATGATCATGAAGGTGGCGGTGCCGCGGCTGAAGCACTCGCCGATATTGGGGCAAGACGCCTCTTCACAAACGGTGTGCAAATGGTGCTCGCGCAAAGTGCGCTTGATTTCCTGGAACCGCGCCCCCGAACCCGCCTTGACGCGAATCCACTCGGGTTTCTTGAGCCGTTCCGCCGGAACGATTTTCACCGGGATGCGCGCGGTCTTGGCCTCGCCTTTTTGTTTGAGGCCGGCGGTTTTTTCAGTCATGGGGTCTTGGGGGCTCGCGCGCTGCGCGCGGTCAGTAGAGATTCTTGAGGAGCTTCTTCAGCAGTTGCTCGGCGATGTGCGGCAGGTCGGGCTCGATGCCGAGGTCCTTGAGCTGGGTGACGGCCAAGCCTTCGTAACCGCAGGGATTGATCGCCGCGAAGGGTTTGAGGTCCATGTCGACATTGAGTGCTAGACCATGATAGGTGCAGCCGCGCTTGACCCGAAGCCCCAGCGCCGCAACCTTGGCCTCGTGGACATAAACGCCGGGAGCGTCTTCGCGCCCCTGCGCGGCAACACCGAAATTGGCCAACAATTCTATCACGGCATGCTCCATGCGCCGCACCAGGTCTCGCACGCCGAGGTGCAGGCGCTTGAGATCCAGGAGCAGGTAGACCACCAGTTGCCCCGGCCCGTGGTAGGTGATCTGGCCGCCGCGATCGACCTTGATCACCGGTATGCCCAGATCGTGTAGCAGGTGTTCGGGCTTGCCGTTGAGTCCCAGGGTGAAGACCGGCGGATGCTGCAAGAGCCAGATCTGGTCCGGGGTGTCTTCCTGCCGCAGCTCGGTGAAGCGCTGCATGGCCTTGAGCGCGGGTTCGTATTCGACCACGCCAAAGCGTTTGATCACCGGCTCGGGAAGCGGGCCATGCTTGGGATGCCGCGCCTCGGCTTCGAGGTCGCTGAAGTCGGCGTGGCCGTGTTTGATCTGGTGGGTGCGCATCACAGCACCATGACCACGCCGGGATGACGGGTGAGCGCCTGGTAGAGCGCGTCGAGCTGCGCCTGCGAGGTGGCGCGTAGGGTGCAGGTGAGACTCAAATATTTGCCTTCGCGGCTGGGGCGCATGTGCATCTGCGAACTTTCGAAGTCCGGGGCGTATTGCAGCACCAGCTCCAGGATTTCCTGTGCGAACCCTGGCTGAGTGCGGCCGAGCACTTTGACCGGGAAATCGAGGGGGAATTCAAGCAGGGATTGAGTCACGCCAAGACCTGGGTGGCAACGGGTGGGTTTATGGAACCACAGTGCAGGCAGGTGGGGCAAGCGGCCGTGGCTTCGCGGCACCTGGCTTGGTGTCACGTTGGGCCGAGTGCGTGGCGCGACCTCGACCTTGCCCTACCCCTGCGTGTTGTCGGGGGCCTGGGTTCAGGCCTTCTCCGCATCGATCCCCAGTTCCTGGATCTTGCGCGTCAAGGTGTTGCGCCCCCAGCCCAGCCAGTGCGCCGCTTCGATGCGCCGCCCGCCGGTGTGTTGCAGTGCCCTCAGGATGAGGGTGCGTTCGAATTCGCGCTGCAGGCGGTCGCCCACGGCTTCTTCGCCGCGGGTGAGCGCCTGGGCGACTTCGCGGTCCAGCGCCTGATGCCAGCTCGTGCCGCTGCTCGTTTCGGCGACCGCAGGCGCTTCCTTGAGTTCGGGCGGGAGGTCGGCGGGGTCGATGACCTGGCCCGGGGCCATGACGGTGAGCCAATGGCAAACGTTTTCGAGTTGGCGCACATTGCCCGGAAAAGGAAAGCGCAGCAGCGCCTTGAGCCCAGCTTCGGAGAGCTGCTTGGGTTCGACGTTGAGGTCCTGGGCGCTCTTGCGCAGGAAATGACGGGTCAGGAGCGCGATGTCCTCGGTGCGTTCCCGCAGCGGCGGCAACCTTAGGCGCACGACGTTGAGCCGATGCAGAAGGTCGTCGCGGAAGAGACCCTGGCGGACACGTTCTTCGAGGTTCTGGTGGGTGGCTGCGATGATGCGTACATTGGCCTTTTGGGGCTGATGACCGCCGACGCGATAAAACTCGCCATCGGCCAGCACGCGCAAGAGGCGCACCTGCAGATCAGGCGGCATGTCGCCGATTTCGTCGAGGAACAGCGTACCGCCTTCAGCTTGTTCGAAACGGCCGCGGCGCGCCGCTTGCGCTCCGGTGAAGGCGCCGCGCTCGTGGCCGAAGAGTTCGGATTCGAGCAAGTCTTTGGGGATCGCCGCAGTGTTGATCGCGATGAAGGGACCCGCCGCTCGCGGGCTGTGGCGGTGCAGGGCGCGGGCCACCAATTCCTTGCCGGTGCCTGATTCGCCGGTGATCAACACCGTGGCGGCCGATTGCGACAGCCGCCCGATGGCGCGGAACACATCCTGCATGGCCGCCGCCTGGCCCAGGATCTCGGGCGCTTCGCCCGTCGCGGCACCATTCTCCGCCGGCAAGCTCGCCTGCGCGGCAGCTCGCCGGATCAGCGCCACCGCGTGATCGACATCGAAGGGTTTGGGCAGATACTCGAAGGCGCCGCCCTGGAAGGCCGCCACGGCGCTGTCCAGGTCAGAGTAGGCCGTCATGATGATGACCGGAATCTCCGGGTGACGCTCCTTCACCTTGTTGAGTAGCATCAGGCCCGAGTCGCCCGGCATGCGGATGTCGCTCACCAGCACTTGCGGCCGGCTTTGGCTGAGCGCCTGCAAGACCTCATAGGCGGTCGAGAAACTGCGAAAAGGGATTTCCTCCCGTGCCAGGGCCTTTTCCAGCACCCAGCGTATCGAACGGTCGTCATCGACGATCCAGATCGGTTTCATGGTGTGTGTCCGTTTCGGTGAGGTGCCGCGGTGAGCGGCAGCAGAATGGTGAAGACCGTGCGCCCGGGTTCGCTTTGGCACTCAATGGTGCCCTGGTGCTGTGCGATGAAGGTCTGCGCGATGGTCAGGCCCAAGCCGGTGCCGCCTTCGCGCGCTGAAACCAGGGGATAGAAGATGCGTTCCAAGAGCTCGCCCGGCACACCCGGACCGTTATCTTCGACTTGCAGTGACAGCGCCAATCGGTGCCGCTTGCGCGCCAGAGTGACTTGGCGAGCGACGCGGGTGATGACGCGAATCTCGCCCTTGCCGTGGCAGGCTTGCGCGGCATTACGCATCACGTTGAGCACGGCCTGGAGGATCTGTTCAGGGTCACACTCCAACTCTGGCAGGCTGATGTCGAAGTCGTTGTGGATGGCGATCCCCTGAGGGTATTCGGCGAGGATGAGGCTACGGACCCGTGCCAGGATTTCGTGGATGTTGGTGGCGCGAAAGTTGGGCAGGCGGTGGGGCGTGAGCAGCCGATTGACCAGCGCCTGCAAGCGGTCGGCCTCGCTGATGATCACCTGAGTGTATTCCGAGAGCTGCGGCTGGCCGAGTTCGTGCTCCAGCAGCTGCGCCGCCCCTCGAATGCCGCCCAAAGGGTTTTTGATTTCGTGCGCCAGGTTGCGTATGAGTTCCCGATTGGCCTGCTGCTGCTCCAGCAAGCGCTCCTCGCGCGCGATGCGCAGTTGCTGATCGATGTGCCGCAGCTCCACCAGCAGTACCGCCGTCCCCTGTTCGATGGGCGTCACCGTGCAGGACAGATGAAGCTTATGGCGGGCCGGCATTGCCAATTCGATTTCCTGTTCGGTGAAACTCCCGCGGCTCATGAGCGCCTTGTCGATGGCCTGCATCAGCGACGCGGCATCCACGAACAGACCGGCCAGCGGTTGGCCCAGGAGCTGCTTGCGGGAAAGCTCGAACAGATTCTCCGCGGCTGGGTTGGCGTAGTTGATGCGCAGGTTGCGTTCGAGCAGCAACACCGCCGTCGCCAAGAGATCGAGGCCGGGGAAAGGCTGCGGGTTGCTGCTTGCGCTCATGGTCAGGTCCACCCCGTCCAATGAAGCAATAAACGCGCCCGGCTACTTGATTTTCGCCAGTTCCTGTTTGAGGGCCGCGACGTTTTTCTCGTGCACGGCAAGGTTTTGCTTCAGCTTGGCAACGCGCTCGCGATACTTTGCGTCGTTGCCCAGTTCCTCGCTCAAGCGCTCGGGCGTGCCCTCGCGATAGACTCCACGCGCTTCGGCGAAAAGCTTTTCTTCGGCAGCAAGCTCCTCTACGAGGACCTTGCGGCGCAAATCATCGCGCCCTTTTTGCGTGGCCCCGTCGACCTTGGGAAACCCCGCGGGACTCGGCGCATTGCGGGCACTCTTCCCGCCGTTGCTGCCCGCATCGAGGGTGACGTCGCAGGACAGGCGCTTGGCCCCTTTTACCGGCAGGTTGGAGTAGATCACCCGCCCCTCGGCGTCGACGTACTTGCAGATATCGGCCCAGGCGACGCTTGCGAACGCCAGACAAGACGCCCCCAGCAAGGCACCGAGCGGACGCGAAAATCTCGTGGGGTTCGGTTCTGCGGCATCCATGGGTACGAGTGTAGGTGATTTGGACGGAAATGCAAAAGGGGCGGCAAGCCGCCCCTTGATCAACGCCCTAAAGCGCGAAACCGCTTACAGGCTGTAATACATGTCGTATTCGACCGGATGCGTGGTCATGCGGAAGCGTGTCACTTCCTCCATCTTCAAGTCGATGTAAGCGTCGATCATGTCGTTGGTGAACACGCCACCGCGGGTGAGGAACTCGCGGTCCTGGTCGAGGTATTCAAGCGCCTGGTCGAGCGACGAGCAGACGGTCGGAATCTTCGCGTCTTCTTCGGGCGGAAGGTCGTAGAGATTCTTGTCCGCGGGATCGCCGGGGTGAATCTTGTTCTGCACGCCGTCGAGGCCGGCCATCAGCATGGCGGCGAAGCCCAGGTAAGGATTGCAGGTCGGATCGGGGAAGCGCACCTCGATGCGGCGCCCCTTGGGGTTGGGCACGTAGGGAATGCGGATCGAGGCCGAGCGGTTGCGGGCGGAATAAGCCAGCTTCACCGGCGCTTCGAAGCCTGGCACCAGGCGCTTGTAAGAATTCGTGCCGGGATTGGTGATGGCATTCAGCGCGCGGGCATGCTTGATGATGCCGCCGATGTAATAAAGCGCGAAGTCGGAAAGCCCGGAATAGCCGTTGCCCGCGAAGAGGTTTTGGCCGCCCTTCCACACCGACTGATGGCAGTGCATGCCCGAGCCGTTGTCGCCGACGATGGGCTTGGGCATGAAGGTCGCGGTTTTGCCGTAGGCATGGGCCACATTGTGAATGACGTACTTCATCACCTGTAGCCAGTCGGCGCGCTTCACAAGGGTGTTAAACCGGGTGCCGATTTCGCATTGGCCGGCGTTGGCCACTTCGTGGTGATGCACCTCGACTTCGACGCCCATTTCCTCGAGCGCCAGGCACATCGCCGACCGGATGTCTTGCAGCGAATCGACCGGCGGTACCGGGAAATAGCCGCCCTTGATCGTGGGACGGTGACCTTTGTTGCCGCCCTCGAACTTCTCGGCGGTGGACCAAGCCGCTTCTTCGGAGAACACGCGGCAATAAGAGCCCGACATGTCGACCGACCATTCGACGGAATCGAAGATGAAGAATTCGGGCTCGGGGCCGAAGTAAGCGATGTCGCCCAGGCCGGTGGACTTGAGGTAGGCCTCGGCGCGCTTGGCGAGAGACCGCGGGTCACGCTCGTAACCCTTGCCATCGGAGGGCTCGACGACGTCACAGGTGATGTTGAGCGTGGTTTCGTCCATGAAGGGGTCGATGTTGGCGGTGTCGGCATCGGGCATGAGCAGCATGTCGGAGGCCTGGATGCCTTTCCAGCCGGCGATCGAGGAGCCGTCGAAGGCATGGCCGGACTCGAACTTGTCGGCGCCAAACTGGTGCGAGGGCACGGTCACGTGCTGCTCTTTGCCGCGCGTGTCGGTGAAACGGAGGTCGACGAACTTGACCTCTTTTTCCTGAATCATCTTGAGTACATCGGCTGCCGCCATGGTTTTCTCCTAGGGGAAAGTCTGAGAGCATAAATAGTGACGTCGAGGCACAAAGCAGCATTCATGCCATGCGTCGGAACCGCAAGAAACTGAGCTGATAGCAACGGGCGCAGTCGAGAGCGCGCGCAACCGTGGTGCACGCGACAGAAACCGCACCATCGTGGTGCGTTCGGGGCGCCGTGCGTGCCTAGGCATCATTTTAGTCGATTTGCCCAGGTCATGGCAGCGCGCTCGCAGGCGATCGAACCCCACCTCCGACGGCGGTCTAAGCCAAGCCTGCAAGCTCGGTATCCGAACCCGAGGCGCGACATCATTCACGAAGGTCTGAAGTCTTGACAATTCCGGAAGAGAATTGAGCCGAAGAGTCTAATCTAGGGGTTTACAGGGGGCTTGCCCCTTTGTTCCTGGCGGGGGATATCCAAGAGGCTTCTCCCCTTGTTGGTCCCGGGGTTTGTTCCTTGTTTTCCGCCACTCGGCACCCCAGGGCGATCCTTCTGGGTTCCGGCGCGTCCGGCCTAGGTCCGATCCGTCGAGCGTCCTGGGGCTCCGCGTCGATTGGGTGGGTGCTGCGATCGTCCCCGCTCTGCCCTATACTAGTGGTTTTTCCCAAGCACGTAGCGCTGCCGCAAGTGGCTGCGGACGCTGCCGGAATTGTTTCGCCGGGAACTGCCTATATGAGCCAACTTGATGATTTGCTTGCCATTGCGCGAAAACGCGGCGCCGAAATGGGTTTGCCCTATTTTGGTGCGTTGACCCCGCGCGAGGCCGCAGCCCTGCTTCAGGAATCGCCCGATGCGCGCATGATCGATGTGCGCACCAATGCGGAATGGGACTGGGTGGGTCACATCCCGGGCATTCCGCTGATCGAGTGGCAGGCCTATCCCGACATGCACCTCAATGAGCGTTTCATCGCCGAGGTGCAATCCGCGGTTCCGGACCGGCAGGCGCCGCTGCTTTTCGTCTGCCGCAGTGGCGCCCGTTCCGACCTGGCCGCCCGCGCCGCGACTGCCGCGGGTTACGAATGCTGCTTCAACGTGCTGGAAGGCTTCGAAGGCAACCGCGACGAACATGGCCATCGCAGTACGCTCGGCGGCTGGCGGGCGGCTGGCTTACCCTGGGAACAGAACTAGGCCTAAGTCCACAAAAGCGGCTTTGCCGGCTCAGGGGTAAAAGGTCTCGACCTTGTAGCCTTCGGCGCGCAAGGCGCCGGCATCGAGATACAAGCTGAGGTAATACTCCTCTCCTCCCGGGAGGCCGCGCTCGGCGCTGGCTTTGGGGCCGAGGTATTCCGCCGGTCCAAACACTCTTCGCGACACGACCTGTCCCTGGACATCTTGCAGCGCCAGCTCGAGATGGGGGTAGGCCACAACAAACGCTGCGCGATTGCGCAGCGTCGCGGAAAACACGAGCAGGCCCTTGCGCGCGGGATCGGCTTGCAGATCGGAGGCTTCAATGGTGATACGCCCCGGCTCGTGCGGCGGCCCGATGCGGCAGCCCAATTGCAGGCAAGCCGGACGCAGGATGTCACCGACTTCAGGGTACTCCGCGGCCAGCCGGTCGCGAAAACCGTAGACCATTTGCGCCGCCAGCAAAACGAGCAAAAACAGGGTGGCCAGGCCATAGCCCCACAATTCGCCCGCGCTGAGCCGACGGCGCGCCGTGGCGAGTTCCCCGGGCAGACGCAGCGGTGCTTCTTCGTCGCGATCCGCCGGCAAAGCGCTGGCCTGCGGCGCTTCGCCCTCACTTCCTATGGGCCGCCGCAGCGTCATGGTCGGCGGGCCTTTGGTCGGATCGAATCCTTCCTCCAGCTCGTATTCGGGGCGCGCCAGCGCCTTGTGCCGCAACTCGACCAGATACATCCTGCCATCGAACACGGCCTGGCACTGTCCGCAGCGCACGCGGCCTTCGCGCAAGGAGAGCTGCTCCGCGGTGATGCGGAAGACGGTTTGGCACTTCGGGCAGCGGGTATGGAGCGGCGCGGTCATGGTTGTACCTTCCCGCCTCCCCCTTTGGGCGGGAGGGGGTGACCGCGGTTCGCGGACTGCATCCGCTCCGGTCCTTGGCTTGCGCCCGCTTGGGATCTCTCGGCTGCGCCCAAGGGTTTGACCCCGGCCAGGGCGACCCAGCCGTCCTCTTCGCGCCAGGTTTGGAGTGTGATCCAGGGCGCGTAGGCGGCTATGACTTCGTCCGCTTGTTCGCGCAGAATGCCGGAAAGCAGCAGGGCGCCGCCGCTCGCGGTCTGTTCGCACAGTAGTGGCGCTAGCGCGCACAACGGCTTGGTAAGAATGTTGGCCACCACCACATCGTAACTTCGGCTGGGCAGGACATCGGGCAGGAAGAACTCGGCGGCGACTTCATTGCGCAAGGCGTTTTCGGTCGCGGCGTGCACGGCCTGCGGGTCGATATCCACGCCATGCACCGGCGCCGCTCCGAGCAGTGCACCCGCGATGGCCAGCAGTCCGGAACCGCAGCCATAGTCCAGCACGGCGTCCCCGGGCGAGAGATGCGCATCCAGCCAGCGCAGGCACAGGCGGGTCGTGGGGTGGCTGCCCGTGCCAAAGGCAAGTCCCGGATCGAGCATGATGTTGATCGCCGTCTCATCGACCGGCTCGCTCCAGCTCGGAATCACCCACAACCTGGGACTCACATGCTGAGGACCGAATTGCGCTTGCGTCAAGCGTACCCAGTCCTGATCGTCGACCTGCTGTTCCGCCCATCCCACAACCTTGGGCAGACCGAGCTCGGCGGCAAGTGTTTCGGCCATGGCGCGCGCCGGCACGTCTTGTGAAAACAGTGCGAGCACACGATTGCGGGTCCAGGCCGGAACCGCGCCCGAGGGATCGCCGGGTTCGCCATAAAGCGGCGATTCGGCGCTGGTCCCGGCAGACGCGTCGGCAATGTCCACGGCCAGAGCGCCCGCATCGAGCAGTGCATCGGACCAGCGTTGGGCGCCCTCGGCGTCAGCTTCGAAGTGCAGGGCGAGGAAGGCCACCTCAGGCACCGGACTTCTTGGTTTTCGCCAGGCGCTGCTCGAGGTAATGGATCGAAGTGCCACCGCGCCGAAACATCTCGTCGGCCAGGAGCTCTTGATGCAGCGGGATATTGGTCTTGATACCTTCGACCACCATTTCCGAAAGCGCCACGTGCATCCGCGCCATGGCCTGCTCGCGGGTTTCGCCGAAGGCGATGACTTTGCCGATCATGGAATCATAGTGTGGCGGCACGAAGTAGCCATGGTAGACGTGCGAGTCCACCCTGATGCCTGGCCCGCCGGGCGGATGCCAGGAGGTGATGCGGCCAGGAGAAGGCACGAAAGTGAAGGGGTCCTCGGCGTTGATGCGGCACTCCAGCGCGTGGCCGGATTTTTCGATGTCGCGTTGACGGTGGCGTAGCTTTTCCCCCGCGGCGATACGAATCTGTTCCTGCACGATGTCGATGCCCGTGACGATCTCGGTGACAGGATGCTCGACCTGAACCCGGGTATTCATCTCGATGAAATAGAACTCGTCGTTTTCGTAAAGAAACTCGAAGGTGCCGGCGCCGCGATAGCTGATCTGCCGGCAGGCATCGGCGCAGCGCTCGCCGATCTTGGCGATGATGCGCGGCGCGATGCCGGGAGCGGGCGCCTCTTCGATGATCTTCTGATGGCGGCGCTGCATCGAACAATCCCGCTCGCCCAGGTAGATGGCATTGCGGTGCTCGTCGGCAAGCACCTGGATTTCCACGTGCCGCGGGTTCTCCAGGTACTTCTCCATGTACACCATGGGGTTGCCGAAGGCCGCCTGGGCCTCGCTGCGGGTGAGGCTCACGGCGTTGAGCAGTGCGGCCTCGGTATGCACGACACGCATGCCCCGTCCGCCGCCACCGCCCGCGGCCTTGATGATCACCGGGTAGCCGACGCCTCGGGCAATGCGGATGATTTCCTTGGGTTCGTCGGGCAAGGCGCCTTCGGACCCTGGCACGCAGGGTACGCCGGCCTCGCGCATGGCCTGCTTGGCGCTCACTTTGTCGCCCATGAGGCGTATGGTCTCCGCCCGGGGCCCGATGAAAACGAAGCCGCTGCGCTCGACTTTGTCGGCGAAATCGGCATTCTCGGACAAGAACCCGTAACCGGGGTGGATGGCTTCCGAATCGGTGACCTCGGCGGCGCTGATGATGGCCGGGATGTTGAGGTAGCTCTGGCTGCTGGCGGCGGGGCCGATACAAACCGACTCGTCGGCCAGGCGCACGTATTTCGCTTCGGCGTCGGCCTCGGAGTGCACGACGACGGTCTTGATACCCATTTCGCGGCAGGCGCGCTGGATACGAAGGGCGATTTCGCCGCGGTTGGCGATCAGAATCTTCTCAAACACTCTCGACTCCATAACGCCCAGCGGGCGATTTGGCTCCGGCCGCTGCGCTTAACTTCCGCAGCGCGGAAGTTAGCCTCCGCCGCAACAAGCCGCTTCGCGGCGTGTTGTCGCCGCGGTTGGCGATCAGAATCTTTTCAAACATGGAAGCCTGGCTGAAAGGTGGGCATCAAGCCCGAATGGCGGCGCTGCGCCAGGAAACTAGGCGATCAGGAACAAGGGCTGGCCGTACTCCACAGGCTGGCCATTCTCGACCAGAACAGCTTTGATCACCCCCGCCTGGTCGGATTCGATCTCGTTCATGAGCTTCATCGCCTCTATGATGCACAGCGTCTGCGCGGGCTTCACCACGCTGCCCACCTCGACGAAAGAGGCCGCCTCCGGGGAAGGCGAACGGTAGAAGGTGCCTACCATAGGGGAGGTGACGACCTTGACATTGTCCGCCTTCGTTACAGGCGCTGGCTCCTCTTTTTTCGCTTCCTTCGGGGCCTCCCTGGGCTCCAGGGACTCGACCGGCATTGCTTCCCTGACGGCGTAGGCGTTCCCTCTTTTCAGCCTTACCTTGCCGTCCGGCCCTTCGAGCTCGAACTCGACTATGTCGGTCTCCCTCAGGAACTTGTATATGTTCTTTATATCCTTAATGTCCATCTATCCTCCAATCAAAGGATTACGAGATCCCTGTTTGTGCTTGTAAGGAGCCTGGCTCCGTTTTTCGTGACGAGGACCATGTCCTCAATCCTGACGCCGCCCCATCCGGGTATGTATATGCCCGGCTCTACCGTTATTACCATTCCCTCTTCGAGAAGCTCGGGGCTTGCCGGCCCGAGGCCCGGCCCTTCGTGTATGTCGAGCCCTACCCCGTGGCCGGTGCCGTGTCCGAAGTACTTGCCGTAACCGGCCTTTTCAATGACGCCCCTGGCGGCCAGGTCAACGGCCGACGCCTTGACGCCCGGCCTCACGCTCTCGATTGCCGCGGCCTGCGCCTCCCTGACGACTCCGTAGACCTCTTTCTGTTTAACCGAAGGCCTTCCCGTAACAAAGGTCCTCGTCTCGTCGGAGTTGTATCCGTTCAAAAGGGCTCCCATGTCCACGACGACAAACTCGCCCTTTTTTATCCTCTTTTCAGAGGCCTTGCCGTGCGGGAGCGCGCCGCGCTCCCCTGAAGCTATTATGGTGTCGAAAGCGAGGGCCTCTGCCCCCCTCTTCCTGAAAAAAGTCTCTATCGAATAGGCCGCTTCAGATTCTACCGCGCCGGGCTTCACGACCTTCATCGCGTAGGTGAAGCCCCTGTCCAGGAGCCTGGCGGCTTCGCTTATCCTCTCTATCTCGAAGGGGTCCTTAACGCTCCTCAGGCCGCTCACCAGAGCGGCGAAAGGCTTGAGGGCCGCCTTCGGCCGGAGCGCCTTTTTGAGCTTCGAGTAGTTATCGAAGCTCAGGGAGCCGGACTCGAACCCTATCACCCCGGCCTTCATCTCGCTTACGGTCTGGGCGATGGTGTCGAGGGCCTTCTTGAAGATCCTTACGCGAAAGCCCTCTACCTCTTCGCGCGACTGGGCGGTATATCTCGGGTCGGTGAGGAAAAAAGCCTTCCCGGCGGAAACTATCGCGTAAGCGCTGGAGCCCGTAAAGCCGGTGAGGTACCTGATGTTCTTCAGGTCGGTCACTAAAAAAGCGTCGAGCTTTTTCGCTGCAAGCCCGGCCCTGAACCTTTTGAGCCTTTCCCCGTAAAGAGGCTTCATCTCAGATGAGCTCCGCGGCGGCCTGCTCAGCGGCCTTCCTGGCCAGGTATCTCGCCTTGCCGATATTCGAGTTGTGGCCGAGGACAAAGGCTATGTAATAATCAGGCGTAGACATCCGAAGGAGCAGGTCGCTCGTGGCAGTGGCCACCATCACCTCTTCGACTGTGCCGAGGTTCAGGAGGCTTGAGGCGTTCTTTATCTCCTCTATCACCTTGCCGTATTCGACCCCGACGGTCTCGACGTCGCAGCCGTCCGATTTTATGTACTGCTCTACAGCTATGCCGTCCATGCCCATGAGGGTGGCGGCCAGCCCGCCGTCGACGCCTTCGACGAGCTCTTTTAAAAAATCATGGAAGGACATCAGGCCACCGTGTCCTGTTTCTGGGGCCTTCTCCTGCCCTTTTCCGCCAGGCTCTTGAGCTTGTCTATCCTCATGCCCAGGGACTGGTCCCAGGGGTTGGTGTCGACGAGTATCTTGTATATCATGAGGGCGTCTTCGTAATGGCCCTGCTCTTCGAGGACCTCGGCCATCGTGATGGTGAAGAACATATCGTCGCAAGCCTTTATATTGCCCATGAAAGAACCCCGGTTTAATGACATAAAGTATTAAAAAACAGCAACTAAGTCAAGATAAACCTGTCAGGGGAGAACTCCGGAAGACCCCGTCTGACGGCCCTGCCCCGAAAGGAATTCCTTCAATACGTCCTCGCAGACTTCCTTCAAAAAGACCTCGCCCATTTTAGAGGCGAGGACGAACCTTATCCTGCCGGACGAGACTTTCTTGTCGAGCTTCATCGCGTCAAGAAAAGAGCCCACGCTTATGGAAGGCGGCTCAGAGGGCATGCCGAGCCTTTTGAGGAGAGCCGTTATCCTCGGGGCGCACTCCTTGCTGCCGCCGAGCTTCGCCGAAAGCTCCGCTGCCATCGCCATGCCTATTGCCACGGCCTCGCCGTGCCTGAAGGTGCCGTAGCCCGAGAGGGCCTCAATGGCGTGTCCGAAGGTATGGCCGAAGTTGAGGATGGCTCGCAGCCCCTCCTCGCGTTCGTCCTTGCCGACGACCTCGGCCTTTATGGCGCAGGACTTCTCAATCGCCTTTATTATCTCTTCTCCAGGCTCGAGGAGACGGGCCGCGTTCTCCTCGAGGAAGGCGAAAAACGAGCTGTCCCAGATGACTCCGTACTTGATGACCTCCGCGAGCCCTGCCCTCACTTCCCTTTCTTCGAGGGTCTTCAACACGTCCGGGTCTATGAAGACCGCCCTGGGCTGGTAGAACGCGCCGATGAGGTTCTTGCCCCTGGGGTGGTTGACGGCAGTCTTGCCGCCCACGGAGCTGTCGACCTGCGAAAGGAGGGTCGTCGGCACCTGTATGAACGGCACCCCGCGTAGATAAGTTGCCGCGACGAACCCTGCAAGGTCGCCAATGACGCCTCCGCCGAGGGCCACTATGGGGGAGGTGCGCTCGAACCTGCCCTCGATTAGAGAATCGAATACCTTCCCGGCCTCCTCGAGGCTCTTGTACTCCTCGCCGTCCGGGACAATGATGACGGACGTCTTGAAGCCCGCCGCTTCCAGGCTCTTTACGACCGTGTTGCCGTAAAGCGCGGCGACCGTCGGGTTCGTCACAATCGCCGCGGAGCCCTTGAGCCCGAGGGCCTTCATCATGGGGCCGGCCTCTTTGAGGATGCCCCTTTCAATCGAGATATCGTACGACCGCTCTCCCAGCTCTACCCTTACAGTGCGCATGTCCCCTTCAATCTTCGCCGCGTTTTTTATCCGGGCCGGTGACAGATACGGCCCTTGAAAGATATCCCTGTATCAATCCGGCTACCTCTTCGGGCTTAAGCCGGGTCGTGTCCACTTCGAGGTCGCAGTCAGTGTAGGCCTCCTGCCGTTCGGCGAGAAGCGCCCTCAACTTCTCTTCCCTGCCGGGCCCGTAAAGAAGGGGCCGCTCCGGTCTGTTGCCCACCCTCTTCAATATCTCCTCGTGAGAGGCCTTCAGGCAGACCAGGAGGCCGAAGCTCCTCAGAAGCGACCTGTTCCTCACGCTTATGACAGCGCCGCCGCCGGTCGAGACCACCAGCTCCGTTCCTAGTGCGCCAGAAGCGAGCCGCTCAATGGCCTTTGCTTCGAGCTCCCTGAAACGGGCTTCGCCATGAGAGCTGAAGATGTCCTTCACAGCCATACCGGCCTCTTTCTCGATGAGCTCGTCGAGGTCGAGGAAGCCGAAACCGAGCCTTCTGGCAAGGAGCCTTCCGACTGTCGATTTTCCGGTGCCCATGAACCCGGTAAGTATTACGCCGATCTTCTTCCTGACAGCTTCGTTTTTCATATGGGGGTCGGCCTGGCTCAATACCGTGCTATCTCGTCGAGATATGCGGTGTAGTTGCGCCCTGTCTCGGATATGGAATCGCCGCCGAATTTTTCAAGAAATGCCGATGCCACTTCAAAGGCAACGACAGCTTCGGCTATGACCGCGGCCGCGGGCACTGCGCAGGTGTCGGACCTCTCAACGCTCGCCTTGAATGGCTTTTTCGTCTCGATATCCACTGAACGGAGCGGCTTGTACAGGGTCGGGATTGGCTTCATGGCGGCGCGAAGGACTATCGGCTCGCCGTTGGACATCCCGCCCTCTATGCCTCCGGCGTTGTTCGTCTTCCTCGTAAAGCCCGGCCTCCTGGGCCAGAACCTGGCCGATTTGCCTTTGGCTGAATAGAATATCTCGTCATGTACCTCCGAGCCGGGAAGGGATGCTACAGAAAAGCCCAGGCCAACTTCCGCGCCTTTGATGGCCTGTATGGACATGAGGCTGAAGGCGAGCCTGGCGTCGAGCTTCCTGTCCCACTGGACGTAGCTGCCGAGCCCCGGAGGCACTCCGGTAAGGACGACCTCGAAAGCGCCGCCGAGGCTGTCGCCTTCGGCCTTCGCCTTGTCTATCCTCTCCATCATGGCCTTAGAGGCCGCACCGTCCGGACACCTTACTTCGGAGCCTTCTGCGCTCCTGAAAAGCGCGCCCGGCGCGCCTGTGAACTTCCCTTTGACCCCGCCTATCTCCGTGACCCAGCTGTAGACCTCGATGCCGAACTCTCCCAGGAGGCGCCTTGCGATTGCCCCTGCCGCCACCCTCATCGTCGTCTCCCTGGCGCTCGAGCGCTCGAGGACGTTCCGCAGGTCCCTGTGGCCGTACTTGAGCCCGCCCGTCAGGTCAGCGTGCCCTGGCCTGGGCCTCGTGACGGCTTTTTCAGCGGAGGCGCCGATGGCGTCCGGCGACATTATCGATGTCCAGTTCTCCCAGTCCCTGTTCTTCACCACGAGGGCTATCGGAGAGCCCAGCGTCTTCCCGTGCCTTATCCCGGAGGTTATCTCCGCGCGGTCGGCCTCTATCTTCATCCTGCCGCCCCTGCCGTACCCGGACTGCCTTCTTTTAAACTCGCGGTCAATGTCGGCTGAAGCGACGTCAAGACCGGCCGGCATCCCCTCTATTATGGCTGTAAGCTCCCGGCAATGGGATTCGCCTGCTGTAAGGTATCTGAGCATCTTGTCACCCTGTGAAAATGGAGTAGCCTTATTTATATAACTTTTCCGCTTCCCCATAAATAAAAAAATGCACCCCTGGGGGTGCATTTTTTTATTATGAGCTTTTCAAAATCAGCTATTTTTCCCGAGGTCGAGGCTTACGTGGAAGTAAAAAGCGCAGCATATATTTCAATATGTGAGCATTTTGACTTCCGCCCTAACAAAGAGATCGGGAAAAAGAGCGATTTTCAGACATTTTACTAACCTACCGACTTGTCTTTTATTATCTTCGGGGTTATGAAGATAAGGAGCTCCTGCTGGGTGTCGGCTACCGACTTGCTCCTGAAGAGCCAGCCTAGAACCGGGATGTCCATCAGGTAGGGGATGCCCCTGTCCGTGTTGTTCTTGTCGGTTATGACAATGCCGCCTATGACTGTCGTCTCGCCGTCCTTGACGAGGACCTCGGTCCTGGACTCCTTCTTGTTAATGGAAGGACCGGCGTCGGAGGAAACAGGGCCTATCGAGTTCCTCGTGGCCTCTATCTTCATCAGGACGCTGCCGTCTGGCGTTATGTGCGGGGTGACCTTGAGGCTCAGCTTGGCGTCTATGAATATAGTCGAAGTGCCTGCAGCGCTGGTCGTCTCGTAGGGTATCGACTCGCCCTGCTCAATGATGGCTTCCTTGTTGTCGAGGGTCGTGACCCTCGGCCTTGATATCGTCTTCAGCTGGCCCTGCGATTCTCCGGCCGAGAGCCTGAGGTCAAGGACCAGCGGGTTGGCGCCGAGCTTTGCCACCTGGAAGCCTATAGCGCCGAGAGTACCGGCAAGGCCCGTTGCGGGCAGGTTCACCGCGTACTGGTTGGGTGCGTCCGCCCTTACTATGTTGCCGCCGGGTATCTGCGCCTGGTTTTCAAACTGTCCTTCAGTGCCGGAGGCTCCGAACAGGTTCGTCGTCGGGTTGCCGCCGGTCCCGTAGCTGACGTCCCACTGTATGCCGAGGTCCCTGGCGAAGCTCGAGGACGCTTCGACTATCCTGGCTTCTATGAGGACCTGCGGTATGGTGGTATCTAGCTTCTTGACAACGTTCCTCGCGGAATCGATGCCGCTCCTTATGTCCTTTATGATGAGTGTGTTGGTGCGCTTGTCGGTGGTGACGTCGCCCCTGTCGGAAAGGACGCCCTTTATCTGCGGGACCAGCTCGTCGGCGGTGGCGTAGTTCACCGGCACGAACTCAATTTCCATGTCCTCGAGCTTCTCTTCGGCCTTCCTCGACGTAAGGGCTGCTTCCCTCTCAGCCCTTACCTTTGCGGCGGGTGCCACCCTTATGACGTTCCCTTCGCGTATGCTGTCAAGGCCCTTTGACTTGAGGATGATGTCGAAAGCCTGGTCCCAGGGCACGTTCTTGAGGCGCAGAGATATGGTGCCCTTAACGTCATCAGAGGCGACGATGTTGAGGTTGCTTATCTCGGCCAGGAGCCTCAGGACGTCAGAGACGTTGGCGTCCATCATGTCCAGGTCTATCCTCTTGCCGTTGTACTCCTGCTCCTGCAGCTTTATGCCCTTGTTTATGACCGAGCTTTCAGTTCCCTCGGCTGCGGCTGCCGGTGCCTCTGCCGCTGGCGCGGCGGCTGCCTGGACGAAGTCGATCGCAAGGGAGTTCTCGAGGTCCTGAACGTTATACGTAGCCTTGTCCTTGAGCTTCACGAGAACGCGCACCGACCTGGGGCTCAAAGATTCCTGGTACGAGCTTATCGACGCGACCACGGTGTTGAGCTTGGAAGCATCCAGAGTCCTGGTAAGCTCCTCCGGTATGGAAGCTCCTTTTATGTCGAGGACGACCGTTTTGCCGTCCTTGCCTTCCCTTATCTTGTATTCGGGCTTCACGGAGCTGGCTATGGTAAGCCTGCCCTTGTCGCCGACTTTCCTGTAATCTACCTTCTCAACCTTCGGCCCTTCGATTGCCGTGGCGGCAACAGGCGCGGCCTGAGCCGGAGCGGGCGCCTCGACCACTGCGGCAGCCTTTACTGGCACTGCCTCGGGCATGCGCGCAGGGGCGGGCTCAGCCTTTGCCACCGGGGTGACATTCGGGCCGAGCGTCAGGACTATGGCCCCGTCCTCGACCGTTATAGCATGAGGCGGGAGCTTCTTGACGGAACCATCGAAGACGAGCCTCGCCTTGTCGGCGTAGCTGCCTATCCTTACGCCTTTTACATACGAGCCCTGGAGCTTCAGCGCGTCCTTGCCGGTCGAGTTGGACACTCCGAGGACGTCTACGACTATCCTGGCCGGATCCGAGAGCACGAAAGAGTTGTACTTGGACGCCAAGCCGTCGGTCGCTATCCTTATTACGGTGTTGCCGTCCTCCTTCGAAGAGCTTACCTTGAGGACCTTTGAAGCGGGCTTTGCGGCCGCTGGCTCTTCGGAAGAGACCGCGGCACTCTCAGCCTGCGCTTCAGGGGCTGCCTCGAGCGCAACTTCGGTCACCGTCTCACTGGAGGCACCGATGATGGCCCCGGCCGGCTGCGCCCCGGTGAGTTTCGAGAGGCTCACGAGGATGCTGTTGTCGCCGGTCTTGACCTCGTGGTCGATGTTGTCGTTGAGGGCTATCACTATCCTGCCGATGTCCTTGTCGTCGCCGTAGGTCACGGCAGTTATCTCGCCAAGGTAGTCGTTGCCGACCTGCATCGGGGAAGTCACCTTCGAAAGGTCCGTCCCGGGCATGTCGATAATGAGCCTGGAGGGGTCCGAGAGCTTGAAGACAGTGTACTTCACCTGTCCGCTCGTCCCGATGAGCACCCTGTCGCCGTCGCCCACGACGTTGACGTACTCGACCGATACCTTCTGCTCACCGGAGACAGGCGCCGCCTCTTCCGCCTGCGTCTGTTGCTTGTCCGCCTCCCCTGCGCTCATCGAGCCGGTGGACGCGCAGCCTGTGACGGCAAGGGCGCCTCCGAGTACCATGGCAAAAAGGGCCTGCCTCAACCGAACTTCTCTCAAACTCATTTTAAGACCTCCGTTCATGCTCTTGCCGGAAAACCGGAGCCTTGGGATCCGGGTTATTAGAACTTCTTCTCCAACCTCAGCTCGATGTCCTCTGTGGACTTTATCTTGCCGTCCTCGTCCCTCGTGTGCTCGCGTATCAACATACCCATTGAATGTATCTTTATTACCCTTCCGTCCCTCGCGCCCATGACGTCCCCGCGCCTTACGACGTATCTCTTGGCGTCAGGGGCCTGTATGAGGGCGAACCCTTCGCTGTCGGTAACGCCCACGACCGCCGCCAGCACCTTGAACATGCCAAGCTCGCAGCACTCCAGGGGGCCCTTCGCCTTCTGGGTGGTTCCGGGAGCTCCCTTGGCGACGATTATGTGGCTCTGGAAGGGGTTCCTCTGTTTGGCGACATCAAGGCTTCCTGAAAGCCCGGCCGCAATGTCAACCGCCTCAGACACAGGAGCCTTCTTGGCGGCCTTGGCCGGTTTTTTCATCTGGAGCTGCTGGGGCTCCTCGGCCTTGTTGCAGGAGACGAACAGCGTAAGCGCTATAATCGCGGTCAAAATCCTTATCATTTCTTTTTCCCCGGTTTGCCCTCTGCTTTATCGGCCACTTCCGACTGGGGTATGAACCTGAAGGTCGTGGCGGTGAAATCCGCTTTCAGCACCGGGACGCGGTTCTTGTGCCCCGTCGATGCTATATTCATCCCTCCGAGGTTCACAATCCTCGGCAGGCTTCCGATCTTTTCGCTGAACTCGAACAGGCTCTCGTACCTGCCCTCGACATTCATCTTCACAGGGACTTCGGCGTAGAAGCCCTTGGGCACTTCCTTGCCCGGCCTGAATATCTGGATCTTCAGGCCGGACCTCTCGGCGGAGCTGCTGATGCCGTCGATGAGGTCGGGTATCTCCTTGGCATTGGGGAGCTGGGCGACGGCGGCCGCGAGCTTGGCCTCCATCTCCTCTTTCTCGCGTATGTACTTAGGGATGTCGGCGGCTATCTGCCTGTTCTCGACGAGTTTGGCCGTGAGCTGCTCGAGCTCGACGTTGAGCTTTTTTATCTCGCCGTACTTGGGGCCGGTGAGGAACCAGTACACCAACCCGCCGACAGCTATGTTTATCGCCAGGAGAATGAGGACCCTCTTGGCGAGCGGGAGCTTCAATACGGAATCGAGGTTTATCTTGGGGAGCGCCATTATTTTTTCTCCTCAGGCTTGGGAGGAGCCTGCCGTTCCACCCTTATGACGAAGCTCACGACCTCGACGCCCGTCTCCTTCTCGACGACGCGCTGGGCCACGTCGAGCTCTACTGTGCCGAGGCCGGACCTTTCAAGCCCCCTCATCGCGTCCGCCACTATCTCGTCGTCGGCGGCGAACCCATCTATCGCGATTATGGAACCGTCTTCCCTCAGGGTCCTTATCCACGCCTTGTCCGGCATCGCGGCGCTTACCCTCTGGAAGAGCTTCACGGGGCCGGTCTTGTTGGCCTCGAGCTCGGTTATTATGTTGAGCTTCTCCTCGACCACCCTTTTCTGTTCCTTTATCTTGGAGAGCTCACCTATCTTCTTCTTGAGCTGCTCGAGCTCCTGCTCGCCCGAGGCTATCTGGCCTTTCAAACTGGAAGCCTCGCTCCTGACGACCAGGTAGGCGGCCATTGACACGGCGACCACGAGGAAGGTCACGAGCCCAGCGACCGTGAGCTGGAACCTTATCGACTCTTTTTTCTTTGCGGCCCTTACGGGCAGAAGGTTTATGCGGATCATCTGTCGGCAAACCTCCTTGTCGCAAGTCCAACTGCTACCCCGAAGAACGAAGCCGCGTCCTTGAGCCTGTCCTTGTCGAACTGCTTGCCGCCAGCCTCTACGCCCTTGAAGGGGTTGATGAGCTCGACGGGTATCGAAGTCTTCTCCTGCATCAGGTTCTGCAGGCCGGAGACCTTCGAGCCGCCGCCCGAGAGGTATATCTTGCTTACGTAGGAGCCCTGCGCGCCGCCTAGGAAGAAGTCCAGGGACCTCTTCACCTCGAAGGTCAGGTTCGTGGAGACCGAGTCTATGGAGATGGCGAGCTGCTCGGCGTCATGGTCGCGTTCGCCTTCTTTCCTGCCGAGCTTCAGGTCCTCGGCGTCCTTGAAGCTGACGTTCAGCTGCCTCTGGAGCTCCTCGGTGAACTGGTTGCCTCCCATCGGGATGGACCTGGTGAATATGGTGAGACCGCCCATTATGACGCTTATGCTGGTGATGGAAGCCCCGATGTTCACCATGGCGATGTTCTCGCCGGGGGTCACGGGGTAGTTTATCTCCATCATGTTCTCGAGGGCGAACGAATCGACGTCGATGACGACCGGGTTGAGCCCGGCCTCTTTAATGACGTTGGTGTAGTCGTTGATGACGTCCTTCTTGACCGCGACCAGCATGACGTCCATCTGGCCCCTGCCGTCGGTGTCGGCGCCTAGTATCTGGAAGTCGATGTTGACGTCGCTGATGGGGAACGGGATGTACTGCTCGGCCTCCCACTGGATGGAGTCGGCAAGCTCGTCCTCGGTCATCGCGGGAAAGCTGACCTTCTTTATGATGACCGAATGGCCCGTGAGGGAAGAGACCGCGTCCTTGACCTTGACCCCGTGCTCCTTTACGAGGTCGCGCAGGGTGTTGGTGACCGTCATTGAGTCGATGATGGAGCCGTCCACGATAGCTTCCGGCGGGAGCTCTGCCATGCCCATCTTGACGAGCTCCCAGCCCTTCTTGGTCTGGTTCATCTGCACGAGCTTTATGGAATTGGAGCCGATGTCGAAGGCAACGGCATCACGCTTCCTTGCGAATGGTAAAATCATTACACCCCCGTCAATCCAGAAAGATCTTGCCCTTTTCGGCGACCTTGAAGCCGAGCGCCTGGATTATCTTGCGCTTGGTCTCCATCCTGCAAGGATACCCTTTTTCGATCCTGTCGATGGTAAGAGGCGACACGCTCGCCTTCCTTGCCAGCTCGGACTTGCTGAGGAGCATCCCTTCTCTTATCTTTTTTAGATTATTTCTGGACATGGCACAAGCACCTAAGTCACAAGCTGAAGAAAAAAAGATTTGAATTCTGACAAGATGTCATAAGTCCTGCGAAGGTATGCTGCTTTTACGTGAAATCTATTCTAATGTGTCTTAAAAGTCAACTCATTTCTATTAATTTATCCATAAGTACATATAACAGATGCATAACAAAAAAACCGTGACCTAAGTGGCGTGTACGCGCCCCTTAAGCCTTATCGGACAGGAAAAGATATTTGTTTAGGAAATAATTACGGGTGTCCGGCGGACGAAAGGTCTGAAGGAGGAAAAACGGGGCGCGTCCGGGTCAGTTTATGACGGCCCTTCCGCTTACCGCGTTCACGCTTACGGTGTACTTGACCACGTTGGACGTGTCCTTGACGCACAGCACTTCGGTCTCGGCGGAGCCGTTCGGCCTGAACACCACGTCGAAATCGGCCGTGCCGTTGCAGGCGGCCCCGCCGGCCCAGTTCACCTCCACCGGGATCGAAGTCCAGGCGTTGACGGCCGTCCAAGCGGTGCTGCCAGAAGGCAGGTTCCCGCGTGATATCCTGTACCTTCTGCCGTCGAGGTCGAGCTCCATCCTGTGCTCGCGGTTGGTCGAAAGGGCCATCTGCTTGCCGAGACGGAGGCCGGAGACGACCCCCCAGGAGACTTCCTTGTACCTCGCCGAAGTCTGCCACTTGTAAAAAGAGGGCAGCGCTATCGCGCTGAGTGTTGCCATTATGGCTATGACGATGAGCGTTTCCACGAGGGTGAACCCTTTTTCGCTCCTCATTGTCCCACCTTGAGCTCGAATGTCTGCAGAGTCCTGCCCCCGAAGCCGTCATCGGCCGCTATAGTCACCTCGAAGGAGCCCTTCTGCTCGTCCCTGGCGCGCCATTCGACCACGCCGCCCGAGACGGTCATGCCCTCGGGGCTTCTCACGAGAGACAGGGCTATGCCGTCGCCGTCAGCGTCGCTCACCGAGGGCGCGTAGACGAACCTGCCGGAGAAGTCCGCCGGAGGGGCCGAAGTGAACTTCGGCGCCGAGTTTTCAGTCTTGCCAACAACCGCCCTGAATGGTTCGCCTTCTGATTCGCCGTCCGACGGGGAGACCGTCACCGCTATCTCGTCCCCCCTGCCGTACCGGGCGGCCGGGAGCACGGCACCGTCGGCCTCGTAGACCCTCTCGCCGTTGACGCTCCACTCATAGCTGAAAGATACGTTGTCGCCATCCGCGTCCCATGCTTCGGCCATCGCGTTCAGGTCCTGCCCCTTGTAGAACGGCCTGGGAGAGACAGTTACCGACCTTATGGCCGGAGGGGCGTTCTGAAGGACGGTCTCCGCCGAGCCCTGCGCGCCGTCTGTCCCGGCGAGCGCCGTAATGACGTCGCCCTTCCTGAAGCCGGACGTAGCCAGCATGTCGCCTTCGGCTTCCAGCGGCTCGCCGTTGCGCTGCCAGCGGACCAGCGCGTCCTCGCCCGAGACTACCGCCCTCAGTATGGTCCCCGCCTTCGGGGCCTCGGGCAGGAGCGTGACCGATACTTTGCCAGAGGCGGCGCCATGGCCTTCAGGGCCGGAGGCGGTTTTTTGCGCTTCGTCCCTTGAGCACGACTGCAAGGCAAGGGCCGCGGCCGCTATCAAAGGGATGACCGCTATTTTCGTAGTTATTTTTTTCATGGCAGCTGCATGAACCCGTATTTTTTCATTTCCTTCCTGCTGACGTGGCCGGGCAGGTAATAGACCTCCTCGGCCGTTATGCTGCCGTCCGGCTCCTTGACTCCCTCGACGTACAGCCACTTGTGCTGGCCCATCGACCGGAGGCCGGACTTCCTTGCGGCCGAATCGAAGAACTTCGTGTCTTTGGTCAGCTTGACCTTGACGGTCTCGTTCAGTATCACGACGCCGGGCCCTCTTGCGTTTATGACGCCCTGCATGAACTCGTATTCCCTGTCGTCTACGGCCTCAGCGCTCCATGCCGCCTGGGCGCCGAGGAAAAGGGCCGCGAGAACGGCCGCGAAGAAACGTGTTTTATTCATATCAGCGCACCTCCCTCCAGTAAGTGGGTATGCTCGACCCGCTTTGCTTGACGTCCGGCTTCACTATGGCGCCGCCGGAGCCGACAAGGGCCGTGAAGCCCCTCGGGCTCACGACTGTGACTATGCCCGAGGCTATGCCGGAGCCTATGGTGGTCGAGCGGTCGGTTGCGTCCTTGACCGCTCCGCCCGCGTTGTCGTTCGAAGTGTTGTAGTTGTAGGCGGCGGCCGCGGTCAGGTACTCGGCCGCGTACAGCCTGGAGGTGCCCCCGCCGGTCGAGCACATGCTCGCCGTCACTACCGGCGTATACGTGGTGTAGTAGGCCACGCCGCCGAAGACGGCCGCCTGAGCGAGCACCTTCTCCTCGCTGTTCGTATTTAGCTTCACGTACCAGCCGTAGGTCGAGGATATGTTGACGCTCGACGAGTTTGTAGCGTCCGAAAGGTTGGACTCCGTCTTGGCCGTAGTCTGTCCGGTGTCCTTGACGCCGTAAAGCCTGTTCACCTCTGTCGCGGAGACAGGGTGGGCCCTGTCTCCGGTGCCGAAGAAGAGCATCTCGTAGCCGACCTCAAGGGTGACGGCGGGCTTGTAGAATATCTTCCTGCCCGTCGAGGAGTCGGCGCCCGGGTTGGACTGGAATATCTTCCTTCCCGTCCAGGACGAAGTGAGCTTGTTCCCTATGTCGAACCTCCAGAGGCCGCCGCCGGTGTCGCCCGCGTAGACCCTGTCGGCGTAGCCGTTGCCGTTTACGTCGAGCAAGGCGAGCTGGGAGACTATCGGCCTCGTAAGGGAGCCGTTGTCGACCACGGTGTAACCCCATATCTTATGGCCGCTCGTCGAAAAATCGGGCACTCCGCTGACGAGGGTCGCTATCTCGACGGCGTACACGCCCCTTCCCTTGTTAGCCGTTCCGGCAGGCTCCGCGTCCTCGGCTACGTTGTCATAGCCAGCGCCTATGAAAGCGGCCACCTTCGCCACGTCCGTCCCGGCCGAGTCGATGAAGACCTTGGCTATGACCGGCTCGGACCAGGTCTCCGCCAGCTCCGAGTAGTCGTCGGAAAATGGGCTCTCGGTCGCGCTGATCCTCCAGAGGTACTGCGGAGAAGACGGGTTCGTCACGTCCAGCGCGTAGTAATAACCGCCTCCCCTGCGCTCTCCGAACATCACTATGACCTTGTCGCCGTCCGCGCTCTCTATGTTGCCGTCGTGGTCGTCATCGTAGACGTACGTCGCAGGCGAGGAGTCGACGAAGTACGAATGGGTCGTCCCGTGACTGTGCTGGAGATTGGGGAACAGGTCGGGCGGCACGAAAGCCCAGAGCTCGGCGCCATCGCAGTCCCTGAAAGCGTGGAACATGCCGTCGTTGCTGCCCACGAACACGAGCGACTTGTTGATGATGCAATCACCCTCGTTGCCCATCGTGAAAGTGGTATAGTTCACGACCGTCGGCTTCGAGTGGAGTATGTCGCCCAGTATCCAGTCCCTTTTCTCCGTGGTATTCCCGTTGCCGTCCTCGTCATAAGAGTCGAGTCCGCTGACGTAATTGATGACCTTGTCCTTCTCGGTATCGTCCGCCACGCCCAAAGCGGCCGCTGTAATGGCCGCGTTAGTGGTCGAAAAGGCGTTGGAAGCGGCCGAGAGCACGCTGCTCGAGCCGGTATAGGTGTATATGTTCCTCGCGGTCGCCCTCGTCAGCAGGAGCGCTCCAGCTCCCCCTTCCTCGACGTCGCTGCCGTCGGCTTCCGTACCCCAGTAAGACTCGGCGTTGTCCTTGATGCTGCCGTCGGCGTTGGTGGCCGGGTTGCCGTCCTTGTCGAGGATGTTGCCGTTGACGTCGATGCCGTACTTCTTGAGGTTGCCGCTCCAGAAAGCGTCGCTCTTGGGCTTAAAGAAGCCCATGTAGAGCCTGTCGCCCGTATAGGTGCGGTTTTCCGGGCTCACCGGAAGCACCGGGGCCACGAAAGAGGTGTCGTCCTCGACTATCGAGGCGATTATCTGTCTGAGCGATTCGCTGAGGCCTCCGGTCGAATCGGCCGAAAAATACCTTCCTCCGCCGTTCGTTGCCGTCTCCTGAAGGAGGGTCTCGGCGTAGTCCACGCCCGCTAGCCCGAAGCCTACGGTGTAGGTTATGATGTTCTGCTTGCCTATGGTCTTCTCGTCCACGCCGTCGGTGAGGACGTCGGTCTCGTACATATACTTGGCGACGTCGTCCAGGTAGTCCGAGCCGTTCGAGTCGTACTGCTTGTCCGGGTCGCCTGCCGGCTCGAAGCCGTCTCCGTCGCAGTCGCCGTTGTTGCAGATGGTCCGCAGGATGGCGTTCCTGTCCTCGGTCGACATGCCGTCGGTTATGAGTATGACGTAGTTCTTCTGGCAGGCGTACTGTATGGGGGTCGTATATGTGTATGAACCGTTGAAGACCGTCTGACCTCCCTTGTAATACCTCATGGCCTCGAAGAGGGTCTCGCCAAGCGGGGTCCACGTGCCAGGGTTTACGTTATTGACGGTCTTCACGAGCGCGTCCCTGTTCGTTTCAGCGCCGGAGAAGATGGTGTCCATGTCCTGGATGTACGCGTCGTAGTTGAGGTACCCGTACGCATCCCCCACGCCGGTTATGTGGCCGCCTTCTGAGGAGTTGAATATCATGAGGCCGAACCTTACGCCCGAGGTGCTGTTGAGGAGGTCGCTCAGGACCTCCTTGGCGACGACCATCTTCGCGCGGGCCCCTCCGCCAGCGGCGAGCCAGTTGACATAGTTGCCGGTGGCGAAGCTGCCGGATTTACCCGAGCAGGCGCCCCCGCTGGTAAGCTTGCCCTGGAAAGTGCCCGACGTAAGAAATCCGTTTCTGGCCTTGGTGCAGGTGACAGTAGCGACGTCGGATATGTAGCTTACCCATTTGTTCTCGCCCGCCTTCCACTTATAGACGGCGTTCGAAGTGCAGGCCGCCCCCGAGCAGCTGTTCGTCACGGCGTAGGTCGTCGCCGGGGTATAAGGGCCGCCCGTTATTATCTCTCCGCTCATGGAACCCGAGTTGTCGAGTATCACGAGCACGTTCGGCTGTATGGTCCCCGTCGACACGCCGTAGATGACAGTGTCGCCCGGGTACTGGTCGATGACCGCGGAGGCGTCTTGCGAAGAGACGGCCGTCAGAAGGCAAGCGGACAGCATGGCCACAGCAAGAGAACGCATCTTAGTTCTTGGGGATGATTCTCGCGACATTTGTCTCTACCTCCGTCCTTGAGTTCACCGGGCCAGTGCCGGTTGCGGAAATGGCGAAATAGTTTGCCTGGAACTCCGTGGCGTCCATACCCGAGCCCCTGGGAGGGTTGCCGTTGGCCAGGTACGTCACTGTCCCGGTCGCGTCACTCGTCCCCGCCTGCAGGCTTATTCCGGTAAGGGGCACGTTCACGGAGCCAGTGCCTATCGCGGAATATATGTTCACGTCGCTCCTTGAATACTCGACAGCGCGCTCGGCGGCGTAGAACGCGTCCTGCTTAACGCGGAAGTTCCTCGACGCCTGTGTCTCGGAGGACGAGTTCGTGAACATCATCGTCCCCAGGACGCTCATGAGGAAGAGTATTATGAGCGCCAGCACAAGGGCCATGCCCTTCTCGTTGCCTGTTATCCCGTCTTTTCTCATCGTCCCCTTACCTGTTGCGTATCTTGGCTGAAACCGTCATCTCCCTGGTCTTGGCCGCGCCCGAAAGCCCGGCCGTCGCCTCAGTCTGGCCGGAGACGGTCACTACGACGTCCCTGACCTGGAAGAGGTTGGCCGGGGCGGCGCTCGTCGTGCCGTCGTCGAGCACGTAGCTTACCTGCATGTCCTGTATGTTGCTCGCGACGATCGAACCCGCGTCGGCAGAGCCGTTGACGACCCTCATGAGGCAGTTCCCGGCGGGGCAGGCAACTGCCGAGGCGCACCCGGCGTCAGGCCCGAGGCAGTAAACGACAGTGTTCGGGAACGTGTCCGGGGCCGCCTCCCCTGTCTTCACCACAAGGAAGCCGCGCTTGAACTCGACCGCGCCGGCGGTCGTCGAGGGAGTGGCCGTTATGGTCGGGCCAGCCGGGTCAACCGAGTTGACGACGAAAACAGTATCGGCAGGCTGGCTCTTGTCTCCCGTGTGGATAATCCGTATGGCGTCACCGGCTTCGAAAAGGCTGACCTCGCCGGCGAGCACCGTGAAGGTCAGGGGCGTGCCCGATGTGACCGTGGCGCTCTGGTCCGCGTCAAGCCTCGTGGCCACGCCGAGGGCGCCCGCGATGTTGATGGTGAAAGTGTCCGAGCCGCCGAGCCCGCTGCCGTTGCCGGACGCGCCTATTGGGTTGGCGGCGTTAGTAAGCGCGAAACCGGCCATGCGCACGTCCCTGGAGACGCTGTCGAGCGACATGCGCAGGTTCTGCTGCACGTCGACGACGTCTGCCTCGATGTGCGTCACCCTGTGCTGGCTGTTGTACAGGCTGAAGATGCCCGCCGTAAGCACGCCGAGTATGGCCATCGCTATCACTAACTCGAGTATCGTGAAACCTTTTTCAAGCCGGGCGCTCATAATATATCCTCAGATGGTTGACTTGAACGCGTTCAGCGTGATAGTCCTGCCGCCGCTCGTTATGCTGACCGAAACCGTCGCTACCCCGGTCACAGGGTTGTTCGGGGTGACGGAATAGGTGGCCGTATAGGTCCTGTTGTTCACTACCCTGGTCGTGGCCGCGCTAGCCGGGTCGAGGTCGTAGGTGACGCCAGCGACCGTGGAGTCGAAAATCGGGTCGTCTCCGTCGCGCGAGGTTATCTCTTCCATGACCAGAGAGCCCACCGAGCCCTCGACGGCTATCACATGGGCGAACCTGTCGGAGCCTATCCCGGATGACATCATGGTGGCCAGCCCGAGGAGGCCCACTGTGAGAATAGACATGGCCACGAGGAGCTCGAGAAGGGTGAAACCTTTTTGTCCGATCTTAAGGTTCGTCATGTTTTTTAATTTAATCCCGCCTGTTTTCAAACTAAATGACCAGGGTCACAAGAGATTCCGCTCAGAATCTCACTTTGCAAAGGCAAAGACACGCATGGGTGCGCCTCTGCAATGATTACATCGCAAGTACCGTGCCAGAAGCTAAGTTGTTGAATTGATTAGAGTTGAAAAAGGCGGGGTGTCATAAAACTATGCATTTATTTCATAGTCCGTAACTTTTTATCTTATAAAGGAGGGCCCTGTGGCTTATCTCCAATATCTGGGCGGCCTTTGTCCTGTTGTTTCCGGTCATCTCCAGGGCCCTTGAGATGAGCTCTTTTTCAAGCTCCTCCTCAGCCTTTTTTATGGAGAGGCCGTGGAACGGCCTCGTCTCGGCGGATTGGGCCATCGGCAGGGAGAGCTTGCCGATGGTGTCCGTTTCCTCGAGTATCATTGCGCGCTCGATGACGTTCTCGAGCTCCCTTATGTTGCCGGGCCAGCCGTATGAAAGGAGCGCTGCAAGGGCTTCATCCGAAAGGGCCTTCCCCTGCTTGCCGAAACGGCGGCCGTACTTTTCTATAAAGTGTGCGGCAAGCCCGGGTATGTCGCCGGAACGGGCGCGAAGCGGCGGGAGCTTCACCTCGATGACGTTGAGCCTGTAGTAAAGGTCGTCCCTGAACGAGCCCTTCCTTATCTCCTCCTTGAGGTCGCGAAGAGTAGCCGCAACGACGCGGACGTCGACCTTCACGGGCCTCGTGTCCCCCACCCTCCTCAGCTCGCCTTCCTGCAGGACGCGCAGGAGCTTTACCTGCAATTCGAGGGGCAGCTCGCCTATCTCGTCGAGGAAAATCGTGCCGCCGTCCGCCTCCTGGAAAAGGCCCGTCTTGTTCCTGTGCGCGTCGGTAAACGCGCCCTTCACGTGGCCGAAGAGCTCGCTTTCGAGAAGCGGGGCCGGTATCGCCCCGCAGTTTACGACGACGAAAGGCCTTCCCGACCTCGAACCGCTAGAGTGGATCGCCCTTGCGACCAGCTCCTTGCCGGTGCCGCTCTCGCCGGTTATGAGTACCGAGGTCGAATACCCGGCTATTTTTTTCACCACCTCGAGTATCTCGAGCATCTTCGCGTCGGAGGTGTGTATGTTGGAGATGTCGTAGTTTCTGCCGACCTCCTCCTTGAGGCGCAGGTTCTCCTTCCTGAGCCTCTCCCTCTCCTCTGCCTTCCTCAAGGTAAGGACTATCTCGGCGGTCTTGAAAGGCTTTGAGACGTAGTCGTAAGCCCCGAGCTTCATGCACTCGATGGCGTTGTCTATGGTGCCGTAGGCGCTCATCATTATTACCGTCCTGTGCTCGCCCCGCTCTTTCAGGGCCTTCAGGAACTCGAGCCCGCCCATGCCGGGCATCCTGATGTCGCAGAGTATGAAGTCCGGGTCCTCGGCTTCGAGAGATTCCAGTGCGCGGCCTGCCTCGGCGAACGAGACGGTCTCATAGCCCTCTTTTTTCAGTATCACGGAGAGCATGTGGCGCATCGACTCTTCGTCGTCTATTATGAGTATCCTCACGCCCCTCCTTCAGCCGCCGGGAGAGCTATCGTAAACTCCGAGCCGGGGTCCGCGCCCCTGAAAGTTATCTCGCCGCCGTACGCCTTTATTATGGATTGCGACACGAAAAGACCGAGCCCCGTGCCCTTGCCGACCTCTTTTGTCGTGAAGAACGGGTCGAATATCTTCGAGGAGTCGTCCGCCTGGACTCCGGCCCCGGTGTCCTTGATGGACACGAGCACGAACTCCCTGGGGGCCGGGAGCCTTTCAGCGGGGGCATCCCCCCTTCTCCTGCCGGATTTCACGGCTGCGGGCCTGGACTCGGCGGCGGTCGAAACCGTTATCGTCTTTTTTTCCATGCCTTCCATCGCCTGCGCCGCGTTTATGAAGATGTTCGAGAAGACCTGCCTTAATTTGCCCTCTTCGGCCATGACATGAGGGATGCCCTGACCGAAAGCCAGGTCCGTTGCCACGCCGCCGAAATCGGCCCTGACCGAGAGGCCTTCGAGGGTCTCCCTCAAAAGCGAGTTCACGTCCACCGGAAAAAGGGCTTTTTTTGCGGGTCTTGCGACCTCGAGGAAGTCCCTCACGATGGAGTCTATGCGGTCGGATTCGCGCGCCGCGCGGCCGATAATCTCTTTTTCCTCGGCCGGGTCTAGCCCTCCGCGCGAGAGTATGTCTATGTAGCCGTTGAGAGCGCCGAGCGGGTTTCCTATCTCGTGGGCTATCCCGGCGGCGAGCCTCCCGACCGCGGCAAGGGTCGAGTTCCGCAGCAGCTCGTCCTGCGCGGTCGTCAGCTCGAGGTTGACCCTCTCCAGGCTCTTTATCTCGTCCTCAAGCCTTTCAGCCATGCTGTTGAACGAGGAGGCAAGGCTGCCGACCTCGTTGTCGACGGCTACGTCGGCCCTGTCGTAGAGTTTGCCTCCGGCTATCCTCTTCGCCGACTCTTCGAGCTTCTTCAGCGGCTGGACTATGGAGCGGGAGAGGAAGTAGACACCGAAGCCGATGATGACGATAGAGTCGATGATGGCGTAGAACGCGAGGAGCTTTCTTACGGCGGCCATGTCCTCGTTGACTTCCGCGAGGCTCAAGATGAACTCGAACCTGCCAGCGCCGGGCACGTTCGCCGAAACCCTCATGAACTCGCCTATGCCTGTAAGGAAACTTCCCCCGTACATATAGGCCTCTACGCTGCCGGAGTAGACGAGCTTCCCTGGCCCGGACGGCATCGACCCGGATGAAGCAAGCTGCCTGCCATCCGGCGCGGTAAGCCTGAAGTCGGCTATCCCGGCCTCGTCAGCAAGAGAGGCGGCGAGCTTGCCGCCCCAGCCCTGGCCGCCGTCAGAAAGGCGCATGGAAGCGCGCATGAAGCCGGCTATCCCCTCGGCCTGGCTGAGCTTCCATTGAAGGGCGCTCCTCTCGGCTATCTTGATGCTCATGAGGCCGACGAGCCCAATCCCGGCGATAGTCATGAGGACTATCCCTGCGGTCAGCTGGAAACGTATGCCCTGGCCTTTTCGCTTCATCTCAGAGTCCGGACGCCCTCATTATGTACCAGCTTATGAGCCTTTCCCCGTAGAAAAGATGGAAGACTGCCCCGATGGCAAGGAAAGGGCCATAAGGTATAGCGTGGCGGCCGCCCTTGCCGAACGCGTACATGAGGACCGCGCCCAATATGGCCCCGGTGAAGGAACTGAGAAGAAGCGTAAGGAGGACCCCCTTCCAGCCGAGGAAAGCCCCTATCATCGCAAGGAGCTTTATGTCCCCGCCACCCATGCCCTCGTGTCCGGTCACGCGCTGGTATCCTGCGGCAATGAGGTAGAGAGTGCCTCCGCCCGCTATGAGCCCTATGGCGGAATCAAGCACCGGCAAATCGGAAAGAACGAAAGAGGCCGCGAAACCCAGCGCTATCCCCGGCAGGCTTATCACGTCGGGAATTATCTGGAGGTCGAAGTCTATGAAGGTTATTACTATGAGGGCGCTGATGAAGGCGAAATAGATGAATGCGTCGACGGAAGGGCCGAACTTCATGAAGGTGAATACGGCCATGAGGCCCGTAAGGGCTTCGACCGCAGGGTACCTCGCGGAAAAAGGGACCTTGCACGACGAGCACTTCCCGGCCAGGACAAGGTAGCTCAGAATCGGGACGTTCAAATAAAAAGGGACGGCCGTCCCGCAGTTGGGACAGCTCGAAGGAGGGGTCACGATGGACTTGCCGAGCGGTATCCTGTAAATGCAGACGTTCAGGAAGCTCCCGACTACGGCCCCGAAGATGAAAGGCAGGATGAGTATGAGATTATCCGGCATCAGACTGCTGGGGTATGAGGCCCGTGAAGAGCCCTGGACACACGGCGGGAGCGCCGTTGCGGCCCTTCGCTAAAGGGTCTCGGGAAGATAACCCTTCCTCCTCTTCTCGATTGCGTCGAGTATGTCGGCGGCCTGCCTTATGGCCTCGACCGCGTCCTTGTCGGAAATCACCTCGGCGGGGACGCCGCCGGGAAGCGCGTCAGGAAAGCGTGAGGTCTTATAGTAGATGTCGAGCCTTCTGGACGAAGCGACAAAGCCCTTGAACCCTTCCTCGTAAACGAGCGCCCTGTCCAGAAGGTCTACGACTGAACGGGTCTCCCTGGCGTCCTCCTTGTTCAGGAACAGGAAGGCCCTCAGCGACTTTGCGGCAGACTGCTGGGCCCAGAAGGCCGCCGGAGCGAAGAACCCGCCCTGCTGGCACCATTCCGAAGCCTTGAGGTCGTACTCGGCCTGCCTGAGCCATCTTTCTGCCTCTTTCCAGAAAATGTCCATTGCGCCTCCTTGTCAGGTCCTATAGGCGGAGTTTATCTTGACGTACTCGTAGGTGAGGTCTGAGGTCCAGACCCGCTCGGCGCTCCTGCCGGTCTTAAGGTCGACTGAGACGGCGAGCGTGTCCTGCTTCATAGCCCTCGCGGCCTCCTTCTCCTTGCCGGTATCCAGGCCCTTTTCAACGACCCTTACGCCGTTGAATTCTATTGTGACGCGCTCTTCTTTCATGCGTATCCCGGCCCTTCCGATTGCGGCCATCACGCGCCCCCAGTTCGGGTCGCCGCCGAAGAAGGCGGTCTTGCAGAGAAACGACTCGGCCACGGTGCGCGCTGCTCTCCTGGCGTCATCAGCGCTGGCCGCGCCCTTTACCTCTATCTCGACGAGGCGGGTAGCCCCTTCGCCGTCCCTCACTATCATCTGCGCGAGCTCCACGCAAAGGGAGGTAAGGAGGGCCGTGAAATCCCTGAATTCCTTCGTGCCCGCCTTTATCTCGGGGGCACCGCTCATGCCGTTGGCAAAGGCCAGGACTGTGTCGTTGGTCGAGGTGTCGTTGTCCACGATTATGCTGTTGAAGGAGGCGTCCACGGCTTTCCTCAAAGCCTCGGCGAGCAACGCGGACTTGATGCCGGCGTCGGTCATGAAGAAGGCGAGCATGGTCGCCATGTTGGGGCATATCATCCCCGCGCCCTTGCACAGGCCCGCTATTACGACCTCGCGGCCGCCGATCTTCGCCCTGCGCTCGCCTGCCTTCTGGAAGGCGTCGGTGGTCATCATGGCCTCGCCTGCCGCCGGGATGCCGTCATAGCCCAGGGCCTTTACCGCGCTCGGGACGCCGGAGGCGACCTTCTCGATGGGAAGGGGCACGCCGATTACTCCGGTGGAGCAGACCAGGACAGACCCCTTCTTGAGGCCGAGGGCCTTTTCCACGAGCCCGGTCATCTTCTCGGCTTTTTTCGCACCGTCAACGCCCGTGCAGGCGTTGGCGTTGCCGCTGTTGACTATGAGGCCGCTCGAGACCCCTTTTTTGACGCGCTTCATGTCAAGAAGCACCGGGGCCGCCTTGACGCTGTTGGTGGTGAAAAGACCGGCCACCTGCGCCGGTTTGTCGCTTATTATGAGAGCGAGGTCTTTTTTGCCGTTCTTCTTTATTCCGGCGGCCACTCCCGCGGCCCTAAAGCCAGTGACCCTCAGGGCGGGCAGCCTTCCGGGCTTCGATTTATCTGGCGCCATTTGTGTTTTCAGCCCCCCGTGTCATCTCGCGCTCTTTTCGGCGCAGCACCTCTTGTACTTGAGGCCGCTTCCGCAAGGACACGGGTCGTTCCTGCCGACCTTGTCACCGAAGCGCGTCACGGGCTGCTCCTTTGCCTCTTCCTCGGGCTCCTCGCCGCGCGAATAGGTCACCTTCTGTGGCCTCACGTGCGTCTTTGGCTGCGGCGGCGGGGCGGCGGACTCTTCCTCCCTCTTTATCTGCACCTTGAAGAGCCTTTCGCAAACCTCGCTCTTGAGCCTCGCTATCATCTCGACGAACATGTCGAAGCCCTCTTTCTTGTACTCCTGGAGGGGGTTCTTCTGCCCATAGCCGCGAAGTCCGATGCCGCCCTTCAGGTGGTCCATTGAAAGGAGGTGGTCCTTCCAGAGGGTGTCGAGCGTGTGGAGCATTATGACCTTCTCGAACTGCGCGAAAGGCCCGTCGCCTACCTCGGCGACCTTTTCGTCATATGACTTCCAGGCCCTGGAAGCTATCGCGTCTCCAAGCTCGTCGCGCGTGGAAACTGAAGCGCCCTGCGCATCAGAGGCAGTAAAGCCCACGCCGAACTGGATGAGGGACGCGTCGTTTATCGATTTGAAGTCCCAGTCCTCGGGGTGGGATTTCTCCTCGGCGTGGCCTGCCGCCAGATCGCGGGAGACCTCCTGGGAGAACTCCTTTACCATCTCGCGAAGTCCGGACTGGCTCAATATCTGCTTCCTGTAGCCGTAGACGACTTCCCTCTGCTGGTTCATGACGTCGTCGTACTCGAGGAGGTGTTTTCTTATCTCGAAGTTGTGCCCCTCGACCTTTTTCTGCGCGTTCTCTATGGCCTTTGAAACGAGGCCGTGCTCGATGGGCATGTCCTCCTCGAGGCCTATCCTCTCCATTATGGAGGCTATCCTCTCGGAGCCGAATATGCGCAGGAGGTCGTCCTCGAGAGAAAGGTAGAAGCGGGAAGCTCCCGGGTCTCCCTGACGGCCTGCGCGTCCGCGGAGCTGGTTGTCTATACGCCTGGACTCGTGCCTCTCGGTGCCGAGTATGTACAGGCCGCCGAGCGCAAGGACCTTCTGCTTTTCCTCCTCGCACAGCGCGCGGGCCTTCTCGACGGCCTCGTGGTAGCTTTCGGTCGAGTCGTCCTTTCCGGCGCGGGCGGCCGCGAGGTACTCGGGGTTGCCGCCGAGCAATATGTCCGTTCCCCTGCCTGCCATGTTGGTCGATATGGTCACCGCGCGGAGCCTTCCGGCCTGCGCGACTATCTCGGCCTCCCTCTCGTGCTGCTTGGCGTTCAAGACCGTGTGGGGTATCTTGTGCGTTGCGAGCATCTTGGCGAGCTTTTCCGAGTCGTCGATGGATATGGTGCCCACGAGCACGGGGCGTCCGGTCCTGTACGACTCTTCTATGTCCTTTATGACCGCCTTGAACTTCTCTTTCTTGGTCTTGTAGACGAGGTCGGTGTTGTCCTTTCTTGCCAGCCCCCTGTTCGTCGGGATGATGACGACGTCGAGACCGTAGATGGAATGAAACTCGGAAGCCTCAGTGTCGGCGGTCCCGGTCATGCCGGCGAGCTTTTCGTACATCCTGAAGTAGTTCTGGAATGTAATGGTCGCAAGGGTCTGGTTCTCGTTCTCTATCTTGACCTTCTCCTTGGCCTCGACGGCCTGATGGAGCCCGTCAGACCAGCGACGGCCTGCCATGAGTCTTCCGGTGAACTCGTCGACGATGATGACTTGGCCGTCCTTCACGACGTAGTCAACGTCCCTGTGCTTCAAGACATGGGCGTAAAGGGCCTGGTTGACGTGGTGCAACGTCTCCAGGTGGGCCGGGTCGTAGAGGTTGTCGATGCCGAGGAGCTCTTCTACCTTGTTCATGCCGTCTTCGGTGAGGAGGACCTGCTTGGCCTTCTCGTCGACGGTGTAGTGCTCCTCTTTCTTGAGCCCTGGCATTATCCTGTCTATGACATAATACTTGTCGGTGGAGTCGTCGGTCGGGCCGGATATGATGAGCGGCGTCCTGGCCTCGTCGATGAGGATGGAGTCGACCTCGTCGACGATGGCGTAGTGGTGGTCCCTCTGGACGTACTCCTCGAGGGTGAACTTCATGTTGTCGCGCAAGTAATCGAAGCCGTACTCGTTGTTGGTGCCGTAGGTTATGTCGGCGTTATAGGCCTCTTTCCTGGATATGGGGCGGAAATGGATGAAGCTTCCGGGGCCCTCGGTGTACGTGGGGTCATAAAGGTAGCTCGCCTCGTGCTGTATGACGCTGACGGTAAGGCCGAGCGCGTGATAGACCGCTCCCATCCAGTGGGAGTCCCTCTTCGCGAGGTAGTCGTTCACCGTGACGAGGTGCGCGCCCTTGCCCGGGAGCGCGTTCAGGTACATGGGGAGGGTCGCGACGAGCGTTTTTCCCTCGCCCGTTTTCATCTCCGATATCTTGCCCTCGTGGAGGACGAAGCCGCCTATGAGCTGGACGTCGAAGTGGCGCATCTTCAGGCGCCTCCAGGCCACTTCCCTGACTGCGGCGAAAGCCTCTGGCAGGAGGTCGTCGAGTGTCTTGCCGGAAGCGAGCTCTTCTCTGAACCTGGCGGTAAGCTCACGGAAGCCATCGTCGCTTATGGCCTTCATCTGCGGCTCGAGCGCGTTTATTCTCTCGACGACCGGAGTTATCCGCTTCACCTCGCGGTCGTTCTTGGAGCCGAAAACCTTCTTTAAAAGATTATTGAACATTTTTTAGCGCTATGAAAAAAGCTGTCCTTTCATGGGGTTCCGGGCTCTCATGTGCGAGCCGGACAAATGGTTCCGTAAACTGTTATGATAACATAAAGATATTGACATTTCCATAACGATAAGAGCTTTTTTCATGGCATTTGTAACCTGGGGCCGCAGCCAATAAAAAAGCCCCGCGGGGAAGCGCTCCCCGGCAGGGCTTAATAGCGTCGCGGCCTCGTCCTGGGCCCTCAATCGACTATATACTTTTCCGGGTTGACGTTCAGCCCGTTCACGGAAACAGCGTAATGGAGGTGCGGGCCGGTAGACCTTCCAGTGTTGCCCATCTGCCCTACCTGGGAGCCCCTCTTGACCTTCTGCCCGGGCTTGACCATGACTTCGGAGAGGTGTCCGTAGGTGGTCTTTATGCCGTAGCCGTGGGAGATGGAAACGAACTTGCCGAGTGACGAGTTCTTTCCGGCCTGCACTACGATGCCGTCAGCCGACGCGGCGACCGGGGTGCCTATGCGGTTGGCTATGTCGATTCCCGTATGGTGCTGGGGTTCCCCGGTGAACGGGGAGACCCTGCTGCCGTAGTTGGAAGTAACCCACCCCTTCGCCGGGAGTATCGACGGCGTGGAGGCGAGCTTTACGGAGCGCTTGGAGAGATAGTCCTTGAGCTCGGTGAAGCTCTCTTCCTGAGTGCTCGCCATGTGCTCGAGGTTCATGAGGTCGGAGCGCATCTTGTCGACGAGCTCGCCGACCCTGGCCCCGGGCTTCGTGAACAGCTCCTCTTCCACTACCGAATCGCCTCCCATGCCGAGAAGCTGCTGGTCGGAGTGCCCCGCGGGCATGGGGTCTTTTTCGATGTTGGCGATTATCCTTATCTTCTTGTCAAAGAGGCTCAGCTTAGCGAGCTGCCCCTCGAGCTCTTTTATGCGCGAGGCAAAGGCCTGCATAGTGAGCCTCTGCTCGGAGCCAGCCAGCTTCAGAGAGCCGTACTCCATGTCTACGCTCTTTAGCCTCGCGTAATCGAACAGGACGAAAGCAAAAACGAGCGCGAAAAGACCCGAGACGGCGCCGGCTATCTTCAGCGACCTGAAGGGGAGCCTGAACTGCCTGGTCTTCGAGGCGTCGTTGGTCAGGACGAACAGAGTGAGAAATCTCTTATCCAACTTCGGACCTCCCTTCCTTAGGATTAACCTTGCTTGATTATCAGTTCGATGGAACCGGTTGAGCATCCGCGCGCCTTGGCGCCGTTGCCGCCGGTCAAAGGACCGGCTTTTTTGGTGAGCCTGAAACCCGGCGCGCTTGTATACGGTAGCGGGCGGGGCGATATCCTTCGACCTCCTTATTTCGGCAGGAGGCGGAGGAACTTGAAAGAACCTGCCCATGGTGAAGGAATGGACTGAATGGAGGTTCTTTTTTGGAGTGTATTCCTTAGCACAGGCCTTCCCCGCTTGTCAAGGTCTTTGGCTTTCGCCCAAAACCTGAACGCAGTTTACTTCAAGGCGTCATAAAGGGCAGTGACAGCCGTCACCGGTCCGGGAATATGCGGACAGAGAGCGCCTGTTCCCCTTTCCCGCAGAAGTAACGATTCATACCAGGCCTGTTACTTAAAGGTAACGCTATAAGAAAATAGCCTGTTTTTCAGGTATATACGCCCTCATTCCCCATCTCGCCCTCATGATGGCGTAACCTTTTGGTAACAGTCACACATTAATATATCCTGAAAGCCATTTCTGAAATTACCTTTTATAATAGGTAGTTAACCCTTATCTACTGAATTCCACAATGCCTGGTACAAATATTGCATTTTTATTAAGACAATCAACAAATCTTCGGGCGTAAAAGAGAGGGAAGCGGATTTTCAGCCCCGCACCGCCTATTTCGGACGCGTCAGCGCGTTCCAGGCAGTCCAGGGTTGAAGCTTTAAAAATTCTTAGCGGACGGACGCGCCCGGGCATTCACCCGGGAGAGTAGGCCAACGAAGACGCGCAAGCGGCTTCGTTGGCCTTTTTTTTTGCGGCCAACAAAACGCTCGCGAACCAGAAACAAAATAATCTTGCGCTGTCAAGGCCCTCTCAGCGGACCCGAACGAGAGTGCCTTGACAGGGGAAAAGAGGGATGAAGGATGTCTTTTAGCAAGAGTACACGCCACCCTCCATGAATGTGAGGCGCATTCGGAAAAACGCAAAGTTTTTCAATCTCGAAATCAGGAGGTTCTGCCAGGTATGAAGATGAAGATTATGGTCTGTCATGACGGATCGGAAAACGCTCAGCAGGCTTTGGATGAGGCTCTAAAGATATTCAAGCCCAACAACCCGGAGATAATCCTCGTGACTGTCGTCGAGGGCCCGGCTGACGCGAGCTCGGTCAACGAGGAACTCACCGCGAAAATGGTCCAGGAGCGCCACGATTTCCTGAAAAAGACCTCGGACATGGTCGCAGGGCGCGGCTTCGACGTGGACGCCATCATGGCCGTGGGAGACGCGAGGGCAATGATCATCGAGACCGTCAAACAGAAAAACCCGGACATCGTGGTCATCGGCAAAAGGGGAGCGGGAGTAATAAAGGAAATGGTGCTCGGAAGCGTGAGCGCCTATCTCGTCCGCCACGTGAAGTGCCCGGCATTGGTATTCCACACGTAATGCGCTCCAACTCCATAAATATTACTCAGGCAGGAGGCTGCTAATGCAGGTTTCAGATCTATTCAAATACAGAAATCCGGAGATAAGGGCTCTGCACCTTACCTGGATAGCTTTCTTCATCAGCTTTTTCGTCTGGTTCAACATGGCCCCGCTGGCCACGACGATGCTCAAGTACAACGGCTGGCTCACGGCAAAGGACCTCAAGATAATCGCCATCTGCAACGTCGCCCTGACCATCCCGGCCAGGCTTCTTACAGGCATGGCCCTCGACAAATACGGGCCGCGCAGGGTCTTTGCCATACTCATGGTGCTCTGCGGCATACCGGGCCTGTTTTTCGCCTTCGGCAACACGCTCTCCCAGCTCCTCGTCTCCCGTCTCGTCCTGAGCTCCATAGGCGCGAGCTTCGTCGTCGGCATCCACATGACCGCGCTCTGGTTCAAGCCGAGGGACATAGGTTTCGCTGAAGGCTTCTACGCGGGCTGGGGCAACTTCGGCTCCGCCGGCGCGGCCATAGTCCTGCCGACGATAGCCGCCCTCGTCTTCGGAGGAGAGAACGGCTGGAGATACGCGATAGCCTTCAGCTGCGTCTTCATGATGGCCTACGGCGTTTTCTACTGGTTCGCGATAACCGATGGCCCAAAGGGCTCGGTCCATGTAAAGCCCAGAAAGGTTGCCGCCCTCGAAGTCAGCACCTGGGGCGACATGATCCAGCTCATCGTATGGACGATACCGACGGTAGGCATACTATCGATACTGGTATGGAGGATACAGACCGCCGGCTACATAACCATGACCGGGGCTTACATCTCCTACGCCGTCATAGCGGCGGTCGTCCTCTACCAGATAATACAGATACTGCGCGTCAACCTGCCGATACTCAAAAAAGGCGTCCCCGAGGACGACAAGTACCCCTTCAGCTCGGTAGCGGCCCTGAACGCGACCTACTTCGCCAACTTCGGCGCAGAGCTCGCCGTCGTATCGATGCTCCCCGCGTTCTTCGAGTCCGTATGGACACTGACTCCGGCAGCGGCGGGCATGATAGCCGCGTCCTTCGCCTTCGTCAACCTGTTCGCCAGGCCTCTGGGAGGCTGGGTTTCAGACAGGTTCAACAGCAGGAAAAGAATAATGATGTTCTACATGCTGGGCATCGCCGTAGGGTTTTTCCTGATGGCGCTGATGAACTCCGCCTGGCCGATAGCGCTTGCGACCCTCGTGACGGTCGCCTGCTCGATGTTCGTCCAGGGAGCGGAAGGCGCGACCTTCGGCATAATCCCGTCGATTAAAAGGCGTCTTACCGGGCAGATATCAGGAATGGCCGGCGCGTACGGCAACGTGGGCGCGGTCTTCTACCTGTTCATCTATACCTTTGTGACGGCTAACCAGTTCTTCTACATAATAGCGGCAGGAGCCTTCTTGAGCTTCATCTTCTGCCTCATCATGCTCAAGGAGCCCAAGGGAGGGTTCGCCGAGGAATACCATGTCTCCTCCGTCGACCGTGAAATTGAAAGAGAAGGGAACAGCGGAGCGCACTAGAACTACTCTCAACTCCCCTTGGTAAGGGGCGCTTTTTCAGAGCCAGCAGGGTCGAATAAAAGGCCCTGCTGGCTTTTTTTGCGCCCAAAAACAGACGATACTCTCCATTTTTTCGAACAAAATCGCCCCGGTCCGCCTCTAATCCTCAATTAATATTGACGGTGCTATCATGGACGCATGTTAAGGAACTCTCTTAAAATGGAGGATGCCCCTATGAAGCCCGAATACGGAATTCTAGACGTAATAGCAAACCTGGCAGTAATGGCCACACTGGCGGTCGTGATAGCGGTTTTTTAAGGGTCAGCCGGGTTGTGCCCCAGGGCACATCGGCAAGAAAGCCGCACCTGTTACCATGCGGGGGCGTGAGGCGAACAGACACTCAAAGGGAGGGAACCCAGATGAAGAAAGCAGAATACGGAATACTCGATGTCATCGCCCATGTGTCCGTGATGGCTACCCTGGCTATAGTGATAGCAGTTTTTTAAGGGGAAAAAGCCTGATACAGGATAGACGAGGCTCTCCTGGCTCCCAGGGGAACGGGCGGAATGCGGGCAGAGGCTCATATGGGCCATGCCCGTTCAATTTTCCGGCTCAAGACAAAAAGGCTCCCAGGGGAAACCCTGAGAGCCTTTTAATTTTTATTTAGACCGGCCCGCGACTACGGGCGGCTCTACTCCGAGATGTAAAGCAGTATCCTGTCCTTTTCTATCTTAATGTAGCCTTCCTGTGTCATCTTCTTCAATGCCCTGCTCACTACCTCCCTTGAGGAGCCTATCATGGCGGCGAGCTGCTCGTGGGTCGGCCTTTCTATCTCGACGACTTCCTTGTCGGTTCCAGCGGCCCTGGCCATGCCGAGAAGGGTATGGGCTATCCTTCCGCAGACGTCCAGTAGGGCAAGCCCGCCTATTTTCCTCGTGGCCTCCCTGAGCCTGCCGGTAAGGTAGGCGAAAAACCTCATGTATACTTTGTGGTGGCGGGACATATAGTCGAGGAAAGCGCCCTTGGTCACGACAAGGCACTGCAGGTCCTGGACAGCCTCGACGTTGGCAGAGCGGGGCTTGTCGTCTATTATCGACATCTCGCCGAACATGTCGCCATCGTTCAGGATGGCCAGGACTATCTCCCGGCCTTCCTCGCCGTAGAGCGTCACCTTGACCCTGCCGGATATTATGAAGAAGACCGCGTCCCCTGGGTCGCCCTCTGTTATTATCTGGGTCCCGGCCGGCCAGGTCCTCACCTCGCCCCTGGAGATGATGCCCTTGCGGTAGAAGTCCTCGAGCCCGGTGAAAAGCTGGTTGCGGGCAAGTCCTTCCTCCACTTTCTTCAGATCATCCTTGATAGTCGTCTCGATCATGTCCCACTCGCCTCTACTTCGGTTACAAGGAGGCTCGGCGCGCCGATGGACCCCAGGAATCTGAGGTCTGACCCGCAAGCCCCTATTTTTGAGAAAAGCCCGAGAAGGTTCCCCGCTATCGCCATGCCCCTCACGGGATAGGCGATCCGGCCTCCCTCGATCCAGAAACCGGCCGCGCCCAGGGAGAAGTCCCCGCTCACGGTGTTTATGGTGTGCACGCCGAGGAGCTCCGTTATGAAGAGCCCCTTGCCGAGGCCGCCCAAGAGCTCCTCGAAGCTTCTCCCGCCCTTTTCTATATAGATGTTGTTGAGCCCGACCCCGGGAGTCGATTTGTACCCGCCCCTGGCGGCGTTCCCGGTCGAGGCCTTCCCCGCCCTGGCTGCCCAGTACGTGTCAAAAAGGAATCCCTGGCACACGCCCTCCAGCACGAGAGGGGTCCTCGCGGTTGCCGTGCCCTCGGCGTCATAAGCCGAAGTCGCCCAACCGCCAGTCATTATACCATCATCGAATATATTAAGCACGGGAGAAGCGATTTTCTTCCCCAGACGGCCTATGAGCATGGATTTGCCCTTCTCGACGTTGTCGCCCAGAAAGGAGCTGGCCAGAGACTCGAGGAGCTCGCAGGCGACCGTATTCTCTATTACCGCCGCGCATTTGACCGTTTTTATCTCCCTGGCCCCAAGGAGCCTCACCGCGTTCCTAGCGGCGCCCTCGCCTATCCAGGCCGGGTCTATGGCTGACATCGAATGCCCCATGCCCATCTCCCAGCCCATCTGCGACTCCTTCCCTTCCTCGGCGACCGCCGTGACGCTGCCGGTGAAATAGGTCGCAGAATGGGAGGCGTCGACACCGTTGGAGTTCACGACCCTGTCGGCGGTGACCGACTCCGAGTAGGAGGCCTTCCTTATCCTCTTAACCCGCCCGTCAAACCCGCGGGCGGCCTTTTCTATGTCTATGGCCTTTTTTATCTTCTCTTCTTCAGGGACGCTGAAGTACGCCTCGTCGAATATGCCGAGCCCCTCTTCAGAGCGCGCCTGTCCCCCAGGAGTAGCGAGGCGCAGGAATTCGTCGACCGAAGCCTCAAGGCTCCCGGCGAGCGCCTTTGCCGCCAGCTCGTCCAGGACCGCGTCCTCCAGAACGCTCGAGAAGGCGAACCCGAGCCTGCCTTTGGAAATAGTCCTTATGCCTACACCTGAGCTCGAGCGAACCTTGAGGGAGTCTACCTCGCCTTCTTTCGCGTCGGCGCCGAAACCCTTCTGGCAGGAAAAATATATCTCGAACGACTCGGCGCGGCCCTTAAGCCCGCTCTTGAGTCTTTCTATGACGCGCTCCGCGCCAGCTTCCCTGAGCATCTCCTTCATGCGTGCCCCCCGTTTGGAATCTGCTGCCCCTCGATGGCGATTATAACAGCATTCTCGTCGCAATTGGGGAACTTGACGCATTTTATGCAATCTCCCCATATCTTATGGGGAAGCAAATCCTTGTTTATGACCTTGAACCTGAGCTTGTTGAAAAAAGCGGTTTGGTAGGTAAGGGCAAAGACTTTTTTCAACCCCAGCGAGCGCGCCTCGTCGAGGCACGCGGTGACGAGCTTCGTGCCTATGCCGCCCCTCGTGTGCCCGGACCTTACCGCAAGCGACCTTATCTCACCCATCTCGGACGAGCATATGTGCAGGGCGCAGGTTCCCAGTATCCTGCCTTCGGATTCATAGACGAAAAAATCGCGAAGGCTGTCGCATATGTCCGACTCGGCCCTGTGGAGCATTATCCCTTTTTTGGCGAACGCCTCGACTATCTCGTAGATGGCCCGGACGTCCGCCGAAACGGCCTTTCTTACCAACTCTATCCCTTGCCCTCCGCCGCGCCCGGCCTTCTGACGGGCGCTTTCTTCCTGCCTGACATTCCAATGGCAGCTTCTATCAATTCGGCAGCGTGCTTTCTCGTGGTATCGGTCACTTTGAGCCCGCCGAGCATGGCGGATATCTCTTCTACCCTGTCTTCCCCAGCTGCCTCAACGACGTTCGTCACGGTCCTCCCCCCGGCGGCCTTTTTCGAGACGACGAAGTGCCTGTCGGCGAAGGCCGCCACCTGCGGCAGGTGCGTTATGCAAAGCACCTGGTTGCCTCTGGAGACCTCCTTGAGCTTGAGGCCCACGACCTGCGCTATGGAGCCGCTGACGCCGGTGTCTATCTCGTCGAAAATGAGGGTGGAAACGCGCCCAGTTGCCATGACGCTCTTCATTGCGAGCATTATCCTTGAGAGCTCTCCACCTGAGGCTATCCTGGCCAGCGGCTTCAAACCCTCGCCCTTGTTCGTGGCGATGAAAAAACTCACCCTGTCTGCGCCCTTTTCAGTGAGCCTCGCCCCGCCGTCGTGGCCCGCGTCGGCGTCAACTGCCGCCTCGAAGACGACGCCCTTCATGCCGAGCGTCTTCAGTTCGCCTTCTATGAGGGATTCGAGCTCGGCAGCAGCTGTCTTTCTCGCCTCGGTGAGATGGCTGGCGGCCTCCTCGGCCTTGCCCTTCAGGGCCTTTACCCTGGCCTCCAGCTCGCCCGCCTTGAACTCGATGTTATCCAAACCCCTCAGCTCCGCCTCTAAAGCGTCTTTTTTAGCTATCAGCTCTTCTAGCGTGCAGCCGTGCTTTTTCCTGAGCCTCCCTATGAGGTCGGCCCTGTCTGAGGCTGCCTCGAGGGCCTCAGGGTCAGCCTCTACCGAAGAGGAATAATCACGGAGGAACGCCCCCGCGTCCTCAAGAGAGACGAGACACTCCTCAATTGTCTTCGCGGTGGCGGCAAGCGCCGGGTCAACGGCTGAAAGCTCTTTCAAAGCCTTTGATATCGCGCCGAGCCTTTCGGTGATGGAGCCCGAATCAGAGTAGATGGCCCTTTCGGCCTCTTCCGTCACAGACCCGAGTTTCCCCGCGTTCTGGAGACGCTCCCTCTCTTTCCTGAGGCTCTCCTCTTCTCCAGCCTTCAAGTCCGCGTCAGCGAGCTCCTTGAGCTGGTAGGCGAGAAAGCCCTTCTTGTCGGCCGTGTTCTTCGAGTCCAGCACAAGAGATTCGAACTCTTTTCTGGCGGCAGCGTACTCCCTGTAGACGTCAGCCATGTGGGAGCGCATGGCCCCGAGGGAGCCGAACGAGTCAAGGAGTTCCATGTGCTCTTCTGGGCGCGTCAACGACTGGTGCTCGCTCTGGCCGTAGATGTCGATGAGCCTCCTGCCGACTTCGGTCAGCGTGACCAGAGTTGCCAGCGAGCCGTTTATGTATATCCTGTTCCTTCCGGCCCTCTGCACTACGCGCTTTATGATAAGCTCGTCTGAAGGCGGGAGCCCGGCCTCGGATAGGACGGAATCGAGCCCCTTCGCGCGGACGGCCGAGACGTCGAAAAGGGCCTCTACCTGGGCCTCTTCAGCGCCCTGGCGTATTATCTCGTTCGAGGCCCTGTCGCCGAGGATGAGCGAAAGGGCGTCCATGATTATCGACTTGCCTGCGCCGGTCTCGCCCGTGAATATGTTGAGGCCGGGGCCGAAACCGACACTAAGAGAGTCGATTATGGCAAAGTCTTTGATGTTGAGTTCTATGAGCATGGATGTGCCATTGAAACCATTAAGTTACCGGTCATGCAGGCCGCTGGCCCGCAATGAGCTCGCGACGATGACGACAACGCAGATGAAACTTTTTCAAAACTCTATGCAGGCCGCTCAAAAAGGTCCAGATGCGAGGAGTACTGAGCGAGCCATGAGGCGTATTTTTTATACGCCGCAATGAACTCGCGACGATGACGGCAACGCAGATGGGTCTTTTTCAAAACTCCACATGCAGGCCGCTCAAAAAGATCCAGATGCGAGGAGTCGAGGCGCGAGACATGAGGCGTATTTTTTATACGCCGCAATGAGCTCGCGACGATGACGACAACGCAGATGGGTCTTTTTCAGCGGCCTGATGGTCAGTTCCTTACTACTTTAACTTCCCACATTAGCCTTTCCCTCAAGATGTCAAAGTAGCTCTTGCCCTGGAATTTGATGAGATAGGCGCTCTCTTCGGCCCTCTTTATCTTGATGACGTCCCCACTCTCCAGAGGCATGTCTACCTGGCCGTCGAGAATGAGCTCTATGCCGTGCTGCTCGGGGCTCACCGTGATGTCGACGGTCATCCAGTCCGGTATGACGACCGGCCTGTTCGTGAGGTTGAAGGGGCAGATGGGCGCGACGATTATCGAATGTATAGTGGGGTAGAGTATCGGGCCGTTGGCCGAAAGCGAATAGGCGGTGGAGCCCGTGGGGGTGGCGATTATGAGGCCGTCGGCCCTGTAGGTGTTGACGTATTCCTTGTTTATGCGCGTCTCCAGGCGCACGAGCCTGGCGTTGTCTCCCTTTATGACGGCATCATTTAGCACCCTGTGGCAGCAGAGGACCTCGTCGCCTCTCGTATGCTCAACGTGCAGGAGCATCCTCTCCTCGACTTTGTAGTCGTCCTGCATTATCTTCTCGAGGAGCGGGAAGACTTCGGCGACGGTTATAGCCGTGAGGAAGCCGAGGCTGCCGAGGTTGACGCCGAGTATGGGCACCTTGCGGCCGTTGATGAGCCTGGCCGCGTGTATCATGGTGCCGTCGCCGCCGAGGACGACCATAACGTCGATGGAGCCGGGCAGGTCCTTGAGCCTGGTCGCAACGGCGCTTTTCACCATGAGGCTCAACACCTCGTCGGTGAATACCTTGCCGCCCCTTTCAGTCACCCACTCGGCGATCCTGTCCGCGAGCGTTATGGCGTCGGGGTTGCTGACCTTTACGACCAGACCTATCCTCTTCAATGCTCCTCCGGCAAAAAGATTGCTGAAAACTTTCTTATCCGTCATTCTGAGCGAAGCGAAGAATCTCTGAGCCGGCGGCGGAGATGATTTGCGAGATCCTTCGTCGCCTTCGGCTCCTCAGGATGACGACTTTGCAAAACTATCTCTGCGGCTCTATCACAACTTTGATCGAATCCGCGGCCTGCGCTGCGAGGCGGAAGCCCTCCTGGGCCTGCCCCAGGCCGAGCCTGTGGGTTATCATGTCGCTCACTACGACCCTCTTCGCCGCGATGAGGTCTATGGCCATCTGAGTGTCGAGCGGCGGAGAGGCGTATGAATTTATTATCGTGATGTTGTCGCGCCACAGGTCGAAAAGCGGGAAAGGATAAGTCCCGCCCGGCTCTTTCGGTGCGAAAAGTATCAGGGTGCCGCCCCTGTCGACGCTCTTCAAGGCCTGCGCTATGGCCGGGTCGCTCGAGGCGCACACGATGACGAGGCCCGGAAGATTGCCGAGCGCACCCTTTACCGAAGCCGGGACGTCGACCTTATCGCCCCTGAAGACCGCGTCGGCCCCGGCATTTTCTGCGGCCTTCAGCCTGAAGTCGTTTATGTCGGTGGCGGCAATTTTTCCGGCCCCGAGGGCCTTCGCGAGCTTTATGTGGAGGAGCCCGGACATGCCGCTGCCGATTACGAGGACGTCGGTGCCGGGAGTGAACCTGGCCATCCTGAAGGCCCGCACGACGCAGCCGAGGGGCTCGACGAACGTGCCTTCAGCGAAGCTCACGGAGCCGGGGAGGATGAAAGTGCCCCTGTCCACGTTTATGGCGGGCACCCTCACGAACTCGCAGAACCCGCCCGGGTCGAAGTTCGTCGTGCGGAGCGTATCGCAGACCGAGTGGTTTCCGGCGAGGCAGTACCTGCACGTATTGCACGGGACGTGGTGGGCCACGGTGACCCTGTCGCCGGGCTGGAAGCGGGAGACGCCCTGTCCTACGGCGGTTATGGTGCCGGTTATCTCGTGGCCGAGCACCAGCGGGGCCTTCTTTATCCTGTACCACTCCATGACGTCGCTGCCGCAGATGCCGCTGGCCTCAATCTTCACCAGCGCCTCTCCGGCTCCGACGGCCGGCACAGGCCTCTCCTCAACGCGCACGTCCCTGTTGTTGTAATAAACGGCAGCCCTCACAGGCTTACCTCCGGATGTTTTTTACTTCGCCCTGGAAGGGGCCTTTTCATTGGCGAGCGTGTTGAACATGTCCCACGCCTTTGCCGGGTCGAGGTCCTTGTGGACTATCTCCCTCACTGTCTTTATCATGGCGACCGGGTGCTCGGACTGGAATATGTTCCTGCCCATGTCAACTCCGGCCGCTCCCCTTACGACGGCGTTGTACGAAAGCTCTATGGCTTCCTTCTCCGGTATCTTCTTGCCGCCCGCGATGACTACCGGCACGGGGCAGGTCTTGACGACCTTCTCGAACTCGTCGCAGTAGTAGGTCTTGACGACGTGCGCCCCGAGCTCGGCCGCTATCCTGCACGCCAGGGACAGGTACCTCGCGTCCCTGTTCATGTCCTTGCCCACGGCCGTCACTGCCAGCACCGGGATGCCGAACTCCTGCGCCTCGTTTATGAGGTCTGCGAGCCCGAGGAGGGATTTTCTTTCAAGGTCGGAGCCGACGAATATCGACATCGCCACGCCCGAGACGTTCATCCTTATGGCGTCCCTGATGGAAACGGTCGTGCCCTCGTCAGCGAGAGTGCCGAGTATGCTGGTGCCGCCGGAGACGCGGAGCATGATGGGCACGTCGACGCCGGTATTCACTGAACTGCGGAGGACGCCCCTTGTGAGCATGAGGCAGTCGGCATATTTGACGAGCGGCTCTATCGTCTTCGCCGGGTCTTCAAGGCCCGACGTGGGCCCCAGGAAGTAGCCGTGGTCGACGGCGAGCATGACCGTCCTTCCGGTCTCCGGACGTATTATCCTCGAAAGACGGTTCTTCATCCCCCAATCCATTGTGACCCCTCCCTTTTACGTTTATATTTTAGCGCCGGTTTCCCCGGACAAAAACCTTTCAAATCAAGCGGTTCGGCTACCATAAAAGAACATTCAAACAATATGTCAGAATAGCAATCTCCAGCTTCCCCGTCAACTGAAAACAAGTGGCAGTTTCAAGGCGCGAACTTCTCGCGGCAATCGTCTGAGCAGAAAAAGACGGTCTTGCCCTCGACGGTCGACTTTATCGCCGCGCTCAAAGGCACGTAGCTCCCGCAGACCGGGTCCTGGGCCATCTCCTCGGCCTTCTGGCGCGGGGCGCCCGGCTGCTCTTTTGGCGGCGTGGGAGGTGCGGGGGCCGCTTTTTGCGCGTTCCTGCCCTCGAGGTGCTTCTTCAGGGCCCGGACGCAGAAAAAAACAACCAGCAATATGAGGACGCTCTTCACTATATCTCCAGCTTTTTAACGCCTGACTTGTCGAGCCCTCCGGCTATCTCGGCCGCGCTCCTGCCGAGGACCGGATGGACAAACTCCGGGGCTATCTCGGCCAGCGGTACCATGACGAAGGCGCGCTCATGCGCCGACGGATGGGGTATTTTCAGGCCCTTCTCGTCGATGACGAGGCCGTCGTAGAAGATTATGTCGAGGTCTATGACCCGGGGCCCCCAGCGCTCTGACATCTGGCGGCCCAACCCTGCCTCGACCGCCTTCAGATGGGCAAGGAGGGCGGCGGGCGCCAATTCGGTTTCGACCCCCATCACGGCGTTGATGAAGGCGGGCTGTTCCTTTATGCCCCAGGGCTCGGTCTCGTAAAAGGAGCTCATGAAGACAAGGGTCGCTTTCTCCTCGTCGGCTGCTCGAAGAACGGCCTTTTTCACGTTGTCGAGCCTGTCGCCGAGGTTTGAACCTATCGCAATGTAAGCTATCATGAAATATCAAAGGGCCTGGACGCCGAGGCGGTCCAGGCCCGTCCTGTCATTTTCTCCCGGCGCGCCTTATCAGAACTGCAGCTCCAGGGCCTTAAGCCTTTTTTTCATCTCTTCTATTACCCTGTACTCGTCGTCCTTGTTCTTGGCGATGAAAGTCGCAGAGAAGCGCAGGTACTGGCCCACGTCGTCCCAGGGCACGGTCGAGATATGCGCCTCTTTTATGAAGTACTCGGAGACGTCCTCGGCGCTGTTGAAGACCGTGCCCGTCTTCTGCGCCTTCTTTGGCGCGCCGACGTAGAGGTAGAACGACCCCTTCGGCATGACCGCGGAGAAGCCGCAGGCGCTGAGGGCCTCTACCATGAGCTTCAGCCTTCTTTTGTACTTCTCGGATATCTTGTCTGTTATCTCCGGGTGGTCGAGGGCGTGGATCCCTGCCTTCTGTATCGCTATGAACTGCCCGGAGTCGTAGTTGTCTTTAACGTGTCCGTAGCCAGCGACTATCTTCTCGTTTCCGGCCACGAAAGCGAGTCTCCAGCCGGTCATGTTGTAGGCCTTCGAGAAGGAGTGTATCTCGATGCCGACGTCTTTGGCCCCTTCTACCGAAAGGAAGCTCAAGGGCTTGGAGTCGAAGGACAGGGCCGCGTAGGCGGCGTCATGGACGACGATTATCCTGTTCTTCTTCGCGAACTCCACGACCTTCTTGAAGAACTCGGGCGTGGCTGCGGCCCCGGTCGGGTTGTTCGGGTAGTTGATGTACAGGAGCTTTACGCCCTTGAGGTCCGCCGGAGTCAAGGCGTCTAGGTCGGGCAAAAAACCGTTCTCTTCCTTCAGCGGGAGCTTCACGACCCTACCGCCGTTCCACTCGGTGTGGGTGGCCATGATGGGGTAGCCGGGCACGGTCATGAGAACGCCGTCGCCCGGGTTTATGAAAGCCTCCGGTATCATGGCGAGCGCGGGCTTGGAGCCGATGGAATGGATTATCTCCTTCGCCGGGTCGATGCCGGGCACTCCGTAGACTTTCTCGAGGTACCTGGCCGCGGCTTCCTTCAGCTCGGCAATGCCGTTGTCGGAGTAGCCCCTGTTCTCGGCCTTGGCGCACTCGAGCTTCAAGGCTTCGACCACGAGGGGGAAGGCCATCTCGTCAGGCTCGCCGACGCCGAAATCGAGGAGCTCGGTCATGGGCGAGTTCTTCTTCGCCTCGGCCTTCGCCCTCTTTATCTTCTCGAACTTGTAGATCTTCTGGCTTTTTCCGAAAAGGCTGCCGCCTATTCTTTCGGCGAACAAACCCTGGATATAATCTTCAGACATCAGTGCTTGAAACCTCCTTGCTGTGGTGCGAATGGGGATGGATATATTAGACCAAAACGGCCTTCAGTTCAACTACCAAGAATAGGTATGCCATCTCAACCATTCCCGGAGGGGAATTCAATCAAGCCAGAGTTTTTTTGCCGCCTGGCCGTCAACTACCCTGTTTTTAAGGCCGCCTATCCCCTCTATCCTGACCTCGACGACGTCCCCGGGCCTCATCTTGCCTATGCCGGAGGGCGTGCCGGTCGTGATGATGTCCCCTGGCAGGAGAGTCATGACGTGCGTCACGAAGCTTACGAGCTGAAAAACGTTGAAAATCATGTCCTTGGAAGAGGTGTCCTGCTTCAGTTGGCCGTTGAGGTAAGTCTGTATGGCCGCGTCCGTGGGGTCGAGCGAAGTCTCTATCACGGGGCCTATGGGGGCGAAGGTATCGAAGCCCTTTGCCCTGGTGTACTGTATGTCCTTGCCCTGCAGGTCGCGGGCCGTCACGTCGTTCACGCAGGTATAGCCGAGGATGTACCCGGCCGCGTCTTTTACCTGGACCTCTTTGGCCGTCCTTCCGATGACTACCCCGAGCTCGCCTTCGTAGTCTACCCTGTGCGACATGTGGCTAGGGTAGACTATCTCGTCATCCGGGCCTATGACCGCGGTCGAGGGCTTTATGAATATCATCGGCTCTTCGGGCAACGGCTTGCCGAACTCGGCGGCGTGCGCCTTGTAGTTGAGCCCTACGGCCACTATCTTGGAAGGCAGAACAGGGGCAAGGAGCCTGACCGAATCAAGCTTGTGCTCCTTCCCCTTTTTGGCTCCTGAAGCCGCCTCAAAAAGGCCGCCCTCCATTTCGAAGACCGAGTCTCCCTCGATGATTCCGAAGGATATCTTTTCAGATGCCTTGAACCTGCAGAGCTTCAATTACTTTCTTCCTTTCTTTGAAGCGGCCTTTTTGTGGGCCTTCGGCTTCGCGGCCTTGTCGACCATCGACTTTATCTTGAGCCTCAGGGCGTTTATCTTGATGAAGCCCTCGGCGTCCTTCTGGTCGTAAACGGTGTCCTCTTCGAAGGTGGCAAAGTCAGGATGGTAAAGCGACTGCTCCGCCTTCCTTCCTGCGACTATCGCGTTGCCCTTGTAGAGCTTTATCCTTGCTACTCCAGTGACTCCCGAGGTGGCCGAATCGATGAGCGACTGGAGGGCCAGCCTCTCGGGCGAGAACCAGTAGCCGTTGTAGACCAGCGTGGCGTACTTCTGGGACATGCTGTCGCGCAGGTGAAGCAGCTCCCTGTCCATGGTCAGCGATTCCACGGCCCTTCTGGCGATATGGAGTATCGTGCCGCCCGGGGTCTCATAGACGCCCCTTGACTTCATGCCGACATAGCGGTTCTCTACCATGTCCATTCTGCCGACGCCGTTGGCCCCGCCGATTTTGTTCAAGAGGGCGAGGAGGCTGGCCGGAGACAGCCTCTTGCCGTCAACTGATACCGGGTTGCCATTCTCAAAGCCTATCTCGATGTAAGTCGCCCTGTTAGGGGCCTTTTCAGGAGAAACGCTCATGGTGTACATGTCGGGAGTCGGCTCTGCCCAGGGGTCTTCGAGGATCCCTCCCTCAAAGCTTATGTGGAAGAGGTTGGCGTCCGAGCTGTACGGCTTTTTCTTGGTCACGGAGACCGGGATACCGTGCTTCCTTGCGTAGGCCACGAGGTCGGCCCTGCCCTTCATATCCCATATCCTCCAGGGTGCTATGACCTTTATATGAGGGTTCATGGAATAGTAGGCCAGCTCGAAGCGGACCTGGTCGTTGCCCTTGCCGGTCGCCCCGTGGGACACGGCGTCACAGTTCTCCCTGGCGGCGATCTCCATCTGCGCCTTTGCTATAAGGGGCCTGGCAATCGAAGTGCCGAGGAGATACGTGCCTTCGTATACGGAAGACGCCCTGAGCATCGGGAATACGAAGTCTTTTACGAACTCCTCACGGAGGTCTTCTATGTAGACCTTCTTCGCTCCTGTGGCGAGCGCTTTTTTCCTTATGGCGTCTATCTCGACGTCGCCCTGGCCGATATCGGCCGAGAAAGCGACGACCTCGCAACCGTAGGTCTCGATGAGCCACTTCATTATTACCGAGGTGTCAAGACCCCCGGAGTAAGCTAAAGAAACCCTTTTTATGCTTTTCGACATGACAAGCCCCTTCAGTTTTTTCTAAGTTTGCTGAAAAATTCAAATTGCTTCAGACTTCTCAAAAAGCTCCATATGCAAGGCGTCGAGGAGCGAGGAATGAGGCGTACTCTGTTGTACGCCGCAATTACGAGCGACGATGACAACGCAGCAGATGGGGCTTTTTGGGCAGTCTGCTATGCAGTAACGAGCAGCCGCTCGAGAATCGCCTTCTGTATGTGCAGCCTGTTCTCCGCTTCGTCCCAAATAGCCGACTGCGGCCCTTCCATCACCTCGTCGGTTATCTCCTCGCCCCTGTGCGCGGGCAGGCAGTGGAGGACTATGGCGTCTTTTTTCGCGAGCCCCAGAAGCCTTGAGTTTATCTGGAAGCCGTCGAAGGCCTTTTTCCTCGCCTCGGCCTCTTCCTCCTGCCCCATGGACGCCCAGACGTCGGTGTTGAGGACGTCGGCGCCGGTTGCGGCTTCCTCGACGCTCTCCGTGACCCTTATCTTCGGGTTTGCGGAGGCCGCCTTCTTCAATATGCCCTCGTGCGGGAAGTAGCCCTTCGGGCACGCGAGAACCAGCTCGAAGCCGAGAACCCCGGCAGCTTCTATCCACGAGTTTGCCATGTTGTTGCCGTCGCCTATCCAGCAGACCTTCATGCCCTCGTAGCCGCCTTTTTTCTCGATTATCGTAAGGACGTCGGCCAGCACCTGGCAAGGGTGGTGGAGGTCGGTGAGTCCGTTGATGACGGGCACCGTCGAGTACTTCGCGTACTCCTCTATTATCTCGTGGCCGAAGGTGCGGATGATTATGCCGTCGACGTACCTCGACATGACGCGGCTGGTGTCTTTAATCGGCTCGCCGCGGCCTATCTGTGAGTCCCGCTGGCTTATGAAGATGACGTCCCCGCCGAGCTGGTACATGGCCGTCTCGAAAGAAACGCGCGTCCTCGTCGAAGACTTCTCGAATATGAGCCCCAGGGTCTTCCCGCGCAGCGGATTATGCGGTATGCCCATCTTGTGGCGGGCCTTGCCTGTGGCGGCCATCACGAGGAGCCTGTCTACTTCCTGCTTTGTAAGTTCTGCTATCGTAAGGAGGTGCATTATGAGTTGTTCTCCGCTTTCTTTACCGCTGAATTCAGTTAAACCTGACCGGCTGCCGTCTCGAGCGCCGGGACGAGAGTCGAGAGCATCTCGTCGACTTCCTTCTCGGTCACTATGAGCGCCGGGATGAAGCGGAGTACCTTGTCGCCTACGCAATTCAAGAGAAGGCCCTTTGAGAGGCACTCTTTCACGATCTCGCCGCCCTTTATGCCTTCGGCCAGCTCCATGCCGAGGATGAGGCCACGGCCCCTCACCTCTTTTATGAAAGGGTACTTGCTCTTCAAACCGTTGAGCTTGCCTTCTAGGTACGCTCCGGCCTTCTTGCAATTATCGAGCACGCCCTCTTCTTTTATTGCTTTCAACGCGGCAAGTCCAGCGGCAGTAGCCAGCGGGTTTCCGCCGAAGGTCGAGGCGTGCGTGCCAGGCACGAAAGCCGACGCCACATCTTCGGTGGCTACCATCGCGCCTATTGCCACGCCTCCGGCGAGCCCCTTGGCAAGGGTCATTATGTCCGGCGTTACCCCGAAGTTCTCATAAGCGAAAAGCGTGCCTGTGCGCCCCACCCCGACCTGTACTTCGTCGAATATGAGGAGCACGCCGGCCTTTGTGCAGAGCTCCCTCAGCTCCTTCATGTACTGGACGGAGGGCACGTTGACCCCGCCCTCGCCCTGTATCGGCTCTATCATAACGGCGGCAGTGGAGCTGTTTATGAGCCTTTTGGCTGCCTCGATATCGTTGAATGGAACATGGACGAACTTCTCCAGCAGGGGCTCGAAACCCGCCTGGTACTTCTTCTGGCCTGTAGCGGCCAGGGCCGCCATTGTGCGACCGTGGAAAGACTGCTCCATCGTAAGCACCTGGTAGCGGGCCTCTCCCTTGTTGCTGAAATACTTCCTCGCGAGCTTTATGGCGGCCTCGTTGGCCTCAGCCCCGGAGTTGCAGAAAAACACGCGATCGCCGAAAGAGTTTTCAGTCAGCATCTTCGCCAGAAGCGACTGGGTCTCGATATGGTAGAGGTTCGAAACGTGTATGAGCTTTTCTGCCTGCTCCTTT
>CAJPGC010000011.1 GCA_905339405.1 uncultured bacterium | reverse complement strand
CGGTCGTAATAGTCGGGCGGGACTTCGTCGTGAATGTCCCTCAGCCTTTTCCTGCTTTCGTCCATCGGCTATTCCTGTGACTTTCCTTGCTTTTTACGCGTAAATTCGTTATCATTTTCGAGCAAACCCCGGCCCCAGCGGCGACTTCCGTCAACCCTCAGCGTGAACGGGCACGAGCTGTCCAATATACTAAGGAAAAGTCTTTAAATCAATTGTTTCCAATGAAAAAGCTCATCGCGCTCATCGTCATCTCGGCCTGGCTCATCCCGGCGGCCGCTCTCGCCCAGCTGGCGAACATAGCCAACTTCGCCCTTTCAAAGCCTCCGCTCAAGGTCTCTTTCCAGGTCGACGGGGCTTTCAGCAGGGACATAGAAGAGGCCATAAAGAGCGGCATGCCGACCTCTTTCAACTTCATCATAAAGCTTGAGAAGGTGAATTCGATTTTACCGAACCAGAACGTCGGCGAGTGGGAGTTCAGGCACACGGTGAAGTACAACAGCCTCCGCGACGAGTACGAGCTTACGCTCGACGAGACCGGCGGGAACCCGTTCAAGGTAAGGGACGCAGAGGAGATGAAGCGGCTCATGGCGAGCTGCGACTCCGTTTCGGTCGAGCCCGCGCACCTCGTGGCCGGAGAGACTTACCGGGTCTGGGTCAAGGCGGAGCTCGACTCCATCGACCTGCCGGTCATACTCGACAGCGTATTTTTCTTCCTCGAAGCCTTTGACTTCGAGACAGACTGGCTTTACCACGACTTCACGCATACATTATGAGCGACGCACACAGCATAGAGGCAGAGGCGCGCAGGAAAAAACGCGAGTTGTACATAATACTCGCGGTCGTGCCCCTGATACTCATTTTCACCTACATCGAATCGCACGTGGCGAGCTTCGGCGGCGGCATCCCCATAGCCACGAACATCTTCATCTTCGGCCTCATCAACATAAACATCATCCTTTTAATCCTTCTCATCTTCCTCATCCTCCGGAACATGGTCAAGCTCTTCATGGAAAGGAAGAGCAAGGTCATGGGCTCGCGCCTTCGGACGAAGCTCGTCACGGCCTTTGTGAGCCTTTCCATCATCCCGACCTTCCTCCTCTTCTTCGTCGTCATCGGCTTCATCAACAAATCGATAGACGGCTGGTTCGGGATAAAGGTGGAGGACTCGCTTAAGGAATCCCTCGAGCTGGCGCAGAACTACTACCGCGACATGAACGACAGGGTCGCTTCGGCCTCGAGGTCAATTGCCCTGTCGGCCTCGGGCGAGGGCGTGCTAGAAGACGCCGAGAAGACCGGGGCGTACATCGAAAGGAAGCTCACCGAAGGCGATTTCTCAACGATAGAGGTCTACACGAAAGAGGGTGCGAGGTCGCATTTCACGATATCGTCGAAGATAAACAGGAACATGGTGCCAGACGTCGACCCCTTGAGCATCACCAAGGCCTTGAAGGGTGAGGCCACAGGGTGGGTGCAGACGCTCGACACAGGTGACGTCGTCTGGGGCATCTCTCCCATTCCGGCAACAGGCGGGAAAGGCGTTGCGGGGGCCATGGTCGTCAGCTACTACGTCCCGAGGAGCCTCGTCGAGAAGATGAAGGAGATTTCGGCGGCCTTCCAGGGTTACAGGCAGCTCAAACTCATGAAGTTCCACGTGAAGGCGAGCTACTTCACCATCCTCCTCATCATAACGCTCCTCATCGTCTTTTTCTCCATCTGGATAGGGCGCTATCTCGCCAAGATGCTCACCGTGCCCATCCACGAGCTTGCCGAAGGCACGCACGCTGTGGCGAGCGGCAACCTCGACTACCGGATAAACGTAGAGTCGGACGACGAGATAGGCCTCCTCGTCAAATCGTTTAACAGGATGACCGAGGACCTCAAGGCTGGAAAGATGAACCTCGAGGCCGCAAACCTCGACCTCAGGCGCACGAACACGGAGCTCGACCAGAGGAGGCAGTACATAGAGATAGTCCTCGGGAACGTGCCCGCCGGAGTCGTCTCGATCGATAAAATAGGCAGGATAGTGTCTATAAACAGGGTCGCCGCCGTCATGCTCGGCACAGATGAGGGGCACGCATTGGGGAGGCACTACAGGGAAGTGCTGCGCCAGGAGGACAGGGAAGCCCTGCGTGAGATGTTCCGCGAGATGAGCGAGATGGAGCTCGAGTCGATGGAGCGGCAGATGAGGGTCGAGGTCAACGGCAACGGCATGACCGTGCTAGTCAACCTCAACGCCCTGAAGGACGAGACAGGCAGTTACATCGGCATGGTCGCCGTTTTGGACGATCTTACGCACCTCTTGAAGACCCAGAGGATGTCCGCGTGGAAGGAAGTCGCGCGCAGAATAGCCCACGAGATTAAAAACCCCCTTACGCCTATAAAACTTTCGGCCCAGAGGCTCCGTAAGAAATACCTCGACAGGTTCCCGGAGGAGGACACGGTCTTCGACGAATGCACGATGACCATAATAAAGCAGGTCGACGACCTCAAGAACCTCGTGAACGAGTTCTCGAACTTCGCCAGGATGCCCGCCGCGAACCCGAGTCCCAACGACCTCAACGATATCGTCGGCGAGGTCATTGCCCTGTACAAGTCCGGCAACAGAAAAGTGAAGCTCGAGTCCTCAATCGACCAGAGGCTGCCTGTCCTCGATATTGACAGGGACCAGATAAAAAGGGTACTTATTAATCTCATAGACAACGCCGTTGCAGCCGTCGAGGACGAAGGCACGGTGAGCGTCGAGACCCATTTCCTCGAGGATTTGAAGCTGGCGAGGATAGAGGTGGCTGACACCGGCGGCGGCATACCGCCGGAGATAAGGCAGAGGCTCTTCGAGCCGTATTTTTCTACGAAGAAGACCGGCACAGGGCTGGGGCTTGCCATAGTGAGCAACATAATCTCGGACCATAACGGGTACATAAGGGTGAGGGACAACCAGCCAAGCGGCACGCGCTTCGTCATAGAGCTCCCTGTAAAGGCGGTGGCTGTATGAAGACGACAGTGATGCTGGTCGACGACGAGAAGAACATAAGGGACTCTCTGACGGGCGTCCTCAAGGACGAGGGGCATGAGGTCGTAGCGGCGGCCAACGCCGAGGAGGCATTCAAGAAACTCGAGACGCGCTCTCCCGACGTCATTCTCCTGGATATATGGCTCCCCGGCATGGACGGCACCGAGGCCTTGAAGGAGATAAAGGCGAAGTACCCGGGCATTCCCGTCATCATGATATCCGGGCACGCCAACATAGAGACGGCCGTCAGGACGACGAAACTCGGGGCATACGACTTCATCGAAAAGCCTCTCTCGCTCGACAAGGTGGTCCTCACTGTCGAGCACGCCATAGAGCACAAGAGGCTCCTGGAGGAGAACAGGCAGCTCAAGCAGAAGGCCTGGGCCAAGTATGAGATAATCGGCAGCTCGCCTTCGATACTCGCTCTAAAGAGCGACATAGAGAGGGCCGCGCCGTCCAACTCGTGGGTGCTCATAACCGGCGAGAACGGAACCGGCAAGGAACTCGTTTCCCGGAACATACACCTCCTGTCGAACAGGGCGGGCAAGCCCTTCATAGAGGTCAACTGCGCGGCCATACCCGAAGAACTCATTGAAAGCGAGCTCTTCGGACATGAGAAGGGCGCCTTCACCGGAGCGCACCAGAGGAAGGCCGGGAAGTTCGACATGGCCGACAAGGGCACCATCTTCCTCGACGAGATAGGCGACATGTCGCTGAAGACCCAGGCGAAGATTTTGAGGGTCCTTCAGGAGAAGTCCTTTGAAAGAGTAGGCGGCACAGAGAACATCACCGTCGACGTCAGGGTAATAGCGGCCACGAACAAGGACCTGAAGGAAGAGGTTTCAAAGGGGCGGTTCAGGGAGGACCTCTTTTACAGGCTCAACGTCATCCCTTTCCACGTCCCGCCCTTGAGGGAAAGAAGAGAGGACGTGCCGCTGCTGTTGAGCCACTTCCTCCGCGAGTTCAGCCGCGAGACGGCGAGGGAAGTGCCCGCGATAAGCAGGGAAGCGGTCGATATACTCAACGGCTACCGCTGGCCAGGCAACGTGCGCGAGCTCAGGAACCTCGTCGAGCGGCTCGTCATAATGGCCCGCTCAAATACGATAACCCCGGAGGACGTCCCGAGCTACATAAAAGGCGCGCAGGCGCAGCCGGGCCTCTTCAGCGGAAGCCTCCTCAAGGAGGCGAGGAGGGATTTCGAGAGGGAGTTCATCGTTAGGAAGTTGAAGGATTTCGGCGGCAACATCGCGAAGACAGCCGAAGCCATAGGCATAGAAAGGAGCCACCTTTACAGGAAGATAAAGAGCTACGGGATAGAGCACGAAGAGACTGAGTTTCAAAACATATAGCCGGATGGATACATCCGGCTCATTAGAGGCCCTCACCTAGACGCTACCCGCCACGACCAGGCCAGCACCTGGAAAACTCCATCTTGAAATTTTTTATTTAAAAAGAGCATTTTTTAGCTTGACATATGCTCACAACCTGTTAATATATGTTTATACTAAACAGCTAATTTATAGTTTTGCTCCACTCATCATGTATATTTCCAGCGAGGGAACAATGGGGAGCCTGCCGGCAAAGCATTTTGATTACTTCCATGAACAGGCGGTGGATATGAAAAGACCTGTCGTCCTGCTGGTCGATGACGACCCGCAGGTATTAGAGACATTGAAGTTCATCCTCGGCGACTCCTATGAGCCGGTAACTGCAAAAAGCGGCATCGAGGCCGTCTCGACCGTAAGGAACCAGCCGGTCGACATCGTTCTCATGGACCTGCAGCTGCCTGGCATGGGCGGGCTCGAGGCCTTGAAGCTCATAAAGGAGTACGACAGCGCCATAGGCGTGCTGGTGCTTTCGGCCTCTGACAGCGCCGAGCAGGCCGTCCTGGCCCTGAGGCTCGGCGCTTACGATTACCTGACCAAGCCCTTTGATGCCGACAAGCTGCTGGCCACTCTCGAGAGGCTCACAGAGGGGCTTCAGCTCAAGAGCGAAGTGGCGTTCCTCCGCGAGGAGCTTCTGGAGAAGCAGGGCTACGGCGAGATAATAAGCAGGTCGCCGAGGATGAAAAGGGTATTCGAGCTCATAAAAGCGGTGAGCAATACCTCGTCGAACGTCCTCATAACAGGGGAGAGCGGCACAGGAAAAGAGCTGGTCGCCAGGGCAGTGCAGTCGATGGGCCTGAGAAATAACAAGCCGTTCGTCGCGGTAAACTGCGGGGCGGTCCCCTCCGAGCTCATGGAAAGCGAGCTCTTCGGCCATGAAAAAGGCTCTTTCACCGGCGCCCACCAGAGAAAGATAGGCAAGTTCGAGTACGCGGACACAGGGACAGTTTTCCTGGATGAGGTCTCGACGCTGCCGATGCACCTGCAGATAAAGCTCCTCCGGGTGCTTCAGGAAAAGTCCTTCGAGAGGGTGGGCTCAAACACTTCGATAAAGGTCGACATAAGGGTCATCGCGGCAACCAACGTCGACCTCGCCGAAGAGGTCGGCAGGGGGCGGTTCAGGGAGGACCTTTTCTACAGGCTCAAGGTAGTCCCCATAGAGCTGCCGCCGCTGCGCGAAAGGAAAGAAGACATAACCCTCCTTTTGAAGCACTTCCTTGAAAAGCACGGAAGGACCTGCAACAAGCGCGTTTCCGGGATAACCGACGAGGCTTTGTCCATTTTGAACGAATACCGGTGGCCCGGCAACATACGCGAGCTTGAAAACCTCATGGAAAGGCTAGTGGTGCTCGCCGAAGACGGCCAGGTCATCACGGCCGACGACCTGCCCTCCGGCATAATCCCAGAAGCAGCGGAGGGCACGGCCCTGGAAGCCAGGGACTTGAGAGAAGCCGTCCAGCTCTTTGAGAGGCGCTATATCATTGGGGTGCTCAACAGGACCGGCTGGAACAGGGTAGAGACTGCCAGGAGGCTCAACATCCACAGAAATACCCTGCTCCTTAAAATGAAGGAGCTCGGCATACACGACACCGGCGAAGGCGGCAGGAGGTCGGGGTAGAGAGGCTACGCAGCCAAATGCTCACACAACAGGTGCCTTGCGTATCACGGCAGAAGGGCTGCCCTTGTCCTTGACCTTCAGGGCAGCGGACAGGGGGCATAGTTCTGTGAAGCAGTGAACTCAGAGGCGGGTCGGGCTTGACAGGTTTCACCTTTGGCTGCAATACCGGGGAGAGGGGGGCGGACCGGAATTGTCCGGACATCTCTCTGCCCCGGCATAGAAGTTAACCGACCCTTGAGCGGGCTGGCCTCTTTTCAACCACAGCCGCCTTTTCCGTGTTGCCGGAAAAAGAGTGCCGCATGGCTCATCTGATGTTTGACTCTATTCTGTCAGGCCGATCTGTTTCATGAAAGCGTGGTTGTCCCAGAAAAGCCATTCTTCTACCATGACGCCGTCCTTCCAGCGGCCTATCGTCGACATGGGGAGCTTGAACGCCTTGCCCGTAGGCTCAATTGTCTTTCCGCCGACCGTCATAGGTTTCGTGAAGGTCCCTTCCATTATGCCCATTACCGACGTCCATTCGCCCTGGGCTATCTTGATGGGGTGCTCCTTTATGCGCGTGTCAGGCGCGTAGACGAACATCTCCTTGAGGTCGTTGATGTGCGTTTCAAGGCCCCTGGTGATGTGCCCGTCCGGCCAATGGACGACGATGTCCTTGTCGTGGCTCCTTGCGAACTCGTTCCACTTCTGGCCGGTGAAAACGTTATAGTCGAGCTCGTCGAACGTCTCGAGGTTGTGCTCTTCTATCTTTCTCGCTTCCATGGTTTTTCCTCCTAGTGGTTTGGCTTCCGTGCTCTTTGATTCAGCGGTAAGCCCTCGTCAGACTTGAATCACTTTTCGTCATCACCTTCTATCTCTTCGCGGTACAGTTTCTTTTCGCATTCAGGGCAGAGGCTGTGCGTGAATTCGGCCAGCGAGCGCTCCTCTATATAACGTTCAATGCGCTGCCAGTAGCCCTTGTCGTCGCGTATCCTCTTGCAGTTGGCGCATATCGGTATGAGCCCGCTCAAGGTCTTTATCTTCGCGAATGCCTCCTGTAGCTCTCCCATGAGCCTCTTTTGCTCGTTTTCATATGCTTTCCTTTCGGTTATGTCCTGCACGATGCCCTTCATGACAAGCCCGTGGCCGTCTTTGCGCTCCAGTTCGCCGATGCTCTGAAGGTATTTAAGGTTCCCTTTTGCTGTAATTATCCTGAACTCGAATTTGTAGACTTCGCCCCTCAGCCCGTCCTCCATCGCCGACTCGAACATCTCCCTGTCCTCATCATGGATCATCTTCATGAAACGGGCTTTGTTTACCGGGGTGCCCGGAGGGATTTCGAATATGTTGTATGACTCTTCCGACCCGCTGAAGTTGTCGGCGTCGACTTCCCAGGTCCAGTTTCCGACCCGGGCCAGCCTCTGCGCCTCGGCGAGCGCCCGCTCGCTCTCTTTCAAGGCCTTTTCGTATTTTTTCCGTTCTGTTATGTCCTGGTTGACGGCTATCGCGCCTATTATCCTGCTGTTTTTCATGATAGGTTTGGCCGAGTTCAGAATGGTCCGCCGCTTCCCCTCGAAGTTCTCTATCTCGAGCTCCTCGTTCAATGATACCTCTCCGTACCTGAAGGCCCTCGAAGCGGCCCAATCTTCGGCGCTCACCAGCTTTCCTGTATCGGCCCACCAGGCCTTGTACTCGCAGTATTTTTCGAGCGGGACGTATCTCACGCCGCCCCAGAGGTTTTTCGCGGCAAGGTTGCCCTCGACGATCCTGCCTTCGTTGTCTATTATCCAGACACCTACGGGCATTATCTCTATTATCTGGTTCAACAGCTCTTTTTCCTGCTTGAGTTCCTCTTCAGCCTGCTTTCTTGCGGTTATCTCGCGCCAGACGGTCATGCAGCCGATTATTTTGCCTGTACCGTCGATGACAGGCGAGGAGTTCACCAGGACGGTCTTTTGCCTGCTGCCTTTACGGAAGACCACCTCCCTGTTCCTGGTGGCTGCACCTTCGCTCAAGGCCGCCATCGTAGGGCACTTCTCCATGGCGCTGCCGTCCGGGTTGAGTATCTCCCAGCCTGACAGGAACCTGGTGAGCGTGATGTCTTGCGCGTCTGCCTTATTTATCTCGAAGAAGTCGAGGGCATGGCGGCTTATCATCTTCACGACCCCTTCCGGGGCGGAAATGAGGGCGACGGCGTCCGGTATGTTCTCCATGAACGCTTCGATGGTGGCCGGGTGTTCCTCTATCGTCAGCCGCCGGTTGATCTCGGCCTTTTCAAGCTCGCCGACGCGCTTTTTGAGGCCGCGTATGATCTCCATGAGCTCATCCCTCGACATATCTTCGACGGCTGACATGGCGCCTCCTTTTCCCGGTCATATCTAAAGTATAACCTCATGCGCGGAATGTAGGCGGCCGAACGCCGTTAATTCAATTTGGAAATTGAAAACGCGCTGTTTTTATGTTATTAATCTTTATATTTTTTTCCTGCCGCAAGGCTTATCTCTCCATCAAGGGGGCATGAAGTGTCAGGTCATTCCAAGTGGGCCAACATCAAACACAAGAAGGCCAAGTCAGACGCCAAGAAGGGCAAGGTGTTCACCAAGCTCGTAAAAGAGATAATGGTGGCTGCCAAGGGCGGGGCAGACCCGTCCGGCAACCCGAGGCTCAGGCTCGCCATAGAAAAGGCCAAGGCCGAGAACCTTCCGGCTGACAATATCGAAAGGGCGATTAAAAAAGGCGCAGGCGAGCTCGACAACGTCGTCTACGAAGAAGGCACCTACGAGGGCTACGGCCCGGCAGGGGTTGCCGTCCTCGTGAACTTCATGACCGACAACAGGAACAGGACGGCGTCCGAGGTCAGGCACGCCTTCTCGAAATCGGGCGGCAGCCTCGGCCAGAGCGGCTCGGTCTCCTATATGTTCGAGAAGAAGGGCTTTTTCACCTTCGACATGGGGGCTGTCTCTGAGGAGAAGCTGATGGAAGCGGCTCTCGAAGCTGGGGCCGAGGACGTAACGCCGAACCAGGACGACAACGTATTCGAGGTCTACACCGACCCCACGGAATTCCACAAGGTCAAGACCTCGTTCGATTCTTCAGGTCTCAAATACAGCGAGGCCGACATAACGATGGTGCCTAAGAACTCCGTAAAAGTTGAGGGCAAGGCCGCCAAACAGGTCTTGAACCTCCTCGAGGAGCTCGAAGACCTCGACGACGTGCAGACTGTTTACGCCAACTTCGACATCTCCGCCGAGGAGATGGCCCAGATGGCCTGAAAAATACCCGGTTCTTGTTATGCGTAGAGGTGTGATTTGAGAGTTCTCGGAATAGACCCCGGCAGCATCCATACCGGCTACGGGGTAGTCGGCAGGGGGCAGGGGGGCGCGCTTGTCCACATATGCGGCGGGGCCATCTCGCCGGGGGCAGGCCTTACGATTGCCGAGAGACTCTTCAAAGTCTCCGAAGGGCTCGCGGCGATAATAAGCGAGCACAAGCCGGACGCCGTCTCGATCGAGTCGGTCTTTTTCGCCAAGAATGTAAAAAGCGCGATAACGCTCGGGCAGGCCAGGGGCGCGGCCCTCCTTTCGGCGGCCAGGTTCGCCCTGCCTGTTTTCGAGTACGCGCCAACCGCGATAAAACTCGCGGTGACTGGCTACGGACAGGCCGACAAGGCCCAGGTGCAGAAGATGGTAAAGCTCCTCCTCAAATCAACTGAAGAGTTCAAAAAGGCCGACGCTTCCGACGCTCTGGCCATAGCCATCTGCCACATCCACCACTGCCGTGAGTCTTCGCCCGGCATGAAAAGGCCCGCTTCAGCCTCCACGGCCCCGAGATGATAGCCAACATCAGCGGCAGGCTCATACACAAGACGACAGAGTCGGTTGTGATAGACGTCGGAGGGGTCGGCTACGAGCTCTTCATCCCCCTTTCCACGTTCTATACGCTCCCTGAGCTGAACGAACCGGCAACCCTCAAGGTATACACCCACGTCAGGGAAGACGCCATACAGCTCTTCGGCTTCCTCACGCAGGAGGAAAGGGACGTCTTCGGCCTCCTCATAAGCGTCTCGGGGGTCGGGCCGAAGCTGGCGAGGAACATCCTTTCCGGCATAGCCGTAGGCGACCTGGTTTCCGCCATAGGCACGGCCGACAACAAGAAGCTGAGCTCGATACCGGGCATAGGCGGCAAGTCCGCCGAGAGGCTCATACTTGAGCTGAGGGACAAGATAAAGACGATAGTATTGAAGAGCGTGCCTGAACAAAAAGAGGCCCCGGGCGAGGCCGACCCGCTCGCAGTCGACGTGGCCTCGGCCCTGGAGAACCTCGGGTACAAGACGGCGCAGGCTGAAGAGGCCGTGAAAAAGGCAAAAGCCGCCCTGGGTGATGGCCCATCCTTCGAGGCGTTCCTCAAAGAGGCCTTGAAGCACCTTTCCAAGAGATGACAATGGACGATATGCGCGACATAAGCCCTGCAAGACTCGTCGAAGACGAGCTCGAGGCCACGTTAAGGCCCCGGCTCCTTGACGATTTCGTAGGACAGGATAAGCTCAAGGAGAACCTCAAGGTCTTCATACAGGCCGCAAGGGCAAGGGGCGAGGCCCTCGACCACGTGCTTTTCTACGGCCCTCCGGGCCTCGGGAAGACCACGATGGCCAACATAATCGCCAACGAGCTCGGCAGCCATGTGAAGGCCACTTCCGGCCCTGTCATAGAGAAGGCGGGTGACCTCGCGGCCATGCTCACGAACCTCGAGGAGAAGGACGTTTTTTTCATCGACGAGATACACAGGCTCTCCCCGGTAGTCGAGGAGATAATGTACCCGGCGATGGAGGACTATAACATCGACATCCTCATAGGCCAGGGGCCTTCGGCAAGGTCGGTGAAAATCGAGCTCCCGAAGTTCACGCTCATCGGCGCGACAACGAGGGCCGGGCTCCTGACCTCTCCGCTGCGCGACCGCTTCGGGGTCATACTGAGGTTCGACTTCTACAAGCCCTCTGAGCTCAAGACCATCATCACGAGGTCTGCCTCGATCCTCGGTGTCGAGATAACCGAAGACGGCGCGGGCGAGATATCAGGCAGGTCGAGGGGCACGCCGAGGGTCGCTAACAGGCTCTTGAGAAGGGTCAGGGACTTCGCGCAGGTAAGGGCCGGCGGGGTCATAACGAAAGAGGTGGCTTCAAGCGCGCTCGACATGCTGGAGATAGACTCGAAGGGCTTCGACAAGATGGACAGGAGGATACTCCTTACCATGATAGACAAGTACGGCGGCGGGCCGGTAGGAATAGACGCCCTCGCGGCGGCCCTCCACGAGGAGAGGGACGCGATAGAAGACCTGTACGAGCCTTACCTCATACAGGAAGGCTATATGATGAGGACGCCCAGGGGGAGGGTTGCAACTGAGCTTGCCTACAAGCACCTCGGGCGCACCCCAGGAAGGGGCCCCAACGGAGACGGCCAGGAGAGGCTTTTATGAGGTATTCTAAGGCGTTATGTAGATTGGTTTAGAAGCCATGTCAACCAGCCCACAGGCAGCCCAGCCTCTGGAGGCAAGGCCCCGCATACTCGTCCACATATGCTGCGGCCCCTGCTCCATGATGCCCCTCAAGAAGATGCTCGGAGAAAAAGCTGAGCTCTGGGGCTTCTTCCACAACCCTAACATACACCCGCTCGAAGAGTTCAAAAAAAGGCTCGCCTCAGTAAAGCTCCTGGCAGGCCATCTTGAGCTGAACGTCATCTACGACGAGAAGTACTCACCGGGGGCTTTCATAAAAGGAGTGCGCCGCCATACCGGGGTCGTCTCCGGCATGCCGCCGTCCGGCCAGAGGTGCGTCTACTGCTACTCCGAGAGGTTGGAGGCCACGGCAAAGGCGGCTGTCGAACACGGCTTCGGCTATTTCACCTCATCCCTTCTTTACAGCCATTCCCAGGACCACGAGAGCATAAAAAGGGCCGGGATTGAATTCGCCCGGAAATACGGCATAATCTTCTATTACGAGGATTTCAGGCCCTTGTGGCAGCAGGGTATAGACGGGTCCAAGGCCCTGGGCCTGTACAGGCAGAGGTACTGCGGCTGCGCCTACAGCAAGATTGAGAGATATTCAAATAAAAAGAGCGGAAAAAAAGCAGGTTAGGATAATTCTTTAATATCGCTTTTTAATCCCGGAGCCCGCAGGGACATGGAAAAAACGGTCGCCATATCGAGCGCGCTGCCCGTCTCCCGGCAGCCCGTAGAAATAGTCGAGAGAAAGGGCCTGGGACATCCCGATTACATCTGTGACGCCGTCATGGACAGGATATCCGTGGCATTGAGCCGCGAGTACGCCAAAAGGGCCGGGGTCGTCCTCCACCATAACATAGACAAGGGCCTCCTCGTGGCCGGTCAGGTGGAAAAGAGTTTCGGCAAGGGGCGCGTCATCAGGCCGATGGAGCTCATAATCGGCGACAGGGCGGCCTTCTCATTCGGAAAAACGAAGGTGCCTGTCGTGGATATAGCCAGGCAGACCGTAAAGGCCTGGTTCGCGGAGAATCTGCCGCACGTGGACGCTGAAAAGCACCTGAAGACCAGGGTCGTCCTGCAGCCCGGCTCTGTCGAGCTCGCGGATATCTTCGACAGGAGCGGGCGGTTGAAGGGCGCCAACGACACTTCGGCAGCCTGCGGGTACGCGCCGTTCACCCCTGCCGAAGACGCTGTATTTTCAACCGAGAGGCTCATTAACTCGCCTGCCTTCAAGCTGAGGTTCCCTGAGACAGGCGAGGACGTGAAGGTCATGGGCGTAAGGAGAGGCTCGGAGCTCGACCTCACGGTCGCCTGCCCCCTTATGGCCGGGCTCATAGGGAGCGAGGCCGCATACTTCCGGCGGAAAAAAGAGGTCAAGGAAGCCCTCGAAAAATTCCTCTCGGGCTTTCCGTTCTCGAAAGTGACTCTGAACTTCAATTCGCTGGACGCGAAGGGCAGGGGAGTAAAAGGAGTCTACCTGAGCCTCCTGGGCACGTCGGCCGAGGACGCGGACTCCGGCCAGGTGGGCAGGGGCAACCGTGTGAACGGCGTCATCTCCCTCATGCGGCCGATGGGCACCGAGGCGGCCGCCGGGAAAAACCCCGTGACCCACGTGGGCAAGATATACTCGGTGCTGGCGCACAGGATGGCCGGGGAAGTTTACCAGAGGGTCGAAGGCCTCAAGGAAGTGTCGGTCTGGCTCGTCAGCGAGATAGGCAGGCCCATAGACGAGCCAAAGCAGGTCTACGCCGAGGTCGTCACCGGCGCAAGGGGCAGGAAGCCTGACAAGGCCGATATCGAGAGGAACGTTTCAGCCGTCGTCGAGGAGTTCCTCTCAGGGATAGGCCCTTTCACGGAAGAGCTCGCCAGGGGCGAGCACCCGGTCTGCTGAGGCCGGGAAAGGAGGCCATGTGAACGGCAAACGCAGGGATGACCTCAGGAAGTTTCTGGTCGAGAGGAAAAGGAAGATGTGGAACGAGCTCCGCGACGAAGTATTCCGCAAGCTGGGGAGCGAGTACAACTCGCAGTTCGACACGCCGAACGACCTCGAAGAACTCTCGGTAATAGACCTGGCTGAGGACCTGGGCCTTAGCTTGTCCGACATGAGAAAAGACGAGCTTTCACGTATCGACGAATCGCTCCGCAAGCTCGACCAGGGCACCTACGGCGTCTGCGAAAGGTGCTCCTCCGACATTGACGTGGAAAGGCTCAAAATAGACGCCTCGGCCACGCATTGCCTCAGCTGCCAGTCGGAGCTGGAAAAAGGGGAGGGGAAGAAAAAGCCGACGCTCTAGCCAGGCTTCTTCGACGCGGGACGGTTTACATGGTATAATGCTGGAAAACCGGAGGGGAGCGGATATGGCCGAGCGCCAGATATCAGCCGGGGGCGTCATTTACAGAAAGACCGGGTCCGGCATAGAGGTGGCACTCATCTCCGTCAAGGGAGGCAAGGTCTGGGGCCTTCCGAAGGGCACCGCCGAAAAGGGTGAGAACCTCGCCAGGACGGCCCACAGGGAGGTCCGTGAAGAGACGGGCTTGGACGGCAGGATAATCGAGAAGATAGGCCACATTGAGTACTTCTATTCTCTCAAGGACGGCGGACCGCCCCGCAGGATATTCAAGATAGTCTACTTCTTCCTCATGGAGTTCATCTCCGGGAACGTCGCCGACCATGACCATGAGGTCGACGAGTGCAGGTGGGTGCCCCTGGACGATGCGATTGAGCTCATGAGGTTCAAGGATGAAAAAGAGATACTGGCCAAGGCCCGGCGCATGATAGTCGAAGGCTCCCCCGGCCAGACCGTCGAAACCTGAAAGTTTTTTTTCTCTCTCCCCGCGGCAAACCTCCTTTACCTGCTCTCCTTTTTCACTCTTGTCATTTAAATGTTTTTGGGTTATCTTAAAATTCGTCCCTCCCGCGTGGACGCGGGGAACTTCGAACCATAGGGAAATATTGATTTTTATTCGCCCGTTTGCCTCCGCTGCCTCAAGCGGAGGGCTCTTTCGAGGGTCTGTTTTTTATTCGATATCCCGGAACGAATTCGATGCGCTCACCCAGTGCGTAAGGCCCACGGTAAAAAAGATAAATGCTTCATCTGCGGAGCTCCTTTCTCCGGTAAGGACTCAGGGATAAGGTTCGAAGGCAGGGAATTCAAGGTGCTTACCTGTCAGGGGTGCGGCCTGGGAAAGACCTCGCCTTTTCTCGGCGAATCGGCCCTGAAGTCCATTTACTCGAGCACGTACCGCGAGGAGGACGCCACAAGGTTCCCGTCCGCTCTCGAGAGGGTCATAAGCGTGGTGCGGGAGGGCAGGCGCAGACGCGTCGAGCGTTTCTCGAAAAAAGGGCGCATACTGGACGTGGGCTGCGGCAGGGGGGACTTCCTCCTGATGATGCGCCAGAGGGGCTGGGAGTGCAACGGCCTCGAGTTCGACAGCCGGGTCGGCGCAAAATCCAAAGAGGGCGTGGAGCTCAAGTCCGGCAGCCTCTCCGACGTGCGCTTCCCGGACGCACATTTTGAGGCCGTCACCTTCTGGCACGTCTTCGAGCACGTGAAAGAGCCGGAATGGACGTTGAAGGAGTGCGCGAGGATACTGAAGCCGGGAGGCCTTCTCGTAGTGGCGGTGCCCAACAGGGCAAGCCTTCAGTCGCGGGCGGCCGGCATGGGGTGGTTCCACCTGGACCCGCCCTTCCACCTGTACCATTACTCGGCTGAGAACATCAAAAAGCTCCTTGAAAAAAGCGGGTTCGAGGTCTTGAACGTCCACCATTTCTCTTTCGAATACAATCCGTACGGGTTCATCCAGAGCATCTACAATAAAATGGGCTTTAGGACGAACCTCCTTTATGATTTCCTGAGGTCAAGGGCCCCGAAGGACGCGCTTTCAAAGGCGGCCCTTGCCTTTACTTTTGTTTCACTGCCTTTCGTCGCCGCGCTTTCGGTCGGCCTTTCAGTCGCCGAGGCGGCCCTCAGGGCTGGCGGCACAATAGAAGTCTACGCGAGGAAAAAGCAGGCATGACGATATTGAAGGACATAGAGATAATAAAGACCGCGAAGAGCAGGCTCGACCCTGCCCTCCTTGAGAACCCTGGTTTCGGCACGCTCTTTTCAGACCATATGTTCTCAATGGACTACTCGGGAGGCAAATGGGGAGCCCCGAAGATAATCCCTTTCGGCAAGCTCGAGGTCTCGCCAGCCCTTACGGTGCTCCATTACGGGCAGGCCATCTTCGAAGGGCTGAAGGCCTTCAAGACCGGGGACGGCCGGGTGAACATCTTCAGGCCTGACAAGTACCATGAAAGGATGCTGAGGTCTTGCTCCAGGCTGTGCATACCGGCCGTTGATTACGGCGTTTTCCTCTCGGGCCTCGTGAACCTCGTAAAGACCGACGCGGCCTGGGTGCCCTCAAGGAGGGGCCAGTCGCTTTACATAAGGCCGTTCATATTCGCCACAGACGAGTACCTCGGGGTCAAGGTCTCCGAGAACTACAAGTTCCTCATAATCACTTCCCCTGTCGGGGCTTATTACAAGGAAGGCATAAACCCGGTTAGGCTCACGACCCCCGGCGAGTTCGTCCGGGCGGTAAAGGGCGGGCTGGGGGCGGCAAAGACTCCGGCCAACTACGCCGCAAGCCTCCTCCCGGCTGAGGAAGCCAAGAAAAAAGGCTTCACGCAGGTCCTCTGGCTCGACGCCATCGAAAAGAAGTACGTCGAAGAGGTCGGCACCATGAACATGTTCTTCCTCATCGGCGACGAGCTCGTAACCCCTTCCCTCGAGGGCTCGGTCCTCCCGGGTGTCACGCGCGATTCCGTAATACACATCGCAAAAAACTGGGGCGTGAAGGTCGTCGAACGCAAGATATCGATAGACGAAGTCTTCGCCGCCTCGAAAAAGGGGATTTTGAAGGAGGCCTTCGGCACCGGGACCGCGGCTGTCATCTCGCCCGTGGGCGAGATATGCCACGACGGGGCCTGCCTCGAGATAAACAACGGCCAGACAGGGCCGTTCTCCAAAAAACTGTACGACTTCATTACCGGCATGCAGTACGGCGACGAGCCGGACAAGTTCGGATGGGTGCACACTATTGCCGGATAAAAATTGTTCTTTTTCCCGGTCTCTTTCCTCGGAAAATTACTAATTTTTGAGGCATATTAAAATGCTTGGTCTGAAAAGGACGAGATGAAGATAACCGAAAACATAGTCAAAGAACATGGCCTCAACCCCGAGGAGTACCAGCGGATAGTTGATTCGATGGGAAGGGAGCCAAACCTCCTGGAGCTCGGCATTTTCTCGGTCATGTGGAGCGAGCACTGCTCGTACAAATCCTCCAGAAAGCACCTCAAGGGCTTCCCCACGAAAGGTGAGTTCGTCCTGCAGGGCCCGGGCGAGAACGCCGGCATAGTCGACATAGGCGACGGGCTCGCAGTGGCCTTCAAGATGGAAAGCCACAACCACCCGTCGTTCATCGAGCCCTATCAGGGGGCGGCAACAGGCGTCGGCGGGATCCTCCGCGACATATTCACGATGGGCGCAAGGCCGGTCGCTTCCCTCAACTCCCTGAGGTTTGGCGCGCCTGAGAACTCGAAGACCAGGTTCCTCCTCGAGGGGGTCGTCTCCGGCATAGCTGGCTACGGCAACTGCATAGGCGTGCCCACAGTGGGAGGCGAGGTCTACTTCAACTCTTCGTACAACGGCAACTGCCTCGTGAACGTCATGACGGCTGGGGTAGTAAAGAAGGACAGGATATTCAGGGGCAAGGCCTCAGGCGCCGGAAACCCGGTCATATACGCTGGAAGCAAGACCGGGCGCGACGGCATACACGGCGCCACCATGGCTTCCGACGTATTCGGCGAGGGCGGGGAGGAGAGGCGCCCGACCGTCCAGGTCGGAGACCCGTTCGCCGAGAAGCTTCTTCTGGAAGCCTGCCTTGAGCTCTTCAAGACCGACTACGTCGTCGGCATACAGGACATGGGCGCGGCCGGGCTCACTTCTTCGAGCGTCGAGATGGCCTCCAGGGGCAACGTCGGCATCGAGCTCGACATGGACGCAGTCCCGAGACGCGAAGAGGGCATGACCCCTTACGAGCTCATGCTCTCGGAATCCCAGGAGCGCATGCTCATGGTCGTGCGAGCGGGCACCGAGCAGGCCGTAATGGACATATACAGGAAATGGGACCTCGACGCTGAAGTGATAGGCCGCGTCACCGAAGGCAACTCCATAAGGCTCATCGAGAAGGGGCAGGTCGTCGCGGACATACCCGTGCCGCTTCTGACCGACGATGCGCCGGTGTACGACAGGCCCTCTAGAAGGCCCGCTGGCCAGGACGAGCTCAACACGCTCGATACCTCAAAGCTCCCGGAGCCGAAGGATTACAACGCCGTGCTCGTCAGGCTCATGAGTTCCATGAACATGGCTAGCAGGGAATGGATATACCGCCAGTACGACCACATGGTCAGGACCGATACGGTCGTGTGCCCGGGCTCTGACGCGGCTGTCGTAAGGATAAAAGGGACTAAAAAAGCCCTGGCTTTGACGGCCGACTGCAACTCCAGGTACTGCTACCTCGACCCGAGGACAGGCGGCAAGATAGCCGTGGCCGAGGCCGCCAGGAACCTTGCGGCCTCCGGAGCCAGGCCAATGGCCCTGACCGATTGTCTCAACTTCGGCAACCCGGAGAGGCCGGAGGTCATGTGGCAGCTCATCGAGGCGATAGAGGGCATTAAAGAGGCCTGCGCTGCCCTCGGCGTTCCGGTTGTAAGCGGCAACGTGAGCCTTTACAACGAGACTTCCGGGACTTCGGTCTACCCGACGCCCACCATCGGCATGGTCGGCCTCATCGAGGACCTCTCCAGCCACACGAGGCAGTGGTTCCTCGAGGAGGGCGACATCATAGCCCTTCTGGGGGTAAACGGACCGGCGCTCGGCGGGAGCGAATATTTAAGCATTATCCACGATATGGAAAAGGGCCTCCCGCCCTCGATAGACCTTTTGAGGGAGAAGGCCGTGCAGGAAGCTTGTTTAAAGGCAGCGAGGGCTGGTATAATACTCTCGGCTCATGACGTCTCCGAGGGCGGCCTGGCCGTGGCAGTAGCCGAGGCCTGCATGAACCCGGACGGCCCGGTTGGCGCGGCAGTAGAAATAGACCCGAAGGGCCTGCGCTCCGACGACCTTCTTTTCGGCGAGGCTCAGTCGAGGATAGTCGTGAGCTTGAAGCCCGGCGACCTCGATGCCCTGAAGGCGGCGGCCAAAGAGGCAGGCGCGCCGGTTTCCGTAATAGGCAGGGTCGGCGGAGACACTCTCAAGATAAACAGCCTCATCGAGCTTCCGGTCAAGAGGTTCGCTGACGAGTGGAAGGGCGCTCTCGAGGGTTATCTGCGCTCCTGACGGCGGTAATTTACACCAAAAAAGCTTACGGCGGTTGAGATGAACCCTTTTGGTAACGACAGGTTCAACGACGAGTGCGGGGTCTTCGGCATATTCGGCCACCCCGAGGCGGCGAACCTTGCATATCTGGGCCTGTACTCCCTTCAGCACAGGGGGCAGGAAAGCTCCGGCATAGTGTCTTCCGACGGCAGGAACCTCCATTCCCACAAGGGCATGGGTCTCGTCGCAGACGTCTTCTCCGGCTCGGAGATAGCCCGGCTCCAGGGCTCAATGGCAATAGGCCACGTCAGGTACTCGACGGCAGGGGAGTCGCACATAAAGAACGCGCAGCCCTTCGTGGTCGAGTACTCCAGGGGCGGCATAGCCGTCGCGCATAACGGCAACCTGGTGAACGCCGCGCTTCTTCGCGCGGAGTTCGAGGCCTACGGCTCGATATTCCAGTCCTCGATGGACACCGAGATATTCGTCCACCTCATAGCTTCAAGCAAGGAAAACTCGCTGGTTGAAAGGATAATAGCGTCGCTCCGCAGGGTGAAGGGTTCGTATTCGCTCCTTTTCCTCACGGAAGACGCAATAATAGCCGCCAGGGACCCTCACGGCTTCAGGCCCCTTTCGCTGGCGAAGCTCAAGGGCTCCTGGGCCGTCGCCTCCGAGACCTGCGCCTTCGATCTCATCGAGGCAGACTACGTAAGGGAGATAGAGCCGGGCGAGGTGCTCGTCATTGACAAGAACGGGCTTACCTCGTACAAGCCTTTCGCCCCCGCGCCTTACACACCCTGCGTCTTCGAGTTCATCTACTTCGCGAGGCCGGACTCAAAGATATTCGGCGCGAACGTCTACGCCACGAGAAAGAGGCTCGGCGCAAGGCTCGCCGTAGAGCACCCGGTCGAAGCCGACATAGTCATCCCGGTCCCGGACTCGGGCGTCCCGGCCGCCATAGGCTACGCAGAGGCCTCTGGGATTCCCTTTGAGAAGGGCATCGTGAGGAACCATTACGTCGGCAGGACCTTCATAGAGCCCAAAGACTCCATCAGGCACTTCGGCGTCAAGATAAAACTTAACGCCATAAGGGACATCATAAACGGCAAGAGGGTCGTAGTCATCGACGACTCCATCGTAAGGGGCACCACGAGCAGGAAGATAGTCAAGATGATACGCAACGCCGGGGCCAAAGAGGTCCACATGCGCATAAGCTCGCCGCCTACAGTCTGCCCGTGCTATTACGGCATAGACACCCCCAGGCGCGAAGAGCTCATCGCCGCGGTCCAGAGCCTCGATGCCATAAACGAGTTCATCACCTCCGACACGCTCGGCTACCTTAGCGTGGAGGGGCTTTACCAGGCGGTCACAGAGGCAGGCTCGAGTTTCTGCGACGCGTGCTTCACCGGAAGGTACCCGGTGGACGCGTACAGGGAAGCGGTCCCGCAGCTTGCCCTTTTCAAGTAGGTCGAAATGGGGCGGCTGGCCCCGGGTAAAAACAATCTACAGGAGGCATGAAACGTGAGGAAGTTCGCAGCCATGTTCACGCTTTTACTACCGCTTGCCCTTTCGGGAGCCGTATTCGCCGAGAGTATGCCGATGGGCTCGGCGCCGCAGGACGACGACCTCGGGATATCCGAGGAGCTCAAGAAAGAAGGCGAGAAGAAAAAGGCCGTCAAGAAAGAGGACCTGCCGCCCATAGACATGGTCTACGTAAAGGGAGGCTGCTTCATGATGGGCGACCAGACCGGAGAAGGCGACGATGACGAAAGGCCGGCGCACGAGGTCTGCGTCAACGATTACTACATCGCCAATACCGAAGTCACCCAGGAGCTCTTCGAGAAGGTCATGGGCTATATACCCGCCTGGAGATACAACCCGACGATGCCGAGGGACCCCAAGTCCCCGGTCAACTACGTCAGCTGGTCAGTCGTGCAGGAGTTCATCGGCAAGCTCAACGATATAACGAAGGGCTACTACAGGCTCCCGACCGAGGCGGAGTGGGAGTACGCAGCCAGGAGCGGCGGCAAGAACGAGCTCTGGGCCGGGACGAACAACGAGGCCGAGGTTGGTAACTACGCCTGGTTTCAGGACAACACCGAGGGCATGATAGTGCCGACGAAGGGGAAAAAACCCAACGCCCTGGGGCTCTACGACATGTCCGGCAACGTATGGGAGTGGGTCGAAGACTACTTTGATTTCGAGTACTACCAGGTCAGCCCCAAGGACAACCCTTTCGGCGCCGACTATTCGCTTTTCAGGGTCGTGAGGGGCGGGTCGGTCTTCGACCAGACGAACAAGCTCCGCACGGCTTACAGGTACGGTCTCGAGCACAACAGGAGAACTCTCAACGTCGGGTTCAGGCTGGCCGAGTAAAACTCTCTCAGGGGGTCTGGCTGTGTTCAATGGCGGCGGGGCAGGAAAACTTTTCGGAGGCAGGGGCCGGTACTCGGCCCTTTGCCTCCTCTTTATTTTTGCGGTTCTGCTGGCGGGCTGCGGGGGCGTGAAGGGCCCTTCTGGTGAAGAGTACTTCAAGTCGCTCGACAGATGGTCCAGGGGGCAGAAGGTCTACCAGGGGCTTGAGGCGCGCCTTTACATGAACGCCACGTTAAAAACGGCGGAGTTCAGGCGTGCATACATGGAGCGCTACGCGGCCATGTATGAGCTCAGCCCGGGCCACGCTAAAGCAATGGCCGAAAGGGAGAACGAGCAGGCCGAGGCCTTCAACGAGTTCTTTTTTACGGCCTACACGCCCGATGAGACGCTTAACGACTTCGACGAGAGCGAGTCCGTCTGGCAGATGTACATCGAAGACTCCGCCGGGAACAGGTCCAGGCCGATATCGATCACCGAAGTAGACTCTTCCGAGCACGTCATAAGGGAGTTTTTTCCTTATTTCGACCTCTGGAGCAAGGCCTATACAGTGAAGTTCCCCAAGTATGCCGACACCGGGGGAGAGATAAACCCTGAAAAAGGCCCCGTGAAGCTCATAGTGACAGGGGTCATGGGAAAGGGCGAGCTCGAATGGCGTCCGGAAAAATAGCTCTTCCCGCCTTCCTCATGCATACTCATTCAAATATCCTCAACTGATGGGGCGGTCCGCCTCCGACAGGAAAAAGTCAACGGGAAAGGCCGCATGGCCGGCCTTCCTGCTTATCGGGGCCGCTTCGGCCCTTGCCGTGCTTTTCGCGTGGTGGCTTAGGCCAGGCTTTCTCGTGGCCATGGACCTGAAGGCGGCCGACGCCATGTTCATGGCCAGGGGAGTCAGGCCCGCTCCTTCCGGGGTGGTCATAGTCGCGGTCGACGAGAAGAGCGTCAACGAGCTTGGCCGCTGGCCCTGGACAAGAAAGACGACCGCCGCGCTGATATCGGCCCTGTCTGAGGCGAAGACGGTCGCCGTGGACATGGTCTTCTCCGAGCCGCAGGACGCTGTCTCTGACGCGGCCCTGGCCAAGGCAGTGGCCTCCCGTTCAAACGTCGTCCTCGGGTATTTTTTCAGGGGCGATACGAATGCCGTCCCCGACTCTTCGGCCCTTTCATCTCTCGAGACATCCAGAATATCCCTTTTGATAGAGAAAGCCGGGTCCAGGCCGTGGCCTGCCTTCCCTTCGGTCGAGACGAATACGCCGCTTATCGGGGATGGCGCGGCCGGTTTCGGCGCTTTCAACACAATGCCGGCCGAGGACGGCATATACAGGGAGATGGGCCTGTTTTTTGGCTACGGCCCCGGCGTGTACCCGTCGCTGCCTTTGGAAGCGCTCAGCAGTTATCTCGGAAGGGATGCAGTCGTGCGCCTTGCCGAGTACGGCGTCGACAGGCTCTTTCTCGGCCCTCTTGAGGTGCCGGTCGACGAGTCCGGCGTTCTTACGCTGAACTTTTACGGCCCCGCCGGGAGCTTCAAGACATGGCCAGCGGCAGACGTCATAAACGGGCGCGTGCCGTCGGGAGAGTTCGCTGGAAAACTCGTTTTCGTCGGCGTGACGGAAAAGGCGGTCTACGATATCAGGCCGACCCCGCTTGACTCCCTCTTTCCGGGGGTAGAGCTCCACGCCACGGCCGCCGCCAACATGCTTGAGTCCGATTTCATCATAAGGGACGGACGGGTCATAGCCTTGGACGTTCTCATGACGCTGCTGGCGCCGCTTTTCCTCGGTCTTGTCCTCTCTAAAGTCAGGAGGACGCTGGCGGGGCTCGCGTGCTTCATTGTCCTCTCTGTAGCGGTGGTGGCCGTGGAGTTCATCGCTTTTTCTGTTTTCAATATAATGCTTGCTGCCGTCTACCCGGTGCTTTCCATCGCAGTCTGCTACATATCAGGCGAGGCCTACAGGAACCTCGTCGCCGAAAAGAGGAGCAGGTATTTGAAGAGGGCTTTTTCGTCGTACGTGTCGCCCGAGCTCGTCTCCGAGATACTCGACGATCCGGGCGCGCTCAAGCTCGGCGGGGAAAAAAGGGTGGTCTCCGTCCTTTTCTCCGACATAAGGGGGTTTACCGGCATCTCCGAGAGGTTGTCGCCCGAGGAACTGGTCGAGTTCCTCAACAGGTACCTGAGCCCGATGACTGGCATAGTCCTTGAAGAAAAGGGCATGGTAGACAAGTATATAGGAGACGCCATAATGGCGGTCTTCAATGCCCCGGTCGAGGTGGAGGGGCACGCGCCGCGGGCGTGTACGGCGGCCCTGAGGATGACCGGTGCCCTGGCCTCTTTCAACGCCAGATGGGAGGGGTCGGGGTACCCCACCATCGAGATAGGAATCGGCGTCAACACGGGAGAAGCTGTCGTCGGGAACATGGGGGCCGAACTGAAGCTCAACTACACGGCCATCGGCGACACTGTAAACCTAGCCTCGCGGCTGGAGGGCATGAACAAGGTCTACGGGACGTCGATACTCGTGAGCGGGTCGACGAAAGAGGCGGCAGTTGAGGGTTTCCTTTTCAGGGAGGTCGATTTCGTGAGGGTTGCCGGCAAGGAACGGCCCATAACAATCTACGAACTGGCCGGCAGGAAAGGGGCGGACCCGGCCAAAGAAGAGGCCTGCGTCCGTTTCGAGGCCGCTCTCGCGCTTTTCAGGGGGAGGAGGTTCGAGGAGGCTGGAATCGCGTTCGCGGCGCTCTCGGTCCTGGGCGACAAGCCTTCGGCGGTCTATCTTGAAAGGTGCGTCGAGTTCGCCAGGACCCCGCCTCCAGAAGAGTGGGACGGGGCATATGAAGCCGCCTCGAAGTGAGGCGGCCGTTCTTTCCTGCGGCGGCTGTGCCTGATAGACTCAAATTGCGGGTTTTAAGGGGCCTTCAAGGGGCATAAACTGAGTTTTTCCTTGCAACGGGGGCCGTGTTATGCTAATAATCATCGATTAACTACGCACGCGCGTTTCTGTTTGTCCGGTGGTGCCCGAGAGGGTTCCGGCCATTGACCGCGCGGAGGCAAACCAAAAAGGGAGGAACAAAGGAAAATGGCTTATCTTACAATGAAACAGCTTCTCGAATCAGGCGTGCATTTCGGCCACCAGACCAAGAGGTGGAACCCGAAGATGAAGCAGTACATCTACGGCGCGAGGAACGGCATCTACATCATCGACCTCCAGCAGACCGTCAAGATGTTCAAGGAAGCCTATGATTTCGTCAGGAACACGGCCTCAAAGGGCGGCCGCGTCCTGTTCGTGGGCACCAAGAAGCAGGCCCAGAACGCCATCCAGGAAGAGGCCGGAAGGGCCGGGATGGGCTACATAAACAACCGCTGGATAGGCGGCTTCCTCACCAACTTCGCCACCGTCAAGAAGAGCATAAACAGGCTGAAGGAACTCGACACCCTCGACACCAACCCGGACTTCGCCTCCTCCACGAAAAAAGAGCTCCTCATGTACAGGAGAGAGAAGGAAAGGCTTGAGAAGTACCTGGGCGGCGTCAAGGAACTGGGCCACGTACCTGACGTCCTTTTCATAATCGATTCCAAGAAAGAGACCATCGCCATACAGGAAGCCAACAGGCTGGGCATCAAGGTCGTCGCCATAGTCGACACCAACTGCGACCCTGACTGCGTCGATTACATCATCCCGGGCAACGACGACGCCATAAGGGCCATAAAGCTCTTCGCGGCTTCGATGGCCGACGCCTGCCTCGAAGGCAAGGCACAGTACGAAGAGGCCCTCCAGGCAAAGAGCGACAAGCAGGCCCAGGAGAAGGCAGCGGCAGCGGCGGCAGCCCAGGCAGCTGCTCCCGCCCCGGCAGCCGCGCCTGCCGACGCAGCCAAGAGCTGATTTTGATAGCAGGGCTGCCTCAAAAAGTAGATATTTTTTCTGAAGTCAAGGAAGGGCGGAAATAAAAAGCGCAACATATATGAATAATATGTGAGCATTTTTATTTACGTCCTGACGCAGAGGTCAGGAAAAAGAGCAATTTTTAGAGGCAGCCATAAGAATATTTCAGGAGGACTTTCAGTATAATGGAGATTTCCGCGTCAGCAGTAAAGGAACTCAGGGAGAAAACAGGGGCAGGTTTCATGGACTGCAAGAAGGCCCTTGGCGAGACAAAAGGTGATTTTGAGAAGGCGGTATCCTGGCTCCGTGAAAAGGGCCTCGCGGCTGCCGCCAAGAAGGCCAGCAGGGTCGCTTCAGAAGGCATTGTGGGCTCTTACATCCACGCGGGCGGCAAGGTCGGAGTGCTCCTCGAAGTCAACTGCGAGACCGACTTCGTCGCAAAGACCGACGGCTTCAGCGCGCTCGTGAAAGAGATAGCCATGCACATAGCCGCCATGAGCCCCCAGTACGTGCGCCGCGATGAAGTCCCGGCCGACGTCGTCGAAAAGGAAAAGCAGATATTCGAGGCGCAGGCCAAGGAGTCCGGCAAGCCCGCGAACGTCATCCAGAAGATGGTCGAAGGCAAGATCGAGAAGTTCTACAAGGAGATATGCCTCCTTGAGCAGCCTTTCGTGAAAAACCCCGACGTCACCATAGAGAAGCTCGTCATCGAGAACATCGCCAAGATAGGCGAGAACATCTCCGTGAGGAGGTTCTCCAGGTTCAAGGTCGGTGAGGGAATAGAAAAGAAAACGACCGATTTCGCCGCTGAAGTGGCGGCGGCGCAGAAGTAGCCAGATAGAGGGAGCCCGAAGGGGCTCCCTTTTTTTAACCTCACCTCAACGGAGCCATGCGCTCCTCCGGACGCGAAAAATGCAGCCAGACACCAAGTACAAGAGGATACTCCTGAAGCTCTCGGGCGAAGCCCTGATGGGAGACAAGGAATTCGGGGTCGACACCTCGGTCATAACCTCCATCGCCAAAGAGGTGAAAGAGGTCCATGACAGGGGGGTGCAGGTCGCCCTCGTCATAGGCGGCGGCAACATCTTCAGGGGCGTTTCAGCAAGCGCCAAGGGCATGGACAGGGCGCAGGCCGACTACGTCGGCATGCTCGCGACCGTCATCAACTCCCTGATGCTCCAGGACGCGCTCGAGAAGATAGGCGTCTTCACGAGGGTCATATCGGCCATCGAGATGAAGGAACTCGCGGAGCCCTACATCAGGCGAAGGGCGGTGCGCCACCTGGAGAAGGGCAGGGTAATAATTTTCGCCGCCGGCACCGGAAACCCTTACTTCACGACGGACACCGCGGCATCTCTTCGCGCGATGGAGATAAACGCGGACGTCATACTGAAGGGCACCAAGGTCGACGGGGTCTACGACCGCGACCCAATGAAGGACAAGGACGCCAGGCGCTACGAGAAGCTCAAGTTCATCGACGTATTGAAGGACAGCCTCAAGGTGATGGACGCGACGGCAATATCCCTTTGCATGGATAACGACCTGCCCATCATTGTTTTCAGCATAAAAGTCCCCGGCAACCTCATGAAGGTTGTCATGGGCGAAGAGATAGGCACCATAGTCTCATAAAACCGGAACGGAGCAGGCAAGATGAGGGAAGAAGTAGCTGAGATGAAAAAAAGGACCGACAAGGCCCTCGAAGCCCTGTCGCACGAGCTCGCGTCGATACGCACGGGGCGCGCCTCGATATCCATATTCGACCACGTCAAGGTGGATTACTACGGCACCCCGACGCCCATAAACCAGCTCGCAACCCTTGCGGTGCCGGAGAGCAGGACCATAACCATCCAGCCGTGGGACGCCTCGGCCCTCCACGCGATTGAAAAAGCGATAATGACCTCGGACCTCGGCCTCATGCCCACGAGCGACGGCAAGATACTGCGCGTCAACATGCCCCCTCTTACAGAGGAGAGGAGAAAAGAGTTCGTGAAGCTCGCCAAGAAGTACGGCGAGGAGTGCAAGGTCGGCATAAGGAACATCCGCAGGGACGCCAACGAGGCATTAAAGAAGCTCGAGAAGGACAAGAAGATATCCGAGGACGAGCACAAGAAGCTCGGCAAGGAAGTCCAGGACATAACCGACAGGCAGATAAGCAGGGTTGACGAGATGCTGGCCCAGAAGGAAACCGACATAATGGAAGTGTAGCCCTGAAGGCTGAAAAAAGCATCTCCGTCGTTGTAATCAAAATGAGGCGTACTGCGGAAAGTACGCCTCATTCTTATTTGCCTTGTTAAGGCCGGTTTAATGTGTTAGATTTTCTGAAGATTCTATAATGTGTTTCCCTATTCCGGGACAGTTTCCAAATACCCACAAATGACTGAAATTACGCGGGAAAACCTTCCCAGGCACATAGCCGTCATAATGGACGGCAACGGGCGGTGGGCGAAAAAGAAGCTCCTCAACAGGATAAACGGCCACCGCAAGGGCGTGGACGTCGCCAGGGACACCGTGACCTATTGCCGCGAGCTCGGCATCGAGTGCCTTACCCTGTACACATTCTCTAGGGAGAACTGGAACAGGCCCGCGCACGAGGTCGAGATGCTCATGAAGTATCTCGAGATACACCTGAAGTCCGAAGAGCGCAATCTAGTCGAAAACAACATACGTTTCCGGCCCATCGGGGCAATAGAGGACCTGCCGAAGGGCGTAAGGGCCGTCATAGCCGACCTTATAGCCAAGACCTCGGCGAATACCGGGATGGTGCTGCAGCTCGCGCTCTCCTACAGCGGCCGCGAGGAGTTGACGAAGGCCGCCCGCGCCATAGCGAAGCTCGTCTCCGAGGGGGCCTTGAGGCCTGAAGACGTCACGGAAGAGACGGTCGGAGCGAACCTCTACACGGCCGGCGTGCCGGACCCTGACCTCCTCATCCGCACGAGCGGGGAGAACAGGATAAGCAACTTCCTTCTCTGGCAGCTCGCTTACACGGAGATATACATAACCGGCGTGCTCTGGCCAGATTTCACGAGGGGCCATCTCGACGAGGCGATAAGGGATTACCAGAAGCGCGAGCGCAGGTTCGGCCTCGTGAAGGAAAAAGGCGTAGGGGCCGCCGGGTAGGCCCGGATATCTGAGTTTCGCTCACGGAGGGCGTTCTGAAGAGGGTGCTTAGCGGGGTCGTGCTGATCCCGATTGTCGTATACATAGTTCTTTTCACGCCGCCGTACCTCATACTCGCGGTCTCCACCATCCTGACATTTCTCGCCCTGCTGGAGTTCAACGGGCTCGGCCTTCACAAGAAAAGGGACTCGGCTTTCGACGTTCTCGGGGCCCTTTCCGGAGCTTCACTCGTTCCGCTCCTTTTCTTCTGCGGCCTGGAAGCCTTTCTTCCGGCCCTGGCGGGCCTGCTCTTCATCTATTTTCTTTACGGCCTTTGGAGCGCCCGGGAGCTGTCGGAGTCTTCGCTCGACCTTTCGCACAAGGTCCTGGGGCTCGCTTACCTTTCCCTTCCTCTTTCGTTCATAACGCCGCTGGCCGAATTTGAGCATGGCCGCTTTTGGCTCCTTTTCCTTCTTCTCGTCATATGGTCGAATGACACCTTCGCGTACTTTGCCGGAAGAAAGTTCGGGAAGAACAAGCTCGCGCCGGTCATAAGCCCGAAGAAGACCGTCGAAGGCGCGGTGGCAGGGGTCGTTGGCGGGGCAATCGTTGGCCTCATCTTCGCGCATTTCACCGGCATTGGTTCAAGCCCCGTTGAGACCATTGCCATAACGATAGCCGTCGGCCTCGTGGGCATGGCCGGAGACCTGGCGGAATCGCTTCTCAAGAGGGGCGCGAACGTCAAGGATTCCGGTACTCTAATTCCCGGTCACGGAGGCGTTCTCGACAGGATAGACAGCCTCATATTCCCCATACCGCTCCTTTACTATTACCTCCTGCTGAGGGCCTTCCATGCGTAAAAAAGGCATCTCCATCCTCGGCTCTACCGGCTCCATAGGCACCAACACCCTCGAGGTCGTGCGCATGCACCCGGAGAGGTTCAAGGTAGTCTCTCTGGCGGCCGGGAACAACATAGCCCTCCTTAAAAAGCAGGTCGAGGAGTTCAGGCCTTCTTTCGTGTCGGTTTCCGACAGCGAAGCCGCAAGCGCTCTCAGGGGCTCCCTTACTTTCCCAGTGGAGGTCGGCTTCGGCATCGAGGGCGCGACAAGGGCGGCTGCCTTTGACGGCGTTGAGATGTGCGTTTCAGCCATATCCGGGGCCGCCGGGCTCCTTCCCACGATGTCGGCGATAAAGGCCGGGGTCGATATAGCGCTTGCCAACAAGGAAACGCTCGTTCTGGCAGGCCCGCTCGTGATGGAAGAGGTCGGTAAGCGCAAGGTGAAGTTCCTTCCGGTCGACAGCGAGCACTCGGCCGTATACCAGTCGATAGCGGGCCACAGGCCAGAGGACATAAAAAGGCTGATACTCACCGCTTCTGGCGGGCCGTTCCTCAGGACACCTATGGAGGAGTTCGCCGGGATCACCCCTGAGGCCGCTTTGAAGCACCCCAGGTGGAAGATGGGCAGGAAGATATCGATAGACTCGGCGACCCTCGTCAACAAGGGGCTCGAGGTCATCGAGGCGAGGTGGCTTTTCGACATACCCGCAGACAAGATATCGGTTGTAATACACCCCCAATCGATAGTACACTCTATGGTTGAATATATAGACGGTTCCATCATGGCCCAGATGGGGAACCCCGACATGAAGGGGCCCATCGCCTATGCCCTCTCTTGGCCCGAGCGGATAGACTCCGGGACGCCCCAGCTTGGCTTCTCGGGCCTCTCCCTCGATTTCCTCGACCCCGAGCCCGAGAGGTTCCCGTGTCTTTCCCTGGCTTATGAGGCCCTCAGGAGGGGAGGGACCGCCCCGGCGGTCCTGAACGCGGCCGACGAAGTGGCGGTGGCGTTGTTCCTCGAAGGCTCTCTGCCCTTTACCGGCATAAGCGCCGTAATAAGGGAAGTCATGGAACGGTATTGCCACGGGGAGATACGCGCGATAGAAGACGTCCTAGAGGCTGACAGGGCGGCCAGGGCGGCGGCAAGCTCTCTGGCCGGGCGCATGAGATAGCCTCCTTACAAATAAAATCCGGCAAGGGAAGATGACGACCTTAATCTCTTTCATAATCGTTCTTGGCATACTGATATTCATACACGAGCTCGGCCATTTTGCGGTGGCGAAAGCCTGCGGCGTAGGGGTGGAGAAGTTCTCCCTTGGCTTCGGCCCGAAGCTCGTTGGAATCAAAAGGGGTGAGACCGAGTACAGGATATCGGTCCTGCCGCTCGGCGGGTACGTGAAGATGGTCGGCGAGGCGCCGGGTGAGGAAGTCTCCACTGAGCTGCGCATGAAGTCTTTCACCCACAAGCCCGTCTGGAAAAGGGCGGCCATAGTGGCGGCAGGCCCGGCCATGAACCTCATTTTGGCGATAGTCCTCCTGCCCGTAATATTCATGATAGGCATACAGCTCCCTGCGTACCTTGAGAGGCCCGCTGAAGTCGGCTACGTCGTCCCTGACGAGCCAGCCCAGAAGGCCGGAATAAAGGCCGGGGACACCGTAGTTTCTGTAGACGGCAAGGACGTGAAGGACTGGGAAGACCTCCTTACGCAGCTCGCCATGAACCCGTCGAAGAGCGTCGAGCTCGCCGTCCAGAGGGACGGGGAGAGGATACAGACCTCGATAACTCCTGACACTTCCAAAGAGACAGGCGCGGGATACGGCGGCATGTACCCGCCGATGAAGCCCGTCATCGGAGACGTTGCCTCCGGCTATCCGGCCAAAGAGGCGGGGCTCAAGGCCGGCGACCTCATACTCTCGATAGACGGCGTGAAGATAAACCACTGGGCCGAGCTCGAGAACGTCATACACAAGAGCGGCAGCAAGAAAAAGCTCCAGGTCATGAGGGACGGCAAGGAGCTCGCCTTTGAAGTGGTGCCCAAGTACAACGAGGACGCCAAGGTCCATCTCATAGGCATCTCGAGGCAGGACGAGCTCGTCTCGCGCCAGTACGGCTTCGGAGAGTCCATCACCAAGGGCGTCTCCTCCGGCATCGAGATGACCGGCAAGCTCTTCGTAGTCATAAAGGGGCTCGTCTTCGGCGAGTACTCATTGAAGACGCTCGGCGGCCCCATCATGATAGCGCAGGTCGCGGGGAAGGCTGCCGAATCCGGCATCGCCGACCTCCTTTCGCTCGTGGCGTTCCTGAGCCTCCAGCTCGGCATCATAAACCTCTTCCCGATACCGGTCCTCGACGGAGGCCATATCGTCTTTTTCGGCCTCGAGGCTGTAAAAGGCAAGCCCTTGAGCGAGAAGTTCATGACAATAGCCCAGCAGGTCGGCATAGCGCTCCTCATAGGCCTCATGGTGCTTGTCACGTGGAACGACCTCGCCCGGATATTCGGGTAAAAAATTGCTGTTTTCCCTGATCTGACCTCAGAAAAATTGCTAAGTTTTCCATGGCCAGGGGTTCATTACAGGATTACTTCGTTAATACGCTCCGTTTTAAGCTTCCACTTTTCCCGGTCACGTAAATTTTTTTGAACTCTCAGGTGCGCACTGAAGATACTCGCCATTGAAACCTCCTCCTCGTCGGGCTCCATCGCCCTTCTCGAGGACAGGACGCTTCTGTCCGAATGGAGCGTCGGCAACGCGGGGCGCCACGCGATATGGCTCCTGCCTTCGATAAAGTCCCATCTCGAAAACGCCTCACTCGATATCTCGCAGATAGACCTGTTCGCCGTCGCATCGGGCCCCGGTTCCTTTACCGGCTTGAGGATCGGCATATCCACTTTAAAGGGGCTTGCGTGGCCGCTGGGGAAAAAGGCCGTCGGGGTTTCGACCCTCGCGGCCCTTTCCATGAACCTCCCATTTTCAACTCGCCTTGTCTGCCCGTTGCTGGACGCCAGGAAGGGCGAGGTCTACACGGCCCTTTACGATACCTCCGAAGGCTTTCCAAAGGCGGTGCTGGAAGATTCGGTAATGGCCCCTGAAGCCTTGTTCGCCGAGATAACCAGAAGGGGGCTTTCCTCCTCGGTCGTCTTCCTCGGGGGCGGTCTTGAAGTATACTCAAATAAGATAGTAGAAGCGCTTCCGGCGGCAAAGTTCGCTCCCGGGCACTCAATCGTGAGGGCGTCGGCGGTTGGGCGGCTTGCGTTCGAGTCGAGGGAGAGCGCGGTCGACCCGGCCGCACTGAGTCCGGTCTATCTGAGGCGCTCCGAGGCCGAGATAAAGTTCGGGTAGTCTCTTTTTCTGGACTTTCAGCGGTTTTTATCATATAAGTTACTCTTTTGGCCTGAATTTCATTGTAAAAGCCGCAACCAGTATCAAATTGACAAGCCATTTGCGTTAGGTTAATATAAAATTTACGTGTTTATGCTTGAAATTCAGGCCTTTGGAGGCTGTTTTCGCAGTTTCCGAGGCTGACTTCGAGATAATGTGGCGGCGAGGGTGTTTAAGGTACGCTCTCAGCGGCTCCTTTTAAACGCCGTCGAACACACTCTCAGGGGAAAAAAGGGGCTTAAATTCCGGACTGCTTACTAACCTTCCATACAAAGGAGGCCTTCTTATGGAAAACCACGACGAGCTGGTAAAGAAGCTTCTTGAAAAGGACGAGCTGTTCAGAAACGCCTACAAGACACATAGAGATTACGAGAACCAGCTCGAGAAGCTTCAGAAAAAACCCAGGCTCTCGAGCACCGAGACCGCTGAGAAGAACAAGATAAAAAAGCTCAAGCTTGCTTTGAAAGACGAGATGGAAAAGAAGATCTCCGAATACAGGCTCAAGGAGAAGGGGGCGTAAAAAGAAGTTTCCGATGGCTAACCGCAGTGACAGGATAAAAAAGGGTCTTGAAAGGGTCCCCCACAGGGCCCTGCTGTACGCAACAGGAATACCCACGGGCGAGATGAAAAAGCCCTTCATCGGCGTCGCCACGAGCTTTTCAGACCTCATACCCGGCCACATCGGCATGAGGGACCTGGAAAGGTTCATTGAAAAAGGCGTGCACACGGGCGGCGGCTACCCCATGCTCTTCGGCCTGCCGGGCATTTGCGACGGCATTGCCATGGGCCATAAGGGGATGCATTACTCCCTGCCTTCGAGGGAGCTCATCGCCGATATTGTCGAGTCCGTCTCCGAAGCCCATGCCTTCGACGGCCTCATACTCCTTACCAACTGCGACAAGATAACGCCCGGCATGCTCATGGCCGCGGCGCGCCTCAACATACCCACGATAGTCGTCACCGCCGGTCCCATGCTGACGGGCAGGTACAGGGGAGCCCGTACCTCTTTCATCAGGAATACCTTCGAGGCGATGGGCCGTTTCAGGAAGGGCGAGATATCCAAGGAAGAGCTCAACTCATGCGAGACAGGGGCGTGCCCGGGCGCTGGCTCCTGCCAAGGGCTCTATACCGCCAACACCATGAGCTGCCTCACGGAAGTCCTCGGTATGTCCCTTCCTTTTTGCGGTACCGCGCTTGCCAACTCCGCGGAGAAAAGAAGGATAGCCTTCGACAGCGGCGTGCGCATAATGGAGCTGGTCAAAAAAGGCATCACCCCCAGGAAGATAATGACCAGGGCCGCCTTCGAGAACGCCATAAGGGCCGACCTCGCGCTCGGCGGCTCCTCGAACACGGTCCTCCACCTGCTGGCGATAGCGCACGAGGCGAAGGTCAAGCTGCCCCTTGAGCTTTTCGACGAACTCTCACGCACGACACCGCACCTGACTTCCCTTGAGCCCGTAGGGCAGTACTACATGGAAGACCTCCACTGGGCTGGCGGCATCGGCGCGCTCCTGAAGACCCTCAAGGGCCTCGTGAGGGACAACCCGACGGTTTCCGGCAAGAAGGTCAAGGCCATCGTCAAGGAAGTCGATTACGTCGACGAGAAGGTCATAAAGCCCATGGAGCAGGCCTACCACAAGGAAGGCGGCATAGCTGTATTGAAGGGCAACATCGCCCCTCTGGGCGCGGTCGTAAAGCAGTCCGGCGTGAGCGACAAGATGATGAAGTTCACCGGAACCGCGCGCTGCTTCGATTCGGAGGAGGCCGCGATGAAGGCCATCCTCGCCAGGACGATAAAGGCCGGAGAGGTCGTCGTTATAAGGTACGAGGGGCCGAAGGGCGGCCCCGGCATGAGGGAGATGCTCGCCCCGACGGCAACCCTCATGGGAATGGGCATGGGGGATTCGGTCGCGCTCATAACCGACGGGCGGTTCTCCGGCGGCACGCGCGGCCCCTGCATTGGCCACATATCCCCAGAGGCGATGGAGGGCGGCCCCATAGCCTTCATTAAAGACGGAGACTTGATCGAGCTGGACATACCGGCCCGTAAAATAGAGCTGAAGGTCAGCGACGCGGAACTCCTCAATCGCAAGAAGGCCTGGAAGAAGCCGCAGCCCAAGATAAAAGACGGATGGCTCGCCAGGTACGCCAGTGTGGTCACTTCGGCCAATACAGGCGCGGTCGTGAAGGCCTGACCTCGTAAGCACCAGGACGGAATATATGACAAAGAAGATAGGCGCTGAGATACTGCTCGAATGCCTCATGAAGGAAGGGGTCGATACCGTATTCGGCTTCCCCGGCGGGGCCGTATTGCCCATCTATGACGCGCTTTACGACTCCCCCATAAAGCACATCCTCGTGCGCCACGAGCAGGGCGCGGTCCACATGGCCGACGGCTACGCCAGGTCTCTGGGCAAGCCCGGCGTCGTTATCGTCACTTCCGGCCCTGGCGCGACCAATACCGTGACCGGGATAGCCACAGCCTACATGGACTCTATCCCTATGGTCGTCATAACAGGGCAGGTGCCCACGGCCCTCATCGGCAACGACGCTTTCCAGGAAGCGGACATCGTCGGCATCACCAGGCCGTGCACGAAGCACAACTATCTCGTGAAGGACTTGAAGGACCTTCCGAGGATAATAAAGGAATCTTTCTACATAGCCACCACCGGAAGGCCGGGGCCGGTACTCGTGGACATCCCCAAGGACGTCCTCACGGCCTCCATGGCGGAGCTCAAGTACCCGGAGAAGACTTCTATAGAAAGCTACCAGCCCAACTACAAGGGGCACCCCGGGCAGATAAGGAAGGCTCTCCAGCTGATACTGGCCGCTAAAAGGCCTGTCGTCTACGCCGGGGGCGGAGTCGTTCTTTCAAACGCGGCTGGCGAGCTCAAGGCCTTCGCAGAGAAGCTCGGCATACCCACGACGACGACCCTCATGGGCCTCGGCGCGTTCCCCGGAACGCATGAGCTCTTCATGGGTATGCTCGGCATGCACGGCACCTTCTGCGCCAACATGGCCGTCACCAACACGGATTGCCTCATCGCCGTCGGTGCGAGGTTTGACGACAGGGTCACCGGAAAGATAGATGAGTTCGCGCCCTACGCCGATATAGTCCATATCGACATCGACCCGACCTCCATAAGCAAGAACGTGAAGGTAGACATCCCCATCGTCGGGGACGTCAAGGACGTGTTGAAGGAGATGGTCAAGGCCCTGCCGCAGGCAAAGGCCCTGAAAGAGCACAAGAAGGGGCTTTCCGAATGGCATGCTCAGGTGAACGAATGGCGCGCTACCCACGCTCTTTCATACAAGCAGGAGCCGAACGGCAAGATAAAGCCCCAGTTCGTCATAGAGAAGTTCTACGAGCTCACTAAGGGCAACGCCATAATAACGACAGAAGTGGGCCAGAACCAGATGTGGGCCGCCCAGTTCTTCAAGTACGACAAGGCCAGGACTTTTCTGACCTCCGGCGGCCTGGGCACGATGGGCTTCGGCTTCCCGGCGGCCATAGGCGCGCAAATTGCCTTTCCGGACAGCACCGTGGCTGTCATAGCAGGGGACGGCTCCTTGCAGATGAACATCCAGGAGCTGGCCACCGCCGTGCAGTACAAATTGCCCGTTAAGGTGATAATACTTAACAACATGGTCCTGGGCATGGTTAGGCAGTGGCAGGAGCTCTTCTACGACAAGAGGTACTCGCATACCTGCATATCCGTGGCGCCCGATTTCGTGAAGCTCGCCGACGCTTACGGAGCCGTGGGCCTTCGCGCGAAGAAGCCCTCTGAGGTCGAGGCCGTCCTCAAGGAAGCCTTAGCCGTTAAAGACAGGCCGGTGCTGATGGATTTCAGGGTCGACCAGTTCGAATGCGTCTACCCTATGGTCCCGGCGGGCCAGCCGCTGAACAAGATGCTTCTGGTGTAGGAGGAGTCAAAACTTGCGTCACACTATCTCAGTGCTTGTAACCAACGAGTTCGGCGTCCTCTCCAGGATATCGGGCCTTTTCTCCGGCAGGGGCTTCAACATAGAGAGCCTCTCGGTGGCGGAAACCCTCGACCCGCAGGTCTCCCGCATGACGATCGTCACGAGCGGGGACGACAAGGTTTTAGAGCAGATAAACAAGCAGCTCAACAAGCTAATAAACGTCATCAAGGTCTACGACTTCACGGGCGAGGAGCACATCGAAAGGGAGCTGGCCCTCGTGAAGGTCAACCTCACGGCCGACACCAGGCCCGAGATACTCTCCATCGTGGACATATTCAGGGCGAAGGTCGTGGACGTTTCCCCAAGGACCTACACCATCGAGATAACCGGCGACGAGGAGAAGATAAGCGCATTGACCGAGCTCCTCCGTCCGTTTGGAATAAAGGAAATAGTAAGAACGGGCCGCATAGCCATGGCCCGCAGCCCCAAGCAGAAGTAGGCCGTTAACGTTGTCAGGCGAATACCGCAAATCGATCACATTCAGGAGGAATCTGTTTAAATGAAGGTCTACTACGACAAAGACGCGAACCTGGAAAAAATACGCTCTAAAAAGGTGGCTGTCATCGGCTTCGGCAGCCAGGGCCATGCCCATACCCTCAACATGAAGGAAAGCGGCGTAGACGTCTGCGTCGGCCTCAAGAAGGACGGAGTCTCGTGGAAGAAGGCAGAGGCGGCCGGGATAAAGGTCCTCACCGTGGCAGAGGCCGTCAAGAGCGCGGACGTGGTCATGATACTCGTCCCGGACGAGCTCCAGGGCGACCTGTACAGGGCCGAGATACAGCCGAACCTCAAGAAGGGCGCTTACCTCGCTTTCGCCCACGGCTTCAACATACACTTCGGCCAGATAGTGCCGGACAAGTCGATGAACATCTTCATGGCCGCCCCCAAGGGCCCGGGCCACCTCGTGCGCCACGAGTACACCAGGGGCGCCGGAGTGCCGACGCTGGTGGCCATCCACCAGGACGCCACCGGGGACACCCTTGAAGTGGCTCTTGCCTACGCCAGCGCCATAGGCGGAGGCCGTGCGGGCATAATAGAGACGACCTTCAAGGACGAGACCGAGACCGACCTCTTCGGCGAGCAGGCGGTCCTTTGCGGCGGCGCTTCCGCCCTCATACAGGCTGGTTTCGAGACCCTCGTAGAGGCGGGATACCCGCCGGAGATGGCCTACTTCGAGTGCCTACATGAACTCAAGCTCATAGTCGACCTCATTTACGAAGGCGGCATCTCTAACATGAGGTACTCCATCAGCAACACCGCCCAGTGGGGCGACCTCACGCGCGGCCCCAGGGTCGTGACCGAGGAGACAAAGAAGGAGATGAAGAAGATCCTCCGCGAGATACAGACCGGCGAGTTCGCGAAGGAATGGATGCTCGAAAACAAGGCCAATAAGCCGGTTTTCACGGCCCTTACGAGGATGGGCCAGGAGCACCAGATAGAGAAGGTCGGCGCGAAGCTACGCGAGATGATGCCGTGGCTCAAGAAGACCAAGATAGTCGACAAGGAGAGGAACTGAGGCTGACTTACGCCAGAAGGCTTCAGGCGTTACCAACGATACCCTCCCTTATGACAGGGAGGGTATTGTAATTATGGCGGGGAACAAGGGGAGGTTTTTTCTTTGAGGATACCGATTGCCAGGGAAGGTTATCCCTTTATACTTATAGCGGTTTTTTGTATAATCGTCGTGTGGCTCGCAGGAATCAGGTGGCTCGAGTTCCTCTTCGTGCCGCTCGGTGTTTTCGTCGTGGCTTTTTTCAGGGACCCTGAAAGAGAAGTGCCGAATGACGCGAACTCAATAACGAGCCCGGCGGACGGCAAGGTGATAAAGGTCGAGAGGATAAGGGACGAGAAGTTCCTCAAGACAGACGTCCTTCGCATCTGCATATTCATGAACGTCTTCAACGTCCACGTGAACAGGGCCATAGCCTCGGGCACCGTCGTTGACGTCATATACAACCCGGGCAAGTTCTTCAACGCTTCTCTCGACAAGGCCTCGATGCACAACGAGCAGAACGCAGTCATCATGGAGCAGGGGGGCAGGAAGTTCGCCTTCAACCAGATAGCCGGGCTCATCGCCAGAAGGATAGTCTGCTACGCGAAGCCTGGCATGAAGTATGAGAAGGGGCAGAGGTTCGGGCTCATAAGGTTCGGCTCGAGGGTGGACGTATATCTCCCGGCCGGGTGCAAGGCTGCTGTAAAGGCCGGCGAGAAGGTCAGGGCCGGCTCTTCAATCCTGGGGTACTGGAATGCTTGACAACGAGATACAGCTGGAAGAGCAGAACAAGGGCAGGAAGAAGTTCAGGAAGGGGGTCTACCTCCTCCCGAACCTCATCACCTCGGCGAGCCTTTTCGGCGGCTTCTACGCCATAATAGCCTCGCTCGACGGCAACTACGAATACGCGGCCATCGCCATTTTGATTTCCGGCATACTCGACGGGCTCGACGGCAGGGTCGCAAGGCTTACCGGCTCCTCGAGCAAGTTCGGGGTCGAGTACGACTCCCTTGCCGACGTCATAGCCTTCGGCCTTGCCCCGGGCGTCCTCATCTTCACGTGGGCGCTGCGTCCGTTCGGCAGGTACGGCTGGCTCGCGGCTTTTTTGTACGTCGTCTGCGGGGCCTTGCGCCTGGCGCGTTTCAACGTGCAGATAACGACGGTTGAGTCCAAGAGGTTCAACGGCCTGCCGATACCGGCTTCGGCCGCGCTCGTCGCTTCGACCGTCCTGATGTTCTTCTACATCGGCAGGGGAGAGGAGATGGTCAAGCACATCACCGTCCTGGTGATGGTCTATTCGCTGGCGTTCCTCATGATAAGCAACGTGCACTATTACAGCTTTAAGGAGTTCAACCTGTCCCAGAGGATGCCTTTCAGGTTCCTCGTAGGGCTTATTTTCCTTCTAATCGTGGTGGCGGCCAACCCGCCGCTCATGCTGTTCATACTTACATTCGGTTATGCGGCCTCGGGGCCCATAACCACCCTTGTGGACAGGAGAAGGAAAATAACTCTCAAGGCCGCCCCTAAGGACAAGCAGGCCGGGGCCAACAGGTAGGAGCAAAAGGTGGGGACGATGGACAACAGGGTAAGGATATTCGATACGACTTTGAGGGACGGCGAGCAGTCTCCCGGCGCCTCGATGAACGTCGAGGAGAAGATAGCGGTAGCAAAGCAGCTCGCCAAGATGGGAGTAGACGTCATAGAGGCGGGTTTCGCGTTCAGCTCGCCCGGCGATTTCGATTCGGTGAGAAGGATAGCGCTCGAAGTGGAGGGGCCTGTCATATGCAGCCTCGCGCGCTGCAAGAGCGAGGACATAGACGCTGCCGCCGGAGCGTTGAAGGGCGCGCCCAGGACGAGGATACACACGTTCATCTCGACCTCCGAAATACACTTGAAGCACCAGTTCAAGCTGACCCGCGCCGAGGCCCTGGCGCGCGCGATAGAGATGGTCAAGAAGGCGAAAGGGTACGTCTCGGACGTGGAGTTCTCCGCGATGGACGCCTCCCGCACGGAACCGGCCTTCCTCTACGAGATGATAGAGGCCGTAATTGCCGCCGGGGCGACGACAGTCAACATACCTGATACCGTCGGCTACGCGCTCCCCGATCAGTTCGGCGCACTAATAAAGGGGATAAAGGACAACGTCAGGAACATCGGCCAGGCGGTAATATCCGTCCATTGCCATAATGACCTCGGGCTGGCGGTGGCGAATTCGCTGGCAGCCGTCGTCAACGGAGCCAGGCAGGTCGAGTGCACCATAAACGGAATCGGCGAGAGGGCCGGAAACGCCGCTCTCGAGGAAATGGTCATGATATTGAAGACCAGGAAGGACATACTGGGCCTGGAGACCGCGATAAACACCGAGCAGATATACCCGGCAAGCCGCCTCGTAAGCGGCATAACCGGGATAATGGTCCAGCCGAACAAGGCGATAGTCGGCGACAACGCCTTCGCTCACGAATCAGGCATACACCAGGACGGCCTCCTGAAGGACAAGTCGACCTACGAGATAATGAAGCCTGAGTCGGTCGGCATATCCCGCTCGACGCTCGTCCTGGGCAAGCACTCGGGGCGTCACGCCTTCAAGACCAGGCTCTCGGAGCTCGGCTTCGAGCTCGACGGCGTCAACCTCGACAAGGCCTTCGAGCGGTTCAAAAAGCTCGCCGACAAGAAGAAGGAAGTCTTCGACGAGGACATCGAGGCGATAGTGCAGGACGAGGTCTTAAGGCTCGAGATGCCGGACAGGTACAGGCTCGTGAAGCTCAACGTTACGAGCGGCACTGATACGCCTCCTTCGGCCGAGGTCGAACTGGAGGTCGGCGGCAAGGCCGTAAAAGACACGGCGGCAGGCGACGGCCCGGTCGACGCGGCCTACAACGTCATCGCGAAGATAACCGGCACGAAAAGCCGTCTCTTGAAGTATTCGGTCAACGCCATAACCGGCGGCACCGACGCGCAGGGAGAGGTCACTGTGAGGCTGCAGGAAGGCGATACCATCGTGCTGGGCCAGGGCTCGCATACCGACATAATAGTGGCGAGCGCGAAGGCGTACGTAAACGCCCTCAACAGGCTCGAGTACAGGAAAAAGGACAGGCGAGAGAGCCTGACGCTCTGATAAAACAGCGCGCCCGCGAGGGCGGCCATTAAAATTCTCCGTCAATAAATGCCGGAGAATTTAGATGGCAAGGAAAATCTTTTTCATTTGCCTGCCTTGACCCGCCGCTAAAGCGGCGGGATTGCGGCAGGCATACCCATTCAAACCGCAGAAAGCTGGAGGAAAGACAAAGACGCATGAAGCCGATGACGATCACTGAGAAGATTCTTGCGAAACACGCCGGAGTAAAGGAAGTCACCCCCGGCGAGCTCATCAACGCGAAGGTAGACATAGCGCTCGGGAACGACATCACCGCTCCCATAGCGATAAGCGAGTTCAGGAAGGCGGGGGCCAAGAAGGTCTTCAACAAGAGCAAGGTCGTCCTCGTACCCGACCACTTCACTCCGAACAAGGACATCAAGTCGGCCGCCCAGGTGAAGATTCTGCGCGAGTTCGCCAAAGAGCAGAAGCTCACGTACTTCTTCGACGGCGGAGACGTAGGCGTCGAGCACGCCCTCCTTCCCGAAAAGGGCATAGTCGTGCCCGGCGACGTGGTCATAGGCGCGGACTCGCATACCTGCACCTACGGCGCTCTGGGGGCTTTCTCCACCGGCGTCGGCTCAACCGACCTCGCTGCCGCCATGATAACCGGAGAGCTCTGGTTCAAGGTGCCAGAGTCGATGAAGTTCGTCTTCAAGGGCAAGCTCAACAAGTGGGTGAGCGGCAAGGACCTCATACTCCACGTCATAGGCGACGTAGGGGTCGACGGCGCGCTCTACAGGTCAATGGAGTTCACTGGCAAGCCCATTGAGAAGCTCTCCATGGATTCCCGCATGGCGATGTGCAACATGGCCATCGAGGCCGGAGCCAAGAGCGGCATAATTGCCCCTGACGCGACAACGAAGGAATACATGAACAAAAGGGCGCAGAGGCCGTATAAGTTCTACGAGAGCGACAAGGATGCCGTGTACGCAGAGGTGAGGGAGTACGACTGCGCCAAAATCGAGCCGACGGTGGCCTGCCCGCACTTGCCGGAGAACACCAAAACGGTCTCCCAGCTCAAGAAGATAACGATAGACCAGGTCGTCATAGGCTCGTGCACGAACGGCAGGCTGGAGGATCTGCAGGTAGCTGCGAAGCTCCTCAAGGGGCAGAAGGTCTCCAAGAACGTCCGCCTCATCGTGATACCGGCCACGCCCTTCATCTACAACGAGGCCATGAAGCTCGGCTACTTCGACATATTCCTGAAGGCCGGGGCGGTCATAAGCCCGCCGACCTGCGGGCCGTGTCTCGGCGGCCACATGGGCATACTGGCAGAGGGCGAAAGGGCCCTGGCCACGACCAACAGGAACTTCGTCGGCAGGATGGGAGACCCGAAGAGCGAAGTCTACCTTGCCAACCCCGCGGTTGCCGCGGCTTCCGCCATAAAGGGCAGGATAGCGCACCCGGACGAAGTCTCGAAGTAACAACTCAAACATAAAATTTTGCATAGTCAGGGGTGACAGGATGAAATTCAAAGGCAAGGTTTGGAAGTACGGCGCCGACATAGATACCGACAAGATAATACCAGCGAGGTACCTCAACACCTCGGACCCGAAGGAACTGGCGAAGCACTGCATGGAGGACGAGGACGCCGCCTTCGCCTCTAAAGTGCAGCCCGGCGACATTATACTCGCCGACAAGAACTTCGGTTGCGGCTCATCGAGGGAGCACGCTCCCATCGCGATAAAGGCCGCCGGAGTAGCCTGCGTCATCGCTAAAAGCTACGCCAGGATATTCTACAGGAACTCTTTTAACATGGGGCTTACGATACTCGAGTCCGACGAGGTCCAGGACGCGACCGACAACGGCGACGTGCTCGAGGTCGACATGGACCGGGGCGAGATAACCAACGTGACGAAGGGCAGGACTTTCAAGGCCCGCCCCATCCCCCCGTTCATGCAGGAGCTCATAAAGGCGGGCGGACTCATGGAGTCGATAAGAAAGAGGGGGTAGCGGTTATGAAGAAGGAAGGCTCCAAGAGCAAGGTCCTCTCCAGCGACAAGCTCCACGTGGAGAACAAGACGTTGTTCGTCGACCTGAAGGAGAACGACGGCGGCAGGTTCCTGCAGATAGCCGAATTGTCGAACGACAGGAGGAGCACCGTCGTCATCCCGCTTTCCGGGCTGGCGGCTTTCATGGACGTGCTCCAGAAGATAGCCGGCACTTTTTAAGCCGGAAGACCGTTGAACGGACTTTTTCACAACCGGACAAAGATGAGTCTTTTCCGGTTTACTCTGCGATAAAAATTCTGACTAGGAGCTTGTTAAGTGAAAAGGTTCAATGTCGCTGTATTGCCCGGTGACGGGATAGGCCCCGAGATAGTGGGCGAAGCGCTGAAAGTTATGAAGGCCGTCGGCAAGAAGTTCTCCACCGAATTCGTCGCGGCCGAGGCCCTCGTGGGCGGCGCGTCAATAGACGCTTACGGCAAGCCGCTTACCGACGAAGTATTGAAGCTCGCTCTCGGGAGCGACGCGGTCCTTCTCGGGGCCGTGGGCGGCCCGAAGTGGGAAGGGCTCGACTACTCGATAAGGCCGGAGAGGGCGCTTCTGGCCCTAAGGAAAGAGCTGGGCCTGTTTGCCAACCTGAGGCCCGCGAAGATATATGACGAGCTCATAGACGCGTCCACATTGAAGCCCGAGGTCATAGAAGGCGTCGACCTCCTCGTCGTAAGGGAACTTACCGGCGGGCTCTACTTCGGCACTCCCAAGGGGGTTGAAAAGCTACCCGACGGTACCGAAAGGGGCGTCAACACGATGGTATACACGACCCCGGAGATAGAGAGGATTGCGAGGGTAGGTTTCGAGGTCGCCCGCAAGCGCGGCAAGAAGCTCTGCAGCGTCGACAAGGCGAACGTCCTGGAGACGACCGAGCTCTGGAGGAAGGTCGTCATCAACGTCGGCAAGGAGTACCCCGACGTCGAGCTCAGCCACATGTACGTCGACAACTGCTCGATGCAGCTCATCAGGAACCCCAGGCAGTTCGACGTCATAGTGACTGAGAATACCTTCGGCGACATACTCTCTGATGAGGCCTCGATGCTCACAGGCTCCATTGGCATGCTGCCTTCGGCGTCTATCGGGTCGGATAAGAACAGGGCCATGTACGAGCCGATTCACGGCAGCGCCCCGGACATAGCCGGGAAGGGCATCGCCAACCCGATAGCGACCATACTCTCGGCGGCCATGATGCTGAAATACTCCTTCGACATGAACGAAGCCTCCGACCTCATAGAGGGCGCGGTTGAAAGGGTGCTCGCGAGGGGCTTCAGGACGGCCGACATAATGCAGCCCGGCAAGACCAGGGTCAGCTGCGTCGAGATGGGGGCCGCTGTGCTGAAGGAACTCGGGAATTGATCTGAACCAGAAAGGCCCCGCGAGGCGGGGCCTTTTTTTTTGCCAATATGCGTCTAAGCTCAAACCAAAAAAAGAATATCCTGTTCCTTGCCGGAGTCGTTGCGGTATTCGCCTTTGGCGTTGCCTTGAGACTTGTCCCGTGGGAGAACTTCATTACGAGGGACGGCGTCTACCTCCTCGAGGGCGACAACTACGAACATCTCCGCAAGGTCACGATAGTCCTCAACGGCTTTCCCTGGTTCCCTTCCTACGACTATTACATGGGCTACCCGGCCGGGACGGCAAACATAACTAACCCTTTCTTCGACCTCGTTCTCGCGTTCGTCGTGAGGCTGGCGCTCGTCTTCTACGACGGCCTTTACGCCGTGGAGAAGCTCCTCGTCGTCCTCCCGCCTTTTCTGGGGATGCTGGCCGTCTTCCCGTTCTTCCTCTGGGCGCGCGAGACGTTCGGGCCGGGAAGGGCGCTCGTGGCAACAGCTGTCTTCGTCCTCATGCCGGCCCACATATACACCACGATGGCTGGAAGGCCCGACAACGAGCTGGCAGAGCCTTTGGCTGCGGCCGCTCTCTTCTATCTTTACGCGTTGTCCCTGAGAAAGCTTTCAGGGGAAGGCAGAAGGGCTTCCCTTATACCGGCGCTCACCGCCATAATGGCTTTTGTCTCTATCCTCTTCTGGCGCGGCGCGCTCCTTTGGTGGGGCATAATCGGCTGCCATATCTTTTTCATGATGCTCTCCGGCAGAGGTGACTGGAGGGGCTTCTGGAGGAGTGGGAAGATTATTTTCGGGGCTGCGGCAACGGCCTCGTTCGTCTATTGCCTCTTAGACCCGTTCAACGTAAAGCCGGGCTTCAACTACAATATTGTCTCATGGTTCCACCTCATCGCGGCCCTTCTGATAGCTGCCGGTCTCTGGGCAACAGCCCGTTTCCTCGTGGCCCGTGAGAGGGGCAGTTCTTTCGGACGGGCAATTCTTTCAGGCGCGTCTATTCTTGCGGTCGCCGTCGTTCTCTTCGCAGTTGCGGCACCTGGCTTTTTCAGCGGTATATTCGAGGGCAGCCAGGTTGTGGGCGGCGGCAACGTCTGGACAAAGACCATAGCGCAGTACAGGCCGCTATTGACCGACGACGCCGGGAGGTTTTCCCTCTTGTCTCCGCTTCGGGCCTCAACCGCGTTCCTTTTCCTGGCCCCTGTTGTACTCATTGCTCTTTCGCTGCCGAAGAGGCTTAAAGGGTCCGCTCCGGCATATTCATTTTTTGTCTTCTCCGGCTGGACGCTTTTTTTACTCTCCCTCGTCAACGGCCGTTATGAGAACGTCTTTACGCTCACCGTTGCCGCCTGCGGCGGCTTGTTCCTCGTCGCAGTCTACAATTTTCTGAGGGAGAGGCTCGGACTTACTGTCGGCAGGCTCGCCGGTGGATTAGCTGTAACAGCGGCTGCAATCGTCCTTCTTTACCCGTCTGCTCCGTTTTACAAGGGGCTCACCATGAGCCAGCCGTTTCTCATAAAGGGAGACCTCGAGGAGACGCTCTACTGGATAAAGAGCGCGACGCCTCCGACCAGCCACTTCCTCGAGCCCTGGAAAAAACCTGAATACGGCGTCATGGCGCGCTGGGAGTTCGGCGGGTGGATTGAGCATATCGCCCAGAGGCCGTCGGTCGCGTCAGTCTACGGCATGGAGACGTACGGCCTTGCGGAGTCTGCAGCCTTTTTCCTCGCCACCGATGAAAAGGAGTTCCTCGATATCATCGACAGGAACAAAGTCAGGTACTTCATACTTTCAAAGACTCTCGGCGCGCTGCCGGAGTACGCCGGGATACTCGGGCGCGACCCTTCCGGGTATCTTTCCACAAAACCCGACGAGACCGGCAGGCCAGTCTGGGAAACAGGCGACAAGTTCTTCCAACTTGCGCAGACGGGACTTTACATGATGGACGGCCAGGCTGCCGATTCCCCGATTCCGTTCAAGGAAGTCGGGGGCGTGCGCCTCGTATATGAATCGCCGTCAGCCTCAGACGTAAGGGGCTTTGCCGGAGAGGTGAAGCAGTACAAGGTGTTCGAAAGGGTCAAGGGCGCGCGCCTTATGGGCAAGGCAAGGCCGGGAGAGAAAATAATTCTCGCAGGCACCGTGGCAACCAACCAGGGCAGGGAATTTCAGACCGTCCGGGTGGCTTTCGCCGACGCTTCAGGCAGGTTCGTCATCGAGGCCTGGTACCCCACGGTGAGGCCGGATGAGTACAAGACCGGGGTCAAGGGCGCTTATATTCTAAAGATAGGAAATGCCGGAAAGGGCCTTCTCGTATCAGAGGACGACGTCATAAACGGCGCGGTCCTCGAGCTCGGCGGCTGACAAGTCAGATACTAACCGAGCCAATCCTTCAAGATCATAATCGCGCCGCGCTTGTCGAGCGGCTCGTTGTTGTTGCCGCACTTCGGGTCCTGCGTGCACGAGGGGCAGGCGACCTCACAGCCGCAATCTTCCATCAGGCTCATCGTCGAGCCGAACCAGTCTCTTGCGCATTCGAACCCCCGCTTCGTGAGGCCCACCCCGCCTTCGTGGCCGTCGTAGATGAATATGGCCGCTGATTCGAGCTCCGGGTTATATGGGTAGCTGACCCCGCCGAGGTCCATCCTGTCGCACAGGGCGTAAAGGGGCAGGGCGGCTATGGCCGCGTGCTCTGCCGCGTGCAGGGCACCTCCGGTGCTGAAGCCTTGTGAGCGCACCTCGTCGAGTATGTCTGCAGCCACCTTCATCCAGATGCCCGTCGTCGTGAATACCGAAGGAGGCAGGTCGAGAGGGAACTCGCCGAGGTCCTTGTCTGTGAAGAGCTGCTTTTTCCTGTAGCCCGTGACGCGCTCGGTTATTCTGAGGCGGCCGAAGTTTATGACCGTGCCGTTCAGTTCTATGGAATCATCGACAGAGAGTATCTCGGATTCCTCGCTCGTTATCGCCCTCGTGAAGTAGTCTATGTCGTTTGCCGGGCGGCAGAAGGCGACGCGGTCGTGCATGTCGAGCCTTACTACCCTGTACTGGACGCCCTTGTGGAGGTAAACCGCGCCGGGGTGGAGGTCGTACAAGACCCTTGCCGAGCTCGACTCTCCCAGCAGCTTGCCGCCTTCGACGATGATGGAATAGGCTTCCCCGGATTCCCTGATGGACACTTCCATCTGCGGAAGCCTCCTCCTCGAGAACCAGACGTCGAGCTTGCCGCGCCGGAGTTTTCCTTCCTGTTCGAGCTCGAAGAGGGCAGGAGCAAGGCGTTTCGTGTCGAAAATTGAATCGGTCGATTTTATATAGGCCTCAGAGGCCGCGCACAGGAGATGGGATTTCACGATGGGCCTGTTCTCAGGGTCGAGCACGGCCGCCTCGGAGGAACGCCTGAAAAAATCGAGCGGGTTGCGCATGAAGTACTGGTCGAGCGCGTCGGCCATGGCGACCATTATGATTAAAGAGTCCCGGCCTGACCTGCCGACACGTCCGCTCCTCTGCCAGGTGGAGCTTACAGTGCCGGGGTAGCCCACGAGCACGCAGACGTCGAGGCCGCCTATGTCAACGCCGAGCTCTAGCGCGCTCGTGGAGATGACGCCGGAGAGTTCTCCGCTGAAGAGCCGTTTTTCGATCTCGCGCCTCTCCTCGGGCAGGAAGCCTGCCCTGTAGGAGCTGATAAACGGGCTTATGTCTTTGAAGCCGTCGTTTATCCAGCTGTGGATGAGCTCGGTTATCTTCCTTGCCTTTGTGAAGGCAATCGTCTTGAAGCCCGAGCGGACTGAAGCCGCGAAAAGCCTCGTGGACACAGTATACGGGCTTACGCCGAACGTGGGGTTCACCATGAGGAAGTGTCTCGTTCCCTGCGGCGCGCCGCTTCCTGTAACGGTTTCGAAAGGGAGGCCGCTGAGCATCTCCGCGAGCTCGCCGGGGTTGGCGATGGTCGCCGAGCAGGCTATGAATACGGGCTCGGAGCCGTAGAGCTTGGCTATCCTTCTGAGCCTCCTGAGGACGTTGGCCACGTGCGAGCCGAAAACTCCCCTGTAGGTGTGTATCTCGTCGATGATGACGTACTTGAGGTTCCTGAAAAAACTCTCCCACTTCTGGTGGAAGGGGTTTATCGCCATGTGTATCATGTCCGGGTTGGTGAGTACGACCGACGGAGGGGCTTCCCTTATCTTCTTTCTCCTGTAGGCGGTCGTATCGCCGTCGTATATCTCTGAGACTCCCGGAGCGAACGCTTTTCTCTTTGACTTTGGAGCGCCGGTTGTTTTGTTTATCGGGAGGCGTTCAGCGAGTTCCCTGAACGCGCCTAGCTGGTCCTGCTCGAGACCTTTCAACGGGAATATGTAGAGGGCTTTTGCCTCCGGGTCTTTGAGGACGGACTCCAGCACAGGGATGTTGTATATGAGGCTCTTGCCGCTGGCCGTGGGCGTCATGACGACGACGTTTTGCCCACTGCGGATGAGGTCGACCCCGAGCGCCTGGTGGGAGAAAAGCCCTTCGATGCCCGAAGCGCGGAGGGCCTCTTTCATCTCATTTGAGAGCGGCTCGGCGGTCTCGGCGTAGACCGGCTCCTTCGCGGGTATCTCCTCGTGGTGGACGACGTCCCTGAAGTCGGGCCGGGACTTTATCTCCTGAATGAAGGCGTTGATGTCCATTCAAGTATATTAACATTAAAAGGAGAGAAGGTGTTTTTGAAAAGCAGAAGCGTTAACGAGGTTATGAGGCGGTCTTGTGCGCTGCCGCGCAACGCAGGTCTTGTAAAAAAAATGCCATGTAACACGGCTGCCGCCGCTCTCTGTAACATGCTCTACGCGCTTTCCGCCTCTCCCACCCGCGAAACGCGCCCCTGAGGTCGCTTCGCTCCCAGCAGCCCCGGCGCGTTTCGCCGCTTCCTCCCTGAGGCGCGCTCCGCATGTTACGGCGCATGGGAAAGCCAAAACCAAAACACTCCCATTGAGGGAAAATTTTTACAGACTGCTTTTTGCAGGGTGAGGATTATTGCTAGATAGACGGCAAGGGGACTGGTTTTATGTCGTTCTCGGTAAGGCGTGCTTCCAGCCTGTTGAGGAGCTTCTGTTTGTCGGCAAGGAGGCCTTTGGTAGTGACATGGACGCTCAGGTGCACGATGTCGTCCGAATCGTCGACCTTGTAGGCAATAAGGTAATAAGCTCCGTAAAAGCGAAGGGCAACGGCGAGGAGGACGACCAGGCCGCCCGCCCAAAGCACGCCGACCCCGGGGTCGTACCTGTAGCTGAGTATGGCCGATTCCGTGAAGCCCGCGAGGGTCACGGTGACGTTGTCGACGATTACGCTATCGCCCAGCCGTAGGATTGCCGGGTCGCCCGTTGAGTCTGTTTTCCTCACTGTGACGTAAGGGGTGAACTCCTCTTCTTTACCGTCGACCCTGGTTGCCGTGCCAGAGCGGAGTGTACCGAAGGAGATGGTTGCGGCGTTCGGCAGCATGACTTCGCTGTCTGCCTTCGCGTCAATGAGGAGCGGGTTGCCGTCGACCATGAGCTTCAATTCCTGCTCAAAGCCGAGAAGGTATATGGTGTAGCCTTCAAGCTCTAGCGGGTCGTTTATCTCGATCTTCTTTTCCGCGATGGTCGCGCCCCCGGCAACCGCCCTCAGAGATGCCCACCAGTCTTTGGCAAAGAGCGAGTCGTCCTTGAGTTCGTGGGAAAGCCCCTGCCAGCCGAGGCCTATTGCGGCCCTGGCCTTTTTGTCATCCGGGTAGACGAGCTCGGGGGCTTCGGTATATTCGGTAGTGAACTTGTCGAGAACGAGGTGAAAATCGCTCGGGGCGGCCTTGTCCTGCCAGATGGACTGGACGAGGCCGGTGGACTCCGGCGCGATGGTCTGAGGCTCGCCGGGCTTCAGTGTCATCATCTCCTCAAAGGCGAACAGGAACGTCAAAAGCACGCCGAAGAGGCATACAACGATGCCCGCGTGATAGGCCCAGGTAAGCCATTTATAGGGCAGCCCTTTTTCCATGACGACCCAGTCGCCGTCCTTGTCGGCCACCCTGAATTTCATGCTCTTCAACGCGGCCCTGACGTCTTCGTGGGAGTGGCCCCGGTCGTGCGTCAGGAGGAAGCTCTTCGTGGGCTTGAATAATTTAGGGAACGTCCTTCTGACGAAAAGCGCCTTATACCGCTCAAGGACGCATATCGCGAGGTTGAGGCTGAATACTACAGCGAGGAGGAGAAAAAGCGGTGAGGAGAAGAACTCCAGCAGGTCGAAGGCAGAGACGAAAAAGAGGAACTTGCCGCCTGCCTTCTCGTACTCTTCGTAGCTTTCGCCCTGTGGAAAGACGGTGCCGACCATGAAAGAGAGCGCCATGAGGCAAAGGACGTAGATGGACGTCCTTATGGATGAGAGCTTCCTGTAGGCCCATTTGGGGAGCTCTTTTCTGCCTTCAGAATTCCAGGCTGAACAGGCGTATTTTTTTACCGATTCAAGGCCCATGTCAGACCGCGTAGACGTGCATGCTCGGTATGCCGAGGAGCTTGGCGAGCCAGTTTACCCCGAGAAAGGTCATGAGCATGCAGATGAAGCCGAGTATGTTGAAGACGGAGGCGGGCGTGCCCCTCATCGACGGGATGGCTTTCGAATGTAGGTAGAGGGTGAAGACCGTCCATGTTATGAGCGACCAGGTCTCCTTCGGGTCCCAGCTCCAGTACCTGCCCCAGGCTACGTTGGCCCACGCGGCCCCAGAGAATATGGCGAAGGTGAGGAGGGGAAAGCCGAAGAGCACCAGGCGGAGCGCCGTCCCGTGAAAGTCCTCGAGCATATCAGCGCGGAAGCCGTACTGCCCGTCGCCCGATTTGAGCAAAGGCTTTACCGCGAGATAGCTTATCTCGACGGCCGCGCTCACTATGAAGACGGCGTATGAGAAAAAGGCAAGTACGACGTGCCACTCGAACCACCAGCTCTGCAAAGGCGGTGAGAGCGGCTCTATGGCCGGGGACCTCGACAGGAGGGCGTACATGCATGCACCGAAGGCGAGGGCGGCCACAAGGGTGCCCGGCAGGTAAATCCCTTTCCAGCGTCTCGACACGAAAAGATAGGTGAGGACGGCCGAGCAGGCGAAAAAGGAGAGGGACTCGTAAAGGGTCTGGAAAGGAGCCCTGCCGGTCTCAAAAGTGCGGAGTGTTATGAGCCCCACATGAATGACCGCGCCGACCCACAGGAGCGTGTTGGCCGTCTTCCCGGCGGACTCTCCCCTTGAAAAGACATGAAACAGGTGTAAAATCAATGAAAAGGCATAAAAGGCGGCGACGAGCCAGAAAAGCCTCAGTTCGGCCATCAGCAGAAAGGAATCCCTCGAAAGGATTGAATCCAGGGGCATTTTGGAAATTTATCACGTTTACGATTGGTTTGACAAGCGCCATCTTTAGGGTTAAGATTTACTCAAACCGGCTGCCCGAATAGCGTATTCAGCTGTTTCATGTTCCCTTAACCCTTTGTTTTCCCTGGAAAAATGACGACAGCAATAAAGAAAGGATCTCTCATAATGCAGAAACTCAGGTGCCACTGCTGTGGCCGGGAACTTCCCAAGGGCCACTTAAAATATATAGTGGAAATAAGGAGTTTCGCGGATTTCGACGGCTACCTCGAGGACTATCAGGGAGAGGTGGAGGAGGGGATAAACGACCTCCTCGACGCTATGGAGAACATGGACCCCAAGGCCCTTGAGGAGGACGTCTCCAAGGAGCTTATCTATATCCTCTGCAAGAGCTGCCGCGACAGGTTCACCAGCGACCCTTTTCAGACAGGAAAGGTGGCTTTCGAGGGGGAGGACATAAAAGGCACGATACACTGAGAGCTTCGGCACCACACTTCCTCCGGACGGTCACTTACTGATGCGCTATGCCGTAATCTCCGACATCCATTCGAACCTCGAAGCACTGACTTCCTTTCTCGAGGCCGCTGAAAACCTGGACATAGACAAGACAGTCTGCCTCGGCGACATAGTAGGGTACAACGCCAACCCGAACGAGTGCATAGGGTTGCTACGCGAGCGGGGGGTACAGTGCCTGCTCGGCAACCACGATTCAAGGGTCGCCGGGTTCGAGGAGCCTTCCGACTTCAATTTCCACGCGGCTGCGGCCGTTTACTGGACAAGGGACGCTATAAGCGGGGAGAACCGGGAGTTTTTAAAGGGCCTCCCGAGGAACATCCTCGTCAACAGCAAGTTTCTGGCAGTACACGGCTGGGTAAACGACACCGACAGGTACATCATGGGGCACAGGGACGCCGAGCGGAACTTCGGCCTCATGAGCGAGCTGAAGTCAACGCTCGGCCTCTGTTTTTTCGGCCACACGCACGTGCCTGCTGCTTACGCTTTGAACGGCGAAGAGATGTCGGTCGTGAACGGCAACCCCTTCAAGCTTGAAAAGGGCGTCAAATACCTCATAAACCCCGGCTCCATAGGCCAGCCCAGGGACAGGGACCCCAGGGCGTCCTTTCTCGTCTTCGATACCAAGAAAAAACAGATAACCTTCCACAGGGTCGAGTACGACATCCATACGACTTCAGAAAAGATACTCGCGGCAGGCCTCCCGGAGAGGCTCGCGGAGAGATTGAAGCTGGGGTGGTGAGGGTGTTAATTCACCTATATGGTGTAGCGGTTGTGTTGTGTTTATCATGAAGAAAGGGAGCGAAATTCATGTTGGAAAAATGGAAAAAGGCGGTGATTCATCTCGAATGTGCGACTGATCGTGAGCATTTTTCCGATCGAATCAAACGCATTCAAGAGTTAAATGAAAAATTAAAAAAAGCAGAAATAACTCACGACGAATTTGCCGAAGGCATTGCAACAACAAAAGGCAGAGATATACGCTTTCGTGGTACTGCTCTTTTTTTTATTCACGCACAAAAAAGGTATTTACTTACAGCTAGGCACGTTGTTTGGGATAAAATATCAGCTTCTCGTGAAATTGCAGCAGAAAAGAAAAGTGCTTTGTCTTTTTCAGAGCATTTAAGACCTAAATTAATTCAATCGGCAAGCGAGCGTGCTGATAATCGCATTTTTGATATAATTTTCCGTGTGCCCTCTTTCGATGAAGTAAAGAGGAAATCCAATGCCACTCCTGAATTCTTAATGAATCTTGGCGCCGGCGCATCAGGAACTCTTCCATATACGTTCTCTACGCCTGAATTAGATTTAGCCATTATTTCATTGGATCAGAAAAGTCACATCCAGGGTTTTGCGGATGAACTTTTGAGAGTAGGGCATGAGCCAATTCCATCAGAGTTTATTCTTGATAGTCCATCTAAAGAGGGAAGTGATGTGTTCACAGTTGGATTTCCTGAAACCACTTCAGTGATCGGTGCATTATCTAAAACAGATGCAGCTGTGCAGTGGTCTTCTTTGATTTTTTCATTGCCGGTTTTTTCTTTTGGTAAAGTGTCAATGATGCACGATGAACTGCCGTTTTTTTGGTCTGATATGAGCGTTTTTCCAGGTAATAGCGGAGGACCAGTTGTGGAAGATGGAAAATTAGTTGGAATTGTAAGTGGGCAAGCTTTAATCCCAATGGAAAATGCCCCTAACGTGACTATGCGAATCCCGTTTGGAAAAATGATTAAAGCAAAATATGTACGAGAGCTTTTACAAAAACATGAGTCTCGTTTGGTGAACGAAGCGCATAAACTTGAACTGGTAAAAACTTTGGCGGATTCAGCCGGGTAGGGTTGGCACCGCCCACCTTCTTTTTGGCGGGCATTGCCCGCCCTTGAATAGAAGCATTAAAACATAAAGGCCGGTTCATTCGAACCGGCCTTTTATTTTCTGCTACAATTGAGATTGCTTCGTCGCAAAACCGCTCCTCGCAATGACTGCAAAGGCGAGATTCTTCGGTCGCTTCGTTTCCTCAGAATGACAAGGCTCGACTACCCACCAATCAAGCTCATCGTCCTTGAGCTCTTCTTAAATATGTTCTTTGGCGGGTTCAGGTTTGCAACCTGAACCCAAAATTTGTAGTGCCGCCACAAATTATTCAGGTCGGGAGAGTTGGTTTTAAGTCTTGTAAGGCGCGAGCGTCCTTTCAAGGAGTGCAATGAAGAACGGCAGGTCTTTGGTGACCGTATCCCATACGACATCGAGATCGATATCGAAGTACGCGTGGATCAGGCGATTACGCATGTTGATGATATCGGGCCATGGTATCGAGGGATAGCTGGCCCTTGTTTCCTGAGAGACTTTGCTGGCGGCTTCTCCAATCATCTCGATATCCTTGACTATGGCCAGCGCGAGTTTCCTGTCGGCGCCGAGATCGCTCCTGGAACTCCCGGCTGCAAAGGACCGTGCCTCCATTGCCGCATCCAGCATATGTCTCAACCGTGTGAGATCATCCTTCCGCATATTCCGTCCTGGCGCTGGATAAGACCTCGTCTCTGAAATACCTGCTGAGCTCATTAGGGGTGCGCAAGTCCACTTTCCTGCCGATGATATCTGTGAGCTCAAGCTCCATGTGTGAGAGCCCGAAGAAGCCCGGTCCCTTGCCGGGAATGAAGTCAACCAGCACGTCGACGTCACTTTCCGGGCTGAAATCCGCTCTGAGTACAGAGCCGAAAAAGGAAAGCTTTCTTATGTGGTGCTTCCTGCAAAACTCCGCTATATTTTCATGCGGGATGTCTATATTTATTTCGTTACTCATAGGCAGTCCATAACCAAGAATCGAAAAGTATGTTTCATTTTTAGTGATTTCACATCAAAAATCAAGGTATATCCGGAAGCAATCTATGGCCGCGTTGTGTGCACCAGTCGCTGCGCTCAGAATGACAACGGGTTTTATCCCCCTATAAGGCTCATCGTCCTACTGCACTTCTTGAAGATGTTCTCGTTTATGGTGTGGCCCTTTGGCTTCTCCTTGACGGCGGCCATGAGAATATTCTCAATCACCTCGTCGGCCGAGCCATCGCGTAAGGGCGTCCTGAGGTCGATTTCATTGTCCGAGAAAAGGCACGTGCGGAGCTTGCCGTCGGAGGTGAGGCGGAGCCTGTTGCACGACCCGCAGAAGTGCTCTGAGACAGGGCTTATGAGGCCTATCTCTCCGGGCGCGTCCTTGAAGCGAAAGCGCCTTGCCGGGCCTGCCGCGCCGTTGGTGTCAGTGACCTGCTCAAGCGGCTCCACGGCCTGTTCAATTCTTTCTTTTATCTCTTTGGCTGTTATGCACTTGTCCCGCTGCCAGCCCTCCTGCGTGTTGAAGGGCATGTACTCGATATAACGTATGTGATAGGGCTTGGTCTTCGACATCAGGGCGAAATCGACTATCTCGTCGTCGTTGAAACCCTTTATGACGACCATGTTGAGCTTGACCGGCGTGAGGCCGACCTTCTGGGCCTCTTCGAGCCCTTCGAGCACTTCCTTGAGGTTGTCGCCGCGGGTCATCTGGAGGAAGCGCTCGCGCTTGAGTGAATCGAGGCTCACGTTCACGCGCTTCAACCCCGCGTCTTTCAGCTGCTGAGCGTAGCTCTTCAATAGCACGCCGTTCGTGGTGAGGCTCAGGTCTTTTATCCCCGGGGTCGAGGCGACGTCATGCAGGAACTCTATTATGCCCTTTCGCACCAGTGGCTCGCCGCCAGTGACCCTTATCTTTGATATGCCGTGGGCCGCCGAGAGGCGCACAAGGCGCATTATCTCTTCGTACCTCAGTATGTTCTTCGATTCCGCGAGGTCTATGCCCTCCGGGGGCATGCAGTAGACGCAGCGGAGGTTGCACCTGTCGGTCACGGAGATTCGGAGGTAATCTATCTTTCTTTCATAGGCATCTACAAGCGGCTGCTGCATATCATCCTCAATCGACGAATTCAAGGCTCTGCGGTTTTTTCTTCACCGGCTTGTCGTCGGTGTCTATCATGAAGAAGTCAGAGGAATGGGAACGGGACTTCTGCGAAGATATCTGCGTTGGGGCGGTGCCGGTCCTGAAGACCTCGAATACCGCGTCTTCCGTGGCAGGGCCCGCCAGCAGCCCGTTCTCGGAGTCTATCTTCGCGAACTCCAGCCCGTCGGGTATCGGGAAGCTCCGGGCGGGCATATTCAACGCCGCGCCTTTCATGAACTTGAGCCAGATGGGCAGGGCGGCTTCCGACCCGGTTTCACCGCGTCCGAGTGGCTTTTCATTATCATAACCCACCCATGAGCCTGCCGCAAGCCCGGGTATATACCCGAGGAACCACGCGTCGTTCAGGTTGTTCGTGGTGCCGGTCTTTCCGGCGGCGGGCCTTCCAAGGGCCCTTGCCCTCATGCCCGTGCCGGACTCCACGACGCTCTGCAGGAGGCTCGTCATTATGTACGAAGTCTGCGGGCTCAGGACCTGCGTGGAAAAAGGCGCGTTCTCCTCCAGGACCGTCCCGGCCCTGTCCTGGACCCTCGTGATGTAAAGGGGCTCGGGCTTGGTGCCCATGTTCGCAAGGGTGGAGTACGCGACCGTCATCTCCTGTAGCGTTACCGCCGAGGAGCCGAGCGCCAGCGAGAGGTCGCGCGCGAGCGGAGAGTTTATCCCGAGGAGCCTGGCGTACTGGATGGCCTTGTCTATGCCGACCTCTTTTAATACCTTTATCGTTATGATGTTCCTCGAGCGGGCGATGGCCTCCCTGATGGTCGTGGGCCCGAAGAACTGCTCGTCGTAGTTCCTCGGCCTCCACGCGACCTCCTGCTGTGCCTCCTCGAAGACCAGGGGGGAGTCCATTACAATCGACGCCGGGGTGAAGTTGCCGTCTATGGCAGCGGTGTAGATTATGGGCTTGAAAGAAGAGCCCGGCTGGCGGAAAGCCTGCACGGCCCTGTTGAACTGGCTTTTTGCGAAGTCGAACCCGCCGACCATGGCTTTAATCGCCCCTGTCTCAGGTTCCATCGCGAGAAGTGACGCCTGCGCCAGCGGCTCCTGTTCGAGCTTCAAGGCAAGGGTGGTCGCCTCGCTTGCCGGGGTCTCCTTGACCATTACCTGTATTACGTCTCCGGGCTTGAAGAGCTTTGAAAGCTCCGTATATTTGCCGCCGTCAGATTCAGTTGTGGGGTTGTAGAGGCGCGCCCATTCCATGTCGGCTTTCGCGATGACCCCGTGGCGGGAGCCTATGTCGACCCCGAGAGTGTTGTTCCTGCCGTTGAAGCCCGTGACCGCGCCGAGGTAGACCTTTCCGGAGGAAGGCTTGTCGTAGACGAGCTTCTTGTCCGCCTCTTTGGCGAACTGGGCGGCCTCTTCGCCGTCTTTGAGGACTTTTACAGGCCCCCTGTAGCCGCGCCTCTTGTCGTACTCACGGAGGCCCTCGTCAACCGCTCTGTTGGCGGCCTTCTGCATGTCGACGTCGAGCGTGGTGAAGACCTCGAGCCCGCTCTTGTAAAGGAGCTCTTCGCCGTATTTGAGTTCCAGGTACTTTCTTACTTCTTCTGTGAAGTAGGGGCCTACCCAGAGGCTCTCGCTCCTTTTGGGCATGAGGTTCAAGGGGCGTGAGAACTCTCTTCCGGCCTGGTCGACGGTTATGAACTTCTCTTCGGCCATGCGCTCGAGGACGTACTTCTGGCGCTGCCTTGAAAGCTCGAGGTTCTCGTGCGGCGAGTACTTGCTTGGCGCCTTGGGGAGCCCGGCAAGGAGGGCAGCCTCAGCGACCGTAAGCTGGGAGACGTCTTTGCCGAAGTAGGTCTCCGCGGCGGTCTGGATGCCGTAGGCGCCGTTGCCGAAGTATATCTGGTTGAGGTAGAGGTGGAGTATGTCTTCCTTGCTGAGGTTCTTTTCTATCCTGTAGGCCATGATGGCCTCGCGTATCTTCCTCGATATCTTCCTTTCAGAGGTGAGGAAAAAGCTCTTTGCGACCTGCTGGGTTATGGTCGACCCGCCTTGCACGACCCTCCCGGCCGTCACGTTCTTGAGCATCGCGCGGAGGATACTCGTGTAGCTAATGCCCTCGTGCTCGAAGAACTTCGAGTCTTCGGCGGCTACAAAGGCCTGGACGAGGTGCTTGGGAACGCGCTCGAAAGGCACGACTATCCGGCGCTCGATGAAGAACTCCCCGATTATCCTGCCGTCGTTGGAATAGACCTTTGTCACCAGGTTAGGGTGGTAATCGTGTAGGGTCTCGAGCGAGGGAAGGCCGCGGGTAAAATAGAAGTAGGTGCCGAACCCGGCCGCGACCATTATGAGGAGCGCGGCGAGGATTATCTTGATGATGCGCATGGTGAAAATTTTAACAGAAAAGGGGCGTACAAAGCAAGGCAAACGCCTCAGGCCTTCAAAAACAAGCCTTTCCGCCGATAAATAACCCGTTGTCTATTGAAAAGGCCGGGGGTTTGCGTTAAATTGGTTGGATATGGTAAGGCTTGAGGAAATCCTCGAAAAAGTGGCTGCCTACAGCCCGAACGCCGACCTCGAGGTCGTAAGGAAGGCCTATGTCTTCTCCGGGGTGGTGCATCAGGGGCAGATAAGGCAGTCCGGAGAGCCGTACCTTACCCACCCGCTCGAGGTCGCAAATATCCTCACCGGCCTCAAGATGGACGTCCAGAGCGTCGCGACAGGGCTCCTGCATGACACGGTCGAGGACACCCACACAACAATCGAGAAGATAGCCGAGCTCTTCGGGGAAGAGGTAGCCTCCCTTGTAGACGGCCTCACGAAGCTGTCGAAAATGACCTTCGACAAGAAGGCCGACCATGAGGCCGAGAACTTCCGGAAGATGATCCTTGCCATGGGGCGCGACATAAGGGTCATCCTCATAAAGCTCGCCGACAGGCTCCATAACATGAGGACCCTGGGCTCTCTAGACCCTGTGAAGCAGAGGAAGATTGCCCAGGAGACGATGGACATCTACGCCCCGCTGGCCAACAGGCTCGGTATCGGGTGGATTAAGACCGAGCTCGAAGACCTCGCCTTCATGTATCTTGAGCCTGAAAAGTACGCCGGAATAAGGGAAAAGCTCGCCAAAGCACTTGATATAAAAGAAAATTTCATCGAGACCGTCAAGGCCGAGATAGACGAGAAGCTGAAAGAGCACGGGGTCGAAGGCGAGGTGACCGGAAGGCCGAAGCACCTTTACAGCATCTACAAGAAGATGCGCGACCAGGACGTCGACATAGAGAGGATCTACGACATCCTCGCCTTCAGGGTCATCGTCAAGAACCTCAAGGACTGCTACGGTGTCCTGGGCATAGTCCATTCCACGTGGAAGCCTGTCCCCGGCAGGTTCAAGGACTTCATAGCCATACCCAAGCTTAACATGTACCAGTCGCTCCATACTACCGTTGTGGGCCCGTTCGGCATGAGGATGGAGATACAGATAAGGACCGAGGAGATGCACAAGGTGGCGGAGTACGGCATAGCCGCCCACTGGAAGTACAAGGAAGGCAGGCCGGTTGAGAGCAAGGACGAGAAGAGCTTCGCCTGGCTCCGCCAGCTGCTCGAGTTCCAGAAGGACCTGAAAGACTCCGACGAGTTCATGGACTCCCTCAAGGTGGGCCTCTTCCCGGAGGAAGTCTTCGTCTTCACGCCCAAGGGCGACATAAAGCAGTTCCCGAACGGCGCAACGCCTGTAGACTTCGCGTATTCCATCCACACCGACATAGGCAACACCTGCTCCGGGTCGAAGATAAACGGCAAGATGGTGCCGCTCAAATACAAGCTCAAGAACGGCGACATCGTCGAGATAATAACCGCCCAGAACCACCACCCCTCGAAAGACTGGCTGAAGTTCATAGTAAGCTCGAGGGCCAAGGCGAGGGTCAGGCAGTGGATAAAGACCGAGGAGCGGGCCAAGTCAATAGCCCTGGGCAGGGAAATACTCGAAAAAGAGATATCAAAGCACAACCTCGAACCGGGCAAGCTCATGAAGACCGACGACCTGGACAGGATAGCGGCCGGGTTCGGCGTTCAGGGCACCGAAAGCCTCCTTGCCTCTATCGGCTACGGAAAGCTCTCGGTGAACCAGGTCCTCGGGAAGATCCTGCCGCCGGAGAAGCTCAAGGAAAAGCAGAAGTTCTCATTCAAAAAGGTTTTCGACAAGTTCACAGGTGGAGGGGCCGAAAAGGGCAGGAACGCCATAATCGTGCGCGGCGTGGAGGACGTCATGGTGAGGTTCGCCAAGTGCTGCAACCCGCTCCCCGGAGACGAGATAGACGGCTTCATCACCCACGGGCAGGGCGTCTCGGTGCACGCCGTGGGCTGCCCGAACCTCCTGCACATAGACAGGGACAGGCGCATTGAAGTCGCCTGGGACAAGAAGCTCAAGACCACCAGGCCGGTTCACATACAGGTCGTATGCAGGAACGAGAAGGGCCTCCTTGCCGAGATGACGCACGCGATAAACAACGCCGACGCCAACATATCGAGCGCCGACATAAGGACGAGCCAGGACGACAAGGCCGTGTGCACCTTCGAGGTCGAAGTCAGCGACCTCAACCACTTGAAGAGCATCATCGCCGCCATAAAGAAGATAAAGAAAGTCATAAAGGTCGAAAGGCTCAAGAGCCTCAACAAGGACGCCGAGGCCGAAGGAATTTCCTGATGCATCGCTGACTTTATGGGGGAAACTTTCTGTAGAAAGTTTCCCGCCTCATAAAACCGTGTGAAGGAGTTTTCATGGGCAAGAAGGAGATAAAGACCGGGAAGGCCCCGAAGGCGATAGGCCCTTATTCGCAGGGCGTAACCGTGGGCAGGCAGCTTTTCCTCTCCGGCCAGATACCCATAGACCCCGCAACGGGTGAGGCCGTGGGGGGAAGTATTGAGGAGCAGACCAGGCAGGTGCTGAAGAACCTCCAGGGGGTACTCGAAGAGGCCGGGGCGTCGATGGACGACGTGGTGAAGACTACCGTCTACATGAAGGACCTTTCGGCCTTCGGCGAGATGAACGCCGTGTACGGCGAGTTCTTTACAGCTCCATACCCGGCGAGGGCGACCGTTGAGGTGAGCGGACTGCCAAAAGGCGTCGGCGTGGAGATAGACGCGATAGCTGTCATCGATGAGAAATAGTGGGAAAAATAAGGGCGGAAGGCTGATTTTGAACAAAAAAAAGGCCTGCCCATCGGGCAGGCCTTCAAGCCAAAAGGGTAAGGGATCAGGCGGCCTTGGTAACGGCCCCTGTGCGGATGCACCTGCTGCAGACCTTTATTTTCCTGACGCTGCCGTTCTTCTGTATCGCCCTGACGCTCTGGAGGTTCGGGTTCCATCTCCTCTTCGTCTTGTTGTTGGCATGGCTGACGTTGTTCCCGAAGGACGGGCCCTTTCCGCATATCTCACATGTAGCTGCCATGAATAAAATCCTCCTAAATATTTGAAAGAGATATTTTTAGCATACGTTCATTATTAATGCAAGTTTTTTTTAAAAAATAGTAAAGTAAAATGGTAGTAGCGCCGTTATGGGTGCAGGAGACGAACAGTTCCCCACATCAGATGCTGAAAAAACTTTCCTACATAATACCGCTCGCGGCGGCGGCCCTTGTAATCGCCCTGTTCTTCGAGTTCGCGGCCACGACCAGGGAGTACGGCAGGGCGGCAAGCTCCGGCGCCGACGCCATCGTCGTCCTCACCGGCGGCAGGGGCCGTACCGAAGAGGGCCTTAACCTTTTGAGGAAGGGCAGGTCAAAGCTCCTTATCTTGAGCGGTGTGCACCGGGACGCCGACCTCGATTCCATCTTCCTCAAGAGGGTAAATACCGTCGAGCGGGAGAAAATTGTCCTTGAGAAGCGCTCGGGGTCTACCTTTGAGAACGCCCTCGAGGTCAGGAGGCTCATGGAGGAGAGGGGGCTTTCCTCGATGGTCCTCATAACCTCGGGCTACCACATAAAGAGGGCCCATTACACCTTTACGAAGGTCATGCCGTGGACGAGGATAGAAGCCTACAGCGTCTCCACCCCGAACTTCGACGAAAGCAGGTGGTGGGAAGGCGGCAGCTTCGGCCTTCTTGCGGCCGAGTTCGTCAAATATTACTGGTATATGGCCAGGTTCGCGTTTTTCGGCGTACCGGCCTGATATCCCTGTCCCATCCTTCCGTTTGACATCCTTTCAACGTCCAGTAAATTCAATATAGACAGCTCAACGGCGTTCCGCATTTCGCGGGCCTTCTACCATGGAGTGTTCAGGATGCCGACAATCATCCATTTCGAGATACCGGCTGACGACGTCGAGAGGGCCAGAAGGTTTTATATGGAGCTTTTCGGCTGGGAGATAAAAAAGATACCCGGGATGGATTATTGGTTCATTTCGCCAGGCGAAAAGGCCATCGGCGGGGGCATGATGAAAAAAGCGGACCCCGGGCAGACCATCATAAATTACGTCGATGTCCCGTCGATAGACGACTATGCAAGGGCGGTAGAAAACCTGGGCGGGAGAGTCAAAAAGCCGAAACAGGCCGTGCCTGGCATGGGATACTTTGCCATATGCCTCGACCCTGAGGGCAATACCTTCGGGCTATGGGAGGTCGACGAGGAAGCGAAATAAGCTGCGGCATTGAGCCGGTTAAATAAAAAAGGCGGCCCAGTGGGGCCGCCTTTTCTATACCATCTCTTTTATATATCTATGCTTTCGCCCGGCTTCATTATCTCGACCTTCACATCCCCCCTGGGGAGGCTCTTCCTGAAGACTTCCGGGTCCTGTTTTATCATATCGAAGGTGTTGTAGTGCATCGGGATGACCGCCCTGGGCTTCAGGAACCCCACCGCCAGCACGGCGTCTTCGATCCCCATGGTGAAGTTGTCGCCGATGGGGAGCATGGCGACGTCTATATTGTTGGTCTCCCCGATGAGCGCCATGTCCGAAAAGAGGCCGGTGTCACCGGCGTGGTAGACCGACTTGCCGCCCATGTTGATTATGAAGCCGCACGGGTTTCCGAGGGCTCCGGCGTCGGCTGAAGAGCCGTGGTGGGCTATCGTGAGCTTGACCCTGCCGAACGGGAAGCGGTAGCTGCCGCCTATGTGCATGGCGTGTCCGGAGGCGCCTTTGGCGGTGCAATAGTTCACGAGCTCGAAGGTCCCAATGACAGGCGCGCCGTTCTTTTTCGATATCTCCACCGCGTCCCCGAGGTGGTCGCCGTGGCCGTGGGTCACAAGGACGGCGTCGACCCGCACGTCAGAGGGCTTTATTTTAGCGGTCGGGTTCCCGTTGAGAAACGGGTCGATGATTACGCTTTTTCCTTCGGCTTCCACGATGAAGCAAGAGTGGCCCTGCCAGGTGATCTTCATTAACAGCCTCCGCTCGAATTTTTCCGCAGCATCAGGATAGACCCGTCAGAACCCCTTGACGCTAAGCCCCTCTTTCAACAGAAGGGCAGCCGTCACGCCCATGCCCTTTACGCACGCGCCAGCGCGGCAAATGAGCGTTGAGCCGCACGAAGGGCTCTTCTCTTTCAGGTACGCTTCCCTGGCCCCTGAGAGGCGCGCTATCTGCAGGGTGTCCATTGCGCCCTTCATGAACTTCTCCGTAACGTCGGTCCCGTTCTCGTCCAGTACGTCAGCGCCCCCGTCGAGCACGTCCGCCCCGCTGCCGGACGTTATGGCTGCCTTTGGCCTGGGCGTCGGGAGGCCGCCGAGCTGCTCAGGGCAGACCGGTACGACGGCCCTGCCTTCGAGCAGGGTCATTGCCTCCATGCTGAAGGCGTCCTTGCCGTCATACCTGGTGCGGAGCCCCAAGAGACAGGCGCTGACTATTACCGGGCCATTATACATTGTTTAAAAAATTGCCATTTTTCCTGATCTCTTCGTTGGGGCGAAAATAAAAATGCTCACATATTTATATATATGCTCCGCTTTTTATTTCCACCCTGTCTCGACCTCAGAAAAAATATCTAATTTTTTTACAGTTTCAAAATTTTAAAGGATGGTGACTTTCGGGTTCTCTACGGCCTTTTCCGGGGCCTGGCTGTCTCTCACGAAGACCCGTCTGCCCCTGACTTGAATCCTGCCTTCCGAGAAAAGCTGTATGGCCTGCGGGTAAATCCTGTGCTCTTCGGCCAGGATCCTCTTTTGAAGTGATTCGATTGTGTCCTCGTCTTTTACCGGGACGACGGCCTGTATGATTATGGGGCCGCTGTCGAGCCCGCCGTCGACGAAGTGGACTGTGCAGCCTGAGAACTTGACGCCGTAATCGAGAGCGGCTTTTTGCACTTCGAGCCCCGGGAAGGACGGGAGTAGGGAGGGGTGGATGTTTATTATCCTCATCGGGAAGCCTTCGAGGAGGACGCTTGAGATGAGGCGCATGAACCCGGCCAGCACCACCAGCTCGACCCCGCGCTCTTTTAAGAGCCGTAAGACCTCCGCGTCGAACAGCTCCCGCGATGGGAAGTCCTTGACCCTCACGACAACCGTCTCTATGCCGTGCTTTTTCGCCCTCTCGAGGGCGAAGGCGTCAGCCTTGTTGCTTATGACGACCTTGATAGAAGCGGAGAGGCTGCCATTTTCGACCGCGTCTATTATCGACTGCAGGTTTGTGCCGCTTCCTGAGACCAGGACGCCTATATTGACCATTATGCCAGATTCTCCCGGCCTGTGAACTCCACCTGGGGCTCGCTTCCCTTGCGGCTCTTTATCTCGCCCACTACATAGGCCTTCTGCTTTAAAGCCTTGAGCTTCTTGAGCGTCTTGTCCTTGTCCTTCGCCCTGACTACCATTACGAGGCCGATGCCGCAGTTGAACGTGCGAAGCATCTCAGCGTCTTCTAGCTTGCCTCCTTTTTTGAGGAGGCTGAATATCGGGGGCAGGGGCCATGAGCCTTTCTCGATGACCGCCTTCACGCCCTTCGGGAGCACGCGGGGTATGTTGTCGGTGAAGCCGCCGCCTGTTATGTGGGCCATGCCGAGGACGTCGACCTCCTTCCTGAGGGCAAGGACTGGTTTTACGTATATCTTCGTGGGGGAGATGAGGGCTTCCTCAACACTTTTCCCGAGGCCTTCCGGCCTGTCGGAGAGCTTGAGGCCCATTACGTCGAATACTATCTTTCTGGCAAGGGAGTAGCCGTTGCTGTGAAGGCCCGTGGAGGGCAGGCCTATTATGGAGTCCCCCGGCTTGACCTTCGAGCCGTCGATTATCTTCTTCCTGTCGACCACGCCCACTGCGAAGCCCGCCAGGTCGTATTCACCCGGCTTGTACAGGCCGGGCATCTCGGCAGTCTCGCCGCCTATGAGGGCGCAGCCCGCATCCTTGCAGCCTTTTGCGATGCCTTTTACAACCTGGGCCGCCTTCGCCGCTTCTAGCTTGCCTGTGGCGAAGTAGTCGAGGAAGAAAAGCGGCTCGGCTCCGCTCACGAGGATGTCGTTTACTGACATCGCCACCAGGTCTACTCCGACCGTGTCATGCCTGTCGGCCATGAAAGCCACGACGAGCTTGGTGCCCACGCCGTCGGTGGAAGACACGAGCACCGGGTCTTTGAGCCCCTTGAACCTTCCGGAGAACAACGCCCCGAAACCGCCTATGTCGCCCAGAACTTCTTTTCGATAGCTCGAGCGCACCGCCGGTTTTATGAGCCCGACGAGCCTGTTCCCCTCGTCGATGTTAACGCCTGCGTCAGAGTATGTAAGTTTTTTCATGCCGGTAGATTAATGCAAGTCCGAGGTGAAAGTCAACGGATTATGCGCTTTTTCACCTGCATTCACTGGCGTTTTCATATGGCTTCAGGCAGCTCTTTGGACAGTGTGTGAAACCTGCTCTCAAATTTTTGGGCTGAAAGCTGGCGCGTAGAACGTAATGCACAATTCCATGTGCGTTACGCACAAAGAATTGTGCTTCTGATGCACATATGAAGGTAAGGCTTGGTTTTCATCTTCTTGATTTTTATAAACATTTTTTTAACAGAAGCGTTGGCACTTTCGTTGCAATACAAATAAATGAAACGAAAACAGACGGCCTTTCATCTATCCGGTATTAGGCCGGCCATGCGGAACCTGCATAAACAACAAACCCCCAAGGAGGTATTGAATGCGTATCACTGAGATCAAGGTTCTTCCGGTAGACGGCGACGAAAAGCTCAAGGCGTATGTTACCATCAAGCTCGACGACTGTTTCGTTATCAGGGACATGAAGATTATAAAAGGCACTACCGGCTACTTCGTAGCAATGCCCGCCAAGAAAATGAAGGACGGCACCTACAGAGACCTCGTCCATCCCCTTGACAAGCCCACCAGGCAGAACCTCGAAGACCAGGTCCTTGTCGAGTTCAGGAAGATGCAGTCCGAGCTCAAGGCAGACCCCGCGCAGCGCGCCGCAGTCTGAGCCGCTGATGCTGCCGGCCCTGCTTTCAAAGAGGGCGGCGGAAAACCATGCCAGGGCCGTCCCCGCGGCCCTGTTTCGTCTCATCTTTTAAAACCGGAGTTTCGACCTTTACGGCCTGGTTTATCGCAATTCCCGGCCTGGGAGGTGTATGGAACGTTCGTGCTTCTGGTGCGACAGGCTTCCGGTCTCCGTCAGTTTCATATCGACTTACATCTGCAATCTGGTATGCGAGCACTGCGACATATGCAGGTTCAGGGAAGAAGAGCTGTCGACCGCTGAAGTAAAGGCGATGGCAATCGAGCTCAAGGGCCTCGGCACGGCCCTCATTACCTTTGAGGGTGGTGAGCCGCTTACGAGGGCGGACATCGGAGAGCTGCTGGCCCACTGCGCCGGGCAGGGCATGGCGACGGCACTCAGCACGAACGGCGTCCTGGTGGAAGAGTACCTTCGGGAGCTCGCCTGCGTAGGCCGCCTTTCTATAAGGCTTTTCTGGGATGACGGGCCCACAGAACGGGAGCCTCTTTATGAAAGGTCTCTCAAAGCCGCCGAAACAGCCAAAAAAGCCGGGCTGAACGTCGAGGCGAGCATCGTCCTTACGAAGGCGAACATCAGCGCTCTGCCCGCAATGCTGGCCGACTGCTCCTCCATCGGCCTCAGCGTGCGGTTCAGGAGGCTTCCGAGAGACGGCCATTCAGCAGGCAATTCCCGCTTCAGCTCCATCCGCCCGGACAACGTCGAGCTCGAAGGCGCTCTCAGGTACCTTTCTGTGCTGAAAAGAAAGGGGGCCGCTCTCAGCGGCCCGTTTGCCGCCTCTGTTTTCACCGGCGTCGATGAGTGCCTCTCAGAAGAGCGCTCCTTTGTCATCTCCCCGTCCGGGGATGTGGCCCCGTGCAGGGGGCTTCTTGGTGTGAGAAAGTGGCCTAACGGCCGCTCGCTCGGCTTCAGGGCGGCCATAAGGAAAGCAGGGGAGTATTATTGCCCCTCAGAGGTCTTCACGCACAGAGGCGTCTGCAACCTCTGAGCTTTTTAACGGCTTCAGTTAGCGCCAGCAGGGGTCCTTTCCGGTATTCCGCTTTTACGCCCCTTCCGCAAGCCGCCGTCGACCAACCCGCGTCTACCGCCCCGCAACACCTCCTCCTGCAGGCAAAGCCTCCTCAAGGCGATGCCTGCTTCATTTTGCCAGCCGAAAAACCTTTCAATTAAAGAGCCTTACGCCTTTTATCTTCCTTGACACCCGTTGAGAGCGCGTTTATACTGATGTACGCCTGAGTTTCATAAACTCCCCATAAAAACTCAAGGTTTTCACCGGTTTCAGCGATAATACCTTTTATACTTCAAGACCTGGAGGACCCTGCAATCATGAATATCTGCGTTATCGGCACCGGTTACGTCGGACTTGTCACTGGCACGTGCTTCGCCGACTTCGGCGTGAACGTCAGTTGCGTTGACAAGGACACTTCAAAAATAGAGATGCTCAACAGGGGCGAGATACCCATTTACGAGCCCGGATTGAAGGAGATAGTCGACAAGAACATAAACGAGGGCAGGCTGACTTTTACCACCGACTTGAGCGAGTCGATCAAGAAATCCCTCGTCATCTTCATAGCCGTGGGCACGCCCCCCAGGGAGGACGGCTCCGCCGACCTCAGCTACATAGAAGAAGTAGCAAGGACAATAGCCAGGAACCTCAACGGCTACAAGGTCATCGTCACCAAGAGCACAGTGCCGGTCGGCACAGGCAAGCTCATAGAGAGCATAATAGACAAGGAGCAGGGCGAGGACCATAAGTTCGACGTGGTCTCAAACCCCGAGTTCCTCCGCGAAGGCTCGGCTGTCGAGGACTTCATGAGGCCCAACAGGGTCGTGCTCGGCGCCAGGAGCGAGCAGGCGATAGCGATAATGAAGGACCTGTACTCGCCGTTGTACCTCATAGAGACGCCCTTCGTCATAACCGACATAGAGACTTCCGAGCTCATCAAGTACGCCTCGAATGCGTTCCTGGCCACGAAGATATCGTTTATCAACGAGGTCGCCACCATCTGCGAAAGGGTCGGCGCCGACGTCCACATGGTCGCCAAGGGCATGGGCCTCGACAACAGGATAGGCTCGAAGTTCCTTCACGCTGGCCCAGGCTACGGCGGCAGTTGCTTTCCCAAGGACACGATGGCCATAACCAGGATCGCCAGAGACCACGACTACGTCTTCAAGATAGTCGAGGCGGTAGTGGAGGTCAACCATGATCAGCGCGAGAGGATGCTCGAGAAGATAAAGGGACTCACGGGCGAGCTCAAGGGCACCCAGATAGGCGTGCTGGGGCTTGCGTTCAAGCCCAATACCGACGACATAAGGGAGTCCCCGGCAATCGACATAGCGAATATGCTCATGGCCCAGGGCGCGTCCATAAAGGCCTACGACCCGGCCGCCATGGAGAACGCCGGGAAGGCGATGTCAGGGCCTGTAAAGTTCTGCTCTGACGCCTATGAGGTTGCTGACGGGTCTGACGCGCTCCTCATCCTCACGGAATGGAACCAGTTCAGGAAGCTCGACCTCGGCAGGCTCAAGGGCCTGCTGAAAAGCCCCAGGATAATCGACCTCCGCAACATCTACGACCCGGCGAACGTCAAGAAGTTCGGCTTCGAGTACGTATGCGTGGGCAGGGGCGGGCGCATACACGAGTCCCCGTTCAGGGACGCTATCGAGACGGCGGCTTTTCAGGCCGATTGAGCAAGAATTGTATTGACTACGCCGCTCCAACCGTTGTATATGTAGGTTTCAGTGAACGACAGACGCGCTACAGGGGCCGGTTTCATCAGATTAAGGGCCTTATTCTGGATTTTGTTCCTGTCCGCCGGCATTTACGCGGCGTACATGTTCGTCCCTCCTTACGCCGGTTTTTACATGCTGAAGACCGAAGTGGAGGAAGAGGTCAGGGTGGCCCACATGTACACCGACGAGGTCCTGGCCAAACGCATAACAGGCAAGGCGGCTTCCTGGTCGATAGAGCTCTCCCCGCAGGAGCTCCAGATATACCGGGGCAGCGACGACATAAGGATCATTGTCGATTACACGGTCACCCTCGATTTTTTTGACCGGTACAGCCGAGAACTCGTATACCACATAGACGTAAATGGACCGCTCAAGGAAAAGGGCAGGGTCCTTTAAAACTTAACAGAACTCCCATTTAATTTAATCCTGAGAGATTAAAAACGGGGTAGATGATTGAAGCGCCATTCTGAAAAAACTTCGTGCCTCCGCGCCCATAAGGGTACGGGGGTATTTTTTTGCCCATGAAAAAGGTCGTACTCGACGATAAGGCCATCGAAAGGGCCCTCGCGAGGGTCGCCCACGAGATAATCGAGAGGAACAAGGGCACCGAAAACCTCGTCATCCTCGGCATCCCCACGAGGGGCTACCACCTCGCGTTGAGGCTGAGGAAGAAGATAGAGGAGATAGAAGGTGTTTCCTTGCCCGCCGGGGCGGTCGACGCGACCCTCTACAGGGATGACCTCGGCATTAAAAAAGACCAGCCTTCGCTCAAGCGGATGGAGATACCGCCCGTAGACGGCAGGAAAGTCATCATGGTCGACGACGTGCTCTTTACCGGGCGCACCATAAGGGCCGCGATGAACGCCCTCATGGACTTCGGCAGGCCCCTTGCCATACAGCTCGCCGTCCTGGTCGACAGGGGCCACAGGGAGCTGCCCATAAAGGCCGATTACATCGGCAAGAACCTTCCGACCTCCCGCACCGAGGGCGTCAAGGTGCACCTCGCCGAGACCGATGGCGTGAACGAAGTCGTCGTCGAACCGGCGCAGCCGGAAAGCAAGTAGAAGCAAAAGGACGTAGCTGATGCGGCTTAAAAGAAAGGACCTCCTCGGCATAGAGGAGCTAAGCAGGGAAGAACTCGAGCTCATACTTTCGACCGCGGCCTCTTTCAAGGAGGTCTCGGAAAGGGAGATAAAGAAGGTCCCCACGCTCAGGGGAAAGACGGTCATAAACCTCTTCTACGAGCCTTCCACGAGGACCAGGACCTCCTTCGAGATAGCGGCCAAGCGCATGAGCGCGGACGCCGTTAACATCTCGGTTTCCACAAGCTCTGTCGTAAAGGGCGAGACACTGCGCGATACAGCGAGGAACCTCGAGGCTATGAGGCCCGACTGCATCGTCGTCCGTCACGCCTCCTCTGGCACGCCGCACATGCTCGCCGGGTACGTCGGCTGCTCTGTAGTGAACGCCGGGGACGGCAGCCACGAGCACCCGAGCCAGGCGCTCCTCGATATGCTGACCGTGAAGGAACGGAAGGGCACTCTCGAGGGGCTTAAAATCGCGATAATCGGCGACATCGCCCACTCCAGGGTGGCAAGGTCGAACATATACGGCTTCACGAAGATGGGCTCTTCAGTTACCGTCGCGGGCCCGCCTACCATGCTGCCGATAGGCATGGAAAAGCTCGGCTGCAAGGTCACTTCGAACGTGGAAGAGGCCATCTCAGGGGCCGACGTTGTGATGATGCTGAGGATACAGATGGAGCGCCAGAGCGAGTCGTTCTTCCCGACGGTAAGGGAGTACTCGAGGTTCTACGGCCTCGACGAAAGAAAGCTCAGGAAGGCGAAAGAGGACGTCATCATTCTCCACCCAGGCCCGATCAACAGGGGCGTGGAGATATCATCTGAAGTGGCCGACGGCCGGTATTCGCTCATTCTCGACCAGGTCACCAACGGGGTCGCCGTAAGGATGGCAATATTCTACCTGCTGCTTGGGGCGGCAAAGGAAGAGCAGGCTTAGGAAAGGTATTTATGAACAGGCTTGTTATTAAAGGCGGCCGCGTAGTCGACCCGGCGCAGAACCTGGACGGGTTCTATAACATCTACGTCATGGGCGGGCGGGTGGCCTCGATAAAGAAGGCAGAGGCCGATACCTCCGAGGTTGGCGAGGGTGTTGACGTCGTCGACGCCTCCGGGCTCCTCGTTGTGCCGGGGTTTATTGACGCGCACGTGCACCTGCGCGAGCCGGGGTACGAGTACAAGGAAGACATAGAGACAGGCTCGAAAGCGGCTGCCGCTGGCGGCTTCACTGGCGTCATGTGCATGGCCAACACGAGGCCCGTGAACGACAATGAGTCTGTCACGAAGTTCATCTTGAAGAGGGCCGAAGGCCAGCCCGTGAAGGTCTACCCGGTCGGAGCTGTGACGCAGGGGCAAAAGGGCGAGAAACTCACGGAGATGGGCGAGCTCAGAGCCGCCGGGTGCGTTGCCGTCTCTGACGACGGCGTGCCTGTTGTGGACCCCGGCCTTATGAGAAGGGCCCTGGAGTATTCGAATTCTTTTAATATGCCGGTCATAACGCACGCCGAGGACAAATGCCTCGTCGGGCAGGGATCGATGAACGAAGGGTTTGTCGCCACAAGGCTGGGCCTCAAGGGCATACCTAACGCGGCCGAGGACACGATGGTCGCGAGGGACATCTCTCTGGCAGAACTTACCGGATGCCGACTTCATGTGGCCCACGTCTCCACGAGAGGCGCGGTCGAGCTCATAAGGGCCGCGAAAGCAAGGGGAGTTAAGGTCACGGCCGAGGCCACCCCGCACCATCTGGCGCTTACCGACGAAGCTGTCGCCGGCTACAGTACAAACGCCAAGATGAACCCGCCGTTGAGGGCCAGGGAAGACGTCGAGGCGCTCCGCGCGGGCCTTAAGGACGGCACGATAGACTGCATAGCCACCGACCATGCGCCCCACGCGTCGATCGAAAAAGACGTCGAGTTCGACAAGGCCGCAAACGGCATCATAGGCCTCGAGACGGCTTTTTCGGTCCTCTACGGACTGGTCGAAGAAGGAGCGCTGACCCTCACTGAGGTGGTTCGCGCAATGAGCAATGGGCCAGCCAGGGCCTTCAAGCTCGAAGGCGGCAGGCTCTCTGTGGGCACACCGGCGGATATCGCCATTTTCGACCTTGAGAAGAAATGGATTGTCGAGCCGGGCAAGCTCAAGTCGAAGTCAAAGAACTCGCCCTGGCTTGGCAAAGAATTGAAAGGCGTCTGCGTGAAGACCATAAAGGGCGGGGCAATCGTCCACAGCAGGGGTTAGTCTTAAATTTATCTGGCCCGCCAACCGCTGGCGTTTTATAATATCCAGAAGACCATCAGCCGAAAGGAAGCAGAGTTGAGAAAAGCGATACTGGCCCTTGCCGACGGGACCGTTTTCGAGGGTTCCTCGTTCGGGGCAGAGGGCGAAACAACAGGCGAAGTCGTATTCAATACGTCACTCACCGGCTACCAGGAGGTCTTGACAGACCCCTCGTACAAGGGGCAGATAGTAACGATGACATACAGCCAGCAGGGGAACTACGGCATAAACCCGGAGGACGTTGAATCGGTAAAGCCCTGGGTCGAAGGCTTCATAGTGAAAGAGACGTGCCTTTTCCCGTCGAACTGGCGCTCGACCGAAAGCCTCATGGGGTACCTCATGAGGAACAGGATAGTGGGCATCTCCGGAATAGACACGAGGGCCCTGACGCGCATCATAAGGGACAAGGGCGCCATGCAGGGCGTCATATCCACGGTAGAAGGAGACTTCCATAAGCTGGTGAAAAAGGCCCAGGCCGCCCCGACTCTCGTCGGGAGGGACCTCGTGAAGGAAGTGAGCTGCACCCAGCCTTACGAATGGCACGGCGAGCTCTGGGACCTCGAAAAGGGCGGCTACCCCAAGGCAGGCAAGGACGGCACGAAGAAGTTCAGGGTGGTAGCCTACGACTTTGGCGTCAAGAAGAACATCCTACGTAACCTTTCAGCCGCAGGCTGCTCTGTGACCGTCGTTCCTGCCTCAACGCCCGCAAAAGGCGCGCTCGCTCTGAACCCCGACGGAATATTCCTCTCGAACGGCCCCGGAGACCCGGACGCGGTCGAGTACGCCAAGGAGACCGTAAGGGAGCTCATCGGCAAAAAGCCCATCTTCGGGATATGTCTGGGACACCAGATACTCTCCCTTGCGCTCGGCGGCAAGACCTACAAACTGAAGTTCGGCCACAGGGGCGGCAACCAGCCCGTTCAGGACCTCACTACCGGCAAGGTCGAGATAACCTCTCAGAACCACGGCTTCGCCGTTGACCTCGATTCCTTGAAGGACAAAGCGTCGCTCACGCACATAAACCTCAACGACAGGACCTGCGAAGGCATAGCGTTGAAGGACAAGCCTGTCTTTTCGGTGCAGTACCACCCCGAGGCCTCACCCGGCCCGCACGACTCGCAGTACCTGTTCAAGAGGTTCACAGATTTGATGCAGTCACAGAAATAACAAGTTCCCGCAAACATTCCGGAGGTCGCTTCAGTTGCCTAAGAGAACAGACATAAAGAAGATACTCATCATCGGCTCGGGGCCGATTGTCATAGGACAAGCCTGCGAGTTCGACTACTCGGGGACGCAGGCCTGCAAGGCCTTGAAAGAGGACGGGTACGAGGTCGTGCTCGTGAACTCGAACCCGGCCACCATCATGACCGACCCCACGCTCGCCGACAGGACCTACATAGAGCCGATAACGCCGGAGATGGTCGAGAAGATAATCGAGAAGGAGAGGCCGGACGCGCTCCTGCCGACGATGGGAGGGCAGACCGCCCTTAACGTCTCGGTCAAGCTCGCCGAGGCCGGAGTGCTCGATAAGTACAATGTAGAGATGATAGGGGCGAAGCTCCCGGCAATAAAGAAGGCCGAGGACAGGGAGCTTTTCAAGCAGGCCATGTACAAGATAGGCCTCGAGGTCCCCAGGAGCGGGAATGCGAGGAACTTCCAGGAGTGTCTCGACATAATCGAGACCATGAACTTCCCGGTCATCATCAGGCCCTCTTTCACGTTGGGCGGCATGGGCGGAGGAATCGCCTACAACAGGGAAGAGTACGAGGACATGGTGAGGTTCGGCCTCGAGTGCTCACCGGTCAGCGAGATACTCATAGAAGAGTCGGTCATAGGCTGGAAGGAATTCGAGCTCGAGGTGATGAGGGACAAGAACGACAACGTCGTCATCATCTGCTCCATAGAGAACCTAGACCCCATGGGCGTGCACACCGGGGACTCCATCACGGTCGCCCCGGCGCAGACATTGACCGACAAGGAATACCAGGTTCTCCGCGACGCTTCAATAAGGATAATAAGGGAGATAGGCGTCGACACTGGCGGGTCGAACATACAGTTCTCCATGAACCCCGCCAACGGCAAGGTATACGTCATAGAGATGAACCCGAGGGTCTCCAGGTCCTCGGCCCTTGCCAGCAAGGCGACCGGCTTCCCCATAGCCAAGTTCGCGGCAAAGCTCGCGGTTGGGTACTCGCTCGACGAGATAGCCAACGACATCACCAAGAAGACCCCCGCCTCATTCGAGCCCACGATAGACTACGTCGTCGTCAAGATACCGAGGTTCGCCTTCGAGAAGTTCCAGAAAGCCGACCCCACGCTCACCACCCAGATGAAGTCCGTTGGCGAGGCAATGGCCATGGGCAGGACCTTCAAGGAAGCCCTGCTGAAGGCGATGCGCTCGCTCGAGACCGGCAGCTACGGCTTCGAGAGCAAGATACGCGTGGGCCGCCCCGAGCCGGTCTTCAGGCCGAACGAAGCGGAGATGGACGTCATAAAGTCGATGCTCAAGACGCCGAGGAACGAGCGGCTCTGGTACATCGCTGAGGCCTTGAGGGGCGGGCTCCACGTCGACGACGTTCACGAGCTCACCAACATCGACCGCTGGTTCCTCAACAACATACGGGAGATAATAGAGATAGAAGAAGGCGTCTTCTGGCAGGGCCGCCAGGGCCAGCTCTCAAAGGAGATATTGAGGAAGGCGAAGGAGGCTGGCTTCTCCATGAAGAACCTCGCCTCGCTTTCAGGGAAGTCTGAGGCTGAGATAAAATCGGTCCTCAAAGCGGCAGGCATAGAGCCGGTCTTCAAGACCGTCGACACCTGCGCCGCCGAGTTCGAGGCCTACACACCATATCTCTACTCAAGCTACGAACGCCCTTTCTTCAACGTGCTGACCGGCGGGGCCCCAAGCCCGGCCTGCGAAGCGAACCCCACTGACAGAAAAAAAGTAATGATACTCGGCAGCGGCCCGAACAGGATAGGCCAGGGCATAGAGTTCGACTACTGCTGCGTGCACGCCAGCTTCGCCCTTCGCGAAGAGGGGATAGAGTCGATAATGGTCAACTGCAATCCCGAGACCGTATCGACCGACTACGACACCTCCGACAGGCTCTACTTCGAGCCTTTGACCTTCGAGGACGTAATGGCGATAGTGGAGAAGGAGAAGCCCTACGGCGTCATCGTCCAGCTCGGCGGCCAGACGCCTTTGAGGCTCTCGGTCGCCCTCGAGAAAGCGGGCGTCAAAGTGCTCGGCACCTCCTCCGATTCCATCGACATGGCCGAGGACAGGGAGAGGTTCGACAAGCTCCTCGAGAAACTCGATATCAAAAAGCCCGCGAGCGGCACGGCGCGCTCCATTGATGAGGCCGTGCGCATAGCCGGGACCGTCGGCTACCCGGTGATGGTCAGGCCGTCTTACGTTCTCGGCGGGCGCGCTATGGAGACCGTATACGACGAGACGAGCCTCATGGATTACATGACCAGGGCCGTGGAGGCCTCGCCAGAGCACCCGGTATTGATTGACAGGTTCCTTCAGAACGCAACCGAGGTCGACGTCGACTGCATAAGCGACGGCGACACCGTAATAGTCGCGGGCATAATGGAGCACATAGAAGAGGCAGGGGTGCATTCGGGCGACTCCGCCTGCTCAATCCCTCCTTATTCGCTCGACGCCGCGGTCATCGACAAGATACGGACGCAGTCCATCCTCATGGCAAAGGAATTGAAGGTCAGGGGCCTCATGAACGTCCAGTATGCCGTGAAGGACGGCGAGGTCTACGTCCTGGAGGTCAACCCGAGGGCGTCGAGGACAATACCTTTCGTCAGCAAGGCGATAGGCGTGCCGCTGGCGAAGCTCGCGACAAAGATAATGGCCGGAAAGACCCTCAAGGAGCTTGGCTTCACCAGCGAGGTCACGCCTCCTTACGTATCGGTCAAGGAAGCGGTCTTCCCGTTCATAAAGTTCCCCGGCGTCGACATACTTCTGGGCCCTGAGATGAAGTCAACGGGCGAGGTCATGGGCATCTCTAAAGACTTCGGCACCGCCTTCGCGAAGGCGCAGATTGCAGCAGGTAACAGGCTGCCTCATTCCGGCACAGTTTTCGTCTCCGTCAGGGACGACGACAAGGCCGAGATAGTAGGAGTGGCCGGAGTATTGCAGGAGGCGGGCTTCAACATAATCGCGACTGGAGGGACCGCGAGGTATCTGCGCGAGAGGGGCATAAAGGTCGAGAGCGTCCTCAAAGTCACCGAGGGCAGGCCGAACATAGTCGACATGATAAAGAGCAAGAAGGTCGACATGGTCATAAACACCTCCTTCGGGGCCAAGAGCGTCGCCGATTCGTATTCCATAAGGAGGTCTTCGGTCGACTCAGGCCTGCCGCACTTCACGACGGTGGCAGGGGCAAAGGCCGCAGCCCTCGGCATAAGGGCCGTCTTGACGGGAGGGCTTGACGTGAAGCCCCTGCAGGAGTACCATGCCGAGTTCCAGGGGTCGGCAGAGACAACGCATAAAATTCTCTCTCCGGAAGCCGCCAGGAGCGATGCGTAACATAATAAAATCCCTCGGCATAGTATTCGGGGACATCGGCACGAGCCCGATCTATACGCTGACGGTCATCTTCCTTGTACTTTCGCCAACGCTCGATAACATAAGGGGTGTGCTTTCCCTTGTGGTCTGGACGCTCATTACCCTCGTCACGGTAGAGTACGCGTGGCTCGCCACGACGCTCGGCAAAAAGGGCGAGGGCGGCACCATAGTCTTGCGGGAGCTCCTGGTCCCTTACCTCAAGAGCGGCAGGAAGGTCGCTTTCGTAACGCTTCTTTCGTTCATCGGCATCTCGCTCCTCGTGGGCGACGGTGTAATAACACCGGCAATATCCATCCTCTCCGCTGTTGAAGGCTCCCTTCTCATTCCGGGCTTCGAAACGCTAAGCCAGACAAAACTAATAATAATAGCTTCCGGCATCGCCATACTCCTGTTCATCTTCCAGAAGAGGGGAACGGAGCGCGTTGCCTGGGCGTTCGGTCCCATCATGGTGATATGGTTCGGCGCGCTCGCGGTCTCAGGTATAGCCGGAATAACGAACAACCCGGAAGTCCTCTGGGGCATAAACCCGTATTACGGTTTCAAGTTCATGATGGACAACGGTTGGGCCGGTTTCTTCGTCCTCTCAGAGGTCATACTCTGCGCAACGGGAGCCGAGGCCCTTTACGCAGATATGGGCCATCTTAGCAGGCCCCCCATCGTAAAGGCCTGGTACATGGTCTTTATCGTTCTTGTCCTGAACTACATGGGCCAGGGCGCGTTTCTGCTGACACATCCGGATGCCAAAAACGTGCTCTTCGAGATGGTGAACCACCACGCACAGTTACTTTACGTCCCTTTCCTCATCCTCAGCATCTCTGCCACTGTCATAGCCTCGCAGGCCATGATAAGCGGCATGTTCTCTATCGTGTACCAGGGCATCACTACGCACATCATGCCGCTTTTCAAGGTGGACTATACTTCAACCGAGCAGAGGAGCCAGATATACATCCCGTTCGTCAACTGGTTTTTGCTCGTCGCCGTCATCTTCATAATGTTCGAATTCAGGGAGTCGAGCAATCTGGCGGCTGCCTACGGCCTTGCGGTCACCGGCACCATGTCGGTCACGGGCATAATGATGACGTGGATATTCTTAAGCCGGAAGCAATACATCAGGACCGCCATCGCGGTGCTGGTGACTGTAGCAGACTTCATCTATTTCTTTTCGAATACTTTCAAGATACCCCACGGCGGGTACTGGTCGATAGTCATAGCACTGCTTCCGTTCACGATGATACTCATCTACACGCAGGGTCAGAAAAAGCTGTACAGGTCCTTGCGGCCGCTTAACCAGGAGGCCTTCCTCATTGGCTACAACCAGATATACAAGAGCCTCCCGAAAATCCCCGGCACCGCGCTTTTCTTCGCGAAGGACGCCAAGGAGATCGCACCGTACATAGTCCATACGATGTTCAAGAACAACATCATATACGAGGACAACATAATCGTATCGATCGTAAGGACCGACGATTCATTCGGGACGAGCTACAAATTCATGGACGACCTCGCGGCAGGTCTCCGTGTATTTGAGATACGCTCCGGCTACATGGAGGTGGTCGACGTTGAAGCTCTATTGAAGTCGGCCGGGGTCAACGAGAAGACCATCTTCTACGGCCTCGAGGAGATAACGACGAGTAACATATTCTGGAAGATATTTTCCGTCATAAAAAGGCTGACCCCCACGTTCCTCATATTCTACAAGATGCCCACGAACAAGCTCCACGGCGTCATTACGCGCGTGGAGATGTAGCCGTGACCGGCGGCGGACGCCTCGGCGAGATAATGGAAGCGGTCCTGAAGCCCCTTAGGTTCGCCTCGAAGGACGGCTTCCAACACCTCGGCGCGTTGAAGTCCCTCGAGCCGCTCGTCAATTCACTGTGCTCAGAGGGACTTTCCCTTTCCGAGCGCCCAGAGCTTTCCGCTTGCTTCAAGGAGCTCAAAAAGCTTTTCACCGGCTTCGATTCTCTCGAACTCCCTGTTAAAAAAGAAAAGATAACCGCCGCTTTCGAAGTCATCTCCGGCCTGGATAACAGCACACAAAAACCACCTACACCAATGAGCGTCGAAGAGGCACGGAAAAGGCTTTCGGCTCTGGCTTCTCCCGTTCAGGGACTCAAGGGCGTCGGGCCGAAGCTCGCCGAGAGGCTCGCGAAAAAGGGGCTCAAGACGGTGGAGGACGTGCTTTATTTCCTGCCCATAAGATATGAAGACCGCTCCAGGATGAAAAAAATAAAGGAGCTTACCCCCGGGGCGTCCGAGTCCGCAAGCGGCGAGGTGCTCGCTTCCGGCGAGGTCTACTACGGCAGGCGCAGGGTCTTTGAGATGGCCATAGGCGACGGCGGCTCCATCCTGAAACTCAAGTGGTTCCATTTCCGCCCCTCGATGAAAAAAAGGTTCCAGAACGGACAGAAGGTCGTGGTCTTCGGGCAGGTTTCGATCTACGGCGGACAGAAGGAGATGATACACCCCGATGTCGAGCTTGTAGACGAAAGCCTTGAGACTGAAAGCGCGCCAGAAGGCATTGTCCCGGTCTATTCGCTTGTCGACAACCTCCACCAGAAGACCATGAGGGCCATCGTCACGGGCGCGGTCGAGAGATATTCGGCCCTTGCGCTCGGCGGAGTGCCTGCCTCAATCCTTTCGAGGAACAAAGTCTCGGCTCTTCCAGAGGCGTTAAAAGAGGTACACCTTCCGGGCAAGAGTTCCGGCGGCGCCAGGGGAGCGAGAAGGAGCATCGCCTTTGACGAGCTATTCATGCTCGAGCTCGGGTTGGCCTTGAGAAAAGCCCGCATGAAAAAGGAGAGGGGCATCTCTTTCAAGGCCGGGGTCGGCCTCGAAGCGAAGCTCCGCTGCCTGTTGCCGTTCAAGCTCACAGGCGCGCAGGAGAGGGTGGTAGCCGAGATAAAAATGGATATGGCTTCTCCCCACCCTATGAACAGGCTCGTGCAGGGCGACGTGGGCTCCGGCAAGACCGTCGTGAGCCTCATAGCTGCGCTTCAGGCCCTTGAGGCTGGCTACCAGGCCGCGCTCATGGCCCCCACCGAGATATTGGCAGAACAGCATTACCTCCTTACGCACAAGTACGCCGAGTCGCTCGGAATAAAAACTCTGCTCCTCACCGGCAGCGCGCCAAAGGCTGAAAAGAAAGCGATGTACAGTGCGGTCGCTTCAGGGGAAGCGCAGCTCGTCATAGGCACGCACGCGCTCATTCAAAAAGACGTCGAGTTCAAGCGCCTCGGGCTCGCGGTCATTGACGAGCAGCACCGCTTCGGCGTCCTCCAGAGGGCGATACTCAAGAAAAAAGGCTTCGGCGTGGCCGAAGGCCTCTCCCCGGACGTGCTCATAATGACCGCCACCCCGATACCGAGGACTCTTTCGATGACGGTCTTCGGCGACCTCGACGTTTCGGTCATAGACGAGCTGCCGCCCGGCAGGACTCCGGTGAAGACGTCGATAATCCGCGAGAGCGGCAGGAAGAGCGCCTATGACGCCATAAGGAAAGAGCTAGAGGGGGGCAGTCAGGCCTATATCGTCTACCCGCTCGTGGAAGAGTCGACGGAGATGAACCTCAGGGATGCCACCAACATGAAGGAGCACCTGGAGAGGGACATATTCAGGGAATGGAAGGTGGGGCTCCTCCACGGCAGGATGAAGGCCGAGGAAAAAGAGGCGGTCATGAAGGAGTTCAAGGAAGGCCGAATCCATATCCTCGTGTCGACTACGGTAATAGAGGTAGGAGTCGACGTGCCGAACGCCACAGTCATGCTCATCGAGCACGCAGAGAGGTTCGGCCTTGCGCAGCTCCATCAGTTGAGGGGCAGGGTAGGCAGGGGCGCCAAAAGGTCCATCTGCCTGCTTCTTGCCTCGTGGACCAATTCGGAAGATACGTACAGGCGACTCAAGGTGATGGAAGAGACGAACGACGGCTTCAGGATAGCAGAAGAAGACCTCAAGATACGTGGGGCAGGGGATTTTCTCGGCACGCGCCAGGCAGGTTTGCCGGACTTCAGGACAGAGGAGGCCCTGACCGACGCCAGCCTCCTGAAGGCCGCAAGGGAGGAGGCTTTCTCGTACCTGGAGAAAAACCCCTCGCTTGCAGGGGCAGAGGGCGGGATAATGAAGATGGTGCTGAAGGCCCGCTGGGCAGGCAAGCTCGACCTGGCTGAGATTGGCTGAACTGGCCTCCAAACATACTGAAATCACTGGCAAATATAGTCCATTCCATTTTCCTTTTAAAACCCCCGGCCAGCCCTTCGCGCTTCTTTTGACAGGCCCTTTTCCCATTGACAAGGGGCTGCCCGCAATAGTAAAGTAAAAAATTCATAAAGACCTTACTACTTGTGTTATTAATCCAATCCCGGGAGTCGAGTAAATGGCAGAGATAGTACCTTTCAGGGGCGTTCTTTATAACCCCGCCAAGGTGGGAGACCTCAATAAGGTCATGGCCCCGCCTTATGACGTCATATCGCCTAAGAAGCAGGACGAGCTTTACGAGCGCCATCCTAACAACATAATAAGGATAATACTCGGCAAGACCACGGCCCAGGACACCGAAGGCAACGACAGGTATTCGAGAGCCGCCGCCGACCTCAATAAATGGATGGGCGAAGGCGTCCTTGCCCACGACGAGAAGCCCGCGCTTTACTACTACACGCAGACCTATACCCTCAAGGACGGCTCGAAGCACACGAGGAAGGGCTTCATAGGCCTTTCAAGGCTCGTCGACTTCGGCAAGGGCATACACCCGCACGAGAGGACGCTTTCCGGCCCCAAGGCCGACAGATTGAAGCTGATGCAGGCCTGCGACGCCAACATGAGCTGCATATTCACGCTCTACTCCGACCCGGTCTTGAGGGTCAACAAGCTCCTCGAAGGCGCGATTGCCGGTAAGGCCCCCGCAATAGACGTAGTTGACGACGACGGCATCGAGAACATGATATGGAAGGTCGACGACCAGCAGACATTGAGCGGCGTCATCGAGTCGATGAATGACAAGTCCCTTTTCATAGCCGATGGCCACCACAGGTACGAGACTGCCCTCAACTACAGGAACATGATGAGGGAGAAGGCCGGTAATTACACCGGGAACGAGCCCTTCAACTTCATAATGATGTATTTTTCGAACATGGACGACGAGGGCATGACCATATGGCCGACCCACAGGGTCGTGCACAGCCTGAAGGGTTTCGAGGCAGACGCCTTCCTCGCCAAATGCAAAGAGCACTTCGACGTCAGGGAATTCGCCTACACCGCCGCCAGCGAAGCACAGGTGCGCTCGACGTTTTTGAAGGAGCTCGAGAAGTCCGGCGAAAAGGCCGTATCGTTGGGCCTGCACATAAGGGCAAGGGACATCTACTACCTCCTTTCGGTCAAGTCCGCCGACGTCATGGACAAGGTCTTCGGGAACTCCATCCCGGAGGTCTTCAAGGGGCTCGACGTGACAGTCCTCCATTCGCTCGTCTTCGCGAAGATACTGGGCATGACCCAGGAGGCGCAGGAGAAGCAGGAGAACCTCATTTACGTGAAGAGCTACGACGAGGCGATAAGCGCCTGCTCCAACGACCAGAACCAGCTCGTCTTCCTGCTGAACGCGACGAAGATAGAGCAGGTGAAGTCGGTCGCCCTCGCGGGCTTTGTCATGCCCCAGAAGTCGACTTACTTCTACCCCAAGCTCCTCTCGGGGCTTACCTTGAACCTCTTCGACTCGAAAGCCGTCTTGAAGGCCTGAAAACGGCCTTGAAGCGCCCCACGATAACCGAAAACGAAACAATAGAGAGCCTCGGCCCGTACTTCCTCATCCAGAGGAAGGCGGGCCACAGGCTCACAAGCGACACAGTAGCCCTGGCCGTTTTCGCGGCCAAATCAATCTCAGAAAAAGATAAAGTAATAGACCTCGGCACGGCTACAGGCGCGTTGCTGCTTCTTCTAGCCTGGAAGACTGGGGCGGAGAAGTTGATTGGTGTTGAGATAGACAAGGAAGCCGCGTTGACTGCCGGGAAGAATATCGAGGCGAACGGCCTGGAGGCCAGGGCCGGCGTATTGAACGCGGACTATCGCGATTTGCCCGCCATGTACCCGGAAGGTGCTTTCAGCGCGATCGTGAGCAACCCGCCGTACACAAAGGCTGGGACAGGCAGGGTGAGCCCGAAGGCCGAGAGGGCCATAGCCAGAAGCGAGGTAAAGGGCGGCCTTGCAGAACTGGTCAGGGTGTCGAAGCATCTGGCTGGTAAAAGCGGGAAGATTTTCTACGTCTTTCCGGTAACGAGGCTTTCGGAGATGCTCATCGAGTCGCAAAAATGCGGCCTCAATGCCAGAAGGCTCAGGTTCGTACATACCGGAAAGGGGGCCGAGCCGAGGTTTTTCCTTGTGGAGCTTGGGATTGACGGGGGGATGGAGATGGAGGAGCCTTTATTCCTTTAGCGGGACTTCCCGATTACTCTTTTTATCAAGGCCTTGAGTTTCTCGTCTTTTATGCCGGAGGTGACGCCTTCTATGAAGGTCTTGTCCTCGGCAGTCAGCTCCTTTGGGTGCCATGCCGGTGCGTTCTTTGTCTTGAAGATTGTCTTCACGGGGCCAATCCTCAATACTATCTCGGTGATTGCCTTGTAGCCCATCGTCTCGTTGAGCCGTTCGATGATACTGGTCTTCTGGTAGTTTATCTCGGTCATCCACGCCGAAGAGGTGACGTTGCAGTAAAGGACAGTGCCCATGAGCCTCTCGGGGCAGGCCCTTTTGGATATTCCGGCGCCAACGCATTCGTTCCATGCCTTTGATATCTTGTATTCACGGAGCTTGGCTGGCAAATTGAGGTGGCCCAGAGACGGCAGGATCGAGCTTATGGGGGAAGGGGACTGCTGGCGCGTTCTTGCGCCCCGCTCAACCATTCGGAGAGGCCTTCTTGTTGAGCCTGCCTCCCAGGAACTGTCCGGCGACGGCCCCAGCGACCATGAGAGGGATGAACTTGTAGTCGAGGCCGGCCATGTTGCGCAGGATAAATATGGCCGGTATCGGCAGGTGTATGTAGACGAACCACATGAACGAGAGCTTGCGGGTATTCATCCTCATATATCCGAACGGAAGGTTCAGTATGAGGGCCGCCATTGAAACCATGATCGCCAGAGTCGCTATGCTGTAGGTTGTCATCGGGATATAAAATAACAGAAAACCGGCATTAGTGTCAATGCGTTATGGAACGGGCACTTTGCGCTCCAGGCGTCGCCTTCTTATCGGAAATATTTGGAAATCATATGAATTAATGGCTTGACACGCCCCCTTGCAATCCTTTATTATTGAATAATTTGCGCAGTTTCGCGCTCGTCGTATTCGTGTTTTTTCAGCCCGGCATGAAGCGGGATGCGATTTTTGAAGGTATAATTGTACAAAGACGGTAATGCGCCTGTTGTCAACTACGGCATGGAATGAGCGATGTTAGAGTCACTTTCAGATAAATTCAGAAAAATACTTAGAGACGTCAGGGGACAGGGGACTTTAAGCGAGTCCAACGTCCAGGACGTCTTGAAAGAGGTGAGGCTCGCCCTCCTCGAGGCGGACGTAAACTTCGCCATCGTCAAGGACTTCGTCGCCACCGTCAAGGAAAAGGCGCTCGGCAAGGAAGTCCTGGAGAGCCTTTCCCCGGGCCAGCAGTTCACGAAGATAGTCCATGACGAGCTCACCAGGCTCCTGGGCGGCGAGGACGCGGGCCTTGAGCTCAAGGGCAAGCCTGCCGTCATCATGATGGTCGGCCTCCAGGGCTCCGGCAAGACGACCACGACCGCGAAGCTCGCTCTGCACCTTAAAAAGAAGGGCAGGAACCCGTACATAGTACCGGCCGACCTTTTCAGGCTCGCGGCCGTTCTGCAGCTCAAGAGGCTGGCGGCCGAGATAAAGGTCGACTGTTTCGACAGCGAAGGCTACACTTCTCCGGCGGACATATGCGCCGAGGCCGCAAGGATAGCCGCCCTCAAGGGCTACGACATACTCCTCGTTGACACGGCCGGAAGGCTCCATATAGACGAGACCCTCATGACCCAGCTGAAGGGCATGAAAGAGATACTGAAGCCCTCTGAGGTCCTGTTCGTAGCTGACTCCATGACCGGACAGGACGCCGTCAACACTGCCAAGGGCTTCAACGAGGCAATAGGCATAACCGGCGTCGTACTGACTAAGTTCGACGGAGACGCCAGGGGCGGAGCCGCCCTTTCCATGAGGATGACCACCGGCAGCCCGATAAAGTTCGTGGGCACCGGCGAGAAGGTCGACGCACTCGAGGTCTTCCACCCCGGAAGGCTCGCGGGCAGGATCCTCGACATGGGCGACGTCCTGACGCTCATTGAAAAGGCGCAGGGCGCGTTCGACGAGAAGCAGGCCCAGGAGCTCCAGAAGAAGCTCAAGAAGGACGAGTTCACGCTGGAAGACTTCAAGGCCCAGCTCCAGCAGATTAAAAAGCTCGGCTCCATTGAATCTATACTCTCGATGGTGCCGGGGTTCGACGCCATAAAAAAGGCGAAGGACATACAGATAGACGAGAAGGAACTGTCCAGGATAGAGGCGATAATCAATTCCATGACCAGGCCCGAGAGGCACAACCCCGCCATCCTTAACGCCAGCAGGCGCCAGAGGATAGCCAAGGGCAGCGGCACCAAGGTGCAGGAAGTCAACAAGCTCATAAAACAGTACTCGGACATGCGCAAGATGATGAAGAAGTTCAAGAGCGCTGGTCCGAGGGGTATAAAGGGTCTTTTCCAGAAGTTCATGTAAGAAGCGTTCGGTCCAAAATAGCTTAACAAAACAGACGGAGGAACACGGAACAATGGCAGTAAAGATCAGGCTCACAAGGCAAGGCGGAAAGAAGAAGCCCTTTTATCGTATCGTGGTGGCTGATTCCGAATCACCGAGGGACGGCAGCTTCCTCGAGGTAATCGGCACCTACAACCCCATGACTGAGCCGGCCAAGGTCGACCTCAAGGGTGACAGGGTCGCATTCTGGCTCAACCAGGGCGCGGTACCGACTGATACCGTAAAGCAGCTTCTCAAAAAGGCTCAGAAGGCTGCTTAAGTCTCCAGGCGCGGCGGAGGGCCATATACAGACACCCTGAACCTACAACAGGCCGTTCGGAGGGTATCGCATGAAGGACCTAATCGAGTACATCGCGAAGGCTCTTGTCGATCATCCGGAAGATGTAAGGGTCGTTGAGGTAGTAGGAGAGAAGACCTCTGTAATCGAGTTGTCTGTTGCGAAGGAAGACTTGGGAAAGATAATAGGGAAGCAGGGCAGGACGGCGCGGGCCATCAGGACCATCCTGACCGCGGCTTCCACGAAGCTCAAGAAGCGCTCTGTGCTTGAGATAATTGAGTAAAGAAGAACTCATCCCCATCGGAAAGATCTCCGGCGTACACGGCATAAGGGGCGAGGTGAAACTCGCCCCTTACGGGCCGCTTGAGGACGTCCAGTGGGGGACCGTCTATATCGCCAGCGGTAAGGCGCTGGAGCCCCGCAAGGTGCTCTCAAGCCGCGTCCACAAGGGCGTCTACCTCGTCTTCCTCGAAGGCGTGCCCGACAGGAACACGGCTGAGACGCTAGCCGGGCGCGAGGTCTTCGTGCACAAGTCCGGCATCCCGGAAGCCGGAGAGGACGAGTACTACTATGCCGACCTCGTCGGCATGGAGGTCTTCACCGAAGAGGGCAAGCCCGTGGGAAAAGTCGAGAACGTCTTCTCCACCGGCAGCAACGACGTCCTTGAGACCTCCGGGCCTTTAGGAGACGTGCTCATCCCGGCCATAGAGAGCGTCATTATCAGGGTAGAGCCTGAAAAAAGGAAGATCACGGTCCGTCTCATGGAGGGGCTTCTTCCTGATTGAAGTGAAAGGCCTTGTTCCCCGCAATGGTATTCGACATCCTCACCCTTTTTCCTGAATTCTTCTCTTCCCCGTTAAGGCAGAGCGTAGTCGGCAAGGCGATAGCCAAGGGAGTGCTGCGGGTTGAGGCCCATAACCTCCGTGATTTCACGCTCGACAAGCACAAGACGACCGACGACTACCCGTACGGCGGCGGCCACGGCATGGTCATGAAGGTCGAGCCTATGGCTGCGGCCATAGAGGCGTTGAAGGCGCAAAGGCCCGGCGCTACGGTCGTAATGACGACGCCGCAGGGCGAGAGGTTTACCCAGAAGACTGCCGCGGAGTTTGCCGCTTTGTCCTCCCTCATAATCGTCTGCGGCAGGTACGAAGGTTACGACGAGCGCATAAGGTCTTTTGCCGGCCGTGAAGTCTCTGTGGGCGATTACGTCCTTTCAGGCGGCGAGATACCAGCCCTGGCCATAATCGACGCCGTTGCAAGGCTCATCCCAGGCGTCCTCGGCGAGCCTGAATCGAGCGAGAGTGATTCCTTTTCAGCCGGTCTGCTAGAGTACCCGCAGTACACGAGGCCTGAAGAGTTCAGGGGAATGCGGGTGCCTGACGTGCTCATCTCCGGGAACCACGCGTTAATTGAGAAATGGCGCAGGCAAGAATCCCTGAGGAGGACGTTTCACAAAAGGCCCGACCTCATTGAATTTGCCGACCTCACGGCCGAGGACAAGGCTTTCCTCGAGGAGCTCAAAAGGGGTAAGAGCTAGGCGGCAGGCAGGGCAGGGCTGGTCTATTGTATACTGTCTTCAAGGCTTCAATTTTTCTTGCTGTTTCTATTATTTTTCTATTGCAATTCGCTTCGAGTTCTTGCATAATTCATGTTTATTATTTCCAAATGGATTCAATCAATTCGCGGAGGCTATCAAATGGGCATCATTCAGGATATCGAGAAGGACTTCATAAGGACTGACATCCCGGTCTTCCATCCGGGTGACACCCTTCACGTAAGAGTGAAGATAAAGGAAGGCGACAAGGAGAGGGTGCAGCCTTTCGAAGGCACCGTCATAAAGATGCGCGGAAACGGCGTGCGCGCGACCTTCACCTTGAGGAAGGTCTCCTACGGAGTAGGCGTCGAGAGGATATTCCCGGCGAACTCCCCGGCGCTCGAGTCGGTAAAGGTCCTCACGAAGGGCAAGGTAAGAAGGGCGAAGCTTTACTACCTGCGCGACCTGAAGGGCAAGGCCGCAAGGATAAAGGTAAAGAGGTAATCCAGTTAACTCAAGGCCCGGCTGAACGCCGGGCCTTTTTTTTACCCCCCGTCTAATGGATACCTACGAAAAGGAAGCACATTCGAAAGGCTTTACAGCCATCTCCGGCGTCGACGAGGCCGGGCGCGGCCCTCTGGCCGGGCCTGTCGTCGCGGCAGCAGTCATCTTTCCATATCCTCCCCCGGTAAAAACAGGCTTCAAAGACTCCAAAAAGCTCACGCCAAAGGCGAGGGAAGCTCTCGTAAAAGAGGTCTTCAGGTCAGCCCGCGCCATCGGCATCGGAGTCGTCTGGCCAGCTGAGATAGACCTCATCAACATACACAAGGCGACGCTTCGCGCGATGGAAAGGGCGGTTGCGCGCCTTGACGTGCGCCCGGACATCCTCCTCATTGACGGCTCTTTCCCCGTGAACACTTATATCGAGCAGAAGACGATAGTTTCGGGAGACGCATTGAGCGTGTCGATTGCCGCCGCTTCGATCGTTGCCAAGACCACGAGGGACGCCATAATGGCTGCCTATCACCACCGCTTCCCCGAATACGACTTCGCTTCCAACAAGGGCTACGGCACCAAAGACCACATGGACGCCATAGGCGTCCACGGCCCCGCGCCAATTCACAGGAAGACTTTCAGGGGAGTCATAAGGGACCTGTTTTCCGACTTGAAGGGGCCTTCCGATGAATAAGGCGTCAATCGGCAGGAGAGGGGAAGACGAGGCCGCCTTGTTCCTGGAATCGAAGGGCTATAAGGTAGTGGAAAGGAACTACAGGTGCAGGTACGGCGAAATTGACATCGTCGCGAGGGACGGGAAGACCGTCGTTTTCGTGGAGGTCAAGACAAGGGGCTCTGACCGCTTCGGCTGCCCTACTGCCAGCGTTGACGCCAGGAAGCAGAAGAAGATACTGCTGACTTCGCAGTTCTACATAGAGAGCAACAGGCTCTTTGATACAGACTTGAGGTTTGACGTGGTTGGCATAGAGATGAGCGGCGGGAAGCTTGCCTTCGAGCTCGTGAAGAACGCCTTCGAGGCGGCGGAATAGCTACCTGAACAGTATCCCTTCCTTGTCGTTGCCCGGGGCGGCAGGCGGCTCGTCATGAGGCGAGAGGTCGAAAGAAGGCATTGGCCTCGGCTCTTTCTTCTCGATTGACTCCGCGTCGACCGCGGCTCTCAGACCCTTCAGCATGCTTTTCTGCAGCCCATCGAGGCGCGAAGCGGCTTCCTCGATAGCTTCCTTTTTGCCCTTTGATGCCCTGACCGACTCCAGTACGCCAGCCGTATATGAGCTGACCAGCAGGTAGATCTTTTCGGAACGTGCCCTTCCGGGCGCTTCTGTCAGGCGTATCTGTTTCAAGGCCTCGGCAGTTCTTTCCCTGTCTTCGCCGGAAAGCGTCGAAAGCCCACGGCTTTCCATTAATATGTTTGCTTCCCTGCTGAAATCCTCTACAATGTTCAATGCCGTTCCGACGCTCTCCGTGGACCATGCCTTCAAGGGCAACAGGAGCAGTATGAGCAGGGCTAAGGCGGTTTTTTTCATCTCACGAGTATAACATCCGGTCAACCGGCGGTCAAACATGGGCAAAGCCCCTAAAAAGAGTTTTTTCATAATCGACGGCAGCTCGGTCATGTACCGCGCTTTCCACGCGGTCCCTCCGAGCTTTGTAACTTCAAAGGGTTTGCCGACGAACGCGGTCTACGGCTTCACTCAGAGCTTGCGTAAGATCCTCAACGACTTCAAGCCCGAGTACGTCGCCATAGCCTTCGACGTAAAGGGCCCTTCGTTCAGGCACGAGATGATGGCTGGGTACAAGGCCGAGAGAAAGCCGATGGATGAGCTCCTCGTGGTCCAGGTGCCGTACATAAGGAAGATGGTCGCGGCCTTCAATATACCGGCAATAGAGATGCCGGGCTTCGAGGCAGACGACGTCATCGCCACCCTTGTAAAACGATGCGAAGGCGAGGGCCTGAAGACCGCCATCATAACCGGCGACAAGGACATGTACCAGCTGGTCGATGAGAATACCGTCATACTCGACTATCTCACCGGCAAGGAGTACGGCCCGCCCGAGGTGAAGGAGAAGTACGGGGTCGCCCCCACACAGATAAGGGACCTCCTGGCTCTTGCCGGAGATACTTCCGACAGCATACCTGGCGTACCCGGGATAGGCTTCAAGACCGCGGCCAAGCTCCTCTCGGAATATGAGGGCCTTGAGGATATTTATTCAAATATTGAGAGGATTTCCAAGCCGAAGTTAAAGGAAAGTCTCATTGTAAATAAAGATACGGCGTTCCTCTCGCGCAAGCTCGCGACCCTCCATCCGGACGTGCCCGTCGAGTGCGGCCTCGATACCCTCCGTTACACGGGCCCGGACTTCAGGGAGCTGGAGCGGCTTTTGAACGAGCTCGAATTCAGGAAGCTCGTAAGGGAGATGGTCCCGGAGGTCAGCGCGCCTGTCGAGGTCGAGGGCGCGGATTTTCTCGGCGTGCAGGACGAGGCGGCCCTCTCGGTTCTTTCAGGCGAGCTTTCTTCAATAAAGGAGGCTTCTATCGCGCTCGTGCTTGAGGGCGAGGGTTTCTCGGCCTCCCTCAAGGGGCTTGCAATGGGCTTCGGGGAAAACGTAGCCAGGTACGTCGTGACCAGGGGCGGCCTTTCAGAAAAAAAGCTCCTCGACTGCCTTGCCCCTTTCCTTCAGGACGAAACGAGGAAAAAACATACCGATAACTCCAAGGCCCTCTACCTTTGGGCGGGGAGGAACGGGGTCGAGGTGAGGGGCGTCGGCATGGACGTCTCTCTTGCCTCATACGTCATTAACCCTTCAAGGCCCGAGCACACGGTGGGCTTTCTCGGATATGACCTGCTGGGCGTCTCTCCTGAAGAGGTAAGGGACGGCGCCGACGTCGGAGTAGAGACAATGGCAGAATGTAAAAAAGCTACTATTATTTTACGGTTAAAGGAGATACTTCAAAAAGAACTTGATGAATTCGGCCTTGCCGGTCTTTATACCGACATGGAGCTTCCGCTCGCCAGGGTGCTCGCTTCCATGGAAATACTGGGCATAAAAGTCGACAGGGACAAGCTTACCTCGCTCTCGAAAGAAATCGAGATAGAACTCGTCTCGATGGAAAGCCGGATATACGCCGCAGCCGGGATGGAGTTCAACATCAACTCGCCCAGGCAGCTCGCCGAGCTTCTTTTCGAGAAGCTCGGCCTCAAGCCTTTGAAAAAGACCAAGACCGGCTATTCCACCGATGAAGAGGTGCTGACCCAGCTCGCCGCCAGCCACGACGTCCCGAGGCTCATAATCGGCTTCCGCCAGCTCTCGAAGCTCAAATCGACCTACGTTGACGCCCTTCTGGGGCTGATAGACCCGGATACCGGGCGGATCCACACCTCCTTCAACCAGACTGTCACGGCAACAGGGCGGCTTTCGAGCTCGAGGCCTAACCTGCAGAACATACCGATACGGGGGGAGGCTGCGGCGCGAATAAGGCAGGCGTTCGTCGCCGAAGAGGGGTACACCTTTCTTTCAGCCGATTACTCGCAGATAGAGCTCCGGATAATGGCCCATATGTCAGGCGACCCGATACTCATCGGCTCGTTCAGGAACGACGAGGATATACACGAAAGGACCGCCGCCGAGGTCTTCGGCGTCATGCCCGGGCTCGTCACCTCGGAGATGAGGAGGAGGGCAAAGGCCATAAACTTCGGCATCATCTACGGGATGGGCCCCTGGGGGCTTTCCACAGAGCTCGGGATATCGATGAAAGAGGCCACAGAGTACATAAACAGGTACTTCGACCGTTACAGGCTCGTGAAGGAATTCATGGACAGGACAGTCCTTGACGCGTCGGAAAAGGGTTCGACAAGGACCCTTTTCGGCAGGAGGCGGTTTATTCCGGAGCTCAAGAGCCCTGTGGAGTCGACCCAGAGGCTCGGGGCCAGGCTCGCCATAAACACGCCCATTCAGGGTTCCGCGGCTGACATGATAAAGGCCGCGATGATTAAAATAAGCGGCCGGATTGCCCCCATGCGCTCAAGGATGCTCCTCCAGATACACGACGAGCTCATTTTCGAGGCCGCCATTGATGAGCTCGATGAGCTGAAAGACATGGTTAAAAGGGAGATGGAAGGGGTCGTAGCGCTCAAGGTCCCGATAAAGGTCAACATGGAGACCGGGGCGGACCTGGGCAGCGTGGAATAAGGGGCGGCCAGAGAAAAAGACTTGACCTTGAAATTCAATGAAGATAAGATTATTATAAAAATTAGAACTTTTGAGCATTCCCCGTAAACGTCTCACTCACCCACCACAGAGGCATAAGCCTTTACTGAGATGAACGAAGACAGAAAACCTTATACTACCGGCGAGATAGCGGCATACTGCCATGTGACCATAAACGCGGTCAAGAAGTGGATAGCCTCCGGCAAGCTCCTCGCGTTCAGGACGCCGGGCGGCCATTTCCGCGTCAACAGGGAAGATTTCCTTGTTTTTCTCGAAAAATACAAGCTGGAGATAAAAGAAGAGGTCTTCCCGGAGAGGCACAAGGTCCTCATAATCGACGACGAGCATGACGTCGTCGAGTTCGTCAAGGGGGCTCTCGAATCGATGGACGGCGGCTACCTCATAGAGACCGCCGGCGACGGCTATGAAGGGCTCATAAAGGTCGGCGATTTCAAGCCGGAACTGATGGTCCTGGACATCAGGATGCCGAAGATAGACGGTTTCGAGGTCTGCAGGCGCATCAAGCAGGACAAGAGCACGAAAGACATCAAGATACTCGCCGTCACGGCCTACGGCACCGAGGACATCGAGAGGATAATCCAGTGCGGGGCCGATTTCTGCCTTCCCAAGCCGATACGCCTGAAGGATTTCCAGAAGAACGTACACAGGCTCTTGAAATGACCCGCCAGGGTCAGGGGGCCGACTGAGAGCAAATAGAGGCAAGGAAGCCGTGTGTCCCAGGCCCATCCTGCCGGGGATTATATGAGATCACCTTTCAAACGCCTGTCCAGCTTCCAGAAGTTCTTCATAACCCTTTCCCTCATATTCATCGTCGCGATAATCGACTACCGCACCTTCCTCGAAAAATCTGAGAAAGTCGAGCTCTACGACGAGATGAGCTCGCGCATCACTTCGGCCAGGGTCTCAATAACCAAGCTCGAGTACCTCATCGACATGTTCACGATAGCCCGCAGGTTCGAGAGCGGCACGATAGAGCTCATAAAGGGCGACGTCGCCGCAATGAACGAGAACATCAACGGTCTCGTCGAGAACCCCAGGTACAGCGAGGTTTGGAAAAAGGACGCCATCCTCACCGAAGGCATGAAGACGATAGCCGACGACTGGGTCACGATAAAGGCGGAGATAAAAAGGCTCAACGACGCCATTACCCAGGACGAGGTCATGCTCATTCACAACGCCGTCGACATGAACACGGTCCTGGCGACCGAGAAGGCCGAGAGGCTGCTTACCGCGCTGTCCGAAAGGCGTCTTGCCGTCTTCAACGAGTCAAAGTCGCTCGCCTTGAGGACGATAATAGGCTTCGTCCTCCTGATGCTCGTCGGCAGCCTCGTCTATTACAAAAGGGTCATCTCGCCCCTGTCGAAGGCCTCTGTAATAGTCAGGCGACTGCTCGGCGGGGATGCCGGGGCGCGCTTCCAGGAGGACTCCGGGGCAGTGGGGGCTTTCGGCGCGGAGCTCAACTGCCTGGCCGATTCCATCGACAGGAGCCTGAAGGACAAGGCGCTCGAATGCGAGGCGCTCCGCGCAGCGATCCAGGAACGTTCCATACAGGTCGGGGCGGTCTCCTCGATAATGACGTTCGCCGGGAGGTCCCTGTCGCAGAACGAGGTCTTCGGGTTCGCTTTAGGAGAAGCAACGGCCGCCGCCTCCGCCGACTCCGGCGCGGTATACATGATGGAAGGCGGCGCGCTCAAGCTCAAGGCCGCCTCAGGCCTGGACGATAGGTTTACCAGGGAGGCAGGCGAGCTCAAGGGTTTCCACGGATGGCAGGAGCGCTCTTTAATCATAGGCGACGCCTCCGCTGCGGAGGGGCCTTTGAGAAGCACTTTGTTATGCGCCGGGGCGCGCCTCGCGGTATCGGTCCCGCTCCTTTACAACAACGGCGGCGCGGGCCTTCTCCTTGTAATGTACAGGGACCCGTCGAGGTTCAACGGCGAGCAGCTCGGGTTTTTTGAGGCGGTAGCTTCTTCCATAGCCGTCGCGTCCGGCCACTCGGACCTCTTCCAGAAGGAGCATTCCACGAGGAAGTTCTTCGAAAGGCTCATGGCGCAGCTGCCGGTTGGGCTCGCGGTCTTCGGCGCCGACGGCAGGTGCTCGCTCATGAGCGGCCAGGCGAGGCGCATGCTCGGGGCCGACCCCTCGATGGAGCCGTCCGGCTACTGCGTATTCGAGGACGGGATGCTGGCTTCCCAGGGCATACTTACGACCATACGCAAATCATACGAGGGCTATACCACGGAGTTCATCATAAACTACAGCCCCATGTCCTCGAGGGCGCTGGGTCTTATGATGGCGCCGGTGAAGCTCAGGATAAGGAGCTTCCCGCTCTATGACGCCGGGGGAGAGATATCCAACATTGCTCTTCTGTACGAAGACCTGACGGAGACCGCCGAAGCCGGCGGCAGGGCCTGATGAAGAAGATATTCTACAGCCTCAGCATATCGAACAAGCTCGCGGTCGTCTTCCTGTTCCTCCTTTTCATGATGGGGGTCGGAGGCCTCGTGGGCCTGTACAACGCCGGACAGCTCGCCAACGTCACCAAGCGTCTTTACATCGATTCGTTCAAAAGGGGAGAGACGCTCTCCTCGGTCGAGAACGAGTTCCTGTCGGCCCGCCAGGAGATGTTCCTCCACACCATCATAAGCGACCCTTCCTCGAAGTCGTACCTCGAGGGGTCGATAGACGAGCACAGGAACAAGATAATAAAGCTCCTCGGCGAGTACAAGGTGATGGGCGTGGCGAGCGGACATGAGCGGATGTACGACGAGCTCCTGGCCAACCTCGACCGCTACTGGTCCATACACGAGCGGGTCGAGGAGATCTCGAGGCTCGGGGAGAGGGACGCGGCCCTGAGCATCATCAGGATGGAGGGCAACAAGAGCTTCACCGACTCCGTCAACTCGCTGAAAAAACTCCTCAAGGAAGAGCGCGACACCGCCTACACGGCTTATCAGGAAAGCGACTTTTTCGCGAAGCTCATCATAATAGTGACCTTCGCGTTCACGCTGGTGGCGATAATAGTCGCAGGCGGGTTGTGGCTCACGCTTACGCGCTCGCTCGTCAAACCCATTCTGGCCATCGAGGAGTCCGCCAAGAAGATAGCCCAGGGCGACCTCAGGCAGCGCGTTCCCATAACCGCCGAGGACGAGATAGGAAACCTCGCAGCCGAGTTCAACCGGATGGCCGAGAGCCTGGAGAATTATTACAACACTCTGGAGAAGAAGGTCTCCCAGAGGACCGAGGCGTTGAGGCACGCCAACGCCGAGCTGTCGAAGAACAAGATAGAGCTCGAGTTCGCCAACATGGAATTGCAGGAGGCGAACCGCATGAAGAGCCAGTTCCTGGCCAACGTGAGCCATGAACTTAGGACGCCCTTGAACTCGATAATAGGCTTCTCCGAGCTGCTTCAGGAGAAGGCCTTCGGCGCGTTGAACGAACGCCAGATGCAGTACGTCGAGTACGTGCACAGTAGCGGCAGCCATCTCCTGCAGCTCATAAACAACATCCTCGACCTCTCGAAGATAGAGGCCGGAAGGATGGAGATAGTAAAAGAAGACTTCTCCGTCATGGAGGTCCTCGGCGAGCTCCTCGGCATAATAAAGCCGCTTGCACACGAAAAGAACATAGTAATCGAATCCAAGTCCGTGCCCGCCTCTCCCAAGCTCAAGGCGGACAAGGCCAAGTTCAAGCAGATAATGTTGAACCTCCTTTCCAACGCCGTGAAGTTCAACGTAAGCGGCGGGACTATAAGGGTCGACTGGGAGACGATGGAGGAGCCCTCGGGCATGAGCGTCGAGCGGTTCATCGTCTTCCGCATAAGCGACACAGGGATAGGCATAAAGGGCGAGGACAAGGGAAGGCTCTTCAAGGAGTTCGAGCAGATAGACTCGTCCATTACGAGGGAGTACGGCGGCACCGGGCTCGGGCTCGTTCTCACGAAGCGGCTCGTCGAGCTGCACAACGGCCTGATATGGGTCGACAGCGAGCCAGGCCGCGGCTCGACGTTCAGCGTGAAGCTCCCGCAGGGCACCGACGAGATAGACGTGCCCGTCATGACGACGAGGCCGCTTTCTACCGACGCACTGGCGCGCCCTCTCGTGCTGGTAGGCAGCGAGGGGCAGGACATAAACCACCTGCTGGAGATATACCTGGCAGGAGGCGAGTTCGAGGTCTTCACCGCTTCCGACGGTCTGGACCTCCTGCGCAAGGCGCAGGACCAGAAGCCGTTTGTCGTAATAATGGGCATTACGCTGCCCATGAAGGACGGCTGGGAGGTGCTGAAGGAACTGAAGGCCAACCCCGATACGGCCGATATCCCGGTCGTCATAATATCAGCGGTCGACGACAGGGAACTGGGGTTGAGGCTCGGGGCGGCCGAGTACATGGAAAAGCCGGTGAACAGGGAGATGCTGTTGAGCGTTCTCCACAAGCTCCAGATAAAGGACGGGCCGGTCCAATGATACGCCGTGGCCCCGGGCTGTCAGGCCCGGAGCGAAACGAGGAGGCTTAAGGCATGCAGGGAAGCGGGAAAAAGGTGCTCCTTGTCGAGGACAACCATATGAACATGGTCCTCGTAAAGGAAATACTTACCATGAACGGGTACGAGACCATCGAGGCCGGGAGCGGCACCGACGCGATAACTACCCTGGCCTCTGAGCGGCCAGACATCATACTGATGGACCTGCACCTGCCCGGGATGGACGGCATAACGGCGACGAGGATAATAAAGTCCGACGAGCGGAACAGGTTCATCCCCGTGCTGGCCCTTACCGCCTCGGCCATGAGGGGCGAAGAAGACAAGATCCTCCGCCAGGGCTTTGACGGCTACGTCGCCAAACCCATTGAGATGAAAAAGCTCCTCGAGGCCGTAGCCGCCTCGCTCCAGGCGTTCCATCGCTCGAAAGCCGCCCATGAAAAGGAAAAGGGTTCTACCCCTTCCTCAACTCCCTGAGGATTTTTCTTATCTTTTCGAGCTCCGCGCCCCGGGCCTTCACCTGGCCGTATCTTTCCTTCTGGAACGCCTCAGTCACCTCAAAGACCCGCCGGTCGCCCACCCTTTCCGCGAACTCGAGCGGGGTCTCTCCGGGCCTCCTCACGAACCCTTTTGCAGACAGCGTTTTTAGCATATCGAAATAGAAACCTTTTCCAGTGCGCCGCGCTCCCTTGCGGCCGCGTCTCTTAAAAAACCATGCCGCGAGGATGACAGAGACCAGCGCGGCCACAACCGGAGCGGCCTTCCCGAATTGAGGCAACTGTTTCGTCCTGAACGATTTTTTTATCTCATCCAGGAAACCGGCCGCCTTCCTTTCAGCCGTGAGGGCAATCTTTCTCTGGTCGCTCAAGGAGAACTGTATTATGTGCCTGTTCCATTTGAGCCTCAGGAGGTCCAGGTACATGAGTATGACGGAAGGGCTGTATTGCGGGGCAGGGGCTGAAGGGGTCGGGTCGAACCTCACCCATCCGGCGCCTTCGATATACGCTTCGACCCAGCTGTGCGCGTCCTGCTGGCGCACGATGAAGTAGCTGCCGAGCTCGTTCCATTCGCCTTCCAGAAAACCCGTGACGAGCCTGGCGTGTATGCCTGAAGCCCGCAGGAGCATGACCATCGAGGTGGCGAAGTGCTCGCAGTAGCCCTCCTTCGAGTAAAAGAGGAAGTCCTCCATCGGCCCGCTGCCTTTGCCGCTTTCAGGCGAGAGCGTGTATTTGTAATTTGTCCTCAGGTGTTCTTCTATGCTCGCCGCTTTCGCGAGGTCTGTTTCTCCTTTGGCGGCCTCAATTGCCAGCGCCCTTATCCTTTGCCCTTCGGGGCTTGAATCGAGATATCCCGCGTCGGCTGCGCCTTTCGGGGCGGGCTCATCCCCGTTGACCCTCGAAAGGTCTGTCCAAAGCCTGTACTCGACCCTCGAGAAGGGAAGGTTGGTGAGCCTTACCACGCCTGTGTGTTCGACCCAGATGGAGTGCACGGAGCCCTCGAGCCTGTAGACGTTGGGGGCCGTGAAGAGCACCTCCGTGTCCAGTGGCTCGAGGAGCACGGCGATCTCCGTTGTACGGCCCTGGCCCGGCCCTATTATGAAGCCTTCAGGTCCGGCGCGTTTTATGAAGCTCGGGCCCCTGTCCCGGCTCCAGCTCCTGCCGTCGTAGTCCTGGAGGGTCGCGCCCTTGAAATAGACTGTCTGAGACGGCCTGCCGCCCGGAAACTCCGCGCGCATGACTATCGTCGAGTCTTCCTTTACAGGGCCGAGCGAGCCCAGGTCTACGGTGTCGGTGAAGCCCGTCGTCTTGACCGTGTTCAGCGCCTTCCTCTGGAATATGCCGACGCCGAGCCGTGGTATGGAAAAGAATAAAATCAGCGTGATGACGAGGCTCAGGGCCGATATCACCGCCACTGCCGCTAAAAAGCGGGTGCCGAAAAGGCCCGGGGCCGCGCTCCGCCGTGCGGCTTCAAGGTCGCGGGCGGTGCTGAGGATTATCATCACCCATATCGATGCCATCACAAAAAGCGCGAGCAGGACGAAAAAGGAGAGGCTAACGGTGGATACGGCAGCGCCCAGCAGCTGGAAAAAGACAAGGGCAGATATGATGAGGTGGTCCCTGCCTTTTTTGAGGTCGAAGAGCTTCAATGCCAGAAGCAGCGCCATGAGCCTTGAAGCTGACGTCATGAACTCACGGGAGATGGCCAGGAAGTCGGCAAGGAAAAGCAGGAAAACAACTATGGCGGCGGCGTTCCAGACGGCGGATGGAAGCTGGAGCCTCCCTCTGAAGCTGAGGAAAAGGCCGGCGCCGTACGCGACGGCCATGACGCCTGTAAGAAGCGGCCCGGCGGCCCCTGAAAGGCCGAAAGCCCACAGGCCCAGGAGCGACATGAACGAGGTGAGGGCGAATATCTGTCCTGTCACAGGCTCACCACCTTGACAGAAGGGCTGCCTTGTCCGCTCTCTGGGTTTATGAGGGCCAGCTCTTTGAGCAACCTTAAAAGCTGGACGCGCCCAGGCGCAGGAGGTATATCTGAGGAGGCGGTCTTTAATCCCACTGAAAGGCCCGATTCGATGTACCTGTTGACCGTCGCTGCCGCAACGTCGACCATCCGCTCGAACTCTTCTCCTGCCGGGCCCCTGTTGTCGAAGAGGACGACGACCTTTTCGTCCCTCTCTTTCTCGAACTCTTTGAGATGCAGCCCCCGCGTGCGCGCAGCCGACTTCCAGTGTATGTGGCGCGCGTCGTCCGCGAGCGTATATTCCCTGAGGCCCCAAAGACCGCCGCTGCCGCCCTTGCCGTAAAACGTGTTCGCGCTTCCAGAGCGCGGCTGCCTGAGTGAGGCAGGCAGCTTTTGGCCGCTTATTGACGGCAGCACGAGCGCGTCTTCCTCGACGAGCTCTTCCTTGCCTTTCGTGAAAAGCCCGAAAGGGAACCTCGTTTCGATCTTGAGCCCTGAAAGCCTGTGCTTCCCGCGCTTCATGAATGTGTACTCGGCTGACACCTCCGCCGACTTTCCTGGGCCGAGCTTCAGTACGTACGCCCCTGAAGCCGGGCCGTCTATTTCCGTGACAATGAATGAATAGGAAGGGAAGAGCTTTTTTGCGTTTGTTACCTTAAGTGAGATTCTCGCTGGCGCGCCCTTGAACAGCAATGGAGGAAGACGTCTTTGCGCCCGTACTCCCCGTAGAGTCGATTCAGACATTATCCCGGAGATGACGATGAGTGAGAGGAGGGTCGCCACGACGAGGTAGAGGAGGTTGTTGCCGGTGTTCATGGCGGCTACCCCGATGACGAGGAGGACGCCCATGTACCACTTTCCCTCCCTTGTTGCCTTGAGCGTCCTGGGGAGCTTGAGGAGGCCGCGCCTTTTGCCTTTCGAGTCACGTCCGCCTAGGAGCTTTCCGGCGAGCATCGTGAGCCAGGGCAGGGGCGCGGAGATTGCCGGCCTGAGACTCATATGTTTATACCGGGACCTCTATGCTGTTGAGGATATCTTCCAGGACCGCCTTCGAGGCTTCCATTCCATGCTCGATGGACTCGGCGGCCGCGACTATCCTGTGGGCGAAGACCGGGGGACAAAGGTACTTGACGTCGTCCGGTATGCAGTAGTCTCTGCCTGAGGCCAACGCGAAGGCCTGCGCCGCCCTGTAGATTGTCATGGCGCCCCTGGGGCTTACTCCGAGCCTTATAGTCTTGTGGTTACGGGTCGCGTTTGAGATGGCGATCATATAGCCGACCAGGTCTTCGTCGACCCGGACCTTTTCCGTCAGGTCCTGGAGGGACTCCACCTCGCCTGTTGTAAGGACCGGCGATAGCGTTTCCATGACGTGCGGTGAGTTGAGCGACTGGATAATCATCCGCTCGTCCTGCTCATGAGGGTAGCCCATCTTAAGGCACATCGTGAACCTGTCGAGCTGGGATTCGGGCAAAGGGAAGGTGCCGGAGAACTCCAGCGGGTTCTGGGTGGCAAGGAGCATGAAAGGTTTCGGCAGCCGGTGGGTGTCTTTGTCCACCGAGACCTGCCTGTCGTTCATGGCCTCGAGGAGCGCGCTTTGGGTCTTGGGGGTCGCCCTGTTTATCTCGTCGGCAAGGACTATGTTGGCGAACAGCGGCCCCGGCCTGAATTCGAAGGAATGTCCGGCCTGGTTGTAGACGGTCACGCCGATGACGTCAGAGGGAAGCAGGTCGCTGGTGAACTGTATCCTCTGGAAAGAGCAGTTCACTGACCTGGCGAGCCCGTGGGCAAGGGTCGTCTTGCCGACGCCAGGGACGTCCTCTATGAGTAGGTGGCCTCTGGCCAGCAGGGCGGAGATAGCGAGGTCTATGGCCGCCCTTTTGCCCCTTATGACCTTCTCGAGGTTCGTCCTCAGGGCGTCTATTTTTGCGTATGCCTCGTTGAATTCCATGTACGACAGTATAGTTTTTTGGTAAATCATACTCAATAGAAATCCTCCCGCCTCTCCCCGGGGGCGGTTTGGGATGCAGGAAATCGCGCATAAATTTAAGCTAAAGAGCGGCGCAGTCTGCCGATATGTAGTCTGGGCCATAGAAAAAAATCCAAGTGAGGATAAAAAGGATGAAAAGACTTCTTCTTGCTTCGGTCCTGTTTTCAACCACTTTCGCAGCCGCCTCTTTCGCCGAGGCGCGCGAGTGGACGATAGTCGGCCCCAGGGCCCTGGGAATGGGAGGCGCCGGAGTAGCGGTTGCCAACGACGCCACCGCGAGCTACTGGAACCCGGCCGCTTTCGGCTTTTTCAAAGACAGCACTGGCGGCGAGTACGGCAGTAGAAACTGGAGCGCGGTCGTGGACGCAGGCGCGGGCGCGCAGGTCCACGAAGACCTCGGTGAGCAGATAGACGTGCTTTCGAATATAGACTTCGGCATATTCACGGGCGGCTCGGTAGGGCTAGCCCAGGTGCCCGAGTTCATCGAGAGCGTCAGCGAGCTCAAGACCTTCGCCGACAACCCTGACCGCGCGCTTACGGTCTCCGCGAACTCTGGAGTCAGGACGCAGTTCGGCCGCTACGGCCTCGCTGGGTACGCGTTCGCTGACATCTCGGCCAAGGGCGATCTTGACCTTGATAACATCGGCCCTACCGCTGACGGCACGGCTACGTTCGACATAACCGAGCTGACCGACCCGGCGACGTACGGCTGCGGCGGCGGTTGCGTGACAACGGGCTTTTTCAGCGGCGCTGAGAGGACCCAGCTTCAGAGTTACCTTACTGGCCTCGGCTGGGCAGCCGGGGACGCCACCGATTTCATAAACATCGTGGAGAACGGCATCGCGGCGCAGCCTCTGGCCGACCAGCCGACGTCATCCGAGGCTGTCGCGCAGGTCCAGAACGCCGCCACAGTGCTTGACGCCGCAGCCGGAGTGAACGGCGGAACCATAGACCAGAACGAATCGAAGGTCCTCTTCCGCGGCGTAGGGGTCGCTGAGGTGCCTCTTACCTACGGCAGGAAGATAAACGACGACTTCGCAGTTGGCGGCAACGTGAAGTACATGCGGGCCCGCGTCTACAATGTGTCAATCGACGTGGCCGGAAAAGACTTCGGGGACGCCCTCAACGAAGCCACGGACACTCATTCCGACAGCAGCAACTTCGGGATAGACTTGGGAGCGCTCTACAGGTTCGGCGACAAGCTGAGGGTCGGCGTGGTCGCCAGGAACGTCAACTCGCCTTCGTTCGAGATGACCCCGCTAGTGCCCGGAGGCCAGGACTCAATAGAGGAAGAGGTCCAGGTGAGGGCGGGAGTGGCCTACAGGCCCTTCGGTTCGCTCATACTGGCGGCAGACATAGACCTGACGGAGAACGAGACCTCAATCGCTGACGGGGCTGGCACGTCGAGGCTGGTGAGCGCAGGCGTCGAAGGCAACCTCTTCAACTTCCTGCAGCTCCGCGCGGGCATATACAAGAACCTCTCGAACGACGACATCGGCCCGGTCTACACGGCTGGTTTCGGCCTGAACTTCTGGGCGGTCAACTTAGACCTCGGGGCCGCCATGTCGTCTGGGACCACGACGATAGACGGGAACGACATCCCGAAGGAACTAAGGGCTGAGCTGGCCCTTTCTGCCCTGTTTTAAGCAGTACAACAGTTAAAATTTCATGAACGGAAAGGGGGCTTGCCCAAGGCCCCCTTTTTGTTTATATTGTAGCGGTCATGACACGAATCGCGGCGATCATATTCGTTATCCTTTCATTCATCCCTTCTTTGTCCTTTGCGGCGGGCCTCGAAGAGGTCAAAGGCGCGTTGTCAATCATCAAGGACGACTACAGGGCCTTTTACCTCGACGGCAAAGTGATGGTTTCGCTCGGTGCGGGGGTTGCGGCTGCGGGGCTCCTTGCCAACAGCTCGGCTGACCGCGAGGCGCACGAGTATTTTCAGGATAATTTAAGGAGCGGAGCGACCGATTCCTTCTCGGACGTGGGCCGCGTAACCGGGGACGTTCTTGTGGCAATCCCCTTGCTTTTCGGCACTTACGCCCTTTCAGGGGAGGGGGCAGTGAAGTCCTGGGCGGCGGATTCGATGAGGGCTTTTTTAGTGGGCGCGCCTGCCGGGCTCTTTTTGCAGTACGCGACAGGGGCCTCGAGGCCAGAGGAGGGCAGCTCTGGATGGAAGCCATTCAGGGGGAACAACGGCCTCTCAGGCCATGCCTTTACCGGAGCGGTCCCATTCATCACGGCCGCGAAACGCCAGGAGGGCCTTGCGATGAAGTCGCTTTTCTACGGTCTTTCAGTCCTGCCGGGCTTCTCGCGCGTCAACGACGAGAAGCATTATCTTTCCCAGGTTGCTCTCGGCTGGTATCTCGCCTACCTGAGCGCGGACGTCATAGAAAACAAGGGCAACAAGAGCGCTTTCAGGCTATCTCCTTTTCCTGAGGGGGCCGGGGTCATGCTAACGGCCGATTTCTGAACGGCCTTGACCACTTAACTCAAATTTTCCATCCAGGCAAGCCTCAGTCTTTATAAACCACCCCGGTTTTTCCTGTTTTTTGTTCTGCTCTGTTTCAAGTCAGGCCCTTACCTCTTCGTTTTTCATTGAAAAAACCTTTCCGATTGCCGGAGTCAAGTTTTCCGGCGGTCCTTCCGATAATAAATTAAGGCGATTGAAACGCAAGTGTGCGGCAGCTCACATTTTTATTGACAAGCTGTACGCAAATGATTATTTTATTAACGTTTTTTGCAAATTTAACGCTTGCATGACCTGTTTTCCGCGTTCGTTGCCTTTTTTTTAACAAAGCAGGTAACGAGATGACAGCAGCGCCTTCACCCAGAGAGTAACGCTCGAGATGCTGAAAGAAAACAACAGGTTCATAAGGCAGGCCCAGATAGCGACAGACCTGGGCGTGACGGCCTTATCGTTTTTCGCCGCCTATAAGCTGCGCTCAATGGTCGGCGACGTCCAGCTGAAGCCGTTTTCATCCTACTTTTTCCTGCTTTATCTCATTATCCCGGTCTGGCTTTTCCTCCTGCTGCGCTACCGTTGCTACCAGTCGCTGAGGGTCAAGAGCCTCCCTCAGACGCTCGCGCCGGTTTTGAAGGCTGTCCTTTCGGGCGGCTTCATCCTCATGGCTGCCTTCTTCATCTTCAAGCTCGAGCAGATCAGCAGGGCGCTCGTAATAATGTTTCTTGTAATGGACTTCGCCCTGCTCGCGTCCATCAGGTCGGCCGTTTACCTTTTTTCACGTTTCGTCAGAAAAAAAGGCTACAACTACAGGTCTATCCTCATAGTGGGCTCCGGAAAACGGGCTGAGGCTTTCGCCAACATTCTGGACGCGCACAAGGAATGGGGCCTTCGCATCATCGGCTTCGTCGATTATAACGAGATATGCCAGGGGAAGGCCAATTGCAGGCGGTTTATCGGCAACCTGAGCGAGCTCCCCGACATCCTCATTTCGAACCAGGTCGACGAGGTAGTTTTCGTGGTCCCCAGGAGCGGGCTCGACAGGATAGAAAAGCACGTGCTCCTTTGCGAGGAGATAGGCATCAAGGCGAGCATCTCCGCTGATTTCTACCCGCACAAGCTCGCGAGCGGTTCTTTCGAGGAGATACACGGCTGGCCGCTTCTCGCCTATACGCCGTACCCGCGCATCGAGGAATGGTTCGTCTTGAAGAGGGCCTTCGATATCGCTTTCACCTCTGCGGTGCTCCTGCTGAGCGCCCCTGTTTTCGCGGTCATTAGCCTTGCCATAAAGCTCGGCTCTCCGGGCCCCGTGTTCTTCAAGCAGAAGAGGTCAGGCTTGAACGGCAGGCACTTCAACCTGCTGAAGTTCAGGACGATGGTCGCAGGCGCCGACAATATGAAGGCCAGCATCGAGCACTTGAACGAGATGTCCGGCCCCGTGTTCAAGGCCAAGAACGACCCGAGAGTGACCGGCATAGGGAAGCTCCTGAGGAAGTACAGCCTTGATGAGCTCCCGCAGCTCATAAACGTGCTCAAGGGCGATATGTCTCTCGTGGGCCCGAGGCCGCCCATTCCGGCCGAGGTCGAGAAATATGACATGTGGCAGCGCCGGAGACTCTCCGTGCGCCCCGGCCTTACCTGCGTCTGGCAGGTAAGCGGCAGGAACAACATCGGGTTCGAGCAGTGGATGAAGCTCGACCTGGAATATATCGACAACTGGTCCCTCCTGCAGGACTTCAAGATAATACTCAAGACCATCCCGGCGGTGCTGCGCGGCACAGGAGTATAGCTGCCGCAGGTCACACCGTCTTATTTCCCAACCTTGAAAAATTCATCCCATTTTTCCATCGGCCCGGAAAGCTCCATTTTTGCTGCTCGAACAGTTCACTTTTCAAAAATCTCTGATATGCTTTGTGTCATGTCGAGACTCGGGATGAAAGCAGCCTGTCTGTAAAAACTGCGCAAATCACGGAGACCCAACCCATGGGCGTACGGCTCATATCTGCTGTTTTCGTCTGCCTCTTCAGTTTTCTTTGCGCTGTCCCGGCCTGTTCAGCCGAAGAAACCACCTCAACGATAAACACGGACTCCGGGACTTATGTAGACGCCCGCTCTTTCGGCGCGGTCGGGGACGGCGTGGCTGACGATACCGCGGCCATCCAGAAGGCCATAAACGAGGGGAAGAAAGTCTATCTTCCAGGCACTTCGGCCTTTTACAAAATAAGCTCGGCCTTGAACCTCACGAGCAACTCATCGATAGTGGGAGACGGCCTGAGTTCTCAGATACGGCAGATTACACCTGGCGCAAACGTCATAAGCGGGGCGAACGTAAAAGACGTGCGCCTAACGGGACTTAACATATACGGCCCCGGGGATGCTTTATCTGACGCAACCGGGAACGGCATATATCTGGCGGGCAGCAGCAGGGTGAGCGTAGAGGGGAACAGGTTCGAGAACATCGGGAATACCGGCATACACCTCAAGGACACCACTTACAGCCAGATAACCGGAAACGAGATGGTCTCATTCGTCCATTACAGGCAGGATTCTGCGGATATAGCGCTGAAGTACTCGTCTTCCAACAACACGGTGAGCGGCAACAAATGCGTCTCCGGGTCTGGGACCGGTATTCTCGTGCAGGCCATAAAGCCCGGGGACGGCGCGAACTATAACGCCATTGAAAACAATCTCGTCACTGCGCACGACAGGTACGGGATAGTCCTGTACGCGCTCAACGGCGCGACGGCCGCTGATGTCATAGGCAACACGGTCATTGGAAATACCGTCAAGGACATCAGCGACGTGACCGCCACATATTATGGGGCCGGTATTTATGCCCAGGGGGTCCGCCAGACCACCATAGCGAACAATCACGTTGAAAACACCAATAACGGGACTACGAACGAGATGCTCGCACCCGGTGGAATAGGCGTGACCGGCTCCAGCCAGGTGACTGTCACGGGCAACACGGTCGAGAACGCGAAATGGTACGGCATAACGCTGCGCGACCCGGCCGGCATAGGCGCAGACTACGACGTTACAGGAAATACCGTCCTGAACTCGGAGAAGACCGGAATATACGCTATGGTCTCTGAGAACGTGACGATAAGCGGCAATATCGTTTCAGACGGGAACAGCCACGGGATACATCTTTTTTCCAGCACGGGCACAAATTACGCGCAAATCGCCGGAAACACCGTCGAGGGCAACGCCAAGGCGGGTGTAAATTCGGCCGGTTACAGCCATGTAACCATAAAGGACAACACGTCATCTGGCAACGGCACTCACGGGATATCCGTACAGAACGGCTCGGAGATAGATATCGAGGGCAATCGCGCGTCCGGCAACAAAGTACATGGCATAGACATCAACTCCGGGAACAGCAATGTCAGGGTGAGCGGGAACACTGCCGAATCCAACTCTTACGGCATCGTGAAAAATGGAAGTTCCACCCAGGTGACTTTTTCCGGCAACGTATCGGTATCGAACACGACGGTCAACTGGTCAGGAATTCCCTTCCCGGACCTCCCGGACGACGGCACATCGTCAGGTGGCGGAGGCCTGCCTGATACCCCGCGGCCGGTGGAGGCCCCGGAGGCTTCTTTCCTCCTGATGCTGGCCGCCGCGCTGGTAGTGATTGCGCTGTTTCGAAAAAGAATTACCCCCTCATAAGAGCAGTTTCGCCATATCGTTGTCCTTCAATTCTCTCCACAATCACCTGAATTCGCGCCAATCCGCCTTGTAATAGGATAAATACGCCAGCCCCTTATTATTCAGGCAGCCGAGGCGCGCGTTATTGACGTGAGACTTTCCAGGGCGCCCATGTTCAGGGCAGCGGCGGCGGCACCATCAGGGAATGCGCTCAAGCGGGCTCCGAAGCCCTCTTTTTGATTTGACAATCTTCGTGATTCGTCTTATAAAATTATGGAAATCTTTCACTAAAATCCATCCAGCAGACATGAAAGCGCAGCCGTGACGAAGCATCTCAGAAGCTTTTTTTTATTTCATCTTTTTTTTCTGGTCATCTTCCTTTTCCTCCCTCGAGAAGCCCGCACACAGGAGACAGGTCAGCCGGAAGCGGCCCCTGCCGCAGGCCTTTCTGTATTCGAAGCATATGCCAACGAAACCGTCTTGGATTACTTCGAACAGCCTCAAACTCTAAGGCAATTCGGCTATGACATTTTCAGCCGCAGGTCGGGCTTTGATGCTGCCCAGCTCATGCCCGTGGGCCCCGGCTACCTTCTGGGCCCAGGAGATGAGCTCAGGGTCAACATCTGGGGCAAGGTCAACTCCAGCGTGGCGGTCACCATAGACAGGGACGGCCAGGTAAACCTCGGCGAGTTCGGCACGCTCCATCTGGCAGGTCTTACCTTTGCGGAGGCCAGGGACTATCTCCTGCAGGAACTGTCCAGGTATTACAAACCGTCAGAAGTCAGGATGAACGTAAGTCTCGGCGCGCTCTCCTCAATCAGGGTGTTCGTTGCGGGCAGGGCCGCTTCTCCCGGAAGCTACACCATATCCTCGATGTCCACGCTCCTCAATGCGCTCATCATCTCGGGCGGCCCGGACAGGAACGGGTCGCTGCGCGATATCAGGGTAATGAGGAACGGCAAGACCGTCACGGTGTTCGACGCCTACGACCTCCTGCTCAAGGGAGACAAGTCCGGGGACATAAGGCTCATGCCGGACGACGTTATATTCATACCCCCGGCCGGGCCGCTGGTCGCGGTCTCCGGTTATGTGAAATCCCCGGGCATCTATGAATTCAAGGGCGCCATGACGCTCAAGGACGCCGTCGAGATGGCCGGAGGAAAAAGCGATCTCGCCTTCCGGGGCAGGGTAAGGATAGACAGGGTAACGGAAGACGGGAGGATAGTGGCCACAGAGTCGCCGCTCGAGGGCTCTGATTCCATGGAGATAAGGCCGGGCGATATCGTCTCAATCTTCGAGGCTGTCTATGACAGGAAGGTCGTGAGGCTTTCCGGGGCCGTCGAGAGGGGGGGCGCATACGCCATCGGCAAAGAACTTACGGTAAGCAGTCTCATTGCCCTCTCCGGCGGACTCAAGCCTTACGCCTACAAAAAGCAGGCCGAGCTTACGAGGGTGGTGCCGACCCCGGCAGGCCCTGAGACGAAAAAAACCAATATCGACCTCGAACGCGCGCTCGCCGGAGACCCGGCGCATGACATCGCGCTTCTCGATAACGATTATCTGTTCATACGCAACGTGCCTGAATGGGAGCTTTACAGGACCGTGACAATAAAAGGCGAGGTCAAGTTCCCCGGCACCTATACCATAGAAAAGAACGAGACGATCGAATCCCTCATCGAAAGGGCCGGAGGGTTCACGGACAAGGCCTACCTGAAAGGGGCTTTTTTCACCAGGGTCTCCGTAAGAGACCTGCAGCAGCGGCAGATAGAGGACCTGGCAAGAAGGCTCGAATTCGAGCTTTTAGGCAGTTCAGCGGAGACGGCTGAAACAACGCTCGACCCGCAGGCCGCTCTCCAGCTAAAGCAGGCCACCGAGCAGAAAAGGCTTCTCATCGCGAAAATAAGGGCCGCAAAGGCCTCAGGACGGCTCGCCATAGAACTTGAGCCTTTCGACAGCTTCAAGGGTTCTCAATACGACATAGCCCTAGAGGAAGGCGACGAGCTCCACATCCCTACGAACCCCGCTCAGGTGCAGGTAATAGGGTCCGTGTACAACCAGACCAGCTTCATTTATTCTCCGGACACGAGCGTGTCCGGGTATCTGAAGATGGCCGGCGGCTTCACCAAGAACGCCGACGAAGACGAGATGTACATTTTGAAGGTAAACGGCACGGCCATAAGCAAGAGGAACTCGTCCGGCTGGTTCGCCAGCTTCTCCTCGAAGAGCCTCGACCCAGGAGACACCATCATGGTGCCTGAAAAGATCGAAAAGGTCGTCTGGCTCAGGGAAGTCAAGGACATAACGCAGATACTCTACCAGATAGCGGTCACTGCAGGCGTCCTTATCGTCGCTTTCTAAACCTCCGCCCATTTTTTTACTGGCGCCGCGTTTTTTCTACCGGGGACTGGCCCTCAATGCACAAACTTCCTGACCTCTTGCGAGAGCACCAACCAGTTTAGTCCCGTGAACCGCCTTTCCGGCCCGGGCAGGGGAATATCACGAACCCCAGCTGATTTTAAAAGCCTTAGCATTTTTCGCGCCAGTACAAGCGCCGTTTCGACAAGTAAGAGGATAACATGGACGAAAATAAAAGAGCTTTCATGGGCGAAGAGGAGATAAACCTGGCCGCCTATCTCGACGTGATCTTGAGGCGCAGGAAGATAATCCTCGCCATAACCGGGTGCGCGTTTGTCATTTCCATCCTGGTGGCCTTGCTGCTGCCGAAGGAGTATGAGGCGACCGTCAGCGTCATGCCGCCGAAGCCGGAGGATTCCATTTCGATGGGGCTGGCGGGAGGAGCTTCAGGGATCGGCGGCCTGGCAAGCGGAGTTTTAGGCATAAAGTCGCCGTCTGACCTGTGGGTCGGCGTATTGCAGAGCCGGAACGTGAAGGACGCGATAATCGAGCGGTTCGGCCTGCGGGAGAGATACGGCACCGGCACGATAGAGGACACCAGGGATGAACTGAACGGCGCGGTGGTCATTCAAAAGACCAAGGAAGAGATAATCAAGGTCTCTGTTCTGGACGAAGACCCTGAGACAGCCGCGAAAATGGCAAACGCCTTCATCGAGGAGCTCGACAGGGTGAACAGGTCGAGCGTCATGACTTCCGGCGCGAGGACAAGGGCATTCCTTGAAAAGAGGCTCGACGAGGCAAAAACCGAGCTCTCCAAAGTAGAGGACGCGATAAGGGCTTTCCAGGAGAGAAATAAGGCCATAAAACTTGACGACCAGTCAAAAGCGATAATCGACGCCATCGGGTCTGTCAAGGGCCAGCTCATGGCGAAAGAGGTCGAACTCGACACACTTATGGATTTCGCTACAGCCGCGAACCCTAAGGTACAGCTCCTTGAGGCTGAGGTCAAAGGGCTTAGAGTCAAAATGAGGGAGCTTGAGGGCGGAAGCGTGGCGCGCTCCTCCGGCGGTAAGGACATATTCATACCGACTGACAGGATACCTGACCTCTCTTTCCAGTTCGTGAGGCTCTTAAGGGACGCAAAAGTGCAGGAGACGCTTGTGGAGCTCCTCACGCAACAATACGAGATCGCGCGTATCCAGGAAGCGAAGGACAGCCCGACCGTCCAGGTGCTTGATTCCGCGAAGACCCCCGAGAAGAAATCGCGACCGAGGATAGGGCGCATAGTAGCCATCTCGACCATGCTCGGAGCGGTGTTCTCTGTCTTCCTCGCTTTTGCCATGGAGTTCTCAAGCGCAAGGCGAGGCGCGGCCTTAAAGCGTTAAGATGTATCGGCCGGACGGCATGAAGCAGGACAATCACAAACTACTCCCCCGCAGGCATGGGGCAAAGGTGTAAAAATGACCTTTTCGATTAGCAAGAGGGACTGGGCTGGCGTCCCGGTAAATTCACTTTTAGGCAGGCTTTTGCGTCTTCCTCTCCGGCTTATACCCAGGAATGCGGTTTTGAAGGTAAAGAGCGGCCCGTGCAAGGGCATGAGCTGGGTCGCTGGCTCAGGGACGCACGGCTGCTGGCTGGGGACATACGAGCTCGACAAGCAGGCGGTCATGCAAAAGTTCATGCGCGCCGGCATGACGGTATACGACATCGGCGCCAACTCCGGGTATTATACGCTTTTGTTCTCCAGGCTTGCCGGGAACAAGGGGCGCGTCTACGCCTTTGAGCCGCTGCCGGAGAACGCGGCCTTTCTTCTGAGGCACATAAAGATGAACGGCCTTGAGAACGTGACGCTCATCAACACGGCCATAGCGCAGGAAAACGGGGTCTCGCCCTTTAATATATCGGCGAGCAATTACATGGGCTCGCTCGGAGGCGGCTCCACGTTGAACGTCCCCACGATGGCCCTGGATGAGCTGAAGTCCAAGGGCTATCCTGTTCCGGACCTCATCAAGATGGACGTCGAAGGGGCCGAGGCACTCGTGCTCGAGGGAGCGCGCGAACTCCTCAAGGCCGGCAAGGCCGTCTGGTTCATCGCGCTCCACGGCAGGGAAGCTACCGAGCGTTCGTTCAAGATATTGAAGGACTCCGGCTACGGCGTCTACAGGCTCGACGGGACGGCGGTGACTGAAGCCGGCGGCGCAGGGACCGAGATCTACGCGGTGCCCGGCAAGAACTCCAAGCGATAAGCCCCGTAAAGATATTGTCCTCTCAGCGCAAACACATGCTTGACATCATCAAGAACATCGGATGGCTCTTCTCCGAGAAGGTGCTGCGCGTAGGCATCGTCCTTGTCGTCGAGGTGTGGATAGCGAGATATCTCGGCCCCGAGCAGTTCGGCACCCTCAATCTTGTAGTCGCTTTTTTCATGCTTTTTCTGGTTTTCGGGACTCTCGGACTCGAAAGCATAGTCGTGCGCGACATAGTGCTCGGGAAAAGCGCCGCCTCTACTCTCGGCACCGCGCTGGCCTTGAGGCTTTGCGGGGCGGCGCTAGCGATAGCATTGACCTTTGCCGGGATCCTTTACATGAGGCCCGGCGACCCGGTCGTCCTCGGCCTCGCTTTCCTGATAGCGCCATCGGTCGTTTTCAAGTCGTTTGAAAGCATTGACCTGTGGTTTCAGTCCCAGGTACTGTCGCGGTATACGGTAGTCGCAACTTCAGCGGCCCTGTTGGCTGGCGCGGCAGTTAAAATCAGCCTCATATTCCTGAAGGCCCCATTGGCGGCCTTTGGCGCGGCCGTGACCCTTGAGACTCTTCTCATTGCCGCGGGTCTCCTCATGGCGTACAAGGCCTCAGGGCAGTCGGTAATGAAGTGGAGGTTCGAGCTTGGGAGGGCAAAAGAGCTCCTTAGCGAATCGTGGCCGCTCATCCTTTCCGGCGTCGCCGTCTCCGTCTACATGAAAATAGACCAGATAATGCTGGCGGAGATGACGGGCGTCTCCGAGGTCGGCATATACTCCGCCGCCGCAAGGCTCTCCGAGGGGTGCTATTTCATTCCCATGATAATCGTCACTTCCGTGTTCCCGGCCGTAGTGAAGAGCAAGACGGCAGGCGACGAACTCTACAACAGGCTCATGCAGCGGCTCTACGACATCATGGTATGGACGGCTCTCGTTGTGACGGTACCGGTAATGCTCCTGTCGCCTCAGATAATCAGCCTGTTCTACGGCGAGGCGTACCGGCAAGCCTCGGCCATCCTCTCCATCCATATCCTCGCGAGCGTATTCGTATTCCTCGGCGTGGCGAGAAATAAATGGCTCGTGAACGAGGGGCTCACAAGGTTCTCCCTCCTGACCAGCGTAGCCGGGGCCGTGCTGAACGTGGTCATGAACCTTCTCCTCATACCGCTGTACGGCGGAGTGGGCGCGGCAATCGCCACCGTCGTCTCATACGCCGTGGCAGTGCATACCGCCTGTTTTATCCACCCGCGCACGCGTGCCGTGGGGCACATGATGACGAAGGCGATATTCGTCCCAGTGAGGGCGGCTGTGACGAGGAGACTTTTCTGACCCGATGCTTGCCTATTTCATATATCCGGCGTATATCCTAGCCGTTTCCTACCTGGCTTTCTCGCTCCTGGACAGCGCCATGAGGCGCAGGCTCGGGGCCTTCCAGGGCCTTATTTTCGGGACCATGTACTTCGTCCTGGTCCCCATGGGCGTCCTCCTCGTGACCGGAAAGCTGCCGCTGCCGAAGGAGTTCGGCGCAACTTCGCTGCCGGACATCACCCTCGAGAACTACGGGGTAGAGACGCTCTCCATCCTTCTATTCATCCTGGTGCTTGCCGTCCTGGACTTCTCCCTGAGAGTAGTCAGAAAACTTAAAAAGACCAAAGCGGCGGCCTTACCTCCGCCGCAGGCTGATTACTCACTCGTTCTTCTAATATCTTTTTTGACGTATGTCGCGGCGGACCTTTACTACTTCACCCAGGCCGGGCTGGGCTCCGGCGGGCACTGGTACTCATCGCGCGCCGACGTTCTGGAGCAGAGCGGAAGCATAGGCGTCCTTGTCGCTCATTTCATATTCATCTCCAGGATACTGGTCCTCTGTTCGCTCTCGTCCATGTACCTCGATGGAAAGGTCAGGTTCGCCTCTTTCATCGCGCTCCTGTCGCTTGTGTGCGTCTTCGACCTCTATACCACTGGCAACAGGATATTCACCTTTTTGTCAATGAGCCTCATCTTATTCATCATGCTAATGGACAGAAAGTTTACGACTATCGCCGTCCTCGGCCTTGTTGCCGTACCTCTGGGCATGCTGATGAACCTCTTCAGGTACATAAGGCCTTTCATGCACTCGACCTTGAGCTTCGACTCGATAGTCCTGGGCTATCAATTCGCCCTTGACTACAACGTGAGCAAGGGGATAGCCGATTTCATTCTCGGCATCACGGAATCCGTGAACATGAACGTGCTCCTCGAGATAATGAGGATTTTCCCCGACAAGGTAGCCTTTTACGGCGGCGAGACCTATGCCAAGCTGGTTTTCGCGTTCATACCCAGGTCGTTGTGGCCCGATAAGCCTGAATCGATAACCGTCCAGATAGCGAGGCTGTTCGTGCCTTCGGAGACCGAGACCAGTTTCGCGTCGACCATGTACGGAGAGATGTACGCCAACTTCGGCTATTTTTCATTTATGTTGATAACGGTACTTGTCTTATTTATAACACTGATGACCCGCTTTGCCGTAAGAGACAGGAAACTGGCGTCATTGGCAGGGTTCGTCTACGGCATAACGTTCGTCCGCATGGCTTTTTCCGACACAGTGCTGTCGTTCATCCTGACCAGCATTTTTCTTATGCTGATAGCGTCGTTGAGGCATCTGAGTTCAATCGATTTATCTTTTATTGCGCGTGGCAGGGGCGTGGATAGGCGCTCGCAAAAACGCGAGGACAGGAGGTCTTGATTCAATGTCGAATCTCAAGGGCGGAAAACCACCCAAATACGTGCTTCTTCAAACCGCGATACCCGATTACAGGCAGGCTGTGCTTCAACTGCTGGCGGAAAGGTACGGGGACGGCTTCCTCGTAATGGCTGGCAAGGAGTATTTTGGAGGTACGACAAAAACGCGCATCAAATTGGAAAATAATTTTCGCGAGATAAGAAATATATTTTTTCTCAAACGGTTTTCAATTCAACTCGGCTGCTGGAAAGAAGTTATGGCGGCTGATGCCGTGATATTTGAGGGAAACCCGCGTGTATTGTCGAATTGGATAGCAATTCCGATCAGAAGGCTTCTTGGCAAAAGGTGCGCTATCTGGGGGCATGCCTGGCCTCGGAAAGGGCGCAGCAGCGGAACCATGCTGAGGGACGCAATGTACAGACTGACCGGCGTGGTCGTCACTTATACGGACACGGAAGCCGGATTCGTCCGCGAGAGGCTGCCTGGTTTAGAGGTAATCAGCGCTCCGAACTCTCTGTACAGCAACCGGGAAATAACCCCGGCAATGTCTTCCTTGCCGCCGAGGCATATCCTTTACGTGGGAAGACTTGTGGCTGAAAAAAAACCGCGCTTGCTTCTTGAGGGTTTCATAAAGGCGGTGAAAGGACTGCCAGCCGACGCGTGTCTCAAATTCGTCGGCTCGGGGCCCCAGGAGCCGCTGTTGCGTAAACTTGCGGCAGAGCATGGGGTAGAGGACAGGGTCGTATTCATGGGACACATCGGAGACCAAAATAAGCTCAGAAAGGAATACGAGACCGCGCTCGTGAGCGTTTCTCCCGGTTATGTAGGTCTGTCGCTCACCCAGACCCTGGGTTTCGGGGTCCCGATGATAATCGCTTTGGATGAGCCGCACGCTCCAGAGATTGAAGCCGCCCTGGAAGGTGAAAACTGTCTATTTTTCAGATCTGACGACCCAGATGACCTGGCAAGGGCAATGAAGTCCATATTCAGCCAGAAAGCTGATTGGATTGGCCGCAGAAGGAGCATATCGGGATTTTGCGCTGAGAATTACTCCGCGGAAAAAATGGCTCAGGGAATGGCGGAAGCGTTTGGAAGCCCATGAAGTAAAATACCCCGCGGGTTGCGTCAAGGTATTTGCTTTGAAGGTTTTTGCGTACTAGAGACACCTTATGCGCCATATACGCTAAATTCCAGTATGTAGAATTACTTGGAGCTTGAACGCGTATGCGTGGCGGTGATATACATCAAGAGTTGGAGTAGAGGACGATAGCCACATGAAAAAAAACAGTAAATACTTCAAAAGCAAGCCATGTCCGTTGTGCGGCTCTTCCGGCTCCAGGCGCAGATACCCCGTCAACAAGGCATACGCAAATGAAATGTCAGGCATAGACATAACCGAAGTGGATATCGGCGTAGACGAGTGCGTCAAGTGCGGCCATCAGTTCGTCCAGCCGTCTCCGCAGCCCCAGTTCCTTAAGGCTTTTTACTCGTCATACATGTCTGAGGCGAAAGACGGCTTCTACATGGAGAGAGCTTCCGAGGTCATAACGCCGGGTTTCCGCACGCGTTACGGCAAATGGCTCGACAGGGTACGCGACGCGCTCAAGACGCAAAGCCCCGTTCTTCTCGACGTCGGCACCGGGCTGGGCATGTTCCTGAGGCTCGCGAAGGAAAAGGGCTTTGAGGTGGCCGGGGTCGAGCCTAACCGCGAGGCAGCAACCGAGCTTGAGAAGCGCTACGGGATAAGCGTGCACTGCTGCCTGCTTGAAGACCTCTCGACTAAAGAAAAATACGATTCTGTCACCATGCTCGACATTATCGAGCATATGTCAGACCCCAGGAAAGCGATAGATATCGTAAAGGGCGTGCTTAAGCCCGGCGGCCTGCTGCTCATGGAAGTCCCTGTCCGCGACAGCTTCATACACTGGGCCGTCAAAGGGGTCTACAGGGCGACCCTGTCGAAAGTGAAACGGCCCATCCACCAGGTCTACGGGGTGCATCACCTCCAGTACTTCTCGTCGCGCTCGATAAAGGCACTCCTCGAGGAAAACGGTTTCAAGGTGGTAATGAGCGGGTACGATGAATCTGACGTGAAGGCGCTTTGCAAAAGACCTGGCAGGGGCATCTTCAGCATGGCCAAGACGCTTGCCTACAACGCAGCCATGAGAGGGGCCTTCCTTGCCGCAAAGACAGTCGGAAAACAGAACAAGTTGATCATCATTGGCCGTAAGGAGAGTTAGATGAATATTGTCCGTTTGAATATTTTTCAGTGCGGGAGTCTTCTGGCGTGAGAGGTAAAAAACACGCATCCCGCTGCCTCGTGTGCGGCGGGAAGGTCAACATTTCCGTTAAAGGGCTTTTTGACGCGCGCTTCGGGGCCGAAGGCCGCTACAACGTTGGCGAGTGCGCCTCATGCGGCCTCCTTCAGCTGGCCCCGCTCCCTTCTCAGGGTGCGTTGAAAAAGTTGTATCAACGGTATTACAACTTCGGCGGCTCGGGAAAAGGTGCTTATACCGGAGCGAGGAGACTTTTCTTTGATTCAGTCCTTTCAAGGCTCTGGTCCTTTATCGACGGCGATATCTCTTTTTATGACAGGAAGGGCTCCGGCAGGCTTCTCGACGTAGGCTGCAACGAGGGCAGGGGGCTCGCCAGGTATGAGAAGAACGGTTTTCAGGCGGAGGGGTTGGAGCTCAACGAAAAGGCGGCCTCTACGGCCTCTGCCGCAGGGTTCACAGTGCATACGGCGCTTCTGGGCGAGTTCAGGCCTGCCGAACCGTTTGACGTGGTGGTGCTCTCGAACGTGCTGGAGCACGTACTGGACCCGATTGAGCTTCTTGAGGACGCTTCAAGGGTCTTGAAGCCGGGTGGGGAGCTCTGGATAAGCTGTCCCAACGCAGCGAGCTGGCAGAGGGCCTTCTTCTCAAAAGCATGGATAAACTGGCACGTGCCTTTCCATACGGCGCACTTCTCCGGCAAGAACATACGGAAGCTCCTCGACGCTGCCGGGTTCGAGGTCAAGAAGATAAAGAACGAGTCACCGGCGCTCTGGTTTGCCTCATCGGTTGTCTCGAAGCTCTTCTCAAGGCACGGCAAGCCGACGACGCAGATGAGAAACGCCATGCTCATGGCCTCATTGATGCTCTTCACAAGGGGCGTTCTTTTTCCAGCCCTCTGGTTGGGGAACCTACTCGGCAAGGGCGACTGTCTCGTGATTACCGCACGAAAGAAATAATCTGATGAAGGTCCTCATATACGGCCTCAATTACGCCCCTGAACTTACAGGCATAGGCAAATACACCGGAGAGATGAGCTCTTGGCTGGCAGCGCAGGGCCACGAGGTCCGCGTGGTGACAGCTCCGCCATATTACCCGGCATGGAAGATAAATGAGGGCTATTCAGGGAAAAGCTACCGGACTGAGCGGATAGATGGCGTAAAGGTTTCGAGGTGCCCTTTGTGGGTGCCGTCCAGGCCCTCCGGGTTGAAGCGTATCCTTCACCTTTTTTCTTTCGCTGTCTCAAGTCTTCCGGTTGTCCTGGCAAAGTCTCTCTTCTGGCGACCGGACGTCGTATTCAGCGTCGAGCCTGCGATATTCGCGGCTCCCGGAGCGTGGGCAGCCGCCCGAGTGGGCGGCGCGAAGGCCTGGCTCCATGTACAGGACTTTGAGCTTGACGCGGCGTTCGACATGGGGATAATCCGGGGGAAACGGATAAAATCACTGGTAATCGGAATTGAAAAGCTCCTGATGAAGAGGTTCGATATCGTCTCGACAATCTCGCCCCGCATGATGGACAAGCTTTCTGAAAAGGGCATCGAAGGACGGCGGAGGTTCCTTTTTCCAAACTGGGTCGACACTGATTCAATCTTCCCGCAGCCCCGCCAGAACTCCATGAGAGCCGAGCTCGGCATACCTCCTGAGGCGGCCGTAATGCTCTACTCCGGCAACATGGGCGAAAAGCAGGGGCTGGATATCATACTTGAAGCCGCGCGTTTGCTTTCGGAAAGGAAGGACCTCCTGTTCGTATTATGCGGCGACGGCGCGGCCAGGGCCAGGCTCGTCGAGCGCGCAAAGGGGCTCCCTCATGTTAGGTTCATCGATCTTCAGCCCATGGAAAAGCTCAACGACCTTTTGAACATGGCCGACGTTCACCTTATGCCGCAGCGGGCCGACATAGAAGACCTTGTAATGCCTTCAAAGCTCCCCGGTATTTTCGCGAGCGGCAGGCCGGTGGTGGCTACCGCGCATGAAGGCACGCAGATAGCAAGGGCTGTCGCAGGCAGGGGAGTAGTAGTCAGGCCAGGAGACGCCAGGGCCTTCGCTGAAGCCATATCGGCTCTTTCGGCCGCCCCCGAATTGAGGAAGAAATTAGGCGACGGCGGCCGCGACTATTGTCTTGAGAACTGGGGCAAGCTCCGGGTGCTCGCCCTTCTCGAGGAAAAGATGAAAGATATTGCAAGAGCATGAACCACGATATGTACATTTATGAAGGAGGCTTATGAGTTTTTACAGTGGAAAGAATGTCGTGGTTACGGGCGGGGCCGGTTTCCTGGGCTCTTTTGTCGTTGATAAATTACAAAAGGCAGGCTGTGAGAAAATTTTTGTCCCGAGGTCGAAAGAGTACAACCTTGTCGAAAGAGAAGCGTGCCGAAGGTTGTACAGGGACGCGAAGCCTGACATGGTCATCCATCTTGCCGCGAAGGTAGGCGGCATCGGCGCGAACCGGGAAAACCCCGGCAGTTTTTTTTATGACAACCTCATGATGGGCGTCCAGCTCATCGAGGAAGGCAGGCTGTTCGGGCTTGAGAAGTTCGTGGCCCTCGGCACCATATGTGCTTACCCGAAGTTCACTCCGGTCCCTTTCAGGGAAGACGATCTGTGGAACGGATACCCGGAGGAGACAAACGCGCCGTACGGACTTGCCAAAAAGATGCTCCTTGTGCAGTCCCAGGCATACAGGCAGCAGTACGGGTTCAACAGCATATATCTGCTGCCGGTGAACCTCTATGGCCCCAAAGACAACTTCGACCCGTCTTCGTCTCATGTCATACCGGCGCTCATAAAAAAATGCGTGGACGCGGTAAAAAACGGCAGCAGCTCCATCCCGGTCTGGGGGACTGGCAAGGCCACCAGGGAATTTTTGTATGTGGAGGACGCGGCCGAAGGGATCGTGCTCGCTGCAGAAAAATACAACAAGAACGAGCCCGTTAACCTTGGCACAGGTTTCGAGATATCCATAAAAGACCTCGTCGAACTGATCGCCAGGCTTACCGGCTTCACGGGCGAGATAACCTTTGACGCGACAAAGCCCGACGGCCAGCCGCGAAGGTGCCTCGATACTACGAGAGCCTTTTCTGAATTCGGGTATAAGGCGAAGATAGGCTTTGAGGAGGGCTTGAAAAGGACCGTGGAATGGTACATGCAGTCCGCTGCAAAAGTATAAACGTCGCGAAAATTCGAAATGAAACCAACTATAAGGAGCGGAAAAAACTGTGTCTTTGAAAAAAGCTCTCATAACCGGAATAACGGGGCAGGACGGCTCGTACCTGTCGGAACTGCTCCTCGAGAAGGGCTACGAAGTCTACGGCATGGTCAGGCGCGCAAGCGTTGAGAGGTTCGACAGGATAGCGCACCTGCAGGACAGGATTAACCTCGTGCAGGGCGACCTCACCGACCAGTCCTCGCTGGACGAGGCCGTAAAGACGATACAGCCGGACGAGATATATAACCTCGCGGCCCAGTCGTTCGTGCCGACCTCGTGGAACCAGCCGACCCTCACGGGAGAGGTCACGGGCATCGGCACGACGAGGCTCCTTGAGGCCGTGCGGAAGATAAAGCCGGACGCGAGGTTCTACCAGGCCTCTTCAAGCGAGATGTTCGGCATGGTACGCGAAGTGCCGCAGACCGAGATGACGCCCTTCCACCCGAGAAGCCCCTATGGGGTTGCAAAAGTCTACGGCCATTTCATAACCGTCAACTACCGTGAGAGCTATGACATCTTCGCCTGCTCGGGAATCCTTTTCAACCACGAGTCCCCGAGAAGGGGGCTCGAGTTCGTCACGAGAAAAATAACTTCGCACGTGGCGAAGATAAAGCTCGGGCTCGCCAATGAGCTCAGGCTCGGCAACATGGATGCCAA
>CAJPGC010000010.1 GCA_905339405.1 uncultured bacterium | reverse complement strand
TCTCATAGTGACGCCGGGCGTCAGGTCAGCGGAGGACGCCGTAGGCGACCAGTCGAGGGTTGTGACTCCTTTTGAAGCTGTAAAAAACGGCGCTGATTACATTGTCGTCGGAAGGCCGATAAGAAAGGCAGCGGACCCGGTCGAGGCCGCGAAGAGGATCGCGGGAGAGATAGAAAAGGCGTTTTGAAAAATTCCTTTTGCAGGACAGTTTGCTTTGTTTTGTCTCTAAACCAAACCCCGTAACAGGGCGGATTAATCTATACACAACATCAGGATGCTTATGTGAAAACGCTTGTACGCGCTGCCGCGCAAATAGGCTTTTGCTAAAATACCATGTAACACGGCTACCGCCGCTCTCTGTAACAGGGCTCTACGCGCTTTCTTCCTCCTCCATCCGCGAACCTCGCCCCTGAGGTCGCTTCGCTCCCGACAGCCCCGGCTCGGTTCGCCCTTCCTCCCTTAGGCGCGCTCCGCCCTGTTACGGTGTATGGTTAAAGACAATACAAGAATAGATTTACTGCTAAAACCCATCCCCCTAAGTCCCGCTTCATAAAAATGGGGAAGCTTTCCATCAACTTACTTCCAGAAATAAACTTCCTTTTTCCCTGCGTTCACAGCCGCCTGGCCGTCTTCACATTTGAAAATAGAATAGCCTGCTTCAACTTTCCCTTTTTCCGTAAGCTCTTCTGGCCACCACAGGACGACCCTTTCGGCCGGAAACGCCGCGTCCTTAAGCGGCGTCTCTTTGCATGCCGCCATGTCAGGGGCCGACGAGAAGTTGAAAGATACGAGGGCTGATTTATTGTCTGTGTTGTTTATGACCTTGATGGCTGCGGCGTCCTCAGGCAGGAACGAAGGCAGCCAGCCTTTTTCAAACTCACCTCCGGCTTTCGCCGCTTTGACGTCGGCGAACTCCCTTTCCATGTACTGCATCTTGCCCGAGACTATGAACCACGCGCTTACCATCGACAATATGATAAGGGCGGTCCAAATGAGAATATTTTTTTTGCGTTCTGTCATTTCCCTAATTCCTTAATGTGCTGTTCATTACGAGGAACTCGCCGTCGAAGGTGAGGGGGAGCGCCTTTTCCGGCTTGTCTATATCCCACGCCTGTATGTGGAGGTGCGGCTCCGAGGTGTTCCCCGAATTGCCGACCCGCGCGAGCACCTGGCTGCCCTTTACGAACTGTCCGGCCTTTACGGTTATGCTGCCGTTCAAAAGGTGCGCAAGGAGGACCCTCGATTTTCCGCAGTCTATTACTATGTGGTTGCCAGCCGGGTTTTTCCTGTCGGCCTGGCGCGGCTTGTTGTCGGGCAGTCCGTCGGCAACGCCCGCGATGACGCCCGAGCACGGGCTGTAGACGACCTCGCCGAAGGCCTTGTACCTTGAAAGCTCGCCCGGGAAAAACCCGTTGGCCCTGTTGCCGAGAGCGTTGAGCTTAACAATGTCGAGCGCGAACCTCTGTGAAGGATCGCTGTTGTGGAAGATGTTCGTTATGGGGCTGGCCCCGCCCTGTGCGACGAGGAACCTGCCGTCTTTAAGCGGGAAGCTCAGCTCCGTCGCATCTCCCTTGAAGAACCTGCCCTTTATGACGAAGAAATCTAGGGCCAGGAATATGACGAGAACCGCAAGGCGGCCGTTGTAGCTGACCTTGCCCTTATCGTCCCTCTTGCCGAATATTTTCCTGTCCTCGAGCCTCGGGAAAGTCTTTATCACGGCGTAGACGAAAAGCGCCTTTACGGCGTACTTCAGCCAGACGCTAAGGAAGACCCATGTTCCGGCGAGCAGGAAAAAAACGATCAGGGCCGCGGAGACGAACACACGGAGGAGCCAGTCTATCCTGCTCTTGAATTTGCCTTTCAGGAGCCAGGCTGTCGCGAGCAGGGGGACGGCGACCGTAACGAAGGTTAGTATGACGATAAACGTTAAGAACATCTGAGTGGCGCTTCACCTTTTCGCGGCGTAGCCGAGATAGTTGACCGAAGTGTCGTTTGATATCCTGAACTCGAGCTTCAACGGGTCGTAGCTCATGCCCTTGAGCTCCATCATCTCCACGTTGTTTTCCTCGAGGAGCTGCTTTAATATGGACGGCCTCACGAACCTGTTGTAGTCGTGCGTGCCCCTGGGCACCATGCCGAGGAGGTCTTCGGCCACGAAAAGCGCGAGAAAGCGCGCCCTTATCGTTTTGTTTATCGTGCCGAAGAAGAACAGGCCCCCGGGCCTCAGCATCGAGAGCGTGTCTTTTAAGAACGCGCCGAGGTCGTCTACGTGTTCGAGCACTTCGGCGCAGACGATTATGTCGAAGGCATGGGCCTCTTTCGCGAGCGCGGTTGGCGAGCCTACTTTATACTCTATCGAAAGCCCGGAGAGCTCCGCGTGCTTTTTCGCGGCCTCTATCGCTACCGGTGAAAGGTCGATGCCCGTGACGGAGGAGCCGGCCTTTGCGAACTCTTCCGCGAGAAGGCCGCCGCCGCAGCCTACGTCGAGGAGCGTCTTTCCCTCAAGCGTCCCGGCCGCCTTTGAGAAGTACTCGAAGCGGAGCGGGTTTATCCTGTGAAGCGAAAAGAGCTTCCCTGCGGGGTTCCACCATTCGCGGCCCCATTGGTCGAATTTTTCGGCGTCTGTAGTCATGTACCCTCTAATAGGTTTTCAAAAAATCCATCTGCGCCGTTGTCTTCGTCGCGAGTTCATTGCGGCGCATAGAAACATACGCTTCACTCCTCGCGCCTCGACGTCTTGCATCTGGAGCTTTTTAAGAAGCCTTGATAAAATTTCGATTCCGGCAACCTTCTATAGTTGAACTAAAACCCGTATTCCTTCCACTTCTTGTCCACGAGCTCGACCGTCTTCTTGTCCATCTTCATCGTCTCGCCCCATTTGCGCGTGACTTCGGGCGGGTACTTGTTCGTCGCGTCTATTCCCATCTTCGAGCCGAGGCTGTCCAGAGGGGAGGAGAAATCGAGGTAGTCTATCGGCGTGTTCTCTACGAAGAAGCTGTCCCTCTTCGGGTCGACCCTTGTGGAAATCGCCCATATCACGTCTGCCCAGTTGTGCACGTCTATGTCTTCGTCGACGACGATTATGTACTTCACGTAGGTGAACTGCTTCAGGATACCCCAGAGGCCCATCATGATCCTCCGCGCGTGCCCGGGGTACTCTTTCTTTATCGATACGACCGCTATCCTGTAGGAGACCGCTTCCATCGGCAGGCTGAAGTCAACGACCTCCGGGAACTGAAGCTTCAACGAGGGCAAATAGAGCCTGTTGAGGACGGTGCCTATTACGGCGTCTTCCTTGGGCGGCCTCCCGGTGATGGTCGTCAGGTACAGGGGCTCTTTCCTGTGCGTTATCGCCTTCACGTGGAAAACCGGGAAGGGCTCGGCCGCGTTGTAGTAGCCGGTGTGGTCGCCGAACGGGCCTTCCATCGCGAGGTCGTCGTGCCTTATCTCGCCTTCTATTACTATTTCCGCCGTCGCGGGCACCTTCAGCGGGACCGTCTTGCACTCTACGAGTTCTATCGCCTTTTTCCTCAACACTCCGGCGAAGTGGTACTCGCCGACGTTTTCGGGCACGGGCGTGACCGCCGCGATGATGGTCGCCGGGTCGCAGCCGATGGCTATCGCAACAGGCATCGCCTTGCCTTCCGCCTGCCACTGCCTCTGGTGAGTGGCCCCGCCCCTGTGGCTGAGCCAGCGCATGATGGCGCGTTTCGAGTCCAGGTACTGCATCCTGTAGACGCCGACGTTGTATTGGCCGCCTTCGGGAGACTGCGTGACGACGAGCGGCCACGTTATGAGAGGGGCCGCATCCCCTGGCCAGCATTTAATGATGGGTATCTTCGAGAGGTCCGCGCCGTCGGTATGGACGACCTCCTGGCAGGGGCCGCTCCTTACCGTCTTGGGCCCGAGCGTCAGCACCTTGCCGAAGAACGGTATCTTCTTGACCGCGTCCCAGAGCCCCTCCGGAGGCTCCGGCCTCTGGAGCATCGCTATGAATTGCCCTATCTCGCCCAGGTCTTCTTCATTGACGCCGAGGCCGAGCGCGACCCGCTCCCTCGTGCCGAAGAGGTTCCCGACTATGGGCATCGAGTGTCCCTTGACCTTCTCGAACAGGACGGCCGGGCCGCCGCTTCTCACGAGCCTGTCCTGTATCTCGGCGACTTCGAGGTCAGTGTCGACCTCTGTCTTTATCCTCTTGAGGAGCCCTTTTTTTTCGAGCTCTTCGAGGTATTCGCGTAGATCGTTATACGGCATCGGCCATCCTTAGAAATTAAAATCGATCATTATGAAAAAAAGCAGCACCCCGCCTATGAAGGCGTTCGCGATGAATCCCCTGTTCGCCGTCTGCCTTACGGGGTTCGATTTGACCATGCCTACGACTGAAAGGAAAAGCACGAGGCACACCACGAGCCCCGCGAGATATAGCGTGCCGAGCCCCGCAACCATACCGGCGGCCCCGAGAGTCAGAATCATCAGGAAGTAAAGAGCGGCGAGCGCCTTGAAGACTTTGTCGCCGAAGAATATGGCGGTCGATTTTACGCCTATCCTCAAATCGTCTTCCTTGTCCATGAGCGCGTATATCGTATCATAGGCCGTCGACCAGAATATGTTGCCGACGAATATTAGCAGGGCCGCCGCCGAGAGCTCGCCGGTGACGGCGGTCCAGGCCATTACGCTTCCCCAGCCGAAAGCCATGCCGAGGACGACCTGCGGGAAGTGGCTCACCCTTTTCACGAACGGGTAGACGGCCGCCAGGGCCACTCCGGCAAATGAGAGCATGACCGTAAGCCGGTTGAGCTGAAGGACGAGCGCGAATGCCAGCAGGCAAAGGACCGCGAATATAAAGAGCGCCTCAACGGGCTTGAGCGCGCCGCTGGCAAGCGGCCTTGTCCTGGTCCTTTCGACTTCCGGGTCGAACTTCCTGTCGGCCAGGTCGTTTATGGCGCAGCCCGCGCTCCTCATGAGAAAGGTGCCGAGCGTGAATATAAGGACGTGCTTCAGTGACGGCGCGCCGCCCGAGGCTATGAAAAGCGACCACATTGTCGGCCACAGCAGAAGTAGAGTCCCCTGCTGTTTGGGAAGGCGCACGAGCTCGGATACAGCCGTGAGCTTTACAAGCGCGGGCGCTGAGGAGCTCATCTGGCGGCCCCGAGAGGGCCGACGAGCGCCGGGCTGAACACCTCGGCCACGGCCGCCTTTATGACCCAGCCGCCCGCACCCTTGTTGTATAAGATATAGCGTCTCGCGTAAAAAGTGCTTTCCACGGAAAGCCCCAGGTCTAATGAGGCCGCCTCGCACCTGACGATCCCCGCTTCGAGCCTTTCTTTCGCGAAAAGGATCCCCATCGAGGAGAGGACCCTTCCCAGCGGCTCGGAGCTTTTTTCGTCGAGCGCCGACCTGACCTCGCCAGAGATGCAATTGGCCGGTATGAGCGTGCGCGCGTAAAGGAGTTTTGTCTGTCCCGCGACGAGCCAGACCTCCCTTTCAAGGGCACCTGAGCGCGGGTCAACGCCGAGGAACTCCGCCTCTTCAATGGAGAGGGCCCGCTCGCCCCTCATCTTGAGCTCGACGTCGACTCTCTTGCCCGTCAGCAGCTCGAGCTCGAGGGTCATCGAGCCCTCCGAGAAAAGGAGGAGTTTTTCGTGGGCCTTCAATCCTTCAAGGAACCTGGACGCGGCCGCGTCCGGCGGGGCATGCCAGCCGCCCAGGACATTCAAATTCAAGCCTTTTCCCATAACTGGTGAAATTACCATATAGATTCCATCCGGTCAACTACGGCAATGTCGGGCCTGAAATGAAAAAAGGCCGCGCCCCCGAAAGGACGCGGCCCTCTGTTTTTGATTTAGTTCTTGTTTACTGCTTCCTTTTCAGGCTCGAAAGCCTCGACCGGAAGTTCAGACGCCTTCAGGAAGGCATCGACGCTGTACTTGATTGCCGCCGCGGTGCTCTTGTTGCTGCTGCGGAGGATCTTGAGGAGCTTGCCGACGTAGATTATCTCGTCGGGAGAGAGCGAAGCGAAATCAGGGGGCCTGAACTCCTTGCCTTCCTTGCCGTAGGAGCTGGTCTCTTCGGCGGCTATCATGTAGCCCTTTCCGGAAAGCTCGCCGCCCCTGCCTGGCTTGTACATCTCGCCCTCGCCGGATATGAGCCAGTCGACCGAAAGGCCGTAGATGTTCGCGAACCTCAGGACCAGGTCGGTCGGCATCTCGCCTCTTTTCTTATAGTTGGAGAGGGCCTGGGGGGTAACTCCAAGCACCCTGGCGACGGCAGAGTCGTTCTTGAGCTTCCCCGCCCATCTCATCCTCTCGATTATATCTGAATAGCTGACGCCCATTTTACTCTCCTTTACTCAAATTATCTTGATGCATCATCTTGATGAGGTTCACACGATAACCGGTCCTGAAACATTTTCCGCGTTCTCAGGGGAGTGGCAAAGAGGGCAATTCAGTACGAGAGCGGAGCTTTTAGGAAAAGCCAGAGCTACGGAGAATTTGCCGAGGCGCTTTGTCACCCGGTGTTAATCAAGAAGGGGGCATACAAACATTATTTAACAAATTATAGACCTTTTGAAAAGCACTGTCAATATGAATAAATAAGGTTTTATTTAATGATAATAGTTCCAGGCTGGCCCGTGGGGAGCCGGATGGAAAAGCGCGGTCTTTCAGGGGGGATGTTCAATGGTGGGCGGTACAGGATTTGAACCTGTGACTTCCACCGTGTGAAGGTGGCACTCTGCCGCTGAGTTAACCGCCCGGGTTCCGAAAGATTTTTATTTTACAGGGTCGCCATGCCCGAGTCAAGAATTACCTTGAAGAAGCATGCCTTTAGAGGTTATATTTCTTGAAGGGCTTCGGGGACATGAGCGCGCCGTGCCGCTATATCCGCTCATGAATGATGCCGGGCCATTCCGTAAAAAGGGAGATGGCCGCTGAGGATACTCGGGCTTGATATAGGCAGGAAGACAATAGGGGTGGCCTTGAGCGACGAGGCCGGGATCACCGCGCAGCCCCTGAAGGTCATTAAAAGGTCGTCGCTGGCCAGAGACCTCGAAGAGGTCTTCAGCATAGCACGTGAAAACGAGGTCGAAAAGATAGTGGCCGGGCTGCCGCTCAATATGGACGGCACCTCGAGCTCCACTACCGAGTTCGTCCTGAAATTCGTAGAATTGCTCAAAGCAGGCCCCCTCCCTGTCCTTACCTGGGACGAGAGGCTTTCAACGGCCGCTGTGGAGCGCCTCCTCATAGAAGGGGACATCAGCAGGGGGCGCAGAAAAGAGGTCGTCGACAAGATGGCTGCCTCTTACATACTACAGGGCTATCTTGACAGCCTGAAGAACAGCCCCCAATAGCCGGTTTCCCTACACTCCATGCGCAAGCGCCTAGAAAAAATCGTTCTCATCCTCGCGGCAGCGGCAATGCTGGCCCTGACGCACCTGTACATCACTTTCTACACCGCCCCTTCGAATACGCCTGAGAGCCGCGTCGTCACAATAGAGCGCGGGTTGAGTTTCAGGATGATAGCCGAGAGGCTCGAGAGCGCCGGAGTCGTCCGGGACGCGGACAGCTTCAGCTTTGCGGGCCGTCTCCTCGGAGCCTATAAGAAGGTAAAGGCCGGGGAGTACGAGTTCGCAACGAACATGACCCCGATGGAAGTGCTCGAGCACCTCGTGCAGGGAAAGGTAAAGAGGTATCTCGTGACGGTGCCCGAAGGGTACAATATCATGGAGATAGCGTCCGCCCTCGAGGAGGCTGGCCTCGTCCAGAGGCAGGTCTTCATCGCACGCGCCGCCGACCCAGGGCTGGTGAAATCCCTCGGCCTCACGGGCCCCACTCTCGAAGGGTACCTTTTCCCCGACACATACGCTTTCAACAAGGGCATGAGCGCCGACGAGATGATCTCCCGCATGGTCGAGCGTTTCAGGACGGTCTTCTCGGAGTTTGAAAACGACCTTGAAAAGAGCGGGATGTCGATGCGAAAAGCCGTCACGCTGGCCTCCATCATAGAAAAAGAGACTGGCGCCACGTCGGAAAGAGGCCTCATCTCGGCCGTATTCCACAACAGGCTCAGAAAAGGCATCAGGCTCCAGAGCGACCCGACTGTCATCTACGGCATACCGGCATTCGACGGCAACATCAAAAAGAGCCACCTCGCCATGAAATCCCCGTACAACACATACGTCAACTTCGGGCTGCCGCCGGGCCCCATTGCCAACCCCGGCAGGGACTCGATTCTGGCGGCCCTTCGCCCTGAGAAGGCAGACTACCTCTATTTCGTCTCCCGCAACGACGGCACCCACCAGTTCTCAAAATCCCTTAAAGAACACAACAAGGCTGTAAACCAGTTCCAGAGGCCGGTGAAGCTTACGAAGAAGGTGGAAGGGCAGGGGTAAGATAGCTACTTTTCCTGGCCGGGTTTGAATTTGTCATCTCAACCCTTTCTCATATATGAAGAGAAGGGTTTTTTTGTCTCTAACCCATGCGCCGTAACATGCGGAGCGCGCCTCAGGGAGGAAGGGCGAAACGCGACGGGGAAGCATGGGAGCGAAGCGACCTTGGGGGAGCGTTTCGCGGGAGGGAGGGGTGGAAAGCAAGCGGAGCATGTTACAGAGAGCGGCGGCAGCCGCGTTACATGGATTTTTGGAATAGACCTTTTTGCGCAGCAGCGCGCGATAAAATTCGAAAAATACTGGGCAGAGCCCACCTTGCAAACCTCATTATTCACCCTTTTTAAAGGCGAAGTCGAATCAGTATATTTTCCCTTTAAACCCGCTCGAGACCCTGACCAACCCGTCTTCGCCGACTATTACGCCCTCGACCCCGTCGAGCCCTTCGATCAAGGCCATCCCCTTTTCAGGGCCGAGCACGAAGACCGCTGTTGAAAGCGCGTCGGCTATTGTCGGGTCTGCCGCAATGAGGGTGACTGCCTGGGTGCCCTTCGACGGGAAACCCGTCTTCGGGTCCAGGATGTGGTGGTACCTTACGCCGTCCTTTATGAAGAAGCGCTCGTAGTCGCCGGAGGTAGCTATCGCTCCGTTGTAGACGAATGCCTCTCCGAGGAGCTTTTTCTCTCTCGGGTGCTGCAGGCCGATGGTGAAGGGTTTTTCATTATCCCTCTGGAAGACGGTCATGTCTCCCCCGGCGTGGATGATGGCCCGGGTGACGCCAGCTTTCCTCATGGCAACCGCCGCCTTGTCGACGATATACCCCTTAGCTATCCCGCCGAGGTTTATCGCCATACCCTCTTTTTCAAGCCCGGCTTTCCCATCGTGCTCCTTTAGGATGATTGAGCGGTAATCGACGAGCGGCAGGAGCTTTTTTATCTCATCTTCAGCAGGCACTACCCCTTTTTCCCCGGAGGGCCCCCATACTTTTCCGAGGGCGCCTACCGCCGGGTTGAAAGCCCCTTCAGAGAGGGCCGCCATGTAAAGGGCCTTGCGGAGGACCTCCACGGTCTCTGGCTTGATATCGACCAGCGCTTTTCCGGCGGCGGCGTTTATCCGGGAGACGTCGCTGTCGTCCTTGTAGGAGCTGAAGATGGATTCCAGCCTCGATATCTCCGTGAAAGCCGCTTCAGCAGCTTCGTCGAACCTGGCTGGCTCGCCTTCAATTAAGGTGAGCTGGACGACCGTCCCCATGAGCGTCCTCGTGTAGGTAACGCTCTCTTTTGCCTTGTTCATGTAAAACCAGGACGCGGCCAGCAGGACGAGCACAATTGAGACGGCGACGGCGTACTTGAGGGCGGGGGAGAGGGGTAGTTTATTTTTCTGTGTAAATGCCAAGGATAGCACCTGTTTTGGAATCTATGAAAACGGCCAGCTTCCCGTCTCCGTGCTTGCGGTCCTTTGGGAGGTAGCGCACGGCCCAGTAGGTGTGGTTGACGAGGTTGCCCCTCAGGCGCTGGACGGTCTCTGAGTTGGACCCTGACGGCAGAGCGTCGTTGTCAGGTACGTCGAACAGGGTTATAGTCCTGTTGTAATCTTTAAGGTCATAGTCGATGGCGACGGCTGTATTGTCCCCTATCTGCGAGGCCCCGAGCATGGTTATCCCGTTTGCCCAGGCCTTCGCGGGGATGAAGAGGAACGCCAGGAGCGCTATGAAAATTCTGGTTCGGCCCATCGTTACTTCCTCGCTGGAACTTATTGGGGGCCTTAAACAAAAAGCCGGACCTTTGCGGGGCCCGGCTTTTGAACAGCCATTTGACGGGAGGCGGCTCAGAACTCTTCTTCTTCTGATTCGGTCCTTTCAAGGATGCCGAGCCCAGTCTCTTCTTCGTAGCCCCTGCCTTTTATCTTGAGTTCCTTTTCCATCTTGGACATGCACTCGACGCAGACCCTTGTCGAGGGCAGCGCCTTGAGCCTCTGCTCGGCGATGGGTTCGCCGCACTCTTCGCAGGTCCCATAGGAGTTGTCCTTGAGGCGGTCGAGGGCGTCCTCGATCTCGGAGAGCTTTTCCCTGTCGCGGTCGCCGAGCATCAAGGTAAGCTCCCTTTCACGCTCGTTGCTCGCGATGTCGTATATGTCGCCTATCTCGTGCTTCAGTATGTTCGACTCGCTGCGGACCTTCTGGGAGACTTCCTGGAGGATCTTGTTCTTGGCGTCCTGAAGCTTCTGCGTTATCTCGGTCTTGAAAGGGACCTTGCCCTTGGTCGTCGTCGCTGGCTTTTTGACGGCGGCAGCTGTCTTGGTGCCCGTTGTCTTTGCCATTTGTTTTGGTTCCTTTGAGGTTGAAACGGCTGCCTTCTTCGCGGGAGCTTTCGGCTTCGCGGAGGCCTGTTCCTTTTTCTTTGAAGCGTTCACTGCTTTTTTAGATTTATCGGCTGTTTTTGGCATAAGTGGGAAGTATACAGTTTTTTCGGTCGAAGTCAATCTAATTTGGATTCACTGAGGAATCCGGCCATATCCGTTGTCTCAGCCCTCAAATCAGATGTTGAAAACGCCTGTTAAACGATGATTGATATCCCGCCGCCGCAAAAATCCCTCGTTCCTTTTCGAACATGAATTATATCAAAAACCGGAGTTCATATAAACACTAAAACAGGTTGACACCTTTTTTATCCGCAAGATAGAATACCGTATTGAGTATTTCAAAAGGCGCAACATTGCATAACGGTAAGTACGACATAATTGTCATCGGCGCGGGTCACGCCGGGGTCGAGGCGGCTCTCGCGGGGGCGCGCACGGGTCTTTCAACTCTCGTCATCACCTTGAACCTCGACACCATCGGGCAGATGTCCTGCAACCCCGCAATTGGCGGGATAGCCAAGGGGCACCTCGTAAGGGAGATAGACGCTCTCGGCGGCGAGATGGCGAAGGCCATCGACGAGACCGCCATACAGATGAGGACCCTGAACGACAGCAAGGGCCCGGCGGTAAGGGCAACTCGCGGCCAGGCCGACAGGGCTCTTTACAGGGCCAGAATGAAAAAGGTCCTCGAGCGGACAGCCGGGCTACACCTGAGGCAGGGCGCCGTAGACTCCCTCATTATAGTGAGCGGGCCGGACGGACTGGCGGCCGTGGAAGGCGTGCGCCTTACAACAGGCGAAGAGTTCAGGGCGGCGGCTGTCATAGCCACCACAGGCACTTTCCTTAAAGGGCTCATCCATATCGGCCTTGTGAACTTCCCAGGCGGCAGGGCAGGGGACCCGGCAAGTTTCGGCTTTTCAGATTCCCTCAGGTCGCTTGGCTTCAAGCTCGGCAGGATGAAGACCGGCACGTGCCCGAGGCTGGATGCAAGGTCGATAGATTATTCGAAGACTGCGATGCAGCCCCTCCAGTCGCCGGGCGAGTTCAAGCCATTTTCTTTCACCTCGCCGCCTTTTACGAGGGAGCAGCTCCCATGCCACATAACTTATACCAACGATGAGACTCACCGGGTAATCAGGGAGAACCTCGGCAGCTCTCCTTTATATAGCGGCGCGATAGAGGGCATAGGCCCGAGGTATTGCCCGTCCATCGAAGACAAGGTGATGAAGTTTCCGCAGAGGGTGCGCCACCAGGTGTTTCTCGAGCCCGAGGGGGCGGAGACCGTCGAGGTATACCCAAACGGCCTTTCGACCTCCCTGCCGATAGAAGTCCAGAGGCTGTTCTTGAAGACCATCCCCGGCTTGGAGGAGGCCGAGATACTCCGTCCCGGCTACGCAATCGAGTACGATTATGTCGAGCCGACCCAGCTTACCTGCTCGCTTGAGACAAAGGCGGTCGCCGGACTTTTCCTCGCCGGTCAGATAAACGGCACTTCAGGCTACGAGGAGGCTGCCAGCCAGGGGCTTCTCGCGGGTCTCAACGCCTCTTTGAAGCTCCGGGGCAGGCCGCCTCTAATACTCGACAGGTCAGAGTCCTACATCGGGGTAATGATAGACGACCTTGTCACGAGGGGCACCCGGGAACCTTACAGGATGTTCACCTCGCGGGCCGAGTATAGGCTGATACTGAGGGAAGACAACGCGGATATGAGGCTTCGGGAAAAGGGCTACGAAGCCGGGCTTGTCCCGGATGCCGTATATGGCGTCTTCCTTGAAAAAATCAATAGAATCAATAAGTTAAATGATTTTCTGGACTCCGGAAAGATAAACCCCACAAAAGAGGTGAACAATGCGCTCTCCAAAATGGGCGTTGTGGAGCTGAGAAAGTCCGTCAGCTTGAGAGAGCTCCTGAGAAGACAGGAGATGACTCTGAAGGACGTCTTCGAGCTTGCGGGTAAGGAATTTGACGTAGACCCGGAGGTCGCCGAGGCCGTAGAAATAGAGACAAAGTACGAGGGCTACATTAAAAGGCAGCTCGAAGAGGTCGGGCGGTTCAAGAAGATAGAGGAGATACGCATACCGGAGATAAGCTTTGCCGAGGTGGCGGGCCTTTCGGCTGAGATAAGGGAGAAGCTCGAGAATGTGAGGCCTGCATCCATTGGCCAGGCCAGCAGGATATCCGGGGTGACCCCGGCAGCCATCTCCATGCTGATGGTCCACCTGAAAAGGATCGGGGCTTACAGGTAAGCTTGCGGTTTTGTTTTTACCATATACCGGAGCGGCGGCAGCCGCGTTACAAGGTATTTAAGAAAAGTTATAGTAGATAAAATTTTCGTCCTGCTCGGCACAATGGACTAACATTAATATGATTGACACGGAACTCCTTGAAATACTTGAAAAAGGCTCCCTCGAGCTGGGCGTCGGTCTCAGCGATGCCCAGCTCAAGGCCTTCCTTAAATACCTGCGTGAGCTTCAGGCCTGGAACAAAAAAATCAACCTTACCTCGATAACCGGCGAAAAAGACATAATTATCAAGCATTTCCTCGATTCGCTCACTTCGGTCCGCTTCCTTTCCGGTGTGGATACGCTCCTGGACATAGGCTCAGGCGGGGGCTTTCCCGGCCTTCCCCTCAAGATAGCCTTGCCTTCCCTGAATATAACTATGATGGATTCTGTCGAAAAGAAGGTCCATTTCATCCGCCACATGATTCGCATCCTTGATTTGAAGGGAGCGGAGGCCATATCAGGCAGGGTAGAGTCGCCCGAATTGATATACAGGCTCTCAGGAGCTTTTGACTGCGTCACTTCAAGGGCGTTTGCCGAGCTCGAGGCCTTTGTGGCGCTCGGCACGCCTTACGTTAAGCCTGGCGGCATGCTTTTGGCCATGAAGGGGCCGTCCGTAGAAGAGGAGATAGCGGCCATGGGTGCTGTTGCAGGCTTTTCCGCCCCTGATGTCCATGAGATAGAGGTGCCTTTCTCCGGCAGGAGGATGAGCTTGGTGAAGATGAGGAAGGGCTGATGTTCCACGTGGAACATTTAAACGCTTGAAAGTATTTTTGTCTCTAACCAATACCCGTAACAGGGCGGAGCGCTTCTCGCGGAGGCGGTGGCGAACCGAGCCGGGGCTGCGGGGAGCGAAGCGACCTTAGGGGCGAGGTTCGCGGGTGGGGAGGAGGAAAGCGCGTGGAGCTCCCTGTTACAGAGAGCGGCGGTAGCCGCGTTACACGGTATTTTTGTAAAAAACCAAGGCGCGGCAGCGCGATAAGGCACAAAAGTGTTCCACGTGGAACATTTTTGCGCTTTAAGCCCCGGGTTCCCCGAAATGTTCCACGTGGAACATCTCAGGGCATCTTTTCCCTTGAAACCACCTGCTCGATGTTTTACACTTTGAGCACACCAATAAACGGAGACACATGGGCAAGATAATAGCCATAGCGAACCAGAAGGGCGGGGTAGGCAAGACGACTACCTCGGTAAACCTCGCCGCAACGCTCGCGGTAGCTGAAAAGAAGGTCCTCTTGATAGATTTTGACCCCCAGGGCAACGCAACTAGCGGCCTGGGGCTAGACAAAAGGGGCTCCACAGGCATCTACCACGCGATGATAGGCGAGGAGTCCATAAAATCCCTGCTGAAAGCTACCGGCCTTAAGTATCTGAAGATAGTTCCCACTTCCATAGACCTTACAGGCGCGGAAGTCGAGCTTATCGACCACCCGTCAAGGGAGTACAGGCTCAAGAACTGCCTGAACGAGGTAAAAGACCTCTTTGATTACATCTTCATCGATTGCCCGCCGTCCTTGAGCCTTCTTACGGTCAATGCCCTCGTCGCGGCAGACTCCGTCCTCATACCGCTCCAGTGCGAGTACTACGCGCTTGAGGGCATAAGCGATATAATGAGGACTATCGAGCTTATCAAGGCCAAGCTCAACCCGGCCCTCGACATAGAGGGCATACTCCTTACAATGTACGATGCCAGGAACAACCTTACCCGCCAGGTCGAAGAGGAAATAAGGTCGCATTTCGGAGCGAAGGCCTTTACGACTGTAATACCGAGGAACATAAAGCTTTCTGAGAGCCCTTCCTTTGGTAAGCCAGCCATCCTCTATGACATTCAGTCAAAAGGCGCGGTGAGCTATATGGAGCTGGCAAAGGAGCTGGCAGGCCACTTGATACAGGATTCTTCAGCAAAATCAACTACTTAGCAATGAGGGAGCAATATGCTCAATAAGAAAAAGGTACTCGGCAGGGGGCTTGGCGCTCTCATAGGCGAGGCTTCCGTTGAAAGGGCCGCGCCCGCCGCGACCCGGGAAAAGTTCTTTTACTGTCCAATATCCGAGATAAACCCGAACCCCACCCAGCCGAGGAAGTTTTTCGAAGAGGCCGCGTTGGCCGAGCTTTCGGACTCCATAAAGGAAAAGGGGGTCATCGAGCCCCTCATCGTAAGGAGGGCTGCGGGCGGGTACGAGCTCATAGCGGGCGAGAGGAGATGGCGCGCCTCAAGGATGGCAGGCCTTACCGAAGTGCCTGTCGTGGTCGTCGAGGCCTCTGACGAAGAGAGCCTCGAGCTCGCCATAATCGAGAACATACAGAGGCGGGACCTCAACGCCATAGAGGAGGCCGACTCCTACAGGTCCCTCATGGGTTTTGGCCTTTCTCAGGACGAGGTCGCCAAAAAGGTCGGCAAGGACAGGGCCACGGTCGCCAACTACATAAGGCTTTTGAAGCTCCCCCACGAGGTAAGGGAAGAGATAGTAAAGGGCAGCATTACCATGGGCCATGCCAGGGCGCTCCTTTCGATAGAGGGGCACGCCCAGCAGACCGAGCTTTGCAGGCAGATAATAACCAAGGGCCTTTCAGTCAGGGAGGCGGAGGCCCTTGCCGCCGGTGAAAAGAAGGAGAAGGTTTCAAAACCCAGGGCTTCGGATGCCGTCAAAAGCCCCATCGAGGACGAGCTTCGCGCCATATTCGGCACGAAAGTGGCCCTCAAGGACAGAAAAGGCAAGGGGAGCATAGAGATAAGCTATTTTTCGCCTGACGAAAGGGAGCGGCTCCTCGAGCTCCTCCGTATGATTTCAGCGTAAAAAGTGACCTTTATTCTTGTCGGGAGAGGCCCGTTCCCTATAAGATGGGCTTCTCACGAGTGTTATAAAGGAGGGCTGAATGTTCGGTAAGGAAAAGGAAGATAAGAAAAAGGTCGGGGAAGTGGCCGGTTTCATCGGCAAGGGCATGGCGATAGAGGGAAAGATGTCCTTTGAGGAGACCGTCAGGGTCGACGGCAGTTTCAAAGGAGAGATATCGGCAACAGGTACGCTTGTCGTTGGGGACGGCGGATCTATCGAGGGTGAGATAAAAGCGGGCAGCGCCATAATAACCGGCACTGTAAAGGGCAACCTGGACGCGGCCGTCCGGGTAGAGCTCCGGAGCCCGGCGAAGTTCCTCGGAGAGATAAAGACGCCGACGCTCATCATAGACGAAGGGGTGGTATTCGAAGGGACCTGCGTCATGGTGAAAAAAGAAGGGAACGCGTACGAGACAGTCCAGTACGGCGCGGCGGGTTAGAACGCCTCGTTTGATAATTAAGCTTTGAGAAAAGGCCTCATGAGAGGCCTTTCTTTTTTTCAGGGTAATAGATGCTATAATATCTGAAGACCCTTCACTCAGCCGATGAAAAAAAGAATCGCCGAAGAGACAATCATCTTCATAAGCGTCCTCAAGTGGGTCCTCCTGGCCACTGCCGTCGGCGTCATCGTCGGCACGTCCACGACCGTCTTCGTGAAGGCCCTCAACTGGGGCGCCGCCATTGCGTCAGATTACAGATACTATTTTCTCGCCATGCCGCTGGGCCTTCTTGCGAGCGCCATAATAATAAAGCGCGTCCTGCCAACGGCCGAAGGCCACGGCGCGAACAAGGCCATAGAGTCCATCCATAACAACTCCGGGAAGATAAAACCGGTGAGCGTTGCGGCCGAGTTCATCCGCTCGTTCATAACTCTGACGACAGGAGGCTCCGCCGGTAAAGAAGGGCCGAGCGCGCAGATAGGGGCCGGGATGGCGTCGATGCTCGCCGACCTGCTGAGGTTCGACGGAAGCGACAGGCGTAAGCTCGTCATCTGCGGCATAAGCAGCGGCTTCTCCTCAGTCTTCGGCACCCCTCTTGCCGGTGCGATATTCGGGATGGAGGTCCTTTTCGTAGGCAGCATACGTTATGACGTGCTCCTGCCTTCGTTCGTCGCCGGAATAATTAGCTACCAGGTCTCGTCATGGATGGGGCTCACCTACTTTTACAACCCCATCACCTTCGTCCCCGTCTTCTCGGAGGCCTTCTTCCTGAAGGTCATTGCAGCGGGTATCTTTTTCGGCCTCTGCTCTTTTTTCCTTGTCGAGACATTAAGGCTCGGCAGAAAAGCGTCGGCCGCCGTGAAGCTTCCTCTTGAGGCAAAGGCCGTCATCGCCGGGGTCTTTCTCGTGACACTGACATTCATATTCTCCGAACATTACCTGGGCCTCGGCCTCAACACCATACAGTCGGCGCTCGAAGGGCAAGAGGTCCCCTGGTACGCGTTCATCATGAAATCCATCTTCACCTCTGTGACGTTGAGTTTCGGCGGACACGGCGGCATAGGCACCCCGATATTCTTTGTCGGAGCTACAGCTGGCTCGGCCTTGAGCCCTGTCCTCCATGTAGACCCGGCCATGCTCTCGGCCATAGGTTTCGTGGCATTGCTTGCGGGCGCGGCGAACACGCCTATAGCCGCGAGCATAATGGCGGTGGAGCTCTTCGGTGCGGAGGTCGCGCCGTACGCGGCGGTGGCCTGCGTCATAAGCTTTGTCATGACGGGCCACAGGTCTGCATATCCTTCACAGGTACTCGCGATGAAAAAATCCTCTTCCATTTCAGTCGAGGTGGGCGCTTCTCTGTCTGGAACGAGGGCTGGGTTCGAGTACCGGGAGAAGAGCGTCATCAGCGCCATCAAGCGCGTGAAAGAATTCATTCTGAAAAAACCAGGCGGACCAGATGGACCCTGAACGCGTAAAAGCCCTCAAGTGGCCTGAGGACAAGGCCCTCCTGAAGGGCATTCAGGAAGATATAAGAAAAGAGATAAGGTTAATCCCGCTCGGCAAACCCCCAGAACTTCTCGCAGGCATTGACGCATCCTTTTTGGATGATAGGATTGTAAGTGTAGCCTGTCTTTTCAGTTTCCCAGGACTTGAACAACTCGAACAGAGCGTTGCCGTAAGAAAGCTTTCGTTCCCGTACATAACCGGTTATCTCTCGTTCAGGGAGGGCCCGGCGATGCTGGAAGCGCTCTCGAGGCTTTCTTTTAAGCCGGAGCTTCTCATCTTCGACGGACAGGGGATAGCTCACCCGAGGGGTGTGGGGCTCGCAGCTTTCATGGGAGTCCTGACCGGGTTGCCCTCAATTGGCTGCGCGAAGACGAGGCTCGCCGGAGAATATATTGAACCGGGAGAGAAAAGGGGAGAGTCCTCGCCTCTTGTGCACAAGGGCGAAGTCGTGGGTGCGGCGGTGAGGACGCAGGAGAAGGTCAGGCCCGTTTTCGTCTCGCCTGGAAACCTCATCGATGTCGAAGGCTCCGTGAGGATGGTGCTCGAGTGCTCGCCGAGGTACAGGCTCACCGAACCCGTTCGGGCTGCAGACGCGCTTTCGAGAAAGATAAAAAAGGAACTGATTGGGTGAGTGAACGAGATTATTTCCACTTCATTTCCCCTCTCCCCAACCCTCTCCCACAAGGGGAGAGGGAGCTTTGTTATTTTGTCTCTACACATACACCGTAACAGGGCGGAGCGCGCCTCAGGGAGGAAGGGCGAAACGCGGCGGGGAAGCCTGGGAGCGAAGCGACTGAAGAATTACTGCCTTTTGCAAGGCCGGATAGTTTTTTCTGAATAGAGAAGCTGTTTGTTAAATGCCAGGTCTTTTGCTTCGCTCAAATGGCAGCCATCTCTCTCGCTGCCGCGCAAACAGGATTTTTCAAAAATACCATGTAACGCGGCTGCCGCCGCTCTCTGTAACATATTCCGCGCGCTTTCCGCCTCCCCCACCCGCGAACCGGGCCCCTGAGGTCGCTGCGCTCCCGCAGCCTCGGTCCGGTTCGCCACTGCCTCACTTAGGCGCGCTCCATATGTTACGGCGTATGGGTTAAAGACAAAACAAGGAAAAAATTTTTTAAACAAACCGAAAGGAGCCCCATGGCAAACATCATCCTTCTCATCGAGAACAACTACGAGGACGCTGAAGCGATCTATCCTTTTTACAGGATGCAGGAGGCCGGCCACAAGGTCACTGTCGTCGGGCCGAAAGCCACGACCTACCACAGCAAGTACGGCTATCCGCTCGAGGCCAGGGCCGCGGCCGCGGAGCTCAAGGCAGACGCCTTCGGCGGCCTCATCATCCCGGGCGGCCAGGCCCCTGACAGGATGAGGATAAACAGCCACATGGTTTCTCTTGTAAGGGACGCTGTAAATAAGGGCTTGGTAGTCGGGGCCATATGCCATGGTGCGCAGATGCTCATTGAAGCTGACGTGCTGAAGGGGAGGAAGGCGACCTGCTACATTTCGGTAAAGACAGACCTCATCAACGCCGGAGGAATATATTCGGACGAGCCTGTGGTGGCCGACGGAAAGCTCGTGACCTCGCGCCACCCCGGTGACTTGCCTTCATTCTGCGCCGCGCTGGTCAGGATGCTCGGTTAGGATATTGTCTGTTTTTCGCGGGCAGGGAGAGAGAAAACTTCTCCGGCGAGTTCGAGGCCCGGCGAGGGTTTCCCGATGAGATAGCCCTGGGCGAAATCCACTCCGAAGGACTTCAGGAGCTTGAGGCTCTCTTCGTTCTCGACGAACTCAGCAACCGATTTTATCTTGAGCCCCTTGGCAAGGTCTGTAATTGCTTTTACGAACACCTGGTCGTTGCCGCTCTCGTGGAGCTTTCTTATGAACGAGCCGTCTATCTTAATCAGGTCGACCTGCAGTTCCTTCAGGTAGGTGAAAGAGGTGAAGCCCACACCGAAGTCGTCGAGGGAGAAATGGCAGCCCAGCTCCTTCAACGCCCTTACGAACTTCGTCGCCTTGTCGAGGTCGCCTATCGCGGCCGTTTCGGTTATCTCGAATACGAGTGATTTCGGGTCTGCCCCTGTCTCTTCTATCTTGCCCTTGATATAGTCGAGGAGGTCAGGATCTCCGAGGTCTTTCCCCGAAAGGTTCATGGCGAAGCTGAGGAGGATGCCTTTTTTCATCATCCTGGCCTGCGCTTCCATCGCCTTCTTTATTATCATCCGGTCAATGAGCCCTACGAGGCCGAACCTTTCGGCTATGTCTATGAACGCGCCGGGCAGAAGCACCTTGCCGTCGGGGTCGGTGAGCCTCGCGAGCGCTTCGTAATGGTGGACCCTGCCTGAAGACAGCTCAAGGAGCGGCTGGAACCAGGGAGTGAAGCGGTCTTCCCTCAGCCCCTGCAATATCCTCTCCCTCCACGCGAGCCTCGAATGCATCTTCTCCAGGTCCTGGTCCTCGGCGCGGTAGACGTGTATCCTGTTCCTGCCGAGCTCTTTTGCCCTGTACATTGCCGCGTCGGCTTTCGTCAGGAGGTCCTTTACGTGCAGGCCGTGTTCCGGCAGGGAGGCCAGCCCCATGCTCGCCGTAAGGCTGCTGGAGGCCTCGCTGAAATGGAAGCTCTCAATCGCTTTTCTCAGTTCCTCGGCCGTCTCAATGGCTTCGGCTTCGGTGAGCCCGGGCAGGTACACGGCGAACTCGTCTCCGCTCAGCCTGGAGAGGATGGGCTCCGCGTCGAAGGAGGCAGCCGCCTTGCCGTATTCGATTTTGAGTACGCCTTCAAGGACCTTCGCTATGCGCCTTAAATATTCGTCTCCAGCGCCGTGTCCGAAGGTGTCGTTGAGGAGCTTGAACTGGTCCATGTCGATGAGGCACATGACCGCCCTCTTGCCGTGTCCGGAGGCCATGTTCGTCCATTCCTCGACGAGCTCTATGAACCTCGAGCGGTTGACGAACCCGGTGAGCTCGTCGTAGTTGGCAAGGTATTTTATGCGCTCCTCGGAGAGCATCTTGTCGGTTACGTCCTCCTGGACGGCGAGGAAATGGGTTATCTCCCCCTGTTCGTTCTTGATAGGGGTGATGACCGAGGCCGCCCAATAATAGCCGCCCGACTTTTTCCGGTTCTTGATGGTGCTCCTCCAGGTCTGGCCTGAAAGTATGGTCTTCCACATCTCCTGGTACTGGGCGTTCGAGACCTCTCCGGACGAGAGAATCCTCGGGCTCTGCCCTAGCGCGTCTTCCCTGGAATAGCCAGTGACATGCTCGAAAATCGGGTTCACGTACTCGATTGTCCCATCCCTGTCCGTTATGAAGACGAGGTTGACGCTGTGCTCGATTACCGCGGAGAGCTTCTTGAGCTCGAATTCGGATTTTTTCCTCTCGGTTATGTCGTGCACCGTGCCTATCATGCGCACCGGGTTGCCTTCCGGCCCGACGATGACGTCACCTGTCTCGTGGACTATCTTCTCCTCGCCGCCCGGCAGCACTATCCTGTGGTCTA
>CAJPGC010000009.1 GCA_905339405.1 uncultured bacterium | reverse complement strand
TTTACGAATATGTCTATCTCGCCTACGCTCATCGAGCCGAAGGTGTCGCCGTGGTAGGCCCCCGTGAAGGCGACGAACTTCTTTTTTCCCTCCACCCCCTTCTGCTCCCAGTACTGGAAGGCCATCTTGAGGGCTATTTCGACCGCGGTAGAGCCGTTGTCCGAGAAAAAGACCCTGTCGAGGCCCTTAGGGACGATTTGGGTGAGCCTTTCGGCCAGCTCGATTGACGGGGCATTCCCGAGGCCGAGGAGAGTCGAGTGGGCTATTTTGCCGAGCTGGGCCTTTACCGCCCTGTCTATCTCCTTTTTCCTGTGGCCGTGCACGTTGACCCAGAGGGAAGATACACCGTCGAGGTACCTGTTCCCGTCGGTATCGATGAGGTAGTTTCCAAGACCTCGCTCGATTATGAGCGGGTCGCCCGCCTCCCATTCCTTCATCTGCGTGAACGGGTGCCACACGTGGGCCTTGTCGAGTTTCTTGAGTTTTTGTGTTCTGTCAGCCATCTTCCGCGTCATACCTTTCTCGCTGCGGCGAGTATGAGTTCGTAGCTTGCCTCGACCCCGCCCTGAGGGGAGGGGAATTGTTCGTGGTAGAGTCTGCCAGCTTCCCGCAGCTGCCTTCCTGGGGAGAGCCCCTTGCCGCACTCCATTGGTGGCGTCGCGCCTATGTTCTTCAATGCCTTCAGAAGACCGGAGAAGCTTTCGTAGCGTCTCTTTATGAGCCTGTCTTCGATGAAGACGAGTTCGAGCCCCGAGGCGGCAATAGCGGCTTCGATTGCCGCCCTGTCCTTGAACTCGACCGCCCGGTATGCCTTATAGCACTCTCTCAGCTCCCAAAGGGTTGAAGGGCCGAGCGTGGAGAAGACGAAGAGCCCGCCCGGCTTCATGACCCGCGCCGCTTCCTGAAAGGCCGCTTTCAGCTCCCGAGCCCACTGGAGGGCCAGCGACGAGCCGACCAAATCGAAGAGCCCGTCCCTGAAAGGCAGGGAGCAGCAGTCAGCTGCCGCCAGTCCCAAAGACCCGTTCTTCTCTCTCGCCTTCTGAAGCATCGTAAGAGCGATGTCAGAGGCGACGACCCTTGAGCCGGGTATTGATTCCGCAACCAGTGCGGCGAGCCTGCCGGTGCCAGAGCCGACGTCGAGGAAGCTGAAGCCTTCGGCCATTGCCGGGACCGCTGGCGCATTCACGAAGGCAGGCTCCTTTTTCTGGAGCAGCCCCGAGAGCTTCTCGAATACCTCGAAGGCAACGTCCTTCTGGAAACCGGAGAACTCGTCGTAGGTTGAGGCGGCTTTCGAGAAGGAACGTTTTATGGCGTCTTTGTCAAAAGTCATATTATTTTATAAAATCAGAGTGTTGCGAGGAAATCATTAACCGTCCTCTGAAATAGTTCCGGTTCGGTGACATGGGGGGCGTGCCCGGCTTTCCCAAAGACCTCGAGCCTGGCGTTCCGTATCCTGCTTCCCATGTACTCCGCCGCGCCCATGGGGCAGACGGCGTCCTCCTCACCGTGGACAAGGAGGACCGGGATGTCGATTGCCTTAAGCTCTTCCCTCAGGTCCGTCATGTAGAGCGCCTCGAGGGCTTTTGTTATCTCGTCGTATTTGAAAGAAGGAAAGCAGCCCGGCACATCTCCTTCGCATGAAATCGGCCCTGGAAAGGCGTACCTTTCGACCATCGAGGCCGCGGCTTTCGTCTTTTTCTCTTCATCCGTAAAGTTCAGGCAATAGAACCTTTCGAGGGCCGCTCCCGGGTCTTTTTTCATGTCCATAATCATCCTCTTGACCAGCGCCTTTGGCTGGCCCCAGGGGAAGTCCTCTTTTTCAACGAAACAGGGAGTCGCCCCGACCAGCACGAGCGCCCTGAAAGAATCCTTCAGCTCGGAAAGGGACGCGACGAGCGCCATCGAGCCAAGAGACCAGCCCACCCCGACGGCCTTGCCTCTGCCGATTGTCTTGAGGCGCTCTTTTATCTCCAGGACGGCTGGCTTGAGTGAAGGTTCGTCCCATCTCCCCGGGCCACCATGTCCGGGCAGGTCGACCATGACGGCCCTTTTCCCGTAGCCCTTCGCGGCCTCGTTCCATGTCCAGCTGTCGGTTGCCCATCCGTGTACGAAAAAGAGCGGCTCGTCAGGCACTGAGGGCCTCCTTGAACGCGTTAAGAGCTGTTTTAAGGTCTTCTCCGGTATGTGCTGCCGTGACCGTCACCCGGAGCCTCGCTGTGCCTTCAGGGACGGTAGGAGGCCTTATTCCTTGCACGAATACGCCATGCTCGAGGAGCCTTCTTGAGGCCTCCATTGCCTTTTGATTGCCGCCGACCTTAACGGGGATAATTGGCGTCCGGCTTCCCATCGTATCGAAACCGGCTTCTTTCAGCCCCTTTGTAACTATTAAAGTATTTTCCCAGAGTTTTCTTATAAGTGCCTGGTCTTTATCTATAATATCTATAGCCTTTGTGGCGGCGGCGCAGACAGACGGCGGCAGAGCCGTCGTATAGATGAACGGCCTTGACCTCGATATGAGAAGGTCGATTATCTCCTGCCCGGCTGTGACGAACGCCCCGAACGAGCCGAGGGCCTTGCCGAGCGTGCCCATCTGTATTATGGAGGGGTGTTCCTTGATATTGAAGTGCTCGAGGCTCCCCCGGCCGCGTTCGCCGAGCACGCCGGTGGCGTGCGCGTCGTCTAGTACGAGCATGGCGTTATGTTTTTCAAGCAGGCCTGTTATCTCCGGCAGCGGTGCCATGGTGCCGTCCATGCTGAAGACGCTGTCGGTGACTATGAGCTTTTTCTTGGCCTTCGAAGCCTTGAGAAGCCCCTCGAGGGCGTCGACGTCCCTGTTGGCGTACCTTTTCACTTTGGCGCGGCTCAGGACGCAGGCGTCTACTATAGAGGCGTGATTGAGCCTGTCCGAGAAGACTTCTGTCCCCCTGTCGGCCAGAGCGGTTATGAGCCCCATATTCGCATTATAGCCGGAGTTGAAGAGGAGCGCCGAGGGAGAGCGTTTGAACTCCCTTATGCGCTCTTCGAGGATGACATGGGCTTCCATGTTGCCGGAGACGAGCCTCGAGGCCCCGGCCCCCGTGCCCCACTTTTCGATGGCCTTTATCGCAGCTTCTTTTACGAGCGGGTGGTTGGCAAGGCCCAGGTAGTCGTTAGAGCACATGAGCACTACTTCGGTACCGTCCATGGTGACCCGGGGGCCTTGCGGGCCTTCCACAAGCCTTAAAGTCCTCTTTAAGCCAAGGGCCGTAAGTTTAGATATCTCTTCGATAATCTCATCGCGCATCGTTATTTGTAGCCCCTGGGTCTCAATCCCAGGTCGGCGAGCATCTGTAGGTCGTCGCCGGGCTCCCTGCCAGGGGTGGTGAGGTAGTTGCCTATCATCATGCCGTTGGCTCCGGCGGCGAAAATGAGCGGCTGCAGGTCGCGCAGGTTCACCTGCCTTCCTCCGCAGACGACTATGTCGGTTTTTGGCATCATGAGACGCCCCAGCGCGATTATCTTGAGGCATTCGACAGGCTTCAAGTTTTGCGCATTCTCAAGAGGGGTGCCGGGCCTGGGGTTGAGGAAGTTTATGGGTACGGAATCCGCGCCGAGCTCTTTTAAAGTCGCAAAGAGTTCGACCCTTACGTCCCAGCCTTCGCCCAGGCCGAATATCCCGCCGGAGCATACATGGAATCCGAGTTCTTTGGCCGTCCTTACGACCTCTACGTCTTCGTCGTACTCGTGGGTCGTGCAGACCTTCGGGAAAAAGCTCCTCCCGGTCTCGAGGTTGTGGTGATAGCTCTCCAGCCCGCTCTCCTTGAGCTTCATGAGGGTGTCGCGGGAGAGAATGCCGAGGGAGGCGCACCGTTCCATCGCAACGCTCTCCTTCATCGACCGAAGGGCAGAGGTCAGGGCCGCTATGTCGCGCTCTTTTTCTATGGCCGTGCCGCTCGTGACTATCGAGAATTCCCTCGCGCCGAAGGCGGCAGCCTCCTTGGCGGCCCCGACGATCTTCCCCGGCTCAGACATTGGGTATTCGGTCACGCCGGTCGAGTATTTTACCGACTGGGCGCAGAACGAGCAATCCTCCTTGCACAGGCCGCTTTTGGCGTTCACTATCGAGCAGAGGTTTACCTCGACCCCGAGGTGGGTCCTTCTTACGCGCTCCGAGACGGCCAGGAGCTCGTAAATGGAAGTCTCTGGAAGTTCCGTGATAGCCAATGCCTCGGCCGGAGTGACCCCTGTGCCTTCGAGCCCCTTTTCAAGGGCGAGCGCGAGTATGCCGTTTTTCATTTTCTTCACCTTTTATGGGTACTTTCAATATTTTGGAATAACACAGAAAGGGCATGATTGTCAACTCAATCATGCCCTTTGGTTGACAAGCTCTTCGGCCGCTTCAGATGAGGTCTTCCGGCTTTATCCGTTCGATGGAAGCCTTGAGCCCTAGCTTTTTGGAGAGTTTCATGAGCCGGGCGCGTATGCCGGAGGGTCTTCCAGGACAGCAGGCCTGCAGGGCTACGACGCTCATGTCGCCGACAGACCTGGACTCTATTTCGGTTATCTCCCCGTCCTCTGAGGCGATAAGTTCTGAAAGGAGAGATATGGTCTCCGGCCTGTTCGGGCCGTAGAGCGTTATCTGGAGGTTGCCGGGAAGGGCCTGGCCGTCCTTTTCAACGGGACTCGCCTTTATTACCAGCCGGTTTTTAAGGGAACTTACGGCCTTTGAAACGCCGCTTTTCCTGCCGAGCACAAGTATCGAGGCGGAGAACCCTTTTCCTGTCGAGGTCAGCAGGCACGAATCGATCGTGCAGCCGTTTTTAAATAATGAGTTGAAAAGTTCCCCTATCTCTCCGCGTCCAGGCCCGAAGGCCACAAGAGCATAACGCTTCATTCCTTCTCCTTCCTTCATGGGAAAGACCAGCTGGATTCCACGGGGAGTTTTATCGGGAGGTCTTTTGGTGAAAGGTTGTCCGCTCCCGGGCAGCTTTTTGATTCTTCTCCTCAGCGGGCAGTTTTGGCAGTGACTTTTGTCACAATGTCCGGAGGCTCAGCCCCTTTACACCATTATTTTATCAAGGAAGGTATGTGCCAGGAAGTTTAATGCTGTGCTGGAGCGGTTTTGTTTGGGCGGCAGGGGCGGCTTTTTATTTGCTCTCTTTTTTCTTCTCCTTTCTTTCCCGCATCATCTGGGCTATGTTCCTGTCGTATCCCCTGTCGGTCGGTCTGTAGTAGGCGCGGCCCTTCAGGGAGTCGGGCAGGTAGTCCTGGTCGGCAACGGCGTCCTTGAAGCTGTGCGGGTACTTGTAGCCTTTTCCGTAGCCGAGCCCTTTCATGAGCTTCGTCGGCGCGTTCCTTATGTGCAGCGGCACCGGCAGGGCTCCGTGTTTTTTGACGTCGTCAGCCGCTTCCATGTAGGCCATGTACGAGGCGTTGGACTTGGGGGCAGTGGCCAGGTAGGCTACTCCCTGCGCCAAGGGTATCCAGCCCTCCGGCATGCCTATGAAATCGACCGAGTCCTTTACGGCGTTGGCGACCATTATGGCCCTCGGGTCGGCGTTCCCTATGTCCTCTGAGGCGAATATGACCATCCGTCTCGCTATGAATAAAGGGTCTTCCCCGGCCTCGACCATGCGCGCCAGCCAATAGAGCGCGGCGTCGGCGTCCGACCCGCGCATCGATTTTATGAAGGCCGATATTACGTTGTAATGCTCTTCGCCCGACTTGTCATAGAGGAGCGCCTTTTTCTGCATGGCTTCGGTTGCGGATTCGAGGGTTATCCTCTTGATGCCATCGGGGCCGGGCTCGGTTATCATGAAGGCGGCCTCAAGGGAGTTGAGGGCGCTTCTTGCGTCACCTGCCGAGCTGCCGGCTATGAAATCGATGACGTCGCCGCTTATCTCAACCTTCGAGCCACCCAGCCCCCGCTCGTTGTCGGAGAGGGCTTCCGTGAGTATCTTTTTTATGGCTTCGTCAGTGAGGGCCTCCAACACAAGGACCTTGCACCGCGAAAGGAGCGGCGCGTTGACCTCGAATGACGGGTTCTCCGTGGTTGCGCCGATGAGTGTAATGGTGCCGTCCTCAACGCTGTGCAAAAAAGCGTCCTGCTGGGACTTGTTGAACCTGTGTATCTCGTCGACGAAAAGGACGGTCTTCCTGCCGAGCCTCAGGCTGTCCTTCGCGGCCTTTATGACCTCTCTTATCTCCTTGACCCCGGAGAGCACGGCGGAGAACTCGACGAAGTCGGCCTTGGAGGCCTCCGCGACTATCCGCGCCAGCGTCGTCTTGCCGGTCCCGGGAGGGCCCCAGAGTATGAGCGAGGGGAGCTCTCCCCTTTTTATCACCCTGTCCAGTATCTTGCCTTCGCCGACGAGGTGTTCCTGCCCGACGAAGCCTGAAAGAGTTGACGGCCTCATCCTCTCGGCAAGGGGGGCAGGGTTCACCCCTGTTCCGTTTTTTCCGAAAAGGTCCATTTCCTTCATAATCATTTCAATTCTACTACAGGGGCATTGGAAATGGAAGGGAGGCGGTACAAGCGCCTTAAACGGTTGACACAGTAAATTCAATGGGATAGCATATCTTTTTTTGATCCCTCCTTAAGGGGAACTGATGCGCGTAGCGGTATTTGGAGGCACTTTCAACCCTGTCCATTACGGACACCTCAGGCTCGCCGAAGAGGTAAGGGAGAGCTGCGGCCTCGACAGCGTGGTCTTCATGCCCTCCCATATCACGCCGCACAAGTTGACGGAATCGCTCACGCCAGCGAGGGTGCGCTTCGAGCTCGTGAAGCGCGCCATCGAGGACAACCCCGGCTTTACCGTCTCAGACCTCGAGATAAGGCGCGAAGGCAGGTCGTTCACGGTCGATACCGTAAGGGAGCTCATGAAGGACGGCGCAAAAGTGTCGCTCATACTCGGCAGCGACTCCTTCAACGACATCGCGAGCTGGCATGAATACAGGGAACTGCTCAGGCTTTCAAGCTTCATAGTGGCCCCGAGGCCGAACCATCCGTCAAGGCCCCTTGAAGAGGTGCTTCCGGTTGAACTGGCCAGAGAGTTCTGGTATGATGCCGGGGTTGCGGCATACGTCAATTCCGGCGGAAATTCTATCACTTACCTCGACACCACGCCCATTGACATATCTTCATCAGCCATAAGGGAGCGCGTCAGGAAGGGGCGAAGCGTCAGGTACCTCCTGCCGGACAGCGCGATAGAGTTCATAAAAAACGAGGGGCTCTACAAATAGCCCTGAATAAAGCAAAAGGAGCAGTCAACTGGAACCGAAGAAAAAAGCGCTCGAGATCGCAAGAATAGCCCTCGAGAAAAAGGCAGACAAGGTCGTCATACTCACCATAAAGAAGCTTTCATCAGTCTCGGACTACCTCCTCATATGCAGCGCGGAGTCCGAACGGCAGGTCCAGGCCATAGCGGACGCGATAGACGCGGGGCTGAGGAAAAAGGGCGAGAGGCCGCTCGGGATCGAAGGAGCAACCGAAGGCAGGTGGGCGCTCATCGACTACGTCGACGTGGTCGTCCATATCTTCCTCGAGCCGGTAAGGTCGTTCTACGACCTCGAAGGCCTCTGGGCAGAAGCCCCTTCAACGGAAGTGAAGGACAAGCCCGCGCCAAAGCCGAAGACAACACCAGCACCCAAAGCGAAGCCGGCCGCTAAAAAGGCCGCTGCCAAAAAGCCAGCCGCGCCGAAAAAGGCGGTTAAAAAACCCGCCGCGGCAAAGGCCGGAAAAAAGAAGAACGGGTAGCGGCAGTTGAAGATAACCTTCGTCTGCGTCGGCCCGGTCAAGAAGGCAGCCATCTCGGAGGCCTCTTCAGACTACCTCAAGAGGATCAGAAGGTACGTTCCGGCTGAGACGGTGGAGGTGAGGGACGAAGGCGCTTCCCCGAAGGTCCCCAGGGAAGACGTCCTACGTAAAGAAGGGCAGCGGATTCTTTCCGCGCTCGCTGGCGGCGGCTACACGGTCGCCCTGGCTGATACCGGCTCTTCAATGAGCTCGGCCGCCTTCTCGAAGTTCATCGAAGGGCTCATGAACCAGGGGAGAAAGAACGTTACTTTCGTGGTCGGCGGGGCCTACGGGCTCCACAAGGACGTTTATGACGCGGCCGACCTCGTATTGTCGCTCTCGGCTATGACGCTGCCCCATGACCTCGCGCGCCTCGTACTGTACGAGCAGGTCTACAGGGCGTTCACCATAATGAGAGGCGAGCCGTATTCCCACTGACCGGCTGCTCCAAAAGTCCATCTGCGGCGTTGTCAGCGTCGCTCGTAATTGCGGCGTACAAACAGAGTACGCCTCATTCCTCGCTCCTCGACGCCTTGCATATGGAACTTTTTGAGCAGCCGGGACTAAAATGCTTTTTTAATTGTTAAAGAGTAAATCAACCTTAACCTGAGCGGGCCTATGTACACCAAGATACTCCTCGTAATAATAATCGTCATCCTGAGCGCGTTCTTCTACCTCCATACGAACAACCCGGGCGAGGTGACTTACGTAGTCTCTTCCAAGCACGTCTATGTCCTTCCGGCGACGATGCTGCTTTTCGCCGGGTTTTTCGCGGGAGTCGTCGTGGCCGTACTTAACTCTCTGCTGGCTGACGGCCGCAGGGCCTGGAGAGACATGCAGTCGAGGAAGGAGAAAAAGCTCCTTGTCCAGGCCGACGAGAACTACAGGAAGGGCACTGAGCTCCTCGTGAAGGGAGAGACTGCCGGCGCGAGGGAGCTTATTGAAAAGGCCATGAAAGCGAAGCCTTCGGAGACAGGCTTCATAATCAGCCTCTCCGAGACCTATATGAGGGAGAACAGGCCCGCCGACGCGGTGAAGGTGCTGGAGAGCGGCTTTGCCGGCAATTCGTCCTCTATCGGCATACTGAGCTCGCTTGCCCGCTGCGCCGCCGATTCAGGCGACGTAATGAGGGCCACGAAGGCCCTCGAAGAGGTCGTGAGGCTCGACCCGAGGAACCTTTACGCGCTGAGGAAGCTCCGCGACATAAGAATAAAGGAAGCCCTCTGGGTTGACGCGGCCGACCTCCAGAAAAAGATAGTCGAAAGCGAAAAGGACGAGGCAGCCAGGAAAAAAGAGAAGAAGCTCCTGACGGGCCTTCTCTTCGAGTCCGCGTCAAGGTACTGCTCGGACGGGAAGCTTTCGGACGCGCTCCTTAAGCTCAAGGAGGTCCTTCGGAACGACGACGCCTTCATGCCGGCGCACCTCCTGCTGGGCGACGTGCTCGCCAGGCAGGGCAACCCCGCCAACGCGATAAAGGTATGGGAGAAGGCAAGGGTCAAGTTCCCGAAGGCCGAGGCCATAATCCTGAGGCTCGAGGACATCTACATAAGCGAGTCCGCTCCCGAGCGGATACTGGAGAAGTACAAGAAGGAGATACACGCCAACCACGCCGATTACAACCTGAGGCTGCTCCTTGCCAGGCTTTACCTGAGGCTCGAGATGGTCGACAACGCCATAGAGGAGCTCGAGGCGCTCGCGAACGAAGGGGTCGAGGGCTACTATCACCACGTCCTCCTGGGCGAGGCCTACCTGAGGAGGAAGCAGTCGGGCAAGGCGGCGCACCTTTTCCAGAAGGCGCTCGGCATGGACAGGGAGTTCAGCCCGGCGTTCGCGTGTTCCGGCTGCGCCGGGAGCTCGCAGGCGTGGGCTCCGAGGTGCCCGTCATGCGGCGAGTGGAACAGTCTTGCCATGAAGGGCGTGCCTGCCCCGGCGAAGCTTCTTAACGCTCAAAGAAAGCTCTTCTGACGAGGCGGCCTGCCGAAGAGGGCAGGCGCCCGCTCTCATAAAAACATCCCGGAGAACAGCTCAAGTGAAAAAGGTCTGCCTTATCGTCATGGACGGGTGGGGGATTAACCCTGAAAAAGACGGCAACGCCACGCGTCTTGCGTCGACCCCGAACCTGGACAGGCTCTTGAAGGAGTACCCTTCAACCGGCATAGACACTTCCGGGATGTCGGTCGGCCTCCCCGAGGGGCAGATGGGCAACTCCGAGGTGGGGCACCTCACAATGGGCTCCGGGCGGATCGTATACCAGGAGCTTACGAGGATAGGCAAGGTCATGAAGGAGGGCGGGCTCGAAAATCACCCCGAGATAGAAAGGCTCTCATCTACCCTTAAGAGTTCGGGAAGGGCGTTGCACCTCATGGGCCTTCTTTCCGACGGCGGAGTTCACAGCCACATAAGCCACCTATTCGGCCTCCTCGACATATTCAGGAAAAAGGGGCTTGAGAAGATATACATCCACGCTTTCCTCGACGGCAGGGACACGCCCCCTTCGAGCGGGGCGAAGTACATGGACGAGCTCCTTTCCTACATCAAAAAAAGCGGCTCGAAAGCAAAGGTGGCCTCCGTCATGGGCAGGTACTACGCCATGGACAGGGACAACCGCTGGGACAGGGTAAAAAAAGCCTATGACGCGATTACCGGGGTCTCCGGGGCAGCTTCAGGCCCGGCTGAGGCGATAAGGGAAAGCTACGAAAAAGGAGAGACCGACGAGTTCTTGAAGCCCGTTGCCATCACAGACGGCGGGGTACCGGTGGGGCCGCTTTCAGACGGAGACGCCGTGGTCTTCTTCAACTTCAGGGCGGACAGGGCAAGGGAGATAACCAGGGCCTTTGTAGATGGAGGCTTCGACGGCTTTGAGCGCGCCGTGAAGCCAGCACTTTCCGGCTTCGTGTGCATGACAGAGTACGACGCCTCTCTCGGCGTGCCTGTCCTTTTCAAGCCGCAGGACCTCAAAAACATACTGGGCGAGGTCTTGAGCAGGAACGGCGTGAGGCAGTTCAGGGTGAGCGAGACAGAAAAGTACGCGCACGTGACCTTCTTCTTCAACGGAGGGAATGAGACCCCATTCGACGGCGAGGACAGGCTCCTCATACCGTCCGTTAAGGACGTGCCGACCTACGACCTCAAGCCGGAGATGCGCGCCATCGAGATAGCAGAGGCTGCCGTCGAGAAGATAAAGGAAGGCTCCTACTCGTTCATGTTGATGAACTTCGCGAACGGCGACATGGTCGGCCATACCGGCGTCATCGACGCGGCTGTGAAGGCCTGCGAGGCTGTCGACAGGGCGGTGGGCACGGTCGCGGACGCCGCGCTGGAAGCCGGATGGGCAGTAATCGTCACTGCAGACCACGGCAACGCCGAGCAGATGAAAGACCCCGGCAACGGCGGGCCTTTCACCGCCCATACGACCAACGTCGTGCCGTTCATATTCGCTGACAATGAAAAAAAAGGCGTGCAGCTTTCAGGCGGCGGGCTTCAGGACGTGGCCCCGACGGTCCTGAAAGCCATGGGGCTGGCGCAGCCGCCGGATATGACTGGCAAGCCGCTTTTCTGATGTAAAATTGCTATTTTTCCTGATCTCAGTGTCAGGCTGTGAATAAAAAATGGCGGAATAAAAATTATCCCGCCATTTTTCTATTTCAGGGTACGTCACAGTGAATAAATCACAAAATTAGATATTTTTTCCGAGGTAGAGAAAAAAATAGCAATTTTCAACTTTAAATAAAAATCAACCGACCCTTCTTACGCCCGCGTGATAACAGCACCACAGGCTCTCGAGGTTGTTGTCGAAAGTCCTTCTTCCGGCGTACTTGAACTCTATCCTTATGAACGAAAAGCCGCCCGGGATGGTCGAGTTCATCTCCTCCACGACCTCACCCTGGCCCCATTCCGGGTGTCTGAGGTGCACTACCACCTCTCCTACGGAGAGATAGAGTTTTCTTATTTCACTCCTCATCCTGTTCATGATTGATTTTCCGCCTATTGCAAAATACGTTCAAGGGAAAAATCGATTATGCTCAAGGCCCGCTTGAAGAAGGCGAAAAGAAATGAGAATATTACCAGGCTGTTGAAAAAGCCCATCTGTGGACTTTTTTGAACAGCCTGGTTAAGCTTTAATATCCTTACAAGAGGTGCGCCATGACCGCTAAAGGCTCTTACAATTATCTCACCTGCCCGATGTGCGACGTCGAGATACCTATGGCAGGCGACGAGAAAATAGGCGAGCAGGTCTACTGCCCGTACTGCCAGACCCCACTTGCAGTCCGCAAGACAAAAGCAGACGAGGTATATCTCGAAGAGGATTTTTAGGCCGTCTCTGCGTGCTCATATGTCGAGTATTGCCGTCGCCCTCCAGCCTTCGTTGGTGCGCGTGAGGCTGAACCTATGCAGCGTCACCGCTTTTACGTCGGCCCCGAGAGGGTGGCGCTTCGGATCGAGCTCCTCGCCTGAAAGCGTGGCCTCGAGGCTGTACCCGTCCGCACCTTCTGTTATTCTTATCCCCTCTACCAGCAGGAGAAGTTTTTTCGCGTCTTTATAATATATGAGCTCGCCCAGGAAGTCGAAGAGCAGCATATCGGCATCCTCGTTCTTCAAGCTTACGTCCACCTTCTTTTTTCTTTCGACCCTCTCCGGCTCCTCGACCATCACGTTTGTAGCGGCCTCCGCTGCCGAAGCGAAGAGCTCTTCGAGGGTGGCGCCGGTCGCCTCGAAGGCGACGTCCGCGGTAGCAATATCGTCAAGGTACCTGTACGGCATATCTATCCCTTTATGTTGCCGATGGGGGTCAGCCGGAGGACCCGCTTACTCAGGCCCGCGAGCTCGGTCGCCTTTACAACTTCGTCAATCTCCTTGTACGCCGCCCCTGCCTCTTCGGCGAGCCCGCCCCAGGTGACGCTCCTTACGTATATGCCGCGTTCTTCCATATCGTGCTGGAGCTTCGTGCCCCTGTACATCTTCTTCGCCTGGTGCCTGCTCATCGTCCTGCCGCTGCCGTGGGCCGTCGTGTAAAAGGCTTTTCCTCCGGTGGGAAGCCCGGCGAGAAGGTACGAACCCGTCTCCATCGAGCCGCCTATTATGACCGGCTGGCCTGCTTCCATGTATTCAGGCGGCAGACCCTCCATGCCTGGCCCGTAGGCCCTGGTAGCGCCCTTCCTGTGCACAAGGAGCTCCCGTGCCTTGCCCTTTACGAGGTGCTTTTCGAGCTTGGCCGTGTTGTGTGTGACGTCATAGACCATCGACATACCCAGTTCTTCGGGAGAGCGGCCGAATACCTCCGAGAAGACCTGCCGGAGCATATGGAGGATGACCTGCCTGTTGACGAAAGCCATGTTGGCGGCGCATTTCATCGCCGCGAAGTAGGCCTGCCCCTCCTCAGAATTAAAGGGTGCGCACGCGAGCTCCCGGTCCAGCGCCTTGATGCCGTACTTTTTTTCCATGACCTTGAGGAAGAGCTGGAGGTAGTCGGTCGCGACCTGGTGGCCGAACCCGCGCGAGCCGCAATGGAACATCACCGCAACCTGGTTCGGGATGGTGAAGCCGTAGGAAGCCGCCAGCGCTTCGTCGAAGACGTTCTCCGGCCTGGCGACCTGTATCTCGCAGTAATGGTTGCCGCTGCCCAGGGTGCCGACCTGGTCGAAGCCGCGCTCTATTGCCCGCTGGCTCACCTTGGAGGCCTTCGCGCCCTTGAAGCAGCCCTGTTCTTCGGTGAACTTCAGGTCCTCTGACCAGGCGTAGCCTTTCTTGAGGCACCACTTCGAGCCTTCCTCGACCACTTGCCTGAACTCGTCGTGTGAAAGGCGCACAAGCCCCGTAGAGCCGACGCCCGAGGGGATGCGGTAGAACATCGCGTCGACGAGTTCCTTGAGCCTGGGCCTGACCTCCTCGTAAGTGAGGGAAGTCCTCACGAGCCTCATCCCGCAGTTTATGTCGAAGCCTATGCCGCCGGGGGAGATGACGCCCTTTTCAGGGTCCATGGCTGCAACCCCGCCGATGGGAAAGCCGTAGCCCCAGTGTCCGTCAGGCATGCAGAATGCGTAGTCTACTATTCCGGGCAGGCAGGCCACGTTCGAGACCTGCTCGAAGACGCCGTCGTCCATCTCCCTTATGAGCTTCTCCGTCCCGAATACGCGGGCAGGGACGAGCATCCCGGCCTTGTAGCTCCTGGGCAGCTCCCATATCGTATCAGAGACCCTCTTCAATGCGGAAGGCTGGGCCATCCTGTTCTCCGTTGCGCTTTTACTTTCTACTTTAGCAGAAAAAGCGCGCCGGGGCCGAAAGGTTTTTTGCCGCTCCGGGCCAGCTTCTTGACAAGCAAGGCCCGGGGTCTACAATCAAAATATGGGCAGAGTATGCGGAAGCTTACGGTGTTCCGCTGGCCCGCGGGTATAAGCGAATAAAAGGAGGCACGACCATGAAAAGGAGTTTTATAGGGGCCGCGTTATCTCTAGCGGCGGCTGCCCTTTTCTCTACAGCCGCCTTCGCATCTTATGAACTGCCGCTTGAAGGTTCCATGGGATTCAAGGACGCGAAAGGCACGGCGATAATCGAGGAAGGGGTCGATACGATTTACGAGCAGGAGCAGATAACCATCAACGTCGGCGGGCTCAAGCCCAATTCCGTCTATACGGCATGGCTCGCCAAGGACGAGCCTGGAGAGAGGCTCCAGGGGCTTGGCGTCGATCCCTATTCGTTCAGGACCGACGCGTCCGGCAGCGGGACCTTCGTCGCGACCGTTGGGGAAGGCGAGCTCAACAGGTGGGACGTCATCGAGATAGCCCATCACCCCAACAACGACCCGAGCGACCTGCAGAACTCTCAGATAGCCTTGAGAGGGGATCTTGGCGGGATCTTCGACTAAGGCTCTAATGGAGAGCGCAAAACAAGGGGCCTCCGATTCAGGGAAGGAGGCCCTTTTCGTTTTAACCCTGACAAGAGGTGAGCGTGATGTTCAAGGAGTTGACTTTGGCTGCTGCCCTCGCGCTAGGCGTGTCAGTCCAGGCACCGGATGAGAGCACCGTGGACCTGAGGGGCGAGGACTGGGACGACGCGAGGGGAGAGGCAGTGATAACCGACGTGCAGGACGACGAGAAGGAGATAAGGATAGACGCCAGCGGGCTTGAGCCCAACGCGACCTACTCGGTCTGGCTCATAAACGACGCCCCTCTAATGGGCGAGATGGGCATAGGCTCCGGCGACCTTATTTTCGAGTCCGACGAGCTCGGAAGGGGCTATTCCGTGGTGAGGATACCCTCTGAACAGTTCAAGGACTGGGACAAGATAGAGGTGATGCACCACCCCAACAGGGACACAGAGGATGTGGAAAGCGCCGAGCTGACCTTGACCGGCGTACTTTTGTCAGAGCGGTAGGCAAAGGAGGGATGAATGGACTTCAGAACGGCGGCAGCGGCAATCGCGGCGGCCCTGGCCTTGAGCCTGTCCGCTTCATACTCGTGGGCGGCTGCAGAGAAGATCGAGATGCAGAGCAGCCTCTGGGAAGAGGCAAAGGGCGAGGCGTCGATAAAGGACGTCGAATCCGGCACCAAGGAGATAACCATAGAGGTTGAGAACATGGTGCCTGATTCAGTCTTTACGGTCTGGTTCGTGAACGAGCAGCCCAGGGTGGACGTGCAGGGCGTCGGGCAGGGGAACAGCTTCAAGACCGACCGCGACGGAAACGGGGTCTTCAGCGCGAAAGTACCGAGCTCGGAGGTAGAGGACTGGCAGAAGCTCGAAGTCGCGTACCATCCCGAAGGCGACCCGAGGAAATTGGCGAACCTGCACATAGCGCTCATCGCCGAATTGAACGGACAGACGCCCTGAGGCGGCGGTTGTAAACGGCGGTAAAAACATGGGGAGGCTCATTGAGCTTTCCCATGTTTTTTTGGCTTCGAAGCCGTGCCTTATCTCCCTTGACCGCTTTTTCCATCTATGATAGTTTTTTACGCATGCATATACTCATTACAGGCGGGGCAGGCTTCATAGGCTCGCACCTGGCCGATTCCCTCATCGCCAGGGGCGAAAAAATTACAGTAATAGACGAATTCAACGATTTTTACGACCCGAAGCTCAAGAGGGAGAACGTCGCGCAGCACCTTTCAAACCCGGCGTACACTCTTGTCGAGGGCGACATACGCGATACAGGGAAAGTCCTTGAGCTTTTCGAGAGGGCAAGGTTCGACGCCGTCGTCCACCTGGCGGCCCGAGCCGGTGTGCGCCCATCAATCATAGAGCCTCTTTTGTACGAGCAGGTCAACTGCGTTGGGACACTGAACCTGCTGGAAGCCGCGCGGAAGACGGGCGTCAGGAACTTCGTCTTCGCTTCCTCTTCTTCGGTCTACGGGATAAACAGCAAGGTCCCTTTCGCTGAAAGCGACCCGATAACCTGCCCGATTTCTCCGTACGCGACAACCAAGAGGGCCGGCGAGCTAATGTGCTATACCTACTCGCACCTGTACGGGCTCCCTTCGACCTGCCTGAGGTTCTTCACGGTCTACGGGGAGCGCGGCAGGCCGGACATGGCGGTCGCCAAGTTCACCAGCCTCATCAACGGCGGCAAGCCCATCGAGGTCTACGGGGACGGAAGCGCGAGAAGGGACTTTACTTACGTCAAGGACATAATAGATGGGCTCATGAAGGCCGTCTACACGCCTTCGAGGTACGAGATCGTAAACCTCGGCGGGGCCAACACCATCGAGGTCAGGAGATTGATCGAGCTCATAGAGGGCGCTCTCGGCAGGAAGGCCGACATCAGGTATCTGCCTCCCGTGCCCGGAGACGTGCCAATAACCTACGCCGACGCCGCGAAGGCGAAAGAGCTTTTAGGGTTTACCGCTACTGTCAGGATAGACGAAGGCGTCGGGAGATACGTGAACTGGTTCCTTCAAAGGGAACGGCGCGGCCAGTCAACATGAGACACGGGGCAGAACTTTGAAAAAAATATTTATCAAGGACATAAAAGAGAGGGACAGCGTCACCGGCGCTTTCCTAGTCGTGCGTAAAGAAACCGGCATATCGAAGTCCGGCAAGGCATACCTAAACCTCAAGCTTATGGATTCAACCGGCGAGATAGAGGCCCGCGTCTGGGACGACGCCGAGGAGCTGGCGAAGGGCTTCAACAAGAACGACGTCGTATCGATAAAGGGCTTTGGCGTTGCCTACCAGGGCGGCGTGCAGCTCAACGTCACCGGCGTGAAGCAGCTGCCCGAGGGGTCGTATTCGCTACGCGACTTCCTGCCCTCGTCCGAGAGGGACCAGGCTTCCCTTGAAGCCGAGCTCGACTCCATTCTGGCCTCCATGAAAGACAGGCACCTGAAGGCCCTCATGGACTCGATTTTCACCGACAGGGAGATAAGGGGCAGGTTCCTCATGGCCCCGGCCGCAAAGGCGATGCACCATTCGTACCTCGGCGGGCTCGCCGAGCACGTCTTCTCGATTTGCGGGCTTGCGGACAAGGTCGCAGGCCATTACGGCTCGGCGGTGAGCCGTGACCTTCTCATCTCCGGGGCCATGCTCCACGATATCGGCAAGATATACGAGCTCACTTACGAGCGCTCCTTTGATTATTCCGACGAGGGCAGGCTCCTGGGGCACATAACCATGGGAGTGGAGCTCATAGACAGGAAGCTTTCTTCTCTCCCCGAGTTCCCGCGGGAGCTCGCAGTCCTCGTCAAGCACATGGTCTTGTCGCATCACGGGCAGCTCGAATTCGGCTCTCCGAAGAGGCCGAAGACCATAGAATCGATAATACTTTCCTACCTCGACGACCTGGACGCCAAGGTCAATACCGTAAGGGCCCTTTTGAACGGCAAGTCTTCCGACGGGTCGAACTGGACCCCTTACCAGAGGCTTTTTGAAAGGTACATCTATACCGGAATGGTGCCGTCGCATGAGGAAGTTCAAGACCCTGCGGCAAAGAAGACGGAACCAGCCGACGACAACGGCCCAGGTACCATGAGCCTTTTCAAGTAAAGCTTTCCCCTTTATGGACAATAAAAAAAGTGAGATGGAAATCCTCAACAAGAGGATAAGGGCCGCGTGCGCCTCCGCGTTCCCCGACGCGAGGGCAGTGTGCGGCGAGGGGCCGGTTCCGTCTCCTCTCATGGTGATAGGAGAGGCCCCGGGCCGGGACGAGACAAAGGCCGGGCGGCCCTTCGTCGGGAAAGGCGGCTCTTTTTTCATCGAGGTCTTTGAAAGGGCTTCGGGGTTGAAAAGGGATGAAGTCTACATCTCGAACGCCGTCAAAGTCTGGCCCACGCTCGCTACACAAAGAAAAAAAACACGAAAGCCTCTAAGGGCGGAGCAGGAGCTTTTCCTGCCGTTCCTCATGGAAGAGATTCGGATAGTCGACCCGGTGGTCATACTCGCCGTTGGCAAGACCGCCTTTTCAAGCCTTCTTCCTGAAGAGCCTTTCGAGGCCGGGAAGTGGACGAGCTTCAAGGAAAGAAGCGTCATGGCAGTCTACCACCCGTCTTATCTTTTGAGGCGGCAAAAAAGCCTCGCTGAAAGCGCCAGGGAGCTCGAACTCGCGATAATCGAAGTGGCGGCGAAGATAAAAGGCCGTTGAAACCGGTCAGCCTTCTTTGGGGACCGGGCTGCAAACCGGGCAGAACGGCTCGCCAGCGTCGAGCGGGCAGTCGTGGCCGCATTCGGTGCAGCATACGCATTCGGAAAGAGGATATGTGCACACCGGGCAGAAGCCTTCTTCCGGAGCGTCAGTTCTCTTTTTTTCCATAAACGCCTCTCCAATAACAATTATAATAGATTATAACGCTTATCCGGCTTTCAATTCTCTTTGCTTCTGTCAGAAGAGCAGTTTGATTCCGGCGTAGAAGAGTTCGGAGAGCTTCTCGGGCCCCGCGCCTCCGGCGACCGGGAGCTGCATGCCGGTGGTGATGGCGAGTTCTCCTTCGATGTTCAACGTCAGGGCGGGGCCCAGGGAGGCGTAGTTGCTGTCGAGGTCGAACACGCCCACTCCCTGAAAGCGCATGCTCGGGCCGAGGTCGTAGCCCACTCCGGTGCCGAAGGGGCTGGAGCCGCCGTCGAGCAGTTCAGGCAACTCCGGCGGCAGGCGGCTGTCATTGTTGTCCAGAGGCAGGTCGTTGGCGTGCATGGTTTCGACAAGCTCGCACAGTGAGGCTGGCACGTCTTCATCGGGGGCCCATTCACGTAAGATGGCCTCTCCATGGCCGGCCGCCGCTGGAGACAAGGAGCGCTCGAAGGCGCTCTCGGCCCCTGCCGCAGGGGGGGCTGCCCAGTGCACCGCGGAGTGCGCGAGCGACGGCGAAAACGCCGCGGCTGCCGCCGCTACGGCCTTTGCCGCCAGCGTGAAATTGGCTGTTGCCAAAGGCCCTGCCTTGTATATAATTAAAAGGTCGTTTTTCCAACCATGAAAGCGGTTGAGGGCCATGTTGAACCTTTTTAACATGCTGAGGAACTGGCGGAGCCTGTCTGTGACGACGGGCCTTTCCTGGTTCATGAAGCTCCTTATGGTGCTCCTCCTGCCGGTGGAGCTTTACAAGGGGGAGTATCTTTTTTCCATACTGCTCGTCTTCTCCGTCATACTTTCCCTGGTCCCGAGCCTCGTGGAAAGGAGCTACAGGGTAACGCTCCCTTTCGAGCTCGACCTCCTCATTACGCTCTCGATATTCCTGAATACCTTCATGGGAGAGGGGATGGACTTCTACCAGAAGGTGCGCCTCTATGACAAGGCCCTGCACATATACGGCAGCGCCGTTGTGGGCCTTCTGGCCTTCGTGGTCGTCTACACGCTAAATTATACCCGTAAAGTGCGCCTCTCGCTCCCGTTCATAGGCTTTTTCACCGTGACCTTCGCCATGGCCATGGGAGGCATCTGGGAGATAATGGAGTTCGCCGTCGACAACCTCTTCGGCAAGACCACGCAGGACGGCCTCGCTGACACTATGTGGGACCTCATCAACGACTTTTTGGGCGGGCTGATAACGGCTGCCATCGGCATGCTCTACGTCAAGTACTCGAACCCCGATACCAGAAAAAGGCTCGCCATGCCCCTCGGGGAAGTCTTCGGCATGGGCGTGCGGATCGACAGGCTCAAGGAACGCCTTGAAAGGCAGCCGAAGATATTGAGGCCTAAGCCCGAGAGTATGCCCAAGAGTGTTAAAAACGGAAAGGACCTGGAGCCTAAATAGAAGAGACGGACATAAAAAAATAAGGCGGCAGGTTTTGACGCCTGCCGCCCTTTGCCTTCACGGACTCGGTTATCTCCAGTCTCTAAGGAGAATCCCGGAACCATCCCGTAGGATGAGCCCTTATCACTCTTCTTAGAAACCGGAGTTTCGGCCCGCGAAGACAGCTCTTGCCTCCGTGGCTCTGTTATCTACAGTGTCTAAGGAGAGGCTTCGGGACCTTCCCGAAGGAAAGCCCTATCACTCTTCTTAGAAACCGTAGTTTCGGCCACGGAGACAACTCTTGCCCCCGCGCTTCGGTTATCTTGGCCTCTCTAAGGAGGACCTTGAGCGACCCCACTCGGCGAACCGAAGGTAATCACACTATGATCCTTCTTAGAGATACCAAGTTTCGGACACGGAGGCAACCATCGATTCATTAGCGGCAGAGGTTTAACGCTCTGCCGCTTTTGTTTCCCTGGGCCGGTTTCCGGCTTTAAAGAGCAGGTTTCGGAAACCATCACGAAGACAGCACCTTATCTCTGCTCTTAAGAGCCGACTTTCCAGCCCGGGGGAACAACTTCCAAGCCTTTATATCTGGTAAGCCTCTTCCACATGGAGGAAGTTGTCCACTTCCTCCTCGATGACCGACGCGAGGTCTGAAACCGAAACCAGCCCGATGAGTTTGCTGTTCTCGACTATCGGGAGCCTTCTTACCTTCTTTCGCGCCATCAGCTTCGAGGCGTCGAAAACATCTGTGTCCGGAGGAGCCGTCACTACGCTCGATTGCATTATACCGTCGATCCTCGTCGCGTCCGGGTCTTTTCCGCTCGCCAGCCAGATGACCAGGTCCCTGTCGGTAACGCAACCTTTTATCGATTCCCCGTTCGTCACGAGAAGGTAGCCGACCCGGTAATCCTTCATCTTCTTCGCGGTCTCTCTTATGGTCGCGTCCGGGTTTACCGTCACTATCTTCTTCTGCATTATCTGTTTGACCAGCATTTTTTCTCACCCCCTTGTGGGGCTTTTTACGCCTTTTTACGCCATGATTAAAGCCTAACCCAAAACCATCCACTGTCAAGAAGCCGTCACAAGCTTTATTGCGCCAGGTTTCGACGCCCATGAAATAATGTTATCCCAAAAAAAGGCCCAGTCAACGCTGGCGGAATAAAAAAACATGAGACGCACCTTAAAGGCAGCGCCGGTTTGACTGGCATGTTTTCAGGTCTATACTCAATCTGTCGGTTTTTTCATTTACTGCAAAAACGGAGAGGGTTCATGACAGGACGGAGCTACATGGCGGCGCTCATGCTCGGTGTGACGGTTCTTTCAGGCTGCTCGCTCGTCGAACAGGTCATCGTCATAGAGCCCAGGAAGGCGGACAAGGCGGCTGTGAGCTCCATAGCCCCTTCCAGGAGCGCGTCCGCGGTCGCTTCTGCGAGGTGCTCTCCCGGGGATTCGAGCGGCCCCGGCTGTTCGCCTAAGGCGCTTTCAAAGGCTTATTCAGCCCGCTATGACAGCGGGCCCGTCCTGAAGCCGATTGAAAAGACAGATGAAAAAAATCATCCCGAAAAGTCCGAAAGCTCCGCTTTCGTCAGCGCGGTGAAGAGCTGGTTAAAAACCGGTTTGCATTTGCACGGCTGGGCCGGGCCTCAGTGAGCCCGCCAGCCCGGCTTGTCAAAAAAAGCCGACTCTGCTTTAATTATCTCTGAATGTCTCTTTTCACAATCGCATTTCCCGCGTTGACATTCATCCTGTGCCTTTTCATCCACGCCGCGCTCTGGCGCCTGAGGTTCCCGCCCAACAGGGCCGTGTGCCTGTTGGCCATCTTCGTCCTCTTCCCGGCGGCAGCGGCAGGCGCATGGGCGCTCCTTGCCTCAAAGGGCCTTCTCTGGCTGCCTTCGCTTGATAAGGGGGAGTGGCTTTCGGCGGCCCTCCTCCAGTTGGCGTTCGCTTCGGCCTATATTTTGTCCTATCCCGCGTTCGAGGCCCTCTCCCCGTCTCTCGTCATCGTCCTTCTGGCCGGAGACTCCGGCGGGGTCGCCATGAAAGACCTGCCGCTTTTTTTTAACGACGAGACGCTCATCGGGCCGAGGGTAAAAGACCTTCTCGCTTCAAGGCTCGCCTTCGAAAGGGACGGAGTGCTTTCGATAACGCCGAAAGGAAGGCTCATGGCCTGCTCTTTCGCGCTCATGCGCTCTTTCCTGGGCCTTACGAAAGGAGGGGGCTGATGGACGCCTGTTTTGCCGCCTTCGTAATTATCCTGGCGCTCACCCCGGTTTGGATAATGGCGCTTCAGGCCTGCGTCATCCGCCTCGGCATTGTCGTGGCATCCGGCCAGGTCATTGCCATGCTCTCTTCGATCGGCGCGGTCGCGCCTGTGGGGAGCGCGCTCTGGGCGGTATATCTTGCTACGCTTTCCGGCCCGGAGCTCCTCGGCGCTTCCGTTTACGCCGCTTTGACTTACTCACTTCTTGCCTACTCGTACTTCCATATTTTCAACATGGGCGAGACAGCCCGGCGGGTGCGCATCCTTTCAGAGCTCAGGGAGCGCGGTAAGTTGAGCGAGGCGGAGCTGAAATCCTTCTACAACTCGGCCGCCATACTCGACAGGAGGATGGAAAGACTCGTGGCACTGGGCCAGGTGAGGGTCGAAGGAGGACGCGTTCTTCTCAAATCAAGGAGGCTTTTCATGGCCGCATCCTTAATGGACTGGTGGGGGCGCGTACTGGGCCTGCCGTCCCTGAAGGGCCGTCAGCAACGCTGAAAAACTGCCCAAAAGCCCCATGCCCCGGTTTTAATTTACTGTTTCTTTCAGCCTTTCCGGAGTCTCCTTTAAAAAGCGCTTGCAAGGCAGCTTTTACAAGCTACTTGACTAATGGCCGTCATAAATGGTGTACTATTATATTAGTTTCGGTTTATAGGCGCGTTTTCAACAACAAGCAGGTTTCCCGGAGAGGGAAGCGAGATATGGAAGAGAGGTTTTTGAGAGCACATGAAATTTGAGACTCTGGAGTTCCACCCTGATATTCTGAAGGGAATACAGGACGCAGGCTTCGTACAATGCACGCCCATACAGGAACAGGCCCTTCCTGAGTGCATGACTGGCAGCGACGTGATAGCGCAGTCGCAGACAGGTTCCGGAAAGACGGCAGTCTTTCTGCTGACGGTCTTCACAAGGCTTCTGGCAGCCGGGCCGAATACCACGGGTAAGCCGAGGGCACTCGTGATGGTCCCCACAAGGGAGCTCGCCACCCAGGTCGCCGACGATTCCGAAAAGCTCGGCAAGCACCTGCCGTTCAAGACCGTCGCAATATACGGAGGCGTAGAGTACAACAAGCAGATAAACGCGCTCAAGGAAGGCGTGGAGCTCGTTGTGGCCACCCCCGGGCGCATGATAGACCTCTATAAATCCAGGCAGCTTTCGCTGGACGCCATCGAGATATTCGTCATCGACGAGGCGGACCGGATGTTCGACATGGGTTTCGCCCCGGACATAATGTACATAGCCGGGAAGCTCCCCAAGGGCAAGCCCAGGCAGACGATGCTCTTCTCGGCCACCATCGACGAGAACGTCAGGAGGCTCGCCTCCCGCTACATGAAACCCGATCCGGTCATGATAGAGATAGAGCCGGAGCAGGTGACAGTCGACCTCATCGACCAGAAGATAATCTACGTCTCCAACGAGGAGAAGCTCGACGTACTGATAACCCTCCTCAAGAGGGCCGAGGTCGAGCGCTCGATCATCTTCACGAACATGAAGCGCACCGCAGAGATGCTCGGCGTGAAGCTCACGGGCAACGGGCTACCGGCGAAGGTGCTGACCGGCGACATCACTCAGGACAGACGCCAGAAGATAATCGACGGCATGAAGTCCGGCAAGATAAAGACGCTTGTGGCCACCGACGTGGCCGCCAGGGGCATACACATAGACGGCATAACGCACGTCTTCAACTTCGACCTCCCGGACGACGCGGCGAACTACGTCCACCGCATCGGAAGGACCGCGAGGGCCGGCAAGAGCGGCACAGCTTTCAGCCTCGTCTGCGAAGACCACGTCTTGAATCTCCCTGAAATAGAAAAGTACATAGAGCGCAAGCTCGAGCCCGAGTGGATAGACGACTCCGAGCTCGTGAAAGACACCGCTCCGGCCTTCCACCCGAAAAGAAGGGGCGGCCCTTCCCAGCAGCAGGGCAGGGGCAAGGGGCATGAGGGCAGGCACAAGGACAAAGGCTTCTCGAAAGACAGGAAGGGCCCCGAGCGCCACGCTAGAAAAAGCGAAGCGCCTGAAAAGGCAGAGCGGCCGCAGAGCGCCGAGCCCGTAGAAAAGACCGAACAGCCGGTTGAGGCCGCGCCGGGCGCTCCGGCAGTAAAAGAGCATGGCAAGGAGCAGCGCCGCCGCCGCGACCGCGGACGCGGCAGGGGCGAGCGCGGCAAAAACCGCGAGAAGAAGGAAGCGGCCCCGAACGCAGCCAATGCCGCTTCCGGCGAGGAAGGCGCGGCCCACGAAGAGAAAAAGCCGCAGCGTCAGGCCACCCAGTCTGAGCAGCAGCCGCGCCACAACAGGCCGTTTGAGAGGACCAGGCACCATAAGGGCCGCAAGGAAGGCAAGCCCGCTCCGGGACATCCGGCTGAGAGACCGGAGCGTCAAGGTTCTGCGGCAAGGCATTCTTCAGACGAAAAAAGGCAGCAGGACAGGACCCGCCATGAAAAGCATGAGCCGAGAAGCCATGCCCATTCCGCCCCGGCGGAAGAGCACAGGCCGAAGCCCCACGCGCACGAAGCCCCTTCACATGTAGAGAAAAAGGAAAAGACGGGACTTCTCAAGAGGGTCTTGAAGTTCCTGAAAAAGAAGTAATAAAAAAAGCAAAGGCCCCGGCGCGAGAGCGCGGGGGCCTTTTTTAATTTCAGGGTTTTTCAGGCTGCGACGAGGACGAACCTGTCTCCCTTTACTTTGCAGATGGGGCAGGCTTCCGGGGGCTTGCCGAATTCGATGTGTCCGCATACGGGGCAAAGATAGAATTCGGAGACCGAAAGGTCCATCCCTTTTTCCGCCGCCTCGAGCGCGAGCCTGTAAAGGCGCGCGTGCACCTCTTCCGCTTTTACCGCGAAGCCGAACATGCGCCTGGCCCCCGAGCCTTCAGATTCGGCCTGCGCGAGCATGGGCGGGTACATCTCGATGAATTCGTGAGTCTCTCCTTCGATGGCCTTCTTCAGGTTCTCCGCCGTCGAGCCTACGGCGTCAAGCGCGCCGAGGTGGCCTTCGGCGTGTATCTTTTCGGCCTCAGCCGTGGTGCGAAAGAGCCTGGCTATGTTCGGAAAGCCGTCCTTTTCCGCCTTCTTCGCGAAAGCCCTGTACTTCTGGAAAGCCTGGCTTTCGCCCGCGAAGGCCTCCTTCAGATTGTCTTTGGTGTCCGGCATTGAAAAACCCTCCTGGTATGTTTTTCCCTGAACTGCAGTATACCGTTTTTCCTGAGAGCTTGAAAGCGGTCAGCCGCGAGGCTTTGTTTCTTACTTGAAGTTCGCCTGTATTATGAGCATCTCTTTTTCTATCCTGGCCTCGTCCGCGCCGACTTCTCTGAGGAGCAGCCTCGCCAGGCCTCTTGCGGACTCCGCCTCGTCGGTGCATATGTCGGTCGCGCCTACTTCCTCAAGCCACGCCCGCTCCTGTATGTAACGGGCGCGCACGAAGACGCGGAGCTCGGGGTTCAACTCCCTGGCGGCTATTATGACGCCGGTGCGCGTAAGGAGGTCCGGCATGGTGACGAGCAAATACCTGGCGTTCAGGATGCCCGCGGCTTCGAGGATGTCGTGCCTCGAGGCGTCTCCGTAGATGGCGAGCTGGCCCGAATCAGAAAGGTGGCGGACGACGTCTATGTTCAGGTCGACGACCACCGTTTCCATGCCGAACTCGCGGAGTATCCTCGAAGCTGTCTGCCCGACCGGGCCGTAGCCTACGACGACGGCCAGCTGTTTTTGCCCGCTGCCCTCCGCTATCTCCTTGAGCTTCGAGTCGGCCTCGATGTTCATCTCCGCTCCCTTGTATTCGGAGCGCCCGGCTATCTTCCACATACGCTCGTTTGAGCGGAGCCATCTTTCTATGGGCGTGATGGTGCGGAACAGGAGCGGGTTGAGAGTTATAGAGAAGATGGCGCACGCGATAAGGAGGCTCTGCCCCTCGGCAGAGAGCAGGCCCAGGCCGAGCGCTTCCTCGGCGAGTATGAATGAAAACTCGCCTATCTGCGCCAGCCCAACGGCAACCGTAAGGGCCGTCCTTATTGAGTAGCGCAGAGCCAGCACTATTACGAGGGCCGTCAGGGGCTTGGCGACGAGCACCAGGGTGAGGAGGCCCAGGAGGAGATACGGCTCGGCGAGGATGACCCCGGGGTCGAAGAGCATGCCGACAGAGACGAAGAAAAGGACGGCGAAAGCGTCTTTCATCGGCAGGACGTCGGCCGCGAGCTGGTGGCTGACTTTCGTCTGCCCCATGACCATGCCCGCCAGGAACGCTCCGAGGGCCATGGACGCGCCGAACAGGACAGCAGACCCCGTGGCTATCGCGAGTGCCAGGGCGAGGACCGTGAGAGTGAAGAGCTCCCTTGATTTGGTGCGCGCGACCTGCGTCAGGAGCCAGGGTATGAGCGTCTTTCCGAAAACGAAGAGGATGACCGTCAGGGCGGCTATCTTTGAAGCTGAAAGAGCGAGGCTTTCCGCCAAACTTCCGGCGCTGCCGGACTGGCCGAGCATAAGGCCGCTTATGCTCGGCAGCACGACGAGGACGAGGGCGGTGAAGATGTCCTCGACGAGGAGCCAGCCGACCGCCGCGTGCCCCTGGCTCGTGCTTAGGACGTCGTTGTCCGTGAGCATGCGGACGAGGACGACCGTGCTCGCGACCGAGATGGCGATGCCGATAAAGAGGCCCTGGCCCGGGTCGAGGCCGAACGGCAGGACGATGAGTACCGAAAGCGCTATGGATACGATTATCTGGCCGACCGCGCCGGGCAGGGCTATCTTGCGGACCGCCCAGAGGTCCTTCGCCTTGAAATGCAGCCCCACGCCGAACATGAGGAGGATGACGCCTATCTCCGCGAACTCGCGCGCCATCCTGGGGTCGGCGATGAAACCAGGGGTCTGCGGGCCGAGGATGATGCCGGCCAGAAGGTACCCGACAATGGGGGAAAGCCTGAGGCGCGCGGTCACAAGGCCCAGCACGAGGGCTATTATGAGTACTGCCGAGAGGTTTATGAGCATCACTGAACCGTTGTGCATTTTCCCCCAGAGGGTTTCCCGTTTTTGCGACCTACATACTTTACCTGAGAATGAGGGTTCTGAAAACCGTAAAGTTTGCCTCTCAGGCGGTCCGGTCCGGCCCGGCTGTTCCGGATTGACACGGGCCTCCTAAGAAGATAGAATTCGGTTGCCCCGGCAAGGCAAGAAAGCCACCTCCGGGAGCCTTCCAATAGGAGACCGTATGCTAAAGCGAGCCGCCCTGCTGACGATTATCCTTCTCCTTCAGACATTTATCGCGGTATCATGGTCTTCCGCCGAAACGGCTGAGCGAAAGTTCTCGCTCACTCCGTTCGTGGGGGGATATACGTTCGACAACAGCCAGGAACTGGACATTGATATCGTATACGGCTTGAGGCTCGGGTACGTCCTCGACAGGAACTGGGAGGTCGAAGGCGTCTTCGATTACGTCTCCACCGCCTCGGAAACCGGGCTCGGAGATGCGGACGCCTACAACTACAGGGTCGACGGCATTTATAATATTCCGATGGGCGACAGGTTCGTGCCCTTCCTTGCAGCCGGAGCAGGCGGAAATACGGTCGATTACCCCGATTCCGCCAGGGGCACAAAGACGAGGGCTGCCCTTAACTACGGCGGCGGTCTCAAGTACTTCGTAACAGACGCGCTGGCAGTAAGAGGAGACCTCAGGCATATACTCGTCCTCGAGAAAATGGACAGGGCAATAGGCAACTTCGAGTATACCGTCGGCTTGAGCTACTACATCGGGCAGGCCGCGCCGGCGCCCGAGGAAAAAGACTCTGACAATGACGGGGTGATGGACGGCCGCGACAGATGCCCTGATACGCCGAAGGGCGTATCGGTCGACACGAACGGCTGCCCTCTAGACTCTGACGGCGACGGAGTGGCGGATTATCTCGACAGGTGTCCCGATACGCCGAAGGGCGTAGCGGTCGACGTGAACGGCTGCCCGTTGGACTCTGACGGCGACGGAGTTGCCGACTATCTCGACAGGTGTCCGAATACCCCGAAGGGCGTGCCGGTCGACGTCAACGGCTGCCCTCTTGATTCTGACGGCGACGGAGTTGCCGACTATCTCGACAGGTGCCCGAATACGCCGAAGGGCGTATCGGTCGACGCGAACGGCTGCCCCCCGATGCTTGAGAACAGGTCCATGCGGCTCAATATCGAGTTCGACACGGACAAGGCCGATATAAAGCCGCAGTACTTCGACGAGATAAAGAAGGTGGCCGACCTGATGAACGCCTACCCTGACATCTCGGTTGCGATAGAAGGGCATACCGATGACGTAGGGTCAATCGAGTACAACGAAAAGCTCTCCTCGATGCGCGCCGGGAGCGTAAAGAGCTACCTCGTGGAAAACTTCGGCATATCCGCGGAGCGCCTTAGTGCGACCGGGTTCGGCCCCTCAAGGCCTATAGCCGAGAATACGACGCCCGAGGGACGCCAGAAGAACCGCAGGATAGAGGCGGTCATAAACTATACGGTCGAGAAATAGCTTCTGAGGCCTTGCCCGGCCCCATCTGCTGGGGCCGGGCAAGGTCAAACCATAACACATCAGCTTTGCCGGGGGCTCACCATGCTCAAAGAATTCAAAGCCTTTGCCCTCAGGGGCAATGTAATAGACATGGCCGTCGGCATCATCATCGGCGTGGCGTTCAGCGGCATAGTGAGCTCGCTGGTTGCCGATATGCTCATGCCGCCCATAGGTCTTGTCGTCGGCTATGACTTCACGAACCTTTTCGTGACGCTCAAGCATGGCGCGCAAGCCGGCCCGTATACTACGCTGGCCGAAGCGAAAAAGGCCGCTGCCGTGACGCTCAACTACGGGCAGTTCATAAACACCGTCGTGAACTTCCTCATCGTCGCCGTATCGATGTTCGTCCTCATAAGCATCGTAAAACGAATCTGGACGGAAGCCCCTCCTCCGGCGGCCCCGTCGATGAAAGAATGCCCGTTCTGCCTTTCTTCGGTGCCCGCGAAGGCGACGCGCTGCAGCCACTGCACCTCGACAATCGCCTGATGCGCGCATCTGAGAATACAATCCCTCGGACGGCGTGACCCTATGAAAAGGCTCGTGGGCAGGTCGAAAAAAATACTGGTTGGCCTTCTGGCGGCTTTCGCCGTCTATTCGCTCGCAGGTTTTTTCCTCGTCCCCTATATCGTAAAGTCCGTTGCCGCGGGCAAGCTCACGGAGATGTTGAAGCGCCAGACCTCCGTCGAGGAGGTCCGCTTCAACCCTTACAGCTTCAACCTGAGCGTGACGGGCTTCAAGGTGCTGGAGCCCGGCGGCAAAGAGGTGTTCGCCTCTTTCGGCGCTCTCAAGGTAAACCTCCAGGGCAGGTCTCTCATAAAGGGCGGGCTCACGGTCAAGGCGCTGACCCTGGAGCGGCCATACGTCAGGGTAGTGCACAACAAGGACCTGAGCTACAACTTCTCCGACCTCATACCCAAGGGGGCCGCGCCGGAGAAAAAGGAAGCCGCTCCCAAAGCCCCGCTCAAGTTCTCCTTCAACAACATCCGCGTCACGGACGGCAGCGTCGATTTCGAGGACCTCCCGAAAGGCAAGGCCCATTCAATAAAGGATATGACAGCCGAGATACCTTTCATCTCGAGCATCCCGAGCGAGGTCGAGATATTCGTCAAGCCGTTCTTTTCGGCCATTGTCAACGGCACGCCCTTTGAATTCAGGGGCGAGAGCAAGCCCTTCGCCGATTCCTTCGAGACCTCTTTGGACATAGACCTCAAGGGGCTGAACCTGCCCGAGTACCTCGCGTACTCGCCTGTCCCGCTGAAGTTCAGGATGCCCTCCGGGACTCTTACCGCCAAAGCAGGGCTCACCTACGTACAGTTCAGGGACAGGGCCCCGGAGCTTTCCATGAAAGGCGGCCTCAGGTTCGACCGTCTCGAGTTTCGGGAAGCTGACGGAGAACTGATAACGAGGGTCCCGTCCCTTGCCGTTGAGATCGCCTCTGCCGAGGTTTTCGCCGCCAGGGCGCGCGTATCCTCGGTTGTTTTCGAGAAGCCCGAGCTCTCAATCGTCCGCAAAAAAGACGGCTCATTGAACGTCATGTCACTCGTGCCTGAACGAGGAGAAAGCGTTGGGGCTGAAAAGAAGGGGGCAGGGTTCGTGCTCGACGTCGACTCGGTCCAGCTCAACAATGCCCGCCTTTCGTTTACCGACCTCGGGAAAAAGACGCCTTTTCGCCGCGCGCTCGACCCGGTGAATATCTCCGTGAAGGGTTTCAGCAACGCCGAAGGCAGAAAAGCGGACCTTCTTGTCGACTTTAAAAACACGGCCGGAGAAAGCATACAAGCCGAAGGCGCGTTCTCGGCCAACCCTGTCGAGGCGGCGGTAGACTTCAAGGCAGGCTCGCTTGATTTGAGGTCTATTCAGCCTTACCTTGACGACGTCCTCAATATAACCCTGGTCAAGGGCCGGGCGTCGGCCAACGGCACCGTAAGCGCAAGCAGGCAGGCCGACGGGCTTCGCCTGTCGTTCAGGGGCTCCGCGGCGCTTTCCGGCTTTTCCACGATAGACAAGCTCAATAAGGACGATTTTTTCAAATTCGGCTCGCTCGCCTTGAACGGGCTTGAGTTCGACCTCGCCCCCAGGCGCGTGCTCGTCAAATCTGTGGTCCTTTCCGATTTTTACTCGAGCGTCTCCGTCGGGCGCGACGGCAGGCTCAATTTGGCAGAGGCGATGGTAAAGCCCCCGAAGGCAGGCGGCAACGCGCCAGCGGCGGGAGAGCCCGGGGCAGCCCCTTCCGATATAAAGATAGAGTCCATAACCTTCAACGGCGGGAAGCTGGACTTCAGGGACAGGAAGATAGAGCCTGTATTCGCCTCGAGCCTCGACGGCCTCAGCGGCAGGGTCAAGGGGCTCTATCTCGACGGCAGCAAGCTCGCTGATTTGAGCCTCACCGGCAAGATAGACAGGTACGCGCCGTTCGAAGTGACTGGCAGGCTCAACCCGAAAAAGGACGACCTCTTCGTCGATATGCGCCTCCAGCTCTCCGGCTTCGACCTGAGCTCAGTGACGCCCTATTCAGGCAGGTACATCGGCTACAGCATAGACAAGGGGAAGATATTCCTCGACCTCAGCTACTTCATAGAGAAAAGAAAGCTGGAGGCGAAAAACGGCGTCCTCATTGACCAGATAACCCTCGGGGAGCGGGTGGAAAGTCCGCAGGCCACGAGTCTGCCAATAAAGTTCGCCATAAGCCTCTTAAAGGACAGGAGAGGGGAGATAAGGCTCGACGTGCCGCTCTCCGGGTCAATTGACGACCCGGAGTTCAGCGTAGGCGGCCTTGTCATACAGGTCATCTTCAACCTCCTGGAAAAGGCCGTAACCTCTCCGTTCGCGCTCCTGGGCTCGGTCTTCGGCGGAGGCGAAGACCTCGGTTACGTGGAATTCGCCTCCGGCGGTTACTCGGTCACTGAAGACGGGGCCAAAAAGCTCGACGCGCTCGAGAACGCGCTCTATGAAAGACCGGACTTGAAGCTCGACATCGAAGCCTTCGCGAGCGCGGCTGAAGATACTGCGAGCCTCAAGGAGTACAAGTTCATGAGGGCCCTTAAGTCTGAAAAGCTCGGCGAGATGATCTCTGGCGGCAAGGGCGCTCTCCCGGTTGACGAGGTCGTCATCGGAAAAGACGAGTTCGACAAGTACCTTTTCCTCGCGTATAAGAAGGCGGACTTCCCGAAGGAGAAGAACTTCCTGGGCATCGTAAAAAGGCTGCCCTCCCCGGAGCTCGAAAGGCTCTTGAGGGCGAACACGGCCGTCACTGACGAAGACCTCCGGGCCCTCGCCTTAAGGCGCGCTGAAGCGGTGAAGGAGCATATCCTGCGCTCGGGCAGGGTCGACCCCTCGAGGGTCTTCGTGCGCTGGCCGAAGTCGCTTACGCCCGAAAAGAAAGAGGGATTGAAAGAAAGCCGCGTCGAGTTCAAGCTTGAGTGAGAACGGCGGACGTAACGCAGACATGGAAAAGGAGCCCTTATGAAAAGGTATGCCGGTCATATTTTCGTCCTCTCGCTCTTTGCCTCGGTTTTTCTGCCTGGCGCGGCCAATGCCGACGAGGTAGTCCTTGAGAACGGGAACGTTATCACAGGCAAAGTGGTGAAGCTTGAAAAAGGCAGCCTGACCCTGACGACCGGGTTCTCCGGGCCGATAAGCGTCCAGACCTCGAAGGTAAGGAGGATAACTACTGACGAGCCAGTTGAGGTGCATCTGCCAGGCGGGGAAGTCGTAAAAGGGAAGCTCTCATCCCCTGAGCCGGGGCAGGTGGTGATTGACGGCGGCGAGGGCAGGGGGCCGGTCGCGGTAAGCTGGGAGAGGGTCGAGTCGGTCAACCCGCCTGCCGTATCTGTTGAATGGACGGGCAGCGTCACTGCCGGAGCCAATCTGCAGACAGGTAATACCGAGAGGACAAGCGCTTCTATCGGGGCCGAGGCCGTAAAGCAGAGCGAGATAGACCGCGCGAGTTTTAAGCTGCTTTACAATTATGCCGAGGAGGGCGGTGAGATGACCGCCCGGAACATATTCGGCGCCATAAAGTACGATTATTTTTTCACCGAGAAGTTCTACGGGTATGTGAGCGTCGAGCTGCTTTCTGACAAGTTCAGGGACATAAAGCTCAGGAGCGTGGTCGGCCCCGGCGTGGGCTACCAGTTGTGGGATGAAAAAACGAGCTCGCTCCTCCTGGAGCTTGGCGCGGCTTATTTTTCAGAGGACCTGTATGCCGGCGTCGACGACTCGTGGGTGACAACGCGCGCTGCGGCCTCCTTTGCCTGGCAGCTGATGGAGAACCTGAAGTTCACCGACAGCCTGGTCATTAACAACCGGCTGGAGGACCCGGGTGACTTCCAGCTCAGGAATGAGGCAGCGATAACAACGGGGCTTGGCGCGAACTGGGCGATGAAGCTCACGAACATCGCCGAGTACGACAGCGAGCCTTCGCTCGGCTTCAAGAGCACTGACATGTTCTGGATACTCGGGCTGCAGTACACTTTCTGAACGCTTGAAATCGCCCGAATTGCCGGTATGTGGCCCTTTTTCTTTTCCAGATGCGCGCTTTCGCCGAAAGCGGTATAATCTAAGTAGGCGTTTTCCGGTTCAAGAAGGAGGCGAATATCATGCCGCTCGCAACCAGGATATTCGATTGGAAAGACAAAGAGTTCAGGCACGCTGACGAGGTCTATCTCGCCGTCGTGGCTGCCCTGACCATTGTCATGCTTCTGGGCGCTGCGTTGCTCTCATCGTTCTGAAGCTGAAACCCGTTTGTGGAGTTCGTCTCCGAATGGTTCGCATGGTGAGGACTGTGCGTAAGCGTCACCGAAAGTTTCCGGCAAAGCTCCTCCCTCGAAAGGGTGGAGCTTTGTTTTTTTTGGGAAAAAGGTTAAATTGACAGGACTTGAATAGTACTGGAGACCAGATGGAAGAGAAGAGCTGTAAATGCTTGGAAGTTAAGTGGGAGTGCTGGATAAAGGAATATGACAGCGACCTGCCTGATTTCGCCCCGGCGCTCTGGTTTTCAACGGAGTGCGCCGCGTGCGGCGCGACGGACTTCAAGCCGCATTCGGAAATCGACGAAAGCGCGATACCGAAGGAAATTCTCGAAAGAGGCCTCAAGGGGTTGAAGCTGTTCGGCGAGGAGAGGGCAGGCTCTATTGAAGAGGGTAAAAAATAACCTGGAATATCTCGCCCTTCTCAAAATAAAAGGGACGTTGGCGCTAAAGCTTAAAAGTACGGTCAGCCGGTCTCCGGCAAAAAGCTCGGTATGCTGACTCCGTTGAACGGTTTGAACTCTCCCCGGACCTGGAAAAGATGCGTTTCGACATTCCGCGCGTTCCAGCAATACATCTGCCGCACCAGATTGCCGCAGTCCATCGGAATGACTGAAAGGACCGGTTCTCCCCTGAACCTATCAAACGAGGCGCGCATCAGGGCCGCGCAAGCCTCCTCTGTCCTCGCGACCCCGGGGCCGATCATGTTCAGGGCCGGGTGCCTGATGGACATCATGAAGCCGTCGAGGCTTCCGGAGCCGTTTTCGATGACTTTCACTTCAAAGAGGCCTCGCTCGTTTTCGATGGCGTAAAGATAGTCCTGCAGACGCCTTATGCCGCTGACCTCCATCTCAAGCGCGCCCATTGAATCGACGTCGCTTGGAACCGCGTCCCGCACCATCTCCGCGCCGGGCACTAAAGGCAGGCTGGCGTCGGCGGGCACCTGGACGACCATGTCGTGATATGATTTTACCGGCACGAAACCGGCCTTGTTATAGAGGGAAAGAGAGTCCATGTTCATGGCGCTCCCGACAAGCCGGAGCGACTTGTAGCCGTTGGCCTCGGTGAAATCTACGATATGCCTGACAAGGGCTTTGCCAATGCCCATGCCGAAATAGTCCGGATGAACGCTCATTATGCCGAGGCTGACATGATGCTCTCTGGGGTGATAGAAACACGCTCCTATCAACCGGCCGCTCTTCCTGTCAATTGCGGCTACGCTGCTGGAGGAGGTGAGGCCGCTGTATATGTCGTAGAAAACCGACGCTTCGGCAGGAGGGCACCTGAAATAATCCGCGCCCCAGCCCTTTTTCCAGTACCACGCGTTGAAGGAACTGTGGACCAGGCAGGCATACTCGTTTCTGTCGCTGTCGTTAAGCGGGCGAAGGTCAAATTCAAGCATTATGTTTTTGAGAGGCCGATGAATGGATTATATGTTGATATAAACAGGAACTTGATGAGATTTCAAGGGAAATCTAAAAAACTGCAATACACCCTTCAGACAGCTGCTTGCGTGATGGAACATAAATACGATATAAATCGTTATATGCTTGTGTTCCTGAATGGGGCGTTTTTTTTACGGCCAAAAGGGGTGTGCAGGATGAGCAAGTTGGAAACAGGCGTTAACGCAACGGCAAACGATTGCTACACTTTGACTGCGGTCGCGCTCCATTGGACCACCGCTGTTCTTGTCATATCAGCGGCTGTGCTGGGCATTTATATGCATGAGCTCCCCTTCTCTCCGACGAAGCTCAGGCTGTATTCTTACCACAAGTGGCTCGGCGTCACGATATTCCTGCTCGCGCTCATTCGTCTTGCCTGGCGCTCTGCCCACCCGGCCCCCGCTCTTCCTTCGAATATGCCCTCGTGGGAGAAAAACGCCGCAAGGGGCGGCCACGCCGCCCTCTACGCCTTCATGCTCTGCGTGCCGCTCATAGGCTGGGTCATGAGCTCGGCCCACGGTTTCCAGACGGTCTATTTGGGCGTCCTGCCCATACCAGACCTCATCGGGAAAGACAAGGAACTGGCCGAGGTTTTGGAGAAGGTCCACGCCGCCTTCAGCCTGTCATTCATGGCGCTTGTCGCGCTGCACGCCGCCGCAGCTTTAAAACACCACTTCATTGACAGGGACAACGTATTAAGAAGGATGCTCGGGTTGAGGGGCCTTCCGTGATGAAGCTTTTTTTCGTTTTCATGGCGGCCTTGCTGTTCGCGGCCGCCGCTGATGCCGCTCCTGTAATCAAGGAACAGAGCAGAATAACGTTCGTCTCCAGGCAGATGGGCGTCCCGGTGGAGGGGAGCTTCAAGAGGTTCGACGCTGAAGTAGAGTTCGACCCGAAGGAGACGAAAAAGAGCCGTGCCTCTATCACAATCTATCTCGATTCCATTGACGCAGGCTCTGAAGAGGCTTCGATTGAGATAAAGAGGAAGCCCTGGTTCGACGTCAAGAACCACCCGAAGGCCGAGTTCAAATCGGCGTCTCTTTCTTTTTTCGGGCCCGGCAGGTACAGGGTCTCCGGCAACATGACGATAAAGGGAAGGACGCGCCCCGCTTTTTCGGACTTCACCGTAAAGGAAAGGGGCGGCTACAGGGTATTCGAGGGGAAGTTCACTCTCAAGCGCCTCGAATTCGCGATAGGCGAGGGGGCCTGGTCTGATATTGGCACCGTGGCCGACGAAGTCGATGTGTCATACGTTTTTTCAGTGCCTGTTCAATCGGCAAACAAATAAAACCCTAAAGGAGGTATCATGCGTAAACTTCTGTCGGCCCTGGCCCTTGTGTTCCTGGCGGCAAGCGCCAATGCCGAGGACTTCACAGTAGACGCCCGGCACACGTTCCCGAGTTTTGAAGTGAACCACATGGGGCTTTCCACTCAGCGGGGCCGCTTCGACGTCACGGGCGGCAAGATAACTCTCGACAGCGCCGCGAAGACCGGGGCCATCGCAATTGAGATCGACGCGGCGAGCGTGAATACCGGCCTCAAGGAGCTTGAAAAGCACCTGAAGGGAGAGGACTTTTTCAACGTGGAGAAGCACCCCAGGATAACTTTCAAATCAGCCAATGTCGAGTTCGAGGGAGACAAGCCGAAAGCCGCGCACGGCGAGCTGACTTTGCTCGGCGTCACGAAGCCCGTGACCCTTTCGATAGCCTCGTTCAACTGCAGGATACACCCGATGAACAAGAAGTTCGTCTGCGGCGCGGACGCGTCAACCTCAATCAAACGCTCGGATTTCGGCATGAACTACGCCATACCGGCCGTAAGCGACGAGGTGAAGCTCTTCATCCAGATAGAGGCGTTCAGAAACTGAGCTTTTTTTTCTAAAAGACCGGGGCGAGGCCTTTTGGCCTTGCTCCGGTCTTTTGTTTTCTGCCCGCTCAACCTTTCGTCCATCCCGAAATCAACCCTTCTACCTATAAAGTTCTAAAGTAAAACAACCGAAAAGCAGAAAAAGAGTAAAAGTATCTGCATGACTGTTCTTTTGCGCGAAGGTCTGGGGAGCCGCTCCAAAATGCACCTTGATGCGCCGGCTTTTCTGCATTTCGTGGAAGCTCGCAACGCTGGTAACTACTGGAGGCTTTTGACATGAAGCAGGCGGACATCTCTGACGAGAACCTGAGGCTCATCGACACGCTGAAGAAACTCCCGATATTCAATACTCTCGACGACTTCCGCCTGAAAGACCTCCTGAAGCTCTGCAAGCTCCGTCAGTACGAAAAGGGCGAGCGCATCTTCGAGGAGAACACCTTTGACAATTACATCTTTTTCCTCGTCTCCGGAAAGGTAAGGTTAGAGAGGAACGGCATAGCGCTCGGTTTTTTGAGGAGGCTCGGAGACGCCTACGGGATAGTCGAGGTAATCGACGCGAAGCCCAGGCCTGCCTCCATCTACGCAGAGGAGGACACGGTCTGCATTTTGATGGACGCCGCCTACATGGACAGGCTGCCGGAGAAAGATAAGGCAGTGCACCTGTACATCATCTACAGGATATTCACCGAGGTCCTCTCGGAGAGGCTCCGTTCGACGACCGAAGAGCTCATAAAGACGAAAGAAGAGCTTGCCAAAGCTGCCAGCGCCATGCTTCAGCCGGGCTGAACGGCCCGCTCGAAGTCTCTCCCGCACTTTACGCCCGCCATTCAAACCGCCTTTTAAAAAAGTCAAAAACGAACGCTTGAATTCCGTCCGCAGGAATAATAAAGTCTATGGATTATGCCTTACAGGGTAAAAGACGCCGAGTTCAGGGAGATTGCCGCCAGGGCGCTCGATGCGCTCCCCGGCGAGTTCAGGGAGCGCATGGATAACGTCGTCGTGGTCGTCGAGGATTACCCGACGGCCGAGGACGCCGAGAGCACGGGCATACCGCCGGATGAGCTTCTCGGGCTTTTCCACGGCGCCTCACGCCTTGAGCGCGAGTGGAGCTATGCCTCGGGCCAGCTCCCAGAAAGGGTCGTCCTCTATAAGCGCAACATCGAGGAGGTCTGCTTTACGAGGGAAGAGCTGATAGAGGAGATATACCTGACAGTTCTGCATGAGGTCGGCCACTACTTCGGCCTGAGCGACGAAGAGATAGAAAAGTACGAGGACGGGTGAACGGCGGGAATTTACACAGGTGGAATGGGGTTTGAATTGTTTGGGGTATGCAAAAGCTGACTTTAGTAAAAAGCGGATGCCTTGGTATCGCTGAGGTCGCGGTGGCGGCAGTCCGCCTGAACTTTTTAAAATTAAGGCTGAAGGGGAGAAAATGAAATATATTTATAACATCAAAAGGCGCATGGTTTTTTTAGCGATGCTGGGTACAGCCTGCCTCGCTTCCGCCCCTTCGATTGCGAGCGAGCCGGCATGGTGGACGCAGCAAAAAAGAGACTGTGGCTTACCCTCTAGCCTTGCCTATAACAACTGGGACGGGAAATGCAATAGCTCCAACGGCGATTCTATTTCCACGCCCAGCTACGATTACGAAGCCGTGCGTCGAGCCAAGGAGGTAGAGGCTGAACTCCAACGCCAGAAGGAAGCAGCAGACCGTATCGAGCGCGAACGTCAAGTCGAAATAAAGCGTCAAAAAGACGCCGAGTTCGTTCGCGATCGCGACGCGGCGGCGGGCACGCTTAAGGGACCGTCCGGCCCGGCGGTGGACCAGTTGAAAGGCCTTTCGGGCCCGGACAGTTCCGGCCTCAAAGGCAGTGGATTCGACAACACCGGCTTGAAAGAACTCAGGGGCAGCGATAACGCTGACCAAAAGACCGTCTCGCAACCTACGCCACACACCGGCACCTCTGTGGTGGATGCGCGCAATGTCCCAACGGGTTTGGCGAAAGCCCTGGAAAACGCCATTGCCAGCGCCTATGCAGATGCACCGCCAGGCGTAAGTGACCGCGTCCGCAAAGGGTTCCAGGCCGTCATGGATCGCGATTGGAAAGTCGCCAAAGCCTGGTTTCAGGACGCCCTCAAGCGCGACCCAAGCAACGCAGGTCTCAAGCGCCTGGTAGCCCTTGCCGATATTTCGCAGCCTTTCGGCAAGAACTCCGCCACAGTAGATGAGCGCAACGAACCGGCCGGCATCGGCGGCAAATCAGAAATGAAGGGGTTGAGTGCGCCGCCGAACAACACAAAATCCACATCGGCGGCCGAAACGCAGTTGCAACTGCCTGGACCGGACGATATGTATCTGCCGTTCGGGACTGACTTGCCGGCGGCCGACCCGAACCTGCAGCTGCCCGACCCGAACGATATTTATTATCTGTTCCCCGGCTTGAAAGCGATTGAAGACAAATTGAAGACAAAGGAGGCGCCGGTCTTTAAAACGCTCCCAGACGGAAGGATCTTGCAGTTGCCTACGGACTCCGATATTGAACTTCTGTTCGACCTCTATCCAGACCCGCCTGCGAAGAAATCCGGGAAAGCAAAATAACCGAATGAAGGAGAACGAACCATGAAGTCTATCTGTAAGCTAATAATTTTTGTTTTCGCAATCGCGGTTTTGTCCGCGAGCGCCTACGCCCAATCAACAGGCGAGCAACTTAAGCAGATGGTCGAACAGTTACAAAAGACGCCGAGCGACAACGCCCTGCGCGAGAAGATCATCAAGCTCGCCCTCGAAGTGAATCCGCCGCCCGCCATCTCGCCGGAAGCCAGGCGGGCATTCATCATGGGCGGCACTTATCAGAAGGAAGCGAGATCCTTGGAAGATTTCGGGATGGCCGTCAAATCCTTCCAGGATGCCACCATGGCTGCGCCGTGGTGGGGTGACGCGTACTACAATCTCAGTGTGTCGTTGGAGTCAGCCAAGCGCTACGACGAGGCCAAGGGCGCGCTGACACTCTATCTCCTGACCAACCCCAAGGACGCTGAGCAAGCCCAAGAGCGTCTTTACGCCATTGACGCGAAGAAGACCATGGCAGCTGCCGCGGATGCCAAGCGCCGCACGAACCTGGAGGGGCGCTGGAATTCCTACGGCGCGGTGGAGTTCGAGATCCGCAAGGATGGGAGCGCCTTCACCCTCGTCCCCAACACCCAAGTCGGACCCATCGGCCACTGGCTCGCCGAGAACGTGGCCATCTCCGGCGGCCGCGTTGAGTTTGCCATCGTCCAGCCCGCATGCCCTGACTGCCGTTCGCATTACAGCCTTGCCCTCTCGGACGACGGTGTGAAGCTCAAGGGCACGATCCGCACAGTCTCGACTGGTGCCGTTTACGAGACATTCTTCGATCGCAAGTAGCAACTGACGCAGCGCCAGCCCGGCTTGTGCCCGGCCACGAGCACGCCGGATAACGGCATAATCTCGCAGGGCGGGCCGAGCCTGTCGTTTTTGAATTTCGCAGGGTGGGCTGTGCCCACCATTCCTGAAGCTGAGTATTTGGTGCCGGAGGTGGGAATCGAACCCACACGGGATTGCTCCCACGGGATTTTGAGTCCCGCGCGTCTGCCTGTTTCACCACTCCGGCGTGTTTGGTTGGAATGCGGGGAAAGAAAGGCAAAGGAAAAATTAACACAGGCCCGGCTTGCGTGTCAACGGCAAACAGGCTTTAAAGAGCTTCAACTGTCTGTCATTGCGAGCGAAGTGCGGCAATCCAGTTTCCGGTTGATGGTTTTGCTCATATCCGAGATTCTTCGGCAGCTCCGCTCACTCAGAATGACAGACAAGGCGAGATTTGCTATGCCGCTCCGCTCCTCGCGATGCAGCTCATGCTTTCTGAATGACTTATGTAATCCAACTCAGTTCCCCTTAGAAATGGGAGAAAACATTGTCATTCTGAGCGAAGCGAAGAATCTCGGCTTTTTGGACAGTCGTATGGCTTTAATCCGGGATTCTTCGGTCGCTTCGCTCCCTCAGAATGATAGACAAGGCGAGATTGCTATGCCGCTCCGCTTCTCGCGATGCAGCTCATGCTTTCTGAATGACTTATGTAATCCAACTCAGTTCCCCTTAGAAATGGGAGAAAACATTGTCATTCTGAGCGAAGCGAAGAATCTCGGCTTTTTGGACAGTCATTATGGCTCCGGGATTCTTCGGTCGCTCCGCTCCCTCAGAATGACAGACAAGGCGGGATTGCTGTGTCTCTTCGTTTCTCGCAATAGAGCTCTTCTAACCTGTTGACTTAAAAAACCGTTTTGATATATTGCGGGAATGAAAATCGCCGCCGTCATCCCCGCAAGGTTCGCCTCGACCCGTCTCGAGGGGAAGCCGCTGGCGGACATTTGCGGAAAGACGATGGTCCAGCGCGTCTACGAGAGGGCCTTGGCAGCAGGGTTGTCCGACGTGGTCGCCGCCACCGACGACGAGCGCATCCTGAAGGCGGTCGAGGCTTTCGGCGGCAAGGCTGTCATGACCTCGCCGAAGCATACGTCCGGCACCGACAGGGTCGCCGAGGCGGCCTCCAACCTCGACGCCGACATAATCGTCAACCTCCAGGGGGACGAACCTTTAATTGACCCGGCCCTAATCGAAGCGGCGGTTGAGCCGATGCGGCACATCCCGGGCCTTGCGATGTCTACCCTCAAGACGCCCATCACCCATGAGGAAGAGTACCTCGACCCTAACGCCGTGAAGGTAGTGACCAACAGCGACGGCTTTGCCCTTTATTTTTCGAGGAGCCCGGTTCCGTTCTGCCGGAAGGGTTTCGCGGGCCTTACGCTTCCGGCTTACAAGCACATAGGCCTTTACGTCTTCAGGCGCGAGTTCCTTTTCGAGTTCACGAAGATGAAGCCGACGCCGCTGGAGATTTCAGAGAGCCTCGAGCAGCTCCGGGCATTGGAGAACGGCCGCGGGATAAAGGTGGTGGAAGTCAGGTACAACCCGGTTTCGGTCGACACCCCGGAAGACCTGGAGAGGGTCAGGAAGATAGTAAAAGAGAAAGGGCTGTGAAAAATATCTAAGGAATCTCTGGTTGGCTCACTATTTCGTCATTGCGAGCGAAGCGTGGAAATCTTGTCTTTTGGAAAAGTAAGCGTTTTGAGATTGCCACGCCGCTTCGCTCCTCGCAATGACGGCAGAAACGGGAATCATTCAGAGTTTCCCTGATTTTCGGCAAGCATGAAAAGAACCTGTAAAAAGTATTTCAAACTGAGCGGTTTCAGGTTATATTAGCCTTTTAACGCAAACCCAACCCAAACTATCCCAAAATATCAGATGAGCGAAACCAAAAAACAGATCAAGACCAAGTTCATTTTCGTGACCGGGGGCGTCGTGTCCTCCCTCGGAAAAGGCCTGGCGAGCGCGGCCATCGGGGCCCTCCTTGAATCAAGGGGCCTCACCATCACCATCCAGAAGCTCGACCCGTACATAAACGTAGACCCCGGCACGATGAGCCCCTTCCAGCACGGCGAGGTCTTCGTCACGGACGACGGGGCGGAAACAGACCTCGACCTGGGCCACTACGAGCGGTTCACCACGGCCCGCATGACCAAGCGCAACAACTTCACCACCGGCCAGGTCTACGACTCCATCATCCAGAAGGAGAGGAGGGGGGACTACCTCGGCTGCACGGTCCAGGTCGTACCGCACGTGACCGACGAGATAAAAAGCAAGGTCCTTGCCATTGGCAACGGCGTTGACATAGCGATAATAGAAGTAGGCGGCACCGTCGGCGACATAGAATCCTTGCCGTTCCTCGAGGCGATAAGGCAGCTCCGGTTCGACCTCGGCAAGGAGAACGTCCTTTACATGCACCTGACGCTCCTTCCTTATATAGCCACCGCCCACGAGGTAAAGACCAAGCCCACGCAGCACAGCGTAAACAAGCTCCGCGAGATAGGCATTCAGCCCGACATCCTCCTTTGCCGCTCTGACAGGGAAGTCCCCGCAGAGCTCAAGTCCAAGATAGCCCTCTTCTGCAACGTCGACAAGGACGCTGTCATATCGGCCCAGGACGTCAAATGCATCTACGAAGTGCCGCTCGTTTTCCACAGCCAGGGGCTGGACGAGAAGATAATAAAGCTCCTCAACATCTGGACCAGGCAGCCCAAGCTCGACGCGTGGGAAGCGCTCATTAAAAAAGTGGGCAACCAGAAGAGCGAGATAACGATAGGCATCGTCGGCAAGTACGTCAACATGCAGGACTCCTACAAGAGCCTGCACGAATCTCTCATACACGCCGCCATCACGAACAACTGCAAGGTCAACCTCCAGTACATAGACTCCGAAGAGGTCGAGAAGAAGGGGCCGCAGTCGATACTTAAGGGCGTCGACGGCATCCTTATCCCCGGCGGCTTCGGCGGAAGGGGAGTGGAGGGCAAGATAACTTCCATCAAGTACGCCAGAGAGAACAGGATACCGTTCTTCGGCATATGCCTCGGCATGCAGGTCGCGATAATAGAGATAGCCAGGGACCTGTGCGGCATGAAGCACGCGAACTCTTCAGAGTTCGACCCGGAGTCCCCGAACCCGGTCGTCCATATAATGGAAGCGCAGAGGTCGGTAAACGCAAAGGGCGGCACGATGAGGCTCGGCGCGTACCCGTGTTCCGTGAAAAAGGGCACGAAGGCCTACTCTGTCTACGGAGCCACAGAGATAAGCGAGCGCCACAGGCACCGCTTCGAAGTGAACAACATGTTCAGGCCCGAGCTTGAGAAGGCCGGGGTCGAGTTCAGCGGCCTCTCGCCTGACGGCTCGCTGGTCGAGATAATGGAGCTGAAGGGCCACCCGTGGTTCGTCGCCTGCCAGTTCCACCCCGAGTTCAAGAGCAGGCCGATGGAGCCGCACCCGCTATTCAAGGGCTTCATAAAGGCCGTCATCTCGCACAAGACACAGGCAATAAGAAAGCCGAAGAGCCCGAAGGCGAAGAAGGCCCCGGCGCGCGTTGCGGCCAAGCCCAAGAAAGCAGCGAAGCAGGTAGTCCTTAATGAGACAGATAGGTCTTAAGGACTTCGCCATAGGCGGGGGCGAACTCTTTTTCATACTCGGCCCCTGCATCATCGAAAGCGAGGAGCTTACGCTCAGCACCGCCGCTGAGCTTGCTTCCATCGCTTCATCCCTTAAGATACCGTTCGTATTCAAGTCGTCATATGACAAGGCGAACAGGACTTCCGTGAAGTCCTTTCGCGGCCCCGGTATAAAAGAGGGCCTCCGCATACTGAAGAAGGTCAAGGACGAGCTCAATCTGCCCATCTTGACCGACGTCCATTCCGAAGGAGAGGCGGTTGAAGCGGCCGAGGTGGCCGACATCCTCCAGATACCGGCGTTCCTCTGCAGGCAGACCGACCTCATCGTGACCGCTGCGAAGACCGGGCGCGTCATTAATATCAAGAAGGGGCAGTTCATGGCCCCGCACGACATGAACAATTCCATCAAAAAAGCGCTCAGCACCGGCAATGACAGGATATTTGTCACTGAAAGGGGCTCGAGCTTCGGCTATAACAACCTCGTGGTCGACTTCCGCAGCCTTCCCATAATGAGGGGCTTCGGCTTTCCCGTAGTCTTCGACGCCACGCACAGCGTGCAGGCCCCAAGCGGCCAGGGCGAATGCTCGGGCGGCGACAGGTCGATGGCGCGTGTCCTCGCGAGGGCCGCCGCCGCGGTAGGCGTCGACGGCTTTTTCATGGAAGTGCACCCGGACCCGGACAAGGCCCTGTGCGACGGCCCGAACTCTATCGCGTTGAAGGACCTGCCTGGGATAATAAGGGAGCTTCTGGACATAAGCAGGGCTGGAAGGGAAAAGGCCGGGCTGTAATGTACTTCCCCCTTTTCTAAAGGGGGACTGAGGGGGATTATCTACTATTCTAATCTCCCCTTGCCCCTCTTTAGAAAAGAGGGGATGAGATAATCGCTCCGGTTTCGCTCAAATTACTTAAAGTCCCCTCCCTTGATGGGAGGGGATTGAGGGGAGGGTGACAAGACTGTTCACCCCATCCATCTCTCCTCAATCGAGGGGGATGGCAGCGAAGCGGCTCTTCACAAATGCCGGGATTCTTCGCTTCGCTCAGAATGAAAGAATAACTTTTTTTCAGTTTTGTCATTCTGAGGAGCCCGGAGCGAAGACAATTTTTGCAGGTTGCTGAAAATTTCAAAGCAGCGAAAGGTTGCTCAAAAAGTTCCAGATGCGAGGAGTCGAGAAGCGAGGAGTGAGGCGTACTTTCAAGTACGCTGCAATGACAAGCGCCGAAGACGACAAAGCAGATGGAATTTTTTCAGCAACCGGATATAGCGGATGATAACCAGGCAGACATTAGACATAGCTAAAAAGGTCCTTGAGATAGAGGCCGAAGCGGTAAAGGCCCTTGTTGCGAGGCTCGACGGCAATTTCACCAAGGCGGTCGACCTCATCTTCGAGGCGACCGGCAAGTGCGTCGTCAGCGGCATGGGCAAATCCGGCATAATCGGCCAGAAGATATCGTCCACGCTGGCATCAACAGGAACGCCTTCTTTCTTTCTCCATCCGGCTGAGGGCATGCACGGCGACCTCGGCATGATAATGAGGAACGACATCGTAATAGCCATCTCGAACTCCGGAGAGACCGAAGAGCTCGTCAAGATACTGCCCGTCATTAAAAGGATGGGCGTGAAGATGATAGCGATGACCGGCAGGATGGATTCCACTCTGGCGAAGTACGGAGACGCCGTCCTGGACGTAGGCGTGGCAGAGGAAGCCTGCCCGCTGGGGCTCGCGCCGACCGCTTCGACAACGGCCACTCTGGCGATGGGGGACGCGCTCGCGGTGGCGCTCATCGAGAAGAAGGGCTTCAGGACTGAAGACTTCGCAGGGCTCCACCCGGCCGGAAGCCTCGGCAGGAGGCTCATGAAGGCCTCCGAGCTCATGCACGCAGGCGAAGCGATGCCGAAGGTCGGCCCAGATACGCCGGTGAGAGAAGCCCTCTTCGTCATCACCGCCGGGCGCATGGGCCTTACCGGGGTGTTCGACAAGGGAAGGCTCCTCGGCATAATAACCGACGGAGACTTGAGAAGGGCCCTCGAGCGCGGCGGAGACGTACTTAATATGAAGTCCTCCGAGCTCATGACGAAAAACCCGAAGGTCATCCCAGGCGACGCTCTAGCCGAGGCAGCGCTCAAGGTGATGGAGGAGCATTCCATAACCGCGCTTTTCGTGACAGGCGAGAGCGGCGAAGTCACAGGCGTTTTGCATATGCACGACCTTCTGAAGGCCGGTGTCGTTTAGGTGCCGCTTAAAATTGTTCTTTTTCCTGACCTCTGCGTCAGGGCGGAAATAAAAATGCTCACATATTTTTATATATGCTCCGCTTTGTATTTCCGCCCTTCCTTGATCTCAGAAAAAATAACAAATTTTAGAGACAGCGTTGATGTACCGCCTCCGGCATTTGGAGCTTTGAACAGCCGGAATGGAACGTTTAGCAACGCTTATGCATAATTAAAGTTCCTTTTGTGATATTAATCATAAAATTTTCAAGAAAAATCACTTAAAATACTTGACAGTACGCCATATGTAAGGTATAAAGTGGGCAAATTTAAGCCAAAAAAATGAAAAAACCCTGACACGCACCAGAAAATCCAGTCTCAAAGCCATGTCTTCATCGCAGTCATCGTAAAAAAGAGTTGATAAGCACATCAAAGCACGAGCGGCCACAAAGCAGGTCCGACGCAGAAAAGCAGGTCTGTAAAAGCGGTATTGAACGGTTGCTTCACAACGCGGAGTTTTCCGAGTGCCTGTAAGGCAGGCGCTTTCAGCAGTGCAGTACTAACTCTCAAAAGACGAAGGAGGAAGAGACGGATGAAAAGAATCATATTGTCAGTTTTCGCTGCAGCGGTCACGGCTGCGTGGGCCATCCCCGCGTACGCAGGTGATGTGACCTTCAGCGGTCAGTACAGGTTGAGGGGCGAGTACATGAACAACACGGACGCCGACTACGACGACTCCACCACGCCCGACGAAAGCGATTCGTGGACTCAGAGGGTCAGGCTGACCGCCAACGTCAAGGCCGCCGATGACGTCTCCGCCAAGATAACCGTTCAGGACACCAGGCAGTGGGGCGGTGGCTTAGCTGCTCTCAACACTGATACCGCTGGTGGAAACCACCTTGACCTGCACGAAGCCTACCTCAACGTCACCGGCATCTTCGGCACCCCTGTTGATTTCAGGGCCGGCCGTCAGGAGCTCGCGTATGGCGATGAGAGGCTCATAGGCGCAATCAACTGGTCGAACAACGGCCAGGCGTTCGACGCCCTCAAGTTCATGTACTCGAACGACGCCGTTAACGTCGACGTCTTCACCTCGCTCATCACCGAGGACGCACTCGCCTCGAACGACGACACCTCGCTCCACGGTATCTACGCGACCCTGAAGCAGCTCGTACCGAACAACACTCTTGACGTGTACTTCCTCAACCTGACCAGCGGCCTCAGCACCGCCAACAACCTCTACACCGTTGGCGCCAGGCTCAAGGGCGCGGCTGCGGGCGTTGACTACACCGTCGAGCTGCCCTTCCAGTTCGGTGATTCGGCCGCCGGTGGCGATATCAGCGCGTATGCCTTCGCCGCCAAGGCTGGCTACACCCTCCCGACCCCGATGAAGATCAGGGTTGGTGCTGAGTTCGATTACGGCTCAGGCGATGACAATGCCCTTGACACCGATACCGAGGCATTTGTGAACCTGTTCCCGACCAACCATGCCCACTTCGGTATCGCCGATATCGCTGGCATCAACTGGTCGAACCTCATGGCCTGGAACGTGAACGCCTCCGTTGACCTCAACGAGAAGCTCAGGCTCTTCGTGTCCTACTGGGACTTCACCGCTAACGAAGTGGCCGCTGGCGCTGACGACGACCTCGGAAGCGAGATCGACCTCGTTGCCACCTACAAGTACAACAACAACGTGACCCTCGAAGCCGGCGCAGCCCGCTTCATGCCTGGTGAGGGCACCGTTGGAGCTGGTGCACCTGATGACGCCGATGATTGGGCGTACGTAATGATCACCGGCAACATCTAATCCCGCAAGGGTTTGGAAGCTCTTCCAAAAGGGGCAGGCCTCACGGCCTGCCCCTTTTTTATTCCCTCTTAGGGTCAAATACCCCGCAGCTTGCTGCGGTTTTTCTCCCTCCCCCTTGATGGGGGAGGGCAGGGGAGAGGGTGAAAAGAACTCACCCTCCCCTTAATCCCCTCCCATCGAGGGAGGGGA
>CAJPGC010000008.1 GCA_905339405.1 uncultured bacterium | reverse complement strand
CGCTTTTTACTTCCACCCTTCCTCGACCTCGGAAAAAATAGCTAATTTTTAGGAGACATGACGCAATAAAAAGCCCGCGAAAGCGGGCTTTTATATTTTTATCATTGAGATGGAGCAATCTGGATTTTTCTTCCCCCTTTTCTAAAGGGGGAATGAGGGGGATTACCAGTCTTGAAATAATCTCCCCTGTCCCCTCTTAGAAAAGAGGGGGACCTTTTGAGTCCCTTCCGGCATAGCACGAGATTCTTCGGTCGTTTCACTCCCTTAGAATGACAGAAGTTAAATTCCCTCTCCCGCAATGGGAGAGGGAGAAAATTTTGTATTGTCCTTAACTCATGGGCCGTAACATGCGGAGCGCGTCTAGGTCGAGTAGGGTGGGTTCCGCCCAACGAAAAGGCATTCATTTAATTTACTCTTTTGCGCGCTGCCGCGCAAAAATATTCTCACCAAAATCCATGTAACGCGGCTGCCGCCGCTCTATGTAACATGTTCCGCGCGCTTTCAACCCCTCCAACCCGCGAAACGCTCCCCTTAAGGTCGCTTCGCTCCCTTGCTTCCCTGTCGCGTTTCGCCCTTCCTCCCTTAGGCGCGCTCCGCATGTTACGGCGCTTGGGTAGAGACAAAACAATATAAAAACTCCCTCTCCCCTTGTGGGAGAGGGCTGGGGAGAGGGGGATTTGGAAGGGGAAGGATTAGTCATGTAGGGTGGGCACCGCCCACCATCTCTCGCCGCAGAATGACAGGATTGACTTACCTCCCTTGCGGAGGCGCGAACAGGTGATACGTGAACTGCCCCTTTATGCTTATGTCCTCGATTGAGAAGTTTTCGGGGAAGGGCGGGAAGGGGGTCGCGAGGCGCACGGCGGTCATGGCCGCGTCGTCGAGCATCGGGTAACCTGAAGACCTCTCAAGGGCTATGTCCGAGACAGACCCGTCCCGGTTTATCTTGAAGTTTATCTTGAGGCTCCCCTGCCAGCCGTTCCTCGCGGCAAGCATTGGGTACTCCCACTGGAACTCTATCTTCCTCTTCATGTCCATGAGGTACTTTTGGTACTTGAGCTCAGAAGTGTTGAGAGAGAGCGTCTTGCCGACCTCGCCTTTCGGGGCTTCCGTTTCGTACTTCCTCGAAAGCTCCGCTATGCGGTCGTCGGTCGGGAAGAGGCTCGGCCTCTTGGGCTCCGCGAATATCCTGGGCTGGGACTTTGGAACTTCTTTTTGAGCGCTATCGCTCCCCTTCTGGCCTGCTTCAGCCTTCACCGCCTCTTCAGCCGGGCCGACGCCCTCTTTCAGGACTTCCTTTTGTACGTCTCCAGACCCTTCTTTTTGAGCGCTTTTGCTCTCAGGCCTTGCAGGGAAAGACGGCTTTGCTGGGACAGGAATGAGGACCCTCGGGGAGGGGGCGGGCCAGGTCTCTTTTTTGACGCTCTGGTCTCTCTGGGCAGCGCGGGTAGAAGGCTTTTTTACAGGCGAGAGAGTTTCCTTTGCCTGCGGCGGCAGGTCCACGACGTCTACCAGGATAGGGGGCCTCTCACCCTTCGGGCGGGAGTGTCCCCCCGAGGGCAGGAGCTGCAACGCCCCCCATATGCCCAGGTGCATAAGTAGCGAAAGTATAAGGAATATGGGGAATGCGGCCCGCTCGTTGCCGGGGAAAGTTTTCGTTGACATGCACTCTTAATTCTGTCAAGATTTAATGAGAGACAGTTAAAGATATTCTACACTTTATCGCGGGGTTATACAATGTTCGGGCTCGGCACGACAGAGCTTATAGTAATACTCGTCATCATCATGGTGCTTTTCGGGGCTGGAAAGCTCCCGGAGATAGGCTCTGGTCTTGGCAAGGCCATAAAGAACTTCAAAAAGGCCTCGAACGAAGAGGCCGACGTTCCAAAAGAAGGCAAAGAGAAGCTCGGGAAATAAGCTTCTTAGCGCCCCTTCCCCTTTTTCCCCCTGTTTGAAAGCGCTTCTTTCGCAGTCTCCCTGACTTCCGGGTGTATCGTATTGTCTTCCGATATGGCCAGAAGGTCCTGGGAAAGCATCTTTTCCACCAACGCTATCGATATCCTCGGCGGGGCATACGGGTTGAGGCTTACCGCCTTTGCGACCTCGTACCTCTTCGACCATTTCGGGTGCAGGGCCACGAGCTTCAATATGCGCCCCGAGTTGGGGCGCTTGGAAGCTATCTTCAATACTTCGCGTTCGGTTATGCGCGGGTTGTTGAGGAGGTTGCAGATGACGACCGGGTCAGGGTCGGAAAGGAGCATGTCGATGTTCTTTTTGAGCTGGCTCTTTGAAAGCGAGCGCCTCTCGCCCAGCGACAGACGCTCCATCCTGATGAACTCTTCTTCCTCGTAGCCGGAGATGCCCTGCTTATGCGGCTCGAACTCGGTAAAAAGGCGCGATATTCGTGTGAGATTGAGCCTCAGGGCGGCCAGGTAGATGGAGTTGTACGCGGCGTCCCCCAGAAGGGCGTGCACTCCTTCGTCGTCGACCATCAGCGAGCGCACGATTGTTGCTGGTTTGTCTTCGGGGTCTTTCGAGTAGACGGCGTCAAGGAGGCGCGCGCTCTCTTCGGGGTTAAGCTCCGAGAGGGTTTTGCAAAGGAGGGCAAGCCTCATACGCTCTTCGGGCAGGGCCGAGATGTCGCCTGAGAGCTTTTCCGCGAGAGCTTCTATGTCGGCCATCAGGAAGACCGGTTTTTAGGAGGGCAGGGGAGCCCTCTACTTTACGATGTCGAGGCCGAATTCGGAAAGCCCCTCTGGTGTCTCGGTGAAAAGGACCATGACAGGCACGCTGCCCTTCGGCGGTATTATTCCGCCGGAGGGGTCCCTGAACGCCCGCTCGAGCTCCTCTTTCTGGAGGTTCCTGACGTCTTCTATTGAAACCAGCCTGCCGGGAGAGACGGACTTTTCGGCAATCTTGTCGCCGCTGTCGTTGTATATGACCCCGGTGGCGGCCTTGATCTCCTGGGGGGAGTCGGTGATGTTCTTGATGCGGGCGTCGATGACGAAGAGCTTGCCGAAGTTCTTGTTCTCTTCGTAGAAGCCCTTTATGGCCTCTATCTCCACGACACTGACCTCCGCGCCCGAAGGCATGAGGATGTGCGTGAGCCTGTCTATGACGCCGGTGAAATATATGAGCCCGCCGCCGAGGACGATGACGAGGGCTGCAATGATGAGGCCCATCCTGGGCTGTGACCTTTGGGCGGGGCCGGAGTCCTCTTCCTCATACTCCTCATCTTCTTCCTTCTCGTCAGGGTCTCCGAAAGAGACGACCTCTTCTTTTTCCGCTCTCGTGAGGAAAGTCTTGAAAGCCTCTTCCTCTTCTTTTTCTTCCTGTTCGCCTCCGGTTTTTACTGCCGGGGCTTTGCCTTCTTTCGAATATGCCGCGGCAGCGGAAAACGGTATGACGTTCTCCGCAACAGGAGGATTTTGCGCCTCCGGCTCCGGCTCGCTTTCTTCGTCCTCTAGTTCATCGGTGGGCGGGGCCGCGTCAGGTTTGGGGTCATCAGCCGTGAGGTCGCCGAAACTGAAATCGAGCTCGCCCTTTTCGACTGATTTTTCAGCTGCGCCATCAAAGGCCGCGTCAGTTCCTTCAGTATCTTCCTCTTCGGAGGAGAGAGGCTTGTCGAACGCGCCGGAAAACGGGTCGTCTTCCTCGTCTTCAGGAGAAGTTCCCCAGCCGTCTTCCTCTTCCTTTTTTTTGTCAGTGCGGTCCTCGCTGAAGGAAAAATCGAGGTCGTCGAGCGAGAACTTCTTGCCTTCTCCGCTATTGTCGGTCGAAAACCCCTGCCCTGCTTCAGGTTCGCCATCTTCCTGAGAAAAGTCTTTTTCGGCGGTCTTGAAGATGTCTTCCCTCGTCTCTTCGCTGCCGAAATCAAAGGCAAGGTGCCTGTCGTCGGCTTTGGGTTTCGGTGACTGCGACTTGGGCTGCAAGCCTTCCGCTGCGCCGGCCGTTGCCCTTTCTTCCATGCCGGGGGCCATGCCGAAGAGCTCCTCGACCTGTACTTCCTCTGGAGAAGGCGGAGGGGTCACGATGAATACGTTGTCGCACTTGGTGCAGCGCACCTTTACGCCGTTAGGGGTAATGCGCGAATCGTCAAGCCGGAATTTCGTCGCGCACTTGTCGCACTGGATTATCATGAATAAAAACCCGTTCCTTCAGGTTTACACTTGCGCCGCGTTTGTCAGCGCAGGTTACGCATTTTAAATATATTTAGCACAGCGTACCCGTCAATTCAAGACAAACTCCTCCCTTGACAGGAAAGGTGCGGGATTATATGCTTTATGAAAAAAAAGGCCTCTTAAAAATGGGACTCAAGCCATATCTTACGCCCGGGCGGCTCGATGAAATCGTGGAGCGCGTAGCACGCGAGATGGCTTCGACGCTGAAGGGTTCAAACCCGGTGCTCGTGGGCGTGCTCAAGGGCTCTTTCGCCTTCCTGGCGGACCTTTCGAGAAAGTTCGACGCGCCGCATGAAATCGATTTTATCCAGACCGCCTGCTACGGGATGCGCGACATACCGGCAAACGAGGTGCTTATCCTCCGCGATATAACCTCCGAGCTTAAGGGGCGCGACGTCGTCATCGTCGAAGACATAATCGACAGGGGTCACACGGCCAGGGTGCTCCTCGAGCACTTCAGGACAAGGGGCGCGAAATCGATAAGGCTCTGCACTCTCCTCAAGAGAAAAGGCGGCGCGCCGGAGCTTAAAGTCGACTTCGTCGGCGAGGAGATAGGCGAGGGCTTCGTCGTAGGCTACGGCATGGACTACAAGGAGCAGTACAGGGGGCTGCCGGGCCTGTACCTCCTCGAAGACGGTTAAAGAAGGGGGCCCATTGCACAGCCTGCCAGCACATATAAAGGCCCTGCTCAGCCCTTCTTCCTATCCGTCCGGCCCGGGAGAAATCGAGCTCAGGCAGTCTCACGTATCTTATCTCCTCTTCACCCCGGAATTCGTCTACAAGATAAAAAAGCCCGTCAACTTCGGTTTCCTCGACTTCACCACACTTGAGAAAAGACGCTTTTACTGCGAAGAGGAGGTAAGGCTCAACAGGAGGCTTGCCCCACGCGCCTATCTTGGGGTCGTCGGCATAACCGAAAAGGACGGCGTTTATATGATGGGCGGGGAAGGCGAGCCGGTCGAGTACGCGGTCAAGATGAAGCGGCTTTCGGAGAAGCGGTGCCTCGAGCATATGTTAATTGCCGGGAGCGCCACAGAGGGGCTCTTAACCCGCGTCTCTCACGTGCTCGCCGCGTTCCATAAGAACGCCGCCACAGGCGGGCACATAAGCGGGTTCGGCTCGCTCGACGTCATAAAAAAGAACACCGGCGAGAACTTCAGCCAGACGGAGCCCTTCATCGGAAAGACCCTGAGCGCCGGGCTCTTCCTCAAGATAAAGGAGTATACAAACGCGTTCATCGGCTCCAACGCGGAGCTCTTTGAAAGACGGGTCTCGGAAGGGTTCGTCAGGGACTGCCACGGGGACATCCACTCGGCGCACGTCTTCGCGGAAGAAGAGGGCATAGAGATAATAGACTGCATCGAGTTCAACGAGCGTTTCAGGTTCTCGGACGTCGTTGCCGACGAGGCGTTCCTTTCGATGGACCTCGACTGCCACAACAGGGCGGACCTCTCGGAAGTCCTCGACCTTGCGTACTTCGCGGAGTCCGGCGACCGCGAGGGAGCGCGCCTTCTTAACTTTTACAAGTGCTACCGCGCTTACGTCAGGGGGAAGGTCGAAGGCTTCAAGGCCTTTGAAGAGGAGGTCGACGAAAAAGAACGTTCCGACGCGCTCCTTTCCGCGCTCTATCATTTCCACCTCTCGGGCCTTTACGCTTCAGGCCGTCTTAAACCAATGCTCTTGATCGTCTGCGGCCTGCCGGGGACCGGCAAGTCGACCCTTGCCGCTGAAGTTGCCGGCCGCACGGGCTTTGTCCACCTCCTCTCGGACGCGCTGAGAAAAGAGCTTGCCGGGCTTAAGCCCGACGAGGCCAGGCCCGAGAGTTACGGAGAGGGTATCTATTCCGAGCACTTCACGGAGAGGACGTACGCCGAGCTCGCGAAAAGGGCTGAAGAGTTCTTAAGGAGAGGGCGCTCGGTCATAGCCGACGCTACTTTCTCAAAGAGGAGGCACATGAAGAAGGTCATGGACGCCGCCGACAGGGCCGGGGCGATGGTCAAAATAATCGAGTGTACGGCGTCGAACTCGACCGTAAGGGCAAGGCTTGAAGAGAGAAGATGGGCGACGGGCAACGTCTCTGACGCTGACTGGCGAATATACATCGGGAAAAAAGCTTCCTTCGAGGAAGTGGGCGGGCCTCACATCGTCGCTGCCGCTGAAAGCACGCTTCAGGACAACCTCCTCAAAGTCTACCGGGAAGTTTTTGATTGAGCCTTTCTGGCCTCTGTGCTTTAATTTCCCCATGACGCAAAAAGTTATAGTACTGGTAAGCGGCGGCATGGACAGCTGCGTGGCAGCAGCCATAGCCGCCCAAAAAGGGCAGCCAGCCTTCCTTCATGTGAACTACGGGCAGAGGACCGAAGACCGGGAGCTCAAGGCCTTCAATGATATCGCCGACTTTTATGCAATAAAGGAGCGGCTTTCGGTAGATATCAGCCACCTTCGGGCCATCGGCGGGTCGGCCCTGACGGACAGGAACATCGAGGTGCCCAGGGGAGAGCTCGGTAAGGCGGAGATACCAGTGACCTACGTGCCCTTCAGGAACGCGCACCTTCTCGCCATTGCAATCTCATGGGCCGAGGTTCTGGGGGCAACCCAGGTCTACATCGGCGCTGTCGAGGAGGACGGCTCAGGGTATCCTGATTGCAGGCGGGAGTTCTTTGACGCCTTCGAAAAGGCGGCGGGCCTGGGCACGAAACCGGGCAGCGGGATAAGCATAGTGACGCCGCTCATAAAAATGAGGAAATCTGATATAGTGAAAAAAGGCCTTGAACTTGGCGCGCCGCTTAGCCTTACCTGGTCATGCTACAGGGATGGGGATGAGGCCTGCGGGGAGTGCGACTCATGCCTTCTGAGGCTCAGGGGCTTTGCTGAAGCAGGGGTCGAGGACCCGATAACCTATCGTATTACAAGTAAAAAGCAGGAGACGCGGCCATGACCTTCAAGGAGTTCCTAAAGATAAAAAAAGGGATAGAGACAGAGGACAGGAACGTCTTCGAGTTCATGGACGATTATTACGACGAGTATATGGCTTTCCTTAAAGGCGTCAAAGACGGCTGCAGCAAAGACTAAAAAAGGCTGCTGAAAAAACACCATTGCGTCGTTGTCTTCGTCGCTCGTAATTGCGGCGTACAAAAGAGTACGCCTCATTCCTCGCTTCTCGACGCCTTGCATCTGGAGCTTTTTGAGCAGCCTTTCTGTAATAATAAAAGCCGTCAGTTTTCAAGCTGACGGCTTTTAAGATGCTTTCAATCGCCCATGTAGCTGGCCCCCTCAGGGGAACGGATACGGGTAGGGGTAGAACGGGTGCCTGTACGGGCCGTAAGGGCTGAAAGGCCCATAGGGGTAGAACGGGCTGTAAGGGTAGTACGGGCCGTACATATACGGGCTGTACGGGTAGTCGTAGTCCCGCTCGGTCATCTGCTCGAAGGTGCGCATATCTATGGGTTCGATGACCGGGTATCTGTAGTCCATCTTGCCGATTTTGCCCGTCTCGACGCCTTTTACAGTTCCGGCAATGGTTATCCTCTTGTTTTTGGTATAGATGTTGGTGTCGAGGTAGCCGGGCGACTGGATTAAAAATCTGCCCCTCGAGGTGCCGTCCTCGGGACGCTCGTCATAGGCGAGTTCGGTCTCCAGGACCTCGATTTGCGTATAGTTTTCAAGGTTTTCAGAGTTCAGGATGATGCCCCCCCAGAGCACCTTCTGGCCCGTGTACTGGGCCGGGTTCGACTGCACCTGGTCGAGGCTGATATCCCGGTTTACTTCTTTGAGGATGCTCTTGGGCACGACCGAGCAGCCCGAAATCATCAACATCGCTGCGAATATCAGGAAGAGTCTTCTCATATCCAGATTTTATTACTTTCCGGGGAATTGTCAAATGACTAATGTTACAAGCTTCTCTGAACTGGAAGCCCAGCGGCTCGCGCCTTTTGCCGCGAAAAGCTCGGAGACAAAGGGAAGAAGGCATAAGGAGCCCGAGCACCCTTTCCGCACGCCTTTCCAGAGGGACAGGGACAGGATAATACACTCCCACGCCTTCCGCAGGCTCGAATACAAAACGCAGGTCTTCGTCTACCACGAGGGGGACCATTACAGGACGAGGCTCACCCACACGATAGAGGTCGCCCAGATTTCCAGGACCATAGCCAGGGCCCTCGGCCTTAACGAAGACCTCGCCGAGGCCATAGCCCTTGCGCACGACCTCGGGCACCCGCCTTTCGGGCATACCGGTGAGGACGCGTTGAACCACCTGATGGACGGCTTCGGCGGGTTCGAGCACAACTCCCAGAGCCTTCGCATAGTGGAGGAGCTCGAGAGGAAGTACCCCGGCTTCAACGGCTTGAACCTTACCTTCGAGGTGAGGGAGGGGATAATTAAGCACTCTTCCGAGCACGACAGGCCGGGCATGAACCAGGAGTATGAAAAGGGCCTCTCCTCTTGTCTCGAGGCCCAGATAGTGGACATCGCCGACGAGATAGCCTACAACAACCACGACATAGACGACGGGCTTTCCTCAGAGATGCTCGAGCCCGGACAGATGGACGAAGTAGAATTGTGGAAGGGGCATTTCGAGGAAGTAAAAGGGAAGTTCCCGGGCGAAGACTTCCGGGTATTGAAATCCCAGACCATAATCCGCATCATAAACTCGCAGGTCACGGACCTGGTGAACACGATTTTATCGACCATAGACAGCGAAGGCATAAAGAGCCTTCCGGCTGTGAGGGCCAGGAAGGGCAACATCGCCCGGTTCAGCCCTGAGATGGAATTAAAGAACAGGGCGCTCAAGGGTTTTTTGAAGGAGAACCTCTATAGCCACCACAGGGTAGTGAGGATGGCCGACAAGGCAAGAAGGATATTGAGGAACCTTTTTTCCGTCTACGCAAGGGAACCCAAGCTGCTGCCGCCCAAGACGGTGCTCTCGATGGAGAAGTACGGCGCGGAGCGCACCATCTGCGATTACATCGCGGGCATGACCGACAGGTTCGCCCTCGACGAATATAAGAAGCTCTTCGACCCGTATGAGAAGGTTTAAAAAGGGAGTTTAAAAAAAGACATTGCCTTGTTAGACGAAGGCGCTTTTAAGAGAGTCGTAGAGGAGCGAAAAAATAAATCAAAGTTGTTGGATATGGAAAATTTTCTTTAAGAAAGATGTTCTTGCGTAAAAGGCTCTTGAAGTGCTTCCATGACCGGGACCTTTTGTTCTTGGCTGTATAAAAACGCCCATCCTGCCTGTTAAGGAGGAAAATCCCTTTTTGATGATAGCTTCTCTTACAAGGTCATAATCAGCTTTTATTTGCTCGTAAATTTCGGGATTATCCAAATCGAAAGTTCTTACTGAATGTAGCATTGAGCTTTTTTCGTCTTTTCCTTCCCAAATTCGTGCAGCTATAACGATTTTTTTCAATTTTGTAAGTAAATGACTATCCTCGAATTTAGTTCTTTCGACATTATAAGGATCGATCATTGTAATAGCCATTGTTTCTTTAATAGATAGATCCTTGTTTTTAAGGTGCTTCAAAGAAATTGTTTTTAATTCCCAAGAGCCAAAATTTGGAGATTGAGAGGAGTTTAAGGGAAGTCCCAAGTATCTTTCAATAGTGTGTCCCGCCCAACCCTTATTTGTTTTTCCCTCCCTGAAAACGGTTATTTTATGTTCATGTGCTAATTTCCTTAAATCTTTTCCTATGAGTAAAGCTATTTTTTTTAAAGCTTCTGTCCGTTCCATTGGCTCAATCGACCATTTTTAGGTTTTTAGAAATATCAAAAAGACGAGGCTTGGACAGAGCTTCTCCAATTCTCTTTTTTGAAAGCTCAAGATAGCTTTCTTCCAAATCTATTCCTACATACTTCCTGTTCAGCAATAGAGAAGTGATGCCAGTAGTCGAGCTGCCACAAAAAGGATCAAGGACAAGGTCATTTTCCTTGGTAGAGGCAAGAACGATACGCTTTAAAAGCTCAAGTGGTTTTTGCGTAGGGTGCTTGCCGAACCGTTTTTCAATTGGCGGCGGTGATGAAATAGTCCAGACATTATCTACTGTCTGTGCTTCTTCATTTTCGGTAAGTTGCCAGAGATTCCTCATCTGTTTGCCTTTGTTAAAGGCCTTCATAAGAGGGTAGTTGAAATAATGTTTGCTCTTTTTATCTTTGGCTGCCCAGAGCACAATTTCAGTAGAGTGGGTAAAATAACGGCAGGAAAGGTTTGGTGCTGCGTTCCTTTTATACCAGATAATATCATTCAGTATTTTGAAGCCAAGTTCCTGCATGGCAAATCCAATGGAGTAAATTATATGGGTTGTACCTGAAACCCATATAGTTCCATTCGGTTTTAGAACGCGCTGACACGCTTTTAGCCATTCAAGATTGAATTCATGGTTTTCCTTAACACCTTTCGAGACATCCCACTTGCCTTTATTGACAGAGACCATTTTGCCTGCGTGACAGGTAATACCGCCGTTTGAAAGGAAATACGGAGGATCAGCGAAAATCATGTCAACGCTGTTCTCTCTCGCCCTGTTTAAAACCTCAATGCAGTTTCCTTTGAGGAGCTTTACAGAATGTTCGGGATTATTGAAAAAAACAGAATAAGGTCTTTCTCCGTACTCGGCAGTCTCTTCGAAATTGAAAAGCTCTCTATTGCTTTCTGGGTCTACATACAAAACTTCTTTTTTCTTTTTTTTGGTTTTTTTAGCCAACCTGCAATCAGGCATTTCTGTCCCTCAAACTTGATTTCTTTATATCGAAAATGTTTAGCTCAACACTTCTCGGGAGTCTGCTTTGTTCTTTTATCTTTCTAATTCCAATTTCGCTTACGAGAGCAATCGCATCATAGCCCGATTTTTTGGCAGCCTTGAACAATTCTCTATCTAAATTGAATCTCTTCTCCAAACAAATTTCAGCAGCATTACTCAATAAAGTTTTGTAAACCTCCATTTGGAGCGAGGCCGCGCCGAAAATAATTTTGATTATATTTTCTTCGGTATCGATCAGAGGATTTGACAGATGCACCCAAACAGGTTCATCCAATGGACGGCCGTAAAACTCGCATTCCCGATAGGATGAAGAAAGGAAAATGCCTCTTTTTCTATAGGCATTGGGGTCTTCGGGCGGCGAGTGCCACCATTTTTTCTCATTAATCTGCTCTATTAGAGCGCGCACTTTGGCTTCCCCGCCCAGAGAATGTTTAGTCTAAAATATACAAAATGAACCGGGGTGCTGGCAAGGAAAATCGGTGTTTCTTGCTTTTGGTTTTTTGTGCCATATGGTTCGATAAATATTGAACAAAAGCGATTTTTTTAGTATCATGAAGTTGAATTTTGTTATATTTTAATTTTTCAGGAGGTATCATGGGTAGCTGCGGAAGCTGCGGGCCCGCCGGTGGCGGCCCGTTTTCAGAAGGTCTCGAGTTGGTAGAGTTTGTTTATAACGCGCACGACGGCGCGGTGAGGAACGCCCCCATCCCGGACGGCGGCCTGAATGCCAAGTGCCAGGGTTGCGGAGAGCCTTTCCTCCTCAAGACCTTCGTGGGCAAGTGCCCCAAGTGCGGAGGAGTCCACGCCGTCTCCCCGCCGAGGTGCGACGACCCCGCGAATATCCAGTTCGCCGGCAAGGGCTACAAGCTCCCGGGCGACAGGTAAAACAGGCTCCAGAAAACAGAAAGCCCTCTCCAGAGATGGAGGGGGCTTTTTTTATTTCTCTCGCCCCTCTTTGCTAAAGAGGGGCCGGGGGAGATTAAAGCAGTGGCCTGATAATCCCCCTCAGTCCCCCTTTAGAAAAGGGGGATGAAAAAGGGATTGTTTCGCAGCAACATTTACTCGTGCGCACCGCTTGCCGGGCAGCTCTCTTTCAGCCGCTTAAAGGCCTCGTTCAGCTGGGCGTGGCTGCCGAGGAGCACGAGTATGTCCGCCGCCTCTATCCTGTAGTCGGGCTCCGGGTTGGTCTTCGCGTGCCCGCCCCGCGCTATGGCTATTATCGTCGCGCCGGAGTGCTTCCTCAGGTCCAGCTCCTTGATGGTCTTTCCGGCCACCGCGCAGTCGCTCTCTACGTAGTAAGTGTCCATGACGGTCTTTTCGAGTATGCTGGAGAGCCTGGCGAGCTTGTCTCCCATCATCGACGGGTTCCTAAGCATGGCGTAGCCTTCCTGCCTTATGAGGTCTATCTGGTTCTGGATGATGTTCGAGGGCACCCTGTAATCGCGCAGCACCCGCGCGAATATCTCGACGGACGTCTCGAACTCTTCGGGTATGACCTGGTTGGCCCCGAGCCTGTAGAGCTCTTCGACCTCCCTTATGTAGCGGGTCCTCACGAGTATCGACAGCGCGGAGTTCAGTTCCCTCGCGCTCTTGACTATTACTCTCGTGCTGATGGGGTCGGAGATGGCCGTTACGACCATCTTCGCCTTTTCCACGCCCATGCTCTTGAAGACCTCCGGGTGGCTCGCGTCTCCGAAAAACGCGCTGTGGCCGTCGGCTTTGGCCGCCTTTACTCTTTCCATGTTGGTGTCCGTTATGAGGTGGGGGATTCCGGTCTCCTTCAAGACCCTGGCGAGGTTGCGGCCGTTCAACCCGTAGCCGATGATTATGACATGGTTCGAAAGCTGTGTCTTCCTGTGCCCGCCGCTCAAGCCGCCCCTGCCGAGGAGCTTGCCGACGTCATAGGCGAGCCTCGAAGACCTCTGGTAGATGAAGGGCGTCAGGGCCATGCTTATTATCGAAGCGGCCAGGAGCGACTGGTAGAGCCCCTGGCTGAAAAGGTGATAGTCCTCGCCCATCTTGATGAGTATGAACGAGAACTCGCCTATCTGGGCGAGGTTGAACCCGACTATGAGGGAGAGCCTCAGGGGGTATTTCAATATCTGCCCCACGCCGACGAGGATGAGCGCCTTCAGGGCGACTATGGCGGCCACCAGCAGGGCTATCTTCGGTATCTCGCCCATGAAAAAGCTTATATCCAGGAGCATGCCTATTGACATGAAGAACAGGCTCGAGAAGGTGTCCCTGAAGGGTATGACCTCGGCCACTATCTGGTTGGAGTACTCTGATTCGGATATCGCGAGCCCGGCTATGAACGCCCCTAATGCCAGAGAGAGGCCGAAAAGGGAAGTGACCCATGCTGTGCCCAGGCAGACGAGCACTATGGTGAGGATGAACACCTCACGGTTCCTCAGCTTGACGACCTGGTCGAATATCCTGGGGATGAGCCAGACGACCGCGACGACTATAACGGCGAAGGCCGCGAAGGAGAGGGCGAGTTTTTTCGTTATATCCAGGGCAGAGGAGCCGCCGTTTACGCCGATAGACTGTATGACCATGACCATCAGGACGACCGCGAGGTCCTGGAAGATGAGTACTCCGACGGAGAGGTTCCCGTGGGGGGAGTTGACCTCCCCCCTGTCCACGAGTAGCTTCAAGACTATCGCGGTCGATGACAGGGATATGACGAAGCCCAGGAGCATGGCCACGGAAAAAGATTGGTGCATGAGAAGCGAGATGCCGAGTACGACGAGGACGGTCAGGCCGACCTGGAAACCGCCGCCCAGGATGCCTTCTTTCCTGATGTTGAGGAGCCTTGAGACGGAGAATTCCAGGCCGATGGTGAAAAGAAGGAGAACGACGCCGATTTGCGCGAGCGTTTCGACCCTGTGGAGCTCGGTTACGAGCCCGGTGCCGTATGGCCCGATTATGACGCCGGTGAGGAGAAAGCCGATGATGATGGGCAGGCCGAGGCGCGTCAGCAGCATGCTGATGGGCACGGACACGGCCATGAGTATGACTATGTCTCGGAGGAGCGGTATGTTTTCCATAGGAACGCCGGACAGGCCTCAAGGCCGTACAGCTGGTTTTCCTTGTAAGGGTAAAATGAAGAGCTTGATGGCCGTGGCAAGCGGAGCTTAATCTGCGGTCTCTTTCGAGGCCTCTTTGTGCTTGAGCTTGGCTATTTCCTTTTCCAGGGCCTCAGCCTGCGTCTCTATCCTTTTTATCTCCCCGATGTGCCTCTGGACTTCTGGCTTGTGGAGCGGGTTCTCCGAGGGGTCGATTGAAAGCTCATATACGATGCCGCCGATGTCCTTGAAGTGTCTTTCGGCGTCCTTGTGGAGGTTGTGGATGTTAAGGCGGAGCTTGCCTATTTTGGCGCTCTCCTTTACGGCGGTCCAGCCCTCTTCGACGGCCCTCTTGAGCTCCTGGTTTACGTGGTCCCAAAACCCCATTATCCCCTCCTTTCCATGTTCCATCCAGAAAAAACTTTACTCCGGAGTTTACCCTCCTAATTAAGCACCGGGGCCCTTTTAAGTCAAGGGAAAGTAAGGCCAGGCGGGCCACGGGGGCTTGAAGCGGCCTAGGCAAGCAATAATCTTTTGCATATTCTACCCTGTTAAAGTATACTTTTGTGAAAAACCACTGGAAAGTACATGGAAAACGTGAAGAGCGCGAAGATAATAAACGGCAAGGAAATAGCCGCCCAGGTAAGGGCCGAACTCAGGGGCGAGATACAGGCATTGAAGGATAAGACCGGGGTAGTACCGGGCCTTACGGTCGTGCTCGTCGGCGAGAACCCCGCCTCGATAGTATACGTCAGGAACAAGATAAAGGCCTGCGAGGAAGTTGGCATAAAATCAGTGCAGCACAAGCTGCCGGATACGACCACTCATGAAGAGCTTCTGGCCCTCATAAGGCAGCTCAACGCCTCGAAGGACGTCCACGGCATACTCGTCCAGCTACCGCTTCCAAAGCAGATAAACGAAGAGGAGATACTCGAGGAGATATCCCCGTTCAAGGACGTGGACGGCTTCCACCCGTACAACGTCGGCAGGCTGATGATAGGAAACCCGGTCCTCCAGCCCTGCACGCCATACGGTGTCATGCGCCTCATCGAATCGACGGGCGTCGACCTTTCGGGCAAGGACGCCGTTGTCGTCGGCAGGAGCAACATCGTCGGAAAGCCGATGGCAATGATGCTCCTCAAGAGGAACGCGACTGTGACGGTCTGCCATTCCAAGACCACGGACCTAGTGGAGAGGGTCAAAAAAGCAGATATACTGGTGGCCGCCATCGGCAGGGCCGAGTTCATAAAGGGCGAGTGGGTCAAGCCGGGCGCGGTCGTAATTGACGTGGGAATGAACCGCTCGATGGAAGGCAAGCTCGTCGGTGACGTCGATTTCGAAGGCGCTTCCGAGCGGGCCTCTTTCATAACGCCGGTGCCGGGGGGCGTCGGCCCGATGACGATCGCCATGTTGCTTAAAAATACCGTTGTAGCTGCCTCGCGGGCCAGGTAAAAAGTCGACCTCGGAAAAAATACCTAATTTTTTGAAATACTCTTGTGTCCTTAAACTCTCAACCGGTCTGCTGAAACCCTCATGATAATCACTAAGAAGAAGGACATAAAAGACATACTCGCCTCTCTCGAAGGCAAAAAGACAGTCTACCTTTTCGGCTGCGACTCTTGCGCCGAGCAGTGCGCCACCGGCGGTGAAAAAGAGATAAAAGAGATGACCGCGATCCTTGAGGAGAACGGGATAAAGGTTGTCGGCTCGTCCATCCCCGAGGAGACCTGCTACAGGCAGCTCATCCTCAAGGATTACAGGCTCAAGCCTGAGCTCAAGGAAGCCGAGGCAGTGCTGGTGCTCGCCTGCGGCGCGGGCGTTCGCACGGTTGCGGACGCGGCCGAAGAGACGCAGCCGGTCCTTCCGGCCCTTGATTCTCTTTTCCTCGCCTCTGTCGAGCGCGTCGGCAGGTTTTTCGAAGGTTGCTCGCTTTGCGGCGAGTGCGTGCTCGATGCCACAGGCGGCATATGCCCGCATACGGAGTGCCCGAAGGGGCTCCTGAACGGCCCGTGCGGCGGGGTGGCCCAAGGAATGTGCGAGGTCAACACCGAGTGCGAGTGCGCGTGGGTGCGAATTTACAAGAGGCTCGAAAAACAGGGCAGGCTTGATGCCCTGAAGAAGATAGCGGCCCCGAAGGACCACTCCGTTGGCATAAGGCCCAGGAAGGTCCTCCTTAGGGAGACTCCCAGGGACGCGGAGAAAAAAAACAAAAAATGACCCGCCCGCGGGGCCATCCAGCGGAACATTTCATGCCCCTCATCCGTTTTACTTCTGAATGTTGAACCTTCGCACATCGGTCCTTCTTTTCTCCTTTTTTCTTACGGCTTCCTCCGCGGCGGCGGCCGAAGGGCAGCGCGTCGAGCTGCCCTTCAGGCAGGGCGTGCGCATGCTCCTTGAAAACAATCTCCAGGTCAAGGCCTCAAGGCTCGACCCCAGGGTGGCGGCGGCCAGGGTCTTGAGCGCCCAGGGCGCGTTCGACCCGGAGCTTTTCGGCTCGTTCAGGCGGGGGGACGCCTCCATGCCGCTTTCCGCCCGTTCGAGCGTGGCCGCCGGAGGGCTGCGCTCGGTCGAGTCAGAATCGTACAGCTTCAACGCAGGGGTCTCCGGCACGACCGGGCTTGGGACCGAGTACAGGTTCGAGGTCAGGGACGACTGGACGGCCGATACCTTCTCCGGCTTCGAGTTCGAGTACGAGTCTTTTACCGGCGTCACGGTGCGCCAGCCGCTGCTGCGCGGCTTGGGCAACGGTGAGCGGCTGGCCTTGAACGTCGCGTTGAGGGACAGGTCGGCTTCCGAGCTGAGGTTCAGGCAGTTCCTCACCGACGCACTTAGCGAATACGCAGGCGCGTGGTGGGCGTTAATGTCGGCCAGGGGCGCGCTCGACGTGAGGCGCGAGTCGCTCGCTCTTGCGGAAACGCTCCTTGACGTCAACAGGAAAAAGCTCGAAGCGGGCGCCCTTTCAAGGCTCGAGCTCGTGCAGACGGAATCCGCCGCGGCTTCCCGCAGGGAAGACCTCCTTGTCGCCCAGAAGGCCGTGCAGGACTCCGAAAGAAGGATGAAGGAGCTAATAGCAGATGACGCCTACTCCATCAGCGACGACGAGCTGGTGCCTACCGGGGACGGGGCGCTAAGGCCCGCAGACGGCTCTGCCGCAGAGGCCGTTTCTGCCGCCCTCTCGATGAGGCCGGACTACATGGAGCTCAGGACGCTTCTCGAAAGGGAGAGGATAGTCCTTAAGTACGCCGCAAATCAGGCCTGGCCCGAGGTGGATCTCGAGGCGAGCTACGGGTTCAACGGCCTCGGGGATTCTTTTACGCGCTCGTTCAAGGCGATAGAGTCGAACCCCGAGTGGTCTGTGGGGGTCATCTTCAGTTATCCGCTCGGCAACAGGGCGGCCAAAGGCGAGCTTGAGACCGCAAGGCTCCAGACCACGCAGGCGGTATTGAGGCTAAAGAGGCTGGAGCAGGAGATAGTTTTAAGGGTAAAGGGCAGCCTCGTCCAGTTGGAAACCGATTCGAGGCGGCTGGAGGCCGCTGACGAGGCGGTAAGGCTCGCCAAAGAGACGCTGGACGCCGAGGAGAGAAAGCTCGAGGCCGGGAGGAGCACTACCTTCAACGTATTGAGGATACAGGAAGACCTGCTGCTGGCCCGCCTTAAAAGGCTTGACGCCGTATCTGACTACAATACTTCTCTCGTGGCCTTCTACAGGGAAAAGGGGACTTTACTGGAAGAGCTCGGCGTCAGAATAACGGATCTGGAAGAGGTCGAATGAAGAAACGGTTTTTCATGGCGGCTATCGCCGTAATAATTATTGCGGCCGGAGCTTATTATTTTTTTAGCGCCAAGGCGCCAATAGACGCCGAGCCGATGAAGACGGCAAAGGCCGCAAGAGGAGAGCTCCGGCTTGAGGCGATGGCGAACGGCACCGTGAACCCGGAGATAGAGGTCATAGTCAAGAGCAAGGCCGGGGGCGAGATAATAGAGTTTACGAATAACGCCGGCGACCTCATAAAAAAAGGCGAAGTCGTCGTGAAGCTCGACCCGGAGACAGAGGAGGCCAGGACGAAGCAGGCGGAGGCAGCTCTACTTGGGGCCAGGGCAAGGCTCCAGAGGGCGAAGATAGCATTGAAGGACTTCGACGTGAAGCTCGCCAGGCAGAATAAGCTCTTCGAGGACGGGATAATCTCAAGGCAGGAGCTCGAAGACGCAGATATAGCCTTTCAGAAGGCTTCAACCGAGGTGAGCATTGCCGAAGCCGAGCTGATGCATTCGAACGAGGCCCTGAAAGAGGCCAGGGAGAGGCTTGCGGACACGTCCATCAGGGCCCCTTTCACCGGGACGATATTGAAAAAATTCGTGGACAGGGGGCAGGTGATATCCTCCACAATATCGTCGGCCTCGGAGGGCACGCAGATATTCAGCATGGCGAACCTCGACAGGATATTCGTTACTGCCGGGGTCGACGAGGTAGACATAGCTGCGATAAGGCCGGGGCAGAAGGCCAGAGTCACTGTCGACGCGCTGCCCGAAAAGGCTTTCGAAGCAGTCGTGGAAAGGGTCGCCCCGCAGGGCAGGACAGAGAGGACTGTCACGGTATTCGATGTGGTTGTAAAGGTCGTCGATGAGAAAAAAGCGCTCCTAATGCCGGGCATGACAGCCGACGTGAAGATACTTACGGAGATAAGAAAGGATGCGCTCCTCGTGCCCAGGGAGGCGGTGAAGTCGAAGGGCTCGAAGGCTGGCGTGTACGTCTTGAAGGCCGGGAAGCCCGAGTTCGTCGAGGTAGACACGGGAGCAACCGACGGGGATTCGACCGAGATAAGAAGCGGCGTTAAGGATGGAGACGAGGTCGTCACCTCGGACGTCTCCAAGCCAAACGGGAACGGTCAGCCAAGGCGAAGAGGAATGTTCTTCTAATCAGGCTGCCCATAAAGTCCCATCTGCAATCACGAGCTTAATATAGTGTTTTTAACACAGACACAGTAACAGGGCGGAGCGCGCCTCAAGGAGGAAGTGGCGAACCGAGCCGGGGAAGTTGGGAGCGAAGCGACCTCAGGGGCGAGGTTCGCGGGTGGGTACGGATAGATAAGCGCGTAGACAATTTTTGCAGGATAGCAAAAATTGAACTTCGAGCGTGAGCGAGAAGGCCCGAAGGGTCAAGCCCCAGGGATGGGGCGAGATAGCCCTGTTACAGAGAGCGGCGGCAGCCGCGTCACATGGTATTTTAAAAGAACAACTTTGCGCGGCAGCGCGTAAAGTCTTTTAAAAAGCATGCAGGTATTTAAGTCCGAGCGAATCGATACCTTTGCAATGATTTAACCGAAAGGGCTTGAATTGATAGAGCTCCGTGGCGTTACAAAGAGATATTCGATGGGGGGCGGCCCGGTTGAGGTGCTCTCTTCAGTAGACCTCGACATCAAAAAGGGCGAGTTCGTCACCATAATGGGCCCTTCAGGCAGCGGCAAGTCGTCCCTCATGAACATCATCGGCTGCCTTGACAGGCCCACAGAGGGTAGCTATTCGCTAAACGGAGTCAGGGTCGATTCGATGGACGAGGATTCCCTTGCCGCCGCGCGCAACAGGAACATCGGCTTCGTCTTTCAGTCATTCAACCTCCTTGCAAGGCACACGGCGATTGAAAACGTCGAGCTCCCTCTTTTCTACGCTGGCATCGACGGCTCAGAAGCTCTCGCGAAGGAGGCCCTGAAAGAGGTCGGCTTGGAGCGGCGCATGAAGCACAGGCCCAACGAGCTCTCTGGCGGCGAGCGCCAGAGGGTAGCCATCGCCAGGGCCATCGTTTTGAACCCTCCCATCATACTTGGCGACGAGCCTACCGGAAACCTGGATTCGCGCACCGGCAAGGAGATAATGGCACTCTTTGACGGGCTCCACGCGAAGGGCACCACCCTCATTCTCGTGACCCACGACCCGAACGTCGCCGCGTATTCGCAGAGGGTCATAAACATAAAGGACGGGAAAGTGGTGCTGTGAGGAGGATGCTTGAGTATCGTTATTGAAGCCATACATGGAAAATCAGATAGGAATGTAATCGAAGCTTTTATTGTTTTTTTGAGAAGGAATGGTTACCCAAGTCTTTATATTGAAGAATGGCCAGAGGATAGGAATCGTAATTTGCGAGAAATTGACGCAATTGCTGGCCGTTTTGCTATAGAGCACACTAGTATTGATACAATTAGAGAACAACGCAGAAACTCAGATTGGTTTATGAAGGCAATTGGCAGTTTGAAGGAGGAGCTCGAAAAAAAGATTTTTTTTCGGCTTACCATCACTATAGCGCATGACGCAGTTAGTAAAGGGCAAAGGTGGAAAGAAATTCATAAGGCAATTAAGAACTATATATTAGATACGGTGCCGTCATTATCAGATGGACAGCACACTATTGATAAAATTGCAGATGTTCCATTTCCCTTACAGATTACAAAAGCAAGCCACAGACCTCCGGGTATTTTTATTTATAGAACAGTACCATCCGATGAAACTCTTCCTGTTCGCATAAAAGCGCTTTTTGATGATAAAGCAAAAAAACTTGAAAGATATAAAATAGAAAATTTTACTACAGTGCTTTTGGTTGAAAATAATGACCTTGCATTAATGAACGATTCCATTATGTATGAGTCAATAAAAAATGCATATCCTGCAGGAATTCCCACAAGTGTTGACCAATTATGGTATGCGGATACATCTCTTCCAAGAAACGTAGAATTTAAATTATATTCAGGTATTTAGTCAATGCTCTTTTTCCAGATACTCCGCACAGCCTTCCGGGGCATCGTCGCCAACAAGATGAGGACCTCGCTCACCATGCTCGGCATCATCATCGGCGTGGGCGCGATAATCGCCATGCTTTCGCTCGGCGAGGGCGCGAAGCAGCAGGTCATCGAATCGATGTCCAGGTTCGGCACCAACGTGCTGCGCGTGAGGCCCGGCATGGCCAGGATGGGGCACGTGCGCACCGGGCGGGTCGAGACCCTGACGCTGGATGACGCTGAGGCGTTGAAAAAAGAGGTGCCCGGCATAAGGTTTTTGAGCCCGGTCGTTGCCAGCTCCATCCAGGTCAAGTACTCCAACAGGAACGCCGGGACGCTCATTACCGGCACAACCCCTGAATATATCGAAATAAACAATTTTAAGGTTGCGGAGGGCAGTTTTTTCGAACAGACTGATATTAAGCTCGCAAGAAGGGTCGCGGCCATAGGAAGCACCGTCAGGAAGGAGCTCTTCGGCGAAGGCCCGGCCGTTGGCGAAGAGATGAAGATAGAGGGGCAGACCTTTACCGTCATTGCGGTCATGGAGACGAAGGGGCAGACCTCGTTCTCGGACCCTGACGACCAGATATTCATACCTGTGACGACCTCGCAGAGAAGGGTCTTTTTCCAGGACTACGTGAACGACATAAACATACAGGTCGAGGAGGCGTCCCTCATCCCTTCGGTCAAGGAGGGCATCGAAAGGGTGCTGCGCGACCGGCACAGGATAGCCCCCGGAGCGGAGTCTGATTTCACCATAAGGGACTTCACGGAGATGATGATGGCCATGCAGGAGACGACACGCACCTTCACCGTGCTCCTTTCCGGCATAGCGGCCGTTTCATTACTCGTCGGCGGCATAGGGGTCATGAACATCATGCTCGTCTCCGTGACCGAGAGGACCAGGGAGATAGGCATACGCATGGCCGTGGGCGCGAGGAGAAAAGACATCCTGAGGCAGTTCCTCATAGAGGCGCTCGTCATAACGGTCTCCGGCGGGCTCATCGGCATAGCCTCAGGGGTGGCCATAGCTTCTCTCATTTCACGCTTCGGCGAGTGGGATACCGTCATCACGTTCTGGTCTATCGCGCTAGGCTTTTGTTTTTCCGCGCTCGTGGGACTGGTATTCGGCATATACCCGGCAAGGAAGGCTTCTCTCATGGACCCGATAGAGGCGCTCAGATATGAATAGACCCGGAAAGATGAAAAAGAAGGCCAAAGCCGCCTTTGTCTATTCGGAAAGGTTCGGCTCTTTTTATTACGGGATAGAGCACCCGATGAAGCCGGTGAGGCTGCGCCTTACGGCGGAGCTCATGGAGGCCCTGGGACTCGACAAATTGCCTTCGTCAATGATTGTCGAGGCAAGGAACGCGACCGAAGAGGAGCTGCTTTCTTTCCATACGCCGGAGTACCTGAAGGTCCTGAAAGAGGCGAACACCGGGATAATCCCTGTGGGGGGCACGCAGCACGGCCTGGGCTACGCGGACAACCCTGTTTTCAACGGGGTCTATGAGTGGTCGGCGCTTTGCGCCGGGGCGTCTTTGCAGGCGGCCGAGCTTGTGGCCCAAGGCAGGGCTGAGGTCGCTTTCAATATCTCGGGCGGGCTCCATCACGCAATGCCCAACAGGGCGTCGGGGTTCTGTTACATAAATGACGCTGCCATAGCGATAAAGTATCTCCTGGGCCTCGGGAAAAGGGTCGCCTACGTAGACATCGACGCCCACCACGGAGACGGGGTCGAGTTCGCGTTCTACGACACGAACAAGGTCCTGACCCTCTCGGTCCATGAGAGCGGCCAGTGGCTCTTCCCGGGCACCGGGCTCGTGACCGACATCGGCGTAAACTCGGGCAAGGGGTTCGCGGTCAATATGCCCCTGCCGCCCTCTACGGGTGACGCGGTCTTCCTCAAGGTCTTCGACGAGGTCGTGCAGCCTGCCATTGAGGAGTTCCAGCCTGACATACTCGTCACGCAGCTCGGGGTCGATTCCTTTGAGACAGACCCCATAACTCACCTGAGCCTTACGACAAACAGCTTCGAGAAGGTCATAGAGCGCCTGCGCGCCATGGAGATACCCTGGGTGGCTTTAGGCGGGGGCGGCTATGACTTGAGCAACGTTGCCAGGGCATGGACTCTGGCCTGGGCGCTGATGAACGACGTCACCGCCCCGAACGTCATCCCGGAAGACTTCATAAGGAAAAACGGAGATATCTTCAGGAATGCATTCCTGCGCGACATACCAATAGCCCCGTACATACTCCGCTCCGAGGAGACCGCGAGCCTCGAGGCCGACGTCTCCTACATCAAAAAGACCGTACTGCCGCTTTTGAGCGGCGTGAAGCAAGAGCAGGCGTAAGGCTTGACGAGGAAACTCAAAACTGATAGCCTGTTATTTGTGCATCTTGTAACTTACTGAATTAAAAAGGTTATCTGTCGATGGTCGTCGGTGTACCCCGCGAGATAAAAGACAACGAGTTCCGGGTCGGGCTTGTGCCCGCAGGAGTGGCGGCGCTCGTGAAATCCGGCCACAGCGTCCTTGTCGAAAAGGGCGCGGGAGAGGCGAGCGCGATAGCTGACGAAGACTACCGCGCTGCCGGAGCCGAGGTCCTCGCCTCTGCCGAAGAGCTCTGGAGCAGGGCTTCCCTTATCGTCAAGGTAAAGGAGCCGAGGCCGGGCGAATATAAATTCCTCCGCAAGGATCTTTCCATCTTCACCTTCTTCCATCTTGCAGCAGACCTTACCCTCGCGGCCGAACTCATTAAAAACAGGACTACCGCGATAGCCTACGAGACTGTCGAATGCGACAACGGCAGCCTCCCCATCCTCGCGCCAATGAGCGAGGTGGCCGGAAGGCTCAGTGTCCAGTCCGGCGCGCATTACCTCATGAAGGCCTACGGCGGCAGGGGCGTTCTCCTTGGCGGCGTGCCGGGGGTGGAATCAGGCCATGTAGTAATAGCCGGGGCAGGCATCGTCGGGGTGAACGCGGTAAAGATAGCCGTCGGGCTCGGAGGCCGCGTCACGGTGCTCGACACCAGGGCGGAGCGGCTCCGCCACCTCGACGACATATACGGCTCCAGGGTGCAGACCCTCTATTCGAACCAGTTCAATTTGGCGGAGAGCATCAAAGATGCCGACCTCTTCGTAGGCGCGGTCCACATACCCGGCGCGAGGACCCCGAGGCTCGTGACCAGGGAGATGATAAAGACGATGAAAAAAGGGGCCGTCATCGTCGACGTTTCCGTCGACCAGGGCGGCTGCATCGAGACGATAAGGCCGACGACGCACTCCGAGCCGGTCTACGAGGTCGACGGCGTCATACACTACGGCGTCGCGAACATGCCAGGGGCCGTCCCCAGGACTTCGACCTTCGCGCTTACGAACGCGACTCTTCCGTTCGTTCTTCAATACGCGGCCTCTGGCCTCAAGGGCGCTCTTTCCTCTGGAGGCCCCTTGAAGCAAGGGCTAAACCTCGTTGACGGCAGGGTCGTCCACAGGTCGGTGGCGGAGGCGCTCGGCAGGCCTTTCGAGCCGATAGAGGGCGCGACCGTCTCCTAAAGCTGCCCGCCTTAGCCTTCCTGGTGCCACGCGGCCCTGAGCCCTTGTTCAACCCCCTGTAAATACACCCTTTTCCCTTGACTCCCAGACCTCAAATGGGATAACTTTATACATTAATCTTTTCAGGTCGAAGGCTTGAAACTATAAGCGTTTTCAAAGGTTTCAAGCGCAAAAAGGCCTGTTGAAGAGACAGGTAAGCCCCTTTATTGAGCGTGCGGGGCCACAATCTACTCAGAGGATATTAAGGTGGAAGACAGGTCTACGGAGTTCCAGCAACGCCTTGCCAAGCTCGCGTCATTGAAGGAGGCCGGGGTCGACCCGTATCCGAACGGCTTCAAGCCGGAGAATACGGCGGCCGGGACAACGGCGAAGTTCGCAGCCCTCTCGGCTGAAGAGCTCCTGGCCTCGAATGACAGGAACGTGTCGATAGCCGGAAGGATAGTGGCGAAGAGGGACTTCGGCAAGGCCTCTTTCATACAGATACAGGACAGGACGGGCCGCATACAGGCCTACATGAAAAAGGACATACTCGGGGAAGCCGCATACGCCCTCTTCAAGAACTGCGACATGGGCGATATCGTCGGCCTCAGCGGTAGCCTCTTCAGGACGAAGACTGGCGAGCTCACCGTAGAGGCCGACAGCCTCGTTCTCCTTGCAAAGGGGCTCCACCCGCTGCCCGAGAAGTGGCACGGCTTGACGGACGTGGAGGCCCGCTACCGGCAGAGGTATCTCGACCTCATGGTAAACCCGGAGGTCAAGGACGTTTTCGTTAAGAGGTCGCGCATAATAAAGTTCATAAGGGATTTCCTCACGGGCAGGCAGTTCATGGAGGTCGAGACGCCCATGCTCCAGCCCATCCCCGGAGGCGCGGCTGCAAGGCCTTTCAAGACCTTCCATAACGCGCTCGGCATGGAACTGTTCATGAGGATAGCCCCGGAGCTCTACCTCAAGAGGCTCATCGTAGCGGGCCTCGAGCGCGTATTCGAGATAAATAGGAACTTCAGGAACGAGGGCATCTCCACGATGCACAACCCCGAGTTCACGATGCTCGAGTTCTACCAGGCTTACGCCACCTTCGAAGACCTGATGGACCTGACAGAAGAGCTCATAAGCAAGCTCTGCCTCGAGATAAACGGCACGATGAAGATAGACTACCAGGGCACTGAGATAGACTTCACCCCGCCCTGGACGAGGATATCGGTATACGACGCGATAAGGAAGCACTCGGACGCCCCCGAGGAGATATTCGCCTCGAAGGAGGCCGCGCTGGCCTACTCGAAAAAGATTGGGCTCAACATCCCGGAGGGCTTCTCCCACGGCAAGGTCTTGATCGAGATATTCGAGTCCGTAGCCGAGCACAGGTTCATCCAGCCGACTTTCGTCACTCTCTACCCCCTTGACGTATCTCCGCTTTCGAGGAAGAACGCGGCCGACCCCACTATAGTCGACAGGTTCGAGCTCCTGGTGGCGGGGCGCGAGATAGCCAACGCCTTCTCCGAGCTCAACGACCCAATAGACCAGAAGGAGCGTTTCGTAGCCCAGCTCAAGGAAAAGGCTGCCGGGGACACCGAGGCGCACGAGATGGACGAGGACTTCGTCCGCGCCCTCGAGTACGGCATGCCGCCGACGGCTGGAGAAGGCATAGGCATAGACAGGCTCGTGATGCTCATGACGAACTCGCCTTCCATAAGGGACGTCATACTCTTTCCGCAGCTCAGGAAGTAGGGTTTTCCCGTGAAAACCCCAGGATATACCGGAATTCACTCAAAGGCGCGGCGCTCTTTTTAATCCCGGCCTACAGATTTTTTAATCCGCGGCGGTTATGATATACGCCGGGGACGGCTCGCGTAATCCCAGGGAATAAATGGCATACGAACTCTTCATAGGGCTCCGCTACCTCAAGGCCAAGAGGAAGCAGACCTTCATATCGGTCATAACCTTCATCTCCATACTGGGGATAACCGTAGGCGTGACCGCCCTCATCATCGTGCTCTCGGTAATGACGGGCTTCGAGGAGAACCTGAGGGAGAAGATACTCGGCATAAACGCGAACGTCGTCGTCACTGAATTGGGCGGGCAGATGAGGGGCTACAAGGAAGTCTCGGAGCGCGTCCTCGAGGTGCCTGGCGTCGTCGGGGCCACGCCGTTCACCTACAACCAGGCAATGATATCGGCTTCCGGCGGGGTCGTCGGCTCCGTCATAAGGGGCCTTGACCTCGAGACCACCGGCACAGTGACGGTACTGCCGGACAAGATAAAGGAAGGCTCCATAGAGGGCCTCCGGCCGCCGCTGAGCGCCGGGACGGAGTCCGCCGGGATAATAATCGGCCGCGAGCTCGCCAGGAACATCGGCGTCTCTCTTGGCGATACTGTGAACGTCATCTCCCCGATGGGCACCATGACCCCGGCCGGGCCGGTCCCGAGAATGGCGGCCTTCAAGGTGGCCGGCATATTCGAGCTCGGGATGTACGAGTACGACTCTTCCATGGCGTTCATCTCCATAGAGAACGCCCAGGCGTTCTTCAGGATGGGGGACGCTGTCACAGGCGTGGAGGTCAAGATAACCGACATCTACGAGGCCGAGAAGATAGCGAACGACATAATGATGGAGATAAAGGGGCCCTACTGGACGAGGACCTGGATGGAGATGAACAGGAACCTGTTCTCGGCCCTGAAGCTGGAGAAGGCGGCGATGTTCATCATCCTCGCGCTCATAATAATGGTTGCTGCCCTCAACATAATAAGCACGCTCATCATGGTCGTCATGGAAAAGGGCAAGGACATAGCTATTTTGAAGAGCCTGGGGGCTACCAGCGGGGGCATAATGCGCATCTTCATGATAGAGGGCATCGTCATAGGCGTCATAGGCACTCTTCTGGGGACTACACTTGGGGTCGTCGCCGCGCTGAACCTCGAGGCGATAGTGCAGTTCATCGAGACGGTCTTCCAGTTCAAGGTGCTGCCGCCTTCCATCTACTACATAGACAAGTTCCCCTCGAAGGTTGAGCCCGCCTTTGTCGCGGCGATAGCGTTGATATCGATAGGCATAAGCTTTCTGGCAACGCTCTACCCGTCGTGGCAGGCTTCAAGGTTCGACCCCGTAGAGGGGCTCAGGTACGAATGAGCCTTGACGCGGCGATGATCGCGGCCGCCAGGGACAGGGCTGAGTCGCTTTACTCGAAGGGGAAGTTTAGGGAGGCCCTGGCAACATACGAGAAGCTCGAGGAGTACGGCAGGAAGGACCCCAGGATATACATGAGGATGGGGGACATAGCCGGAAAGCTCGGCGCGAAGGACTCGGTCATATCTTTTTATAAGAAGGGCGCAGAAAGCTTTCTCAGCCTCGGCTTCACCTTGAAGGCCGTGGCGGTATGCAAGATGATACTCGCGCTCGACCCTGATCAAAAGGAAGTGCAGGCGTCCCTGGCGAAACTTCACGGGGGACAGGGGCCTGCCGCAAGGCCCGAAGTGCCCAGGACGCCGCTTTTCTCCGGGCTTGCCGAGGACGAGTTCCTGGAGGTCCTGAAAAAAGTACGGTCGGTCGAATGCGTACCCGGGGCTTATATCTTCAGGGAAGGCGACCCCGGGGATTCGATATTCCTCATCGCAGAAGGCGAGGTCGAGGTAATAGGCAGCGCCAAGGACTCTTCCAAGGTCACTCTCGCGAGGCTCCCGGAGGGTTCTGTCTTCGGCGAGTTCGGTTTCTTTCTCGGCTCCAGGAGGACGATGGACGTAAGGGCGGTTACAAAGGCCACCGTCCTTGAGCTTACGAAGGCGGACCTCACGGAGATAATATCGCGTTACGCCCGCGTTGAAGCGGTGCTCTTCGATTTCTACAAGGAGCGGGTCGTCGATACGCTCATTGCTATGACCGAGCTTTTCAGGCCGCTTACGGCGGAAGACAGGAAAGACGTGCTCGCCAGGGTCACGAGGTCTGCCTGGCCGATGGGCGAAGACATAGTGAAAGAAGGCGACGTCGGCCAGACCATGTACATCATCAAGGCCGGTGAAGTCGTTGTCTGGGTCAAGGGGACTGACGGCGGCAGGAACGAGGTTGCAAGGCTCGGGCCCGGGGACTTCTTCGGCGAGGTCGCCCTTGCCACGAGCAGGCCGAGGGTGGCAACCGTGACCGCAGCCAGCGGCCTCGTGGAGCTGGTGGAGATCGGCAGGCCGGTCATAAGGGATCTGGCCTTCAAGTACCCGGAGATAAAACAGTCCCTCGAGAAGGTCATAAGGGAAAGGGTAATAGACGCCATGCGCGCGCGCAAGGGCGTGTTGATAATATAAATGACGGAGCTCATAAGGACAGAAGGGCTGAAGAAGACCTACGGGGACTCGATGAAAAAAGTCGAGGTCCTGAAGGGCATCGGCCTGACCATAAACAGGGGAGAGACGGTAGCCATCGTCGGAGCGTCCGGCGTCGGCAAGTCGACTTTTCTGAACCTCCTGGGCGGGCTCGACAGGCCGACTTCGGGCGAGGTCTACTATGATGGCAAGCCGGTCTTCAAGCACGACGACAGGAAGCTGGCGGCTTTCAGGAACAGCACCATCGGGTTCGTCTTTCAGTTCCACCATCTTCTGCCCGAGTTCACTGCCCTTGAGAACGTCGTGCTGCCCGCGCTCATCGGCGGGGCAGGGTTTGACGAGGCCTCAAAGAGGGCCGGCGCGCTCCTGACGGAAGTAGGGCTTAAAGACAGGCTCAACCACAAGCCCGGCGAGCTCTCGGGCGGAGAGCAGCAGAGGACGGCCATAGTGAGGGCTCTAATGCGCTCGCCTTCGGTCATACTCGCTGACGAGCCGACGGGCAACCTCGACAGCAGGACCGGGGAAGAGGTCTTCGACATCCTCCTGGAGCAGAACAGGTCCAGGGGGATGACCATGATAATAGTGACGCACAACGAGAGGCTTGCGGCGCGCCTTACGAGGCGCCTCCGCATGGTTGACGGCGACATAATAGAGGAATAGAAAACAGGGCCGCGTTCAACGCGGGCCGTTTTTTTTGAAAGGTATGTTCTTGCGACTTCTTCGTCTTTGTCTTGTTTTTCTCGCGATAGCCTTGCTGCCAGCCGCCTCTTTCGCGGAGCCGTTGAAGGCCCTCGTGCTTCCTTTCGAGGTGCACGCCGAAGGGGAGATGACCGCCCTGAGGAGGAACATAACCGAGTCGATCGCGGCTTCCCTCGAGGAGAAGGGGGCCGAGGTCGCCGGGGTCGCCGAAATAAGGGAGCTCGTGCTCAAGGAAGGCGTCAGGAAGTTCGACGAGAAAACCGCCCTCGAGCTTTCCAAAAGGGTCAAGGCAGACTTCGCCGTCCTGGGCTCCATAACAAGGCTCGGGGCCGCTACGACCGTCGACTGGAGGCTCCTGGACCTCAAGGACGGTTCCATAAAGGCCTTTTTCCACGAAAGCTCCCTTTCGGTCGCCGACCTCCTCTCCAGGCTCAACGGGAAGTCGGCCGCGGCAGTCGAAAAGATGAGGGAGTCGATACAGGCCAGGCCCGGCGCGAAGTCCGGCACGATAGACGCCATTACCGTCACGGGGAACAGGCGCGTTGACGCCGAGGCCATCCTTAAGAGGGTCGCGAGCAGAAAAGGCGAGCCCTTCTCGGCGGACACGGTGAGGGAAGACGTCAGGAGCATCTACGCCTCGGGTTATTTCGACGACGTGGCCGCCGACCTGTCGGACACCGCCTCCGGGAAGGTCCTTACCTTCAAGGTAAGGGAGATGCCGTTCATAAGGAAGATAGAGTACAGGGGCAACAGCGAGGTAAAGATAGAGAGGCTCGAAGAGACGGTCACGATGAAGACCAACACCGTCCTGGACAGGGTCCTCCTGGCCGCCAACGCCGAGAAGCTCAAGGCCATGTACGAGGACGAGGGCTTCTACCTCGCCAAGGTCAATCCGGCCATCGAAACCGACGGGGTGGAAGCCACCGTGGTCTTCAAAATAGAAGAAGGCCCGGAGGTGCGGGTAAGGAGGATAACGATAATCGGGAACGAGGCGTTCTCCGGCAAGCTGCTCACCGGCCTCATGACCACCGAGGAGGCGGGCATATTCAGCTTCGTGACGAAGTCCGGCAAGTTCAGCGAGTTCGTCTTCCAGAACGACCTTGCCATCCTCATGAGCCATTACTTCGACAACGGCTACATCAACGCGGACATCCTTGACTCGAGGGTGCTCCTCAGCGAGGACAGGCGCTGGTTCCACATAACGATATCCCTGTCCGAAGGGGAGCAGTACAGGACAGGGAAGCTCGACATGAGCGGGGACATCCTCGACGGCAAGGAAGAGCTCCTCGACAAGCTGAAGCTCAAGGGGGGCGAAGTCTTCTCGCGCAGCACCCTTTCAAAGGGGATAGACGCGATATCCACGGCCTACGGCGACAAGGGCTACGCCTATGCCGAGGTCAGGCCCCTTACGAAGGTTAATAACGCCGACAAGACGATCGACATAACGGTCGACGTGAAGAAGAACGAGCCCGTGTACATCGAGAGGATCGACCTCGTGGGTAACGTGAGGACGAGGGACAAGGTCATAAGGAGGGAAGTTGGGGTCGGCGAAGGCGACCTGTACTCCGCTACCGAGCTCAAGAGGTCGCGTGACAACCTCCGCAGGCTCGGCTACTTTGAGGACGTTAGGATATCCGAGGGGCGCGGCAGCGCCCCCGACAAGATAAAGCTCAACGTGAGCGTGAAGGAGAGGCCCACCGGTTCCATCTCGCTGGGCTTCGGCTACAGCTCGGTTGACAAGCTCATAGGTACGGCTTCCGTAGCGCAGTCGAACTTCATGGGCACCGGTTTGAAGCTCGACCTTTCCGGCACGGTGAGCGCGTCGAGTTCCAGGTACGTCCTCGGCGTCACGGAGCCCTGGCTTTTCGACAAGCCCATATCGGCCGGTTTTGACCTGTACAACACCGAAAAAGAGTACCCGGACTTCGACATAAAGAAAAAGGGTTTTGACCTCCGGTTCGGCTTCCCCATAACGAAGAGGTACACGAGGGGCAACATCACCTACAAGCTCGAGGACGTCGATATATCGAACGTGGACCCGGCCGCTTCCCTGTTCATAAGGGAGCAGGCCGGCACGAGCACAGAAAGCAGCGTAAGAGTCCAGATAAGAAGGGACACGAGGAACGACGCCTTCTTCCCCTCCGAGGGTTCCGTGATGAGCGCTTTCACGGAATTAGCGGGCGGCCCGCTCGGCGGGACGAGCTACTTCGTCAAATACGAAGGCGAGGCGGTGAAGTTCTTCCCGCTGCCCTGGGACACCGTCCTTTCGGTGCACGGGACAGCGGGCTACGTCCAGGGGTATGAAGGCAGGCAGGCCCCCATATACGAAAGATACTTCCTCGGCGGCATAAATTCCATAAGGGGTTTCGAGACGAGGACAGTAGGGCCGAAGGATGCCGACACCGGCGACCTCATCGGCGGAAATACGATGTTCGCTGCGAATATCGAGTACCTCTTCCCGCTCATTCCAGAGCAGAACATAAGAGGACTGGTATTCTTCGACGCTGGAAACGCCTACAAGGGCAGGATAGATTTCTCCGACGTGCGCACGTCTGCGGGCACAGGCATCCGCTGGTTCTCGCCGCTCGGGCCCTTGAGATTAGAGCTCGGGTTCAACCTCGACCCGCGCACCGGCGAGAGTTCGTCTCAATGGGACTTCGCCATCGGCTCGGTATTTTAAGTCAAGCAGGTTTTGAAAGAGCGCCGCAAGCCACTGGCGCGTGGACGGAACATACGATCAAAAAAGGAGATGAAGATGAGATCATTGAGAGTGGTTTTGCTCGCGGTATTCGCATGGTTCCTCGTGGCGGCGGCCCCGGCCGGCGCCGCTGAGATCAAGATAGGCTACGCCAACCTCCAGAAGGCCCTGAACGAGTGCCAGGCCGGAGTAAAGGCCAAGGACGACCTGAAGGTCGAGGCCGAGGGGCTCGAGAGCGAGCTCAACAAGAAGCAGGAAGAGCTCAAGAAGATGAAGGACGAGCTCGACAAGAAGGCGGGCGTCTGGAACAAGGAGACAAGGGACGCCAAGGAAAAGGACTTCAAGGCCAGGACAGCAGAGTTCCAGAAGAAGTTCATGGAGTACGGCGAAGACCTGAACAAGAAAAAGCAGGATACCGAAGCCAGGATAATAAAGGAGCTCCGCGACGTTGTCGAGGAGATAGCCAAGAAAAAGGGTCTGACCTTCGTTTTCGAGAAGTCCGTAGGCGGCCTCCTTTACGCGCCCAAGGAGCTTGACCTCACCGACGAGGTAATAAAGGCCTACGACGCCAGGAAAAAGAAGAAGTAAGCCATGACAGGGAAGACACTCGAAGAGCTGGCGTCCCTCACGGGCGCAAGCGTCAAAGGAGACGGCAAGGAGCTCATCACTGGCTTCGCCTCGCTCGAGGAGGCGGGGGCAGGGGATATCGCTTTCGCGGCCGGGAAGAAGTACTTTGCCGCGGCGAAGGTTTCGAAGGCCTCGGCCATTATCGCGGACTCGGAGATAGAGGGCGTCGAAAATCTCCTGCTGTCCAAAAACCCCCAGCTCGCGTTCGTGAAGGCCCTAGAGGCACTGAGCCCGCGGCAGGTCCCCGTGCCCGGCATAAGCCCCAGGGCTGAAGTCCACCCCGGCGCGGCAATTGGCAAGGACGTTTCGATACAGAGTTTTGCCGTCGTCGAAGAGGGCGCATCTATCGGGGACGGCACGGCGCTCTACCCCGGCGTTTTCGTCGGCAGGGGCGCGAAGGTAGGAAGGGGCTGCCTCCTGTACCAGGGGGTCGTTGTCAGGGAAGGCTGCGTCATCGGCGACAACGTCATAATACATTGCAACTCGGTCGTCGGCAGCGACGGCTTCGGCTACGTCAGGGACAGGGCGGCGTACGTTAAAGTGCCCCAGAAGGGGATCGTCAGGATAGAGGACGACGTCGAGCTCGGGGCCTGCGTCACGGTCGACAGGGCGGCGCTCGGAGAGACGGTCATAGGCAGGGGCACCAAGATAGACAACCTCGTCCAGATAGCACATAATGTGAAGATCGGAGAGGACACGATAATAGTCGCGCAGGCCGGCATAGCCGGTTCAACTAAAATAGGCAGCAGGGTCCAGATAGGCGGACAGGTCGGCGTGGCCGGGCACATCACCATAGGAGACGAGGTCGGAGTCGGCGCGAAGTCCGGGATAGTAGGCGATCTTCCTTCGCGCGCCGTTTTCTCCGGCATACCGGCGATGCCGCACGGCGAATGGCTCCGGGCGCAGGCGCTTGTTGCGAAGCTGCCGGAGCTGAAAAAAAAGATATCCGAGCTTGAGAGAAGGCTCAAGGAGCTCGAGGAAGGCCCGACGGGCCAAAAGGGACAGGAGGGTTAAATGAGCACGATAAAAGCTGAGCCTCAACAGAAGGCATCGGGCGCCGCCATCGAGATAACGGAGATAATGAACATTCTCCCGCACAGGTACCCCTTCCTTCTCATCGACAGGATACTCGAGCTCGACCCCGGCAAATCCGCCAGGGGACGTAAGAACGTAACCATAAACGAGCCGTTTTTCACGGGCCACTTCCCGGGACATCCGATAATGCCCGGCGTCCTCATAATAGAGGCGATGGCGCAGGTGGGAGGAGTGCTCGCGTTCAAGTCGGCCGGGGTTGCGAACAAGGCCGTCTACTTCATGGGCATTGACAACGCCAGGTTCAGGAAGCCGGTCGTCCCCGGGGACACGGTCGAGTTCGTTCTCACAGTGACCAAGTGCCGCGGCGTCATATGGGTATTCAAGGGCGAAGCCTTCGTCGACGGGCAGCTCGCGGCCGAGGCCGACCTCATGGCGACAATAGTGGAAAAATAACAAAAGGGAAAGGTGGCTTTTTATTATGAGCAAGTCCGCAACCAGGCTCAAGGAAGTCAGGATCGACCCCACGGCCAGCGTCCATCCAACAGCCGAGCTTGACGCAGGCGTCGAGATAGGCCCTTTCACCGTCATCGGGGAGGGCGTGCGCATAGGCGCCAACTCGAAGATATCGTCGCACGTCGTCATCGACAAGTGGACCACCATAGGCAAGGACAACCTGATATTCCAGTTCGTCTCCATCGGCGCGCCACCCCAGGACCTGGGCTACAAGGGCGAGAAGACTGAGACGATAATAGGCGACAACAACGTCATAAGGGAATTCGTCACCATACACAGGGCCACCACGAAGGACAGGCTCAAGACCGAGTGCGGCAGCAACAACCTTTTCATGAACTACGTCCACATCGCCCATGACTGCCGCCTGGGAGACAACCTCATAATGGCGAACACCGCCACGCTGGGCGGCCACGTCACGATAGACAACAACGCCATAGTGGGCGGCCTCGTAGCCGTGCACCAGCACGTCCGCATAGGGGCGTACTGCATAATAGGCGGCGCGTCCGCCGTCAGCAAGGACATACCGCCGTACGTCATGGCCGTGGGCAACAGGGCGACCGTGTACAGGCTCAACGCCGTGGGCATAAGAAGGCAGGGCTTCACGAGGGAAGAGATAGACGAGATAAAGAAGTCGTACAGGATAGTTTTCAGGTCGTCCCTTTCGACGGCCGCGGCGGCGGAAAGGCTCAGGCAGGAGATGCCGGGCTCGAAACACGCCAGGCGGTTCGCCGACTTCATAACATCCTCGAAAAGAGGCATAGCGAAAGAAAGGACCAAGAGGAAGGGCGATGTCCAGGAAGAAGATTAAGGCCGCGGTCGTCGGCGTAGGTTATCTGGGGAGGCTGCACGCGCAGAAGTACGCGCTGCTGGAGGGGGCGGAGTTCGTCGGCGTATTCGACGCCAACCCCGCTCGGGCGGCTGAAGTCGCCGCCGAGTTCGGCACGAAAGCCTTCCATGACGTAAACGAGCTTTTCGGCAGGGTCGAGGCGGTGAGCATAGTGACCCCGACCGAGCACCACTACAGGCTCGGCATGGAGTTCCTCTCCAAGGGAGTCCACGTGATGATGGAAAAGCCCATCACCACGACCACCGATGAGGCCCGCTCTCTCGTTGCGGAGGCGAAAAGGACGGGGGCCGTTCTCCAGGTCGGCCACCTCGAGAGGTTCAACGGCGCGATGATCGCCCTCGGCAACAGGATAAAAGACCCGGTATTCATCGAAGCGTTCAGGCTCTCGCCCTTCCCGAACAGGTCTACCGACGTGGACGTCATACTCGACCTCATGATACACGACCTCGACCTCGTGCTCTCGATGGCTGGCTCCGAACCGGACAGCGTCGAGGCTACGGGCATGCCGGTAGTCTCTCCGGGCAAGGCCGACTTCGCGAACGCCCGCGTGAGCTTCAGGAACGGGTGCGTAGCTTCCCTTACTGCTTCGCGAGTCTCGAAGGAGCGCGCCAGGAAGATAAACGTATACCAGCAGGGCTCGATCATCTCCATCGATTACGGGGCGCAGGGGCTAACAGTGACCAATACGGTTCCGGGCGCGCCGGGCGCAACCGCCGTTCAGGCCGACGAGGCTATTACCGTCGAGAAAAAGGACGCCATCTTCGAAGAGCTCGGGAGCTTCCTCGATTGCATAGCAACGGGACGGCCCCCGGTCGTGTCGGGCTCTGACGGGCTTCGCGCCTTGGAGCTCGCCGAGCGCATACAGGAAGCCGTAAGGGCCGGTAGGCCCCAGGCCATTTGATGCGGTATTGAAATGAGATGGGCTTTTGAGAGCTTAACTGAATTTTTTTAAAAATATGACTACCCCGCGCCTCAGCGGGGTAGTTCATTTCATAAGTGACACGGTCGGATATTAAGGCATGAACCCCCATTCAAACGGAAAAAGCATTTTCATAGTCAGCGGCGAAGAGTCGGGAGATATGCACGGCGCGGCCCTGATGAGGTCTTTGAAGAAGATGATACCCGGCCTGTACTTCTCGGGCATGGGTGGCACGCGCATGAAGGACGAGGGGCTTTTCGGCCTCGACTCCCGCGAGGTCTCGGTCGTCGGCATCGTCGAGGTGCTGGGCAAGCTCCTCAAGATATTGAAGTCGATGAGGTCGCTTAAAGGCGACCTGCGCGGCGACCACTTCGACGCCGTCGTGCTCATCGACTTCCCGGATTTCAACCTCAGGCTCGCCAAAGAGGCCAAGCGCCTCAACATACCTGTCATCTATTACATAAGCCCGCAGGTCTGGGCTTGGAGAAAGGGCAGGCTCGGCAAAATCGCGCGCGTCGTAGACAAAATGCTCGTCGTCTTCCCCTTCGAAGTCACCCTTTACAGGCAGGCCGGGGTCGACGTCGAGTACGTGGGCCATCCTCTCGCCGACACTGTAAGGTGCGGCCTTACGAGGGAAGAGGCGAGGGCGGCCATGTCGATAAGCCCCGGCGAGACCGCGATAGCGCTCCTGCCGGGCAGCAGGACAGGCGAGGTGAAAAGGCTTCTCGGCCCGATGGTAAACGCGGCCGGTCTCATAACGCGCAAGCTCAAGGGTGCGCGTTTCCTGCTTCCGGCGGCGGGCAGCATAAATGACGGTCTCCTTAAGAAGTACCTCAAACAATCGGGCGCGCGCATCGATGTTGTAAGGGGGGCGATGTACACGGCCCTACGCGCCTCGGACGCCGCGATAGTGGCCTCGGGGACGGCAACCCTCGAGACCGCACTTATCGGCACGCCGCAGGTCATCGTGTACCGCATGTCGCCGATATCGTACGCAATAGCGAAATCCCTCGTGAAGCTGCCGCACGCGGGGCTGCCGAACATAGTTGCCGAAAAGGAGGTAGTCCCCGAGCTCATACAGGGCGAGGCGACTCCGCAGAAGATGGCTGACGAGGTCCTCTCGATGCTCGAGGGCAAAAAAAGAGAGGCCATCCTCGAAGGCTATGACGAGATAAAAAGGAACCTCGGCAGGGGAGGGGCGACCGACAGGGTCGCGAAGGCCGTATACAACACCATAACCAACCTCCATTTCCTGGACTACAATACTTCGCCCGACATGGTGCGCAGGACTTGAACACGTATATCCGCATATTGAGGCTCCTTCCCGCTTACAAGGGGCATTTCGCGATGGCCTTCCTGAGCATGGTGGGCTTCGCGCTCGCCAACGGCGCGTTCGCTTACCTCATAGGCCCGGTCATGAAGTTCCTCTTCGCAGCAGGAGAAGGCGGCACTGACATAAATATCCTGCCGTTCCATCTCCTTACCATACCCAAAGACAAGATGGTGCTCGCGGTCCCGTTCGTTCTCATGGCGGTGGCCGTCCTGAAGGGGCTGAGCTCCTACGGCCAGACCTATTTCATGGGATTCGTCGGACAGGGCATCGTAAGGGACCTGAGGAACGCCCTCTACAACCATATGCTCCGCCTCCCGGTCTCATACTTCAGCTCCACTTCGACCGGCAACCTGTCCTCGAGGATAACGCACGACGTCAACCTCATCCAGACCTCGACGGCCGAGGCCATAGCGCAGGTCTTGAAGCAGAGCCTTACGATAATCGTCCTCGGCGCCATCGTGGTGAGCCTGGACTGGAAGCTCGCCCTTGCCGCCTCGGTGGCCCTGCCCCTTTCGGTCTACCCCATGAGCAAGCTCGGCCAGAAGATGAAGAAAGTCTCCAGGCAGAACCAGATAACCATAGGCGCGATGACGGCGCTGCTGCACGAGGCCCTCTCCGGAGTGCGCGTCGTGAAGGCCTTCGGTACGGAAGGCTACGAGGGCGGCAGGTTCCAGAAGGAGAACGAGAACTACATGAGGAGCCAGGTGAAGTCCATCAAGGTGCGCTCCATCTCCTCCCCTCTCATGGAGACCCTCGGCGCGGTCGCCTTCGCCGCGACGATCTGGTACGCGGCCTACAGGATACACCAGGGCACGCTCCAGCCCGAGTCGTTCATCTCCTTTTTCGCCTCAGTGCTGATGTTCTACCAGCCGATAAAGGCCTTGAACGGCGTGAACCTCAACATACAGCAGGGCATAGCTGCCGCGCAGAGGGTATTCGAGATAATGGACATGCCCGGAGAGCCTGATACCGGCGCGCATCCCATGGAAAGCGTCAGCGAGTCGATAGAGTTCAGGGGCGTCTCCTTCAGGTACGGCGAGAACTGGGTACTGAAGGGTATTGACCTCAATGTGAGAAAAGGCGAGATAGCCGCGATAGTCGGGAGTTCGGGGGCTGGCAAGTCCACGTTCGTGAACCTCATCCCGAGGTTCTACGAGGCCACGGCCGGGACAATACTCATAGACGGCCGCGACATTAAAGAGATACCGCTCGCCTCTTTAAGGGGCGCGATGGCGATAGTGTCCCAGCAGGTGACGCTCTTCAACGACACTGTAGCTGCCAACATAGCTTATGGCAGCCCGGAGGCCCATGGCCGGGACGACGCGAAGCTCATCGAGGCCGCGAAGGCGGCAAACGCGCATGATTTCATAATGAGGCTGCCGCAGGGCTATGACACGGTCATTGGCGAAAGCGGCGTCAAGCTCTCCGGCGGCGAGAGGCAGAGGCTTTCGATTGCGAGGGCGCTCCTTAAGAACGCGCCCATCCTCATACTCGACGAAGCGACCTCCGCGCTCGATTCCGAGTCGGAGTTCGAGGTGCAAAAGGCGCTCGCGAACCTCATGAAGGGCAGGACGACGTTCGTCATCGCCCACAGGCTCTCCACCATAAGGAACGCCGACAGGATAATAGTGCTTTCTGAAGGCACGATAAAAGAGACTGGCAGGCACGATGAGCTCCTCGGGGCCGGCGGCGAGTACTCGCGCCTCTATTCGATACAGTTTAAAAAGGCCTGATGTTGAATAGCAAGGCCTTCCATGATATTGTTTGTTGTCGCTAATGGGAAAAACACTCGACAGGATAGCCGTTGTAGCGGCGCCGTTGCTCGCGAGGGCAATTATCAGGGGGCTTCGGCTTACGATGCGCCTTGAGTTCGTCAACTGCGGCGAGTACAGGAAGGCGGGGGACGAGGGCCGACAGGTCATATTCGTCTTCTGGCACGGCAGGCTCCTCATGATGCCGTATTTTTATACCGGCAGGGGCATCTCGATACTCGTCAGCCAGAGCAAGGACGGCGAGCTCATCGCCAAGACCGTCGAGGGCTTCGGCATGGACTCGGTACGGGGCTCGACTACGAGGGGCTGGTTCGCCGGGATAAAAGGGCTCATGAGGGCCGCGAGGGCAGGACGCGACATCGCGATAACCCCGGACGGGCCCAAGGGGCCCGCTCAAAAGGCGCAGATGGGCGCGGTGCAGATGGCGAAGGCCACAGGCCTCCCGATAGTGCCGCTTACCTTCGGAGCCTCAAAAAAAAAACTTTCAAGAGCTGGGACTCCTTTTTGCTGCCGTACCCTTTTTCCAGGGGGGTCTTTATCTGCGGCGAGCCTGTAACCGTATCCACTGACGCCGGGCCCGGCGAGCTGGAAGCCGCCAGGGCGAGGCTCGAGGAGACTCTCGTTGACATCACCGCTGCCGCGGACTCCCACTTCAAAAGATAGCGTCACATCCCTGATGGCATATTTCCTCTACAATATCATCCTTCACCTCTCGGCCGTCCTCCTCGTACCGTATTTCGTCCTGAAGATGCTTACGCTCAAAAAATACCGGGAAGGCATACCCGAGAGGTTCGGTTTCGTTGACGCGTCCAAGCTCAAGAACTTGAAGGGCGGCCGCGTCGTCTGGGTCCACGCCGTTTCAGTGGGCGAGACAAAGGCTGTCCTCCCGGTGCTGAGGCTCCTCAAGAGGAGGAGGCCGGACGCGAAGATAGTCTTCTCGACCGTGACCGCGACAGGCAACAGGACGGCCGCGAAAGAAGGCAAGGGGCTCATAGACGCCCTCATCTATTTCCCGCTCGATCTGCCCTGGGCCGTAAGGCGCGTCTGCCGCATGGTCAGGCCGTCCATGTTCATCGTCGTTGAAAAAGAGATATGGCCGAACGCGTTCAGGGCGATGTACGACATGGGCGCTCCTATTGCCATTGTCAACGGGACGATGTCCGACAGGTCCGCAAGGAGATACGCCCGGCTTTCCTTCCTTTTCAGGGACGTATTCTCGAGGGTCTCGCTTTTCCTTGCGCGCACCGATGACGACCTTAAAAAAGCGTTGGCCGCAGGAGTCAAGCCCGAAAGGGCCCAGGTCTCCGGAAACATAAAGTTCGACCTCGCACCTTCTTTAATGGACGGCCAGTTCGTCGCCAAGCTCAAGGAGGCTATCGGGGTCGGCGCGGGCACGAAAGTCATCACGGCAGGATCTACCCATTCCGGAGAAGAGGAAATTGTCCTCGAAGCTTTCAAGGCGCTTTCCGCCGAGTTCGACGGCTTGAAGCTTGTCATCGCCCCGCGCCATCCGGAGAGGTTCTCCGAGGTGGAGGGGTTGCTCAGAAAGTCGGGCGTCGACTTCGCCCGCCGCTCAAAGGGAGGGCGAGCGGAAGTCGTGCTCCTCGATTCCATCGGCGAGCTCATGACCGTATATTCCTTTTCCGACATCGCCATCGTCGGCGGCTCGCTCGTGTCTGGCATAGGCGGGCACAACCTCCTTGAGCCCGCGTACTTTGGCAAGCCGGTCGTCTACGGGGAACACCTGACGACCTACCTCGGCATGGCCGAGCTCCTCGAGAAGGAAGGCGGAGGCATAAGGGCGGCCGCGGACAAGGGGCTCGCCGAAGCGTTGAGGCCGCTTCTGGACAACGAGCTTCACATGAAAAGGACCGGGGCGAACGCGAAGAAGGTCGTAGAGGAGAACCGCGGGGCCGCCGAGAGGACCGCGGCAGCTTTAGAGCGGCTCCTGAGGAGCTGACGTGACTGTCCGTTCGTGGGTAGACGATTCCATAAGGAAAAAAGATGCCGGGCTTCTGGCAGACGCGCTCCTGTACCCGCTTTCGGTAGTCTACGGCTTCGCGGTAAGGACGAGGGCGCTCCTTTACGGTCTTAACGTCCTGCCGTCGTACAGGCTCAGCCGGAAGGTGATATCGGTCGGCAACATCACGGTGGGAGGCACCGGCAAGACGCCCGTTACGATATTCCTCGCCGAGTTCTTCCGGAAGAATGGAAAGAAGGCCGCAGTCCTGAGCCGGGGCTACAAGGGCAGCGCCAGGGGTGTAGCAATAGTCTCGGACGGGAAGGAAGTGCTCCTCAGCCCGGCGGAGGCCGGGGACGAGCCGTACCTCATGGCAACGAGGCTCAAGGGATTGCCAGTAGTGACGTGCGCCGACAGGGTAAAGGGAGGGGAGTTCATAATCGAGCGTTTTTCCCCTGACGTCATCATACTCGACGACGCGTTCCAGCACATAAGGCTCAAGCGCGACGTGAACATAGCTTTAATCGATTCGGCGGAGGGTTTCGGCGCGGGATACCTGCTTCCCAGGGGGATCCTCCGCGAGCCTGTATCAGCGCTCCGGAGGGCCGACTTCGCGCTCGTCAAGGGCGGCCCGCCGAAGGGCAGGGAATGGGAGGCCCTACAGAAGTACTCTGTCCCATGCATCTCATTCACTTACAGGGCTTCGGCCTTCTACGACATAGAAACTGGCGAAGAATTTGAAGTCTCGGCGTTCGCAGGAAAAAAGGCCGTCCCTGTGTGCGGCATAGCCAACCCGGCCTCTTTTCTCGACACTCTTTCAGGCCTCGGCGTCAAGCTCGCAAGGCCGCTCGTCTTCCCCGACCACCACGCGTATGAAGAAAAAGAGTTGAGCGCAATTGAGAAAGCCGGCGCTGAGGCTGGACTGGTGCTGACAACTGAAAAAGACGGCGTGAAGCTCAAGGACGCCTTGAGCGGCGTAAAGGTCTACGCTTTGCGGATAGACGCGGTCCTGGAGCCAGGCCAGTTCGACAATTACCTCTCGCCCATTCTCCGGGGGGTCTGGTGATGCTCTTTTTTCTCAAGGCACTTTCGTTTGTCCTGGGGCATATCCCGCGCTTTGCAGCCTTTTTTCTCGGGGGACTTCTGGGCTCCGTAGCAAGCCGTATATTGAAGAGGCACAGGAGGACCGCACTCGAGAACATAGAGCGGGCGTTCGGAGGCAATTTGACCCGGCTCGAGCGCGAGCGTCTTGCTGCGAGGGTCTTCCGGAACCTCGGGGTGATGTTCTTCGAGTTCAACAGGATGGCATGGCTCGACAGGGACGCTATCGACAGCTTCGTCGAGTTCAAGGGGCTCGACAGGATTGAGAAGGCCTTGAAGAGGGGCAAAGGAGTCATTCTCCTTACGGCACATTATGGGAACTGGGAGCTGCTGCACGCGGCGCTCGGCCACAAGGGCTACTCGCTCGAGCTCGTCGTAAGGAAGCTCGACTCTCCTTTTTTCGAGCAGTTCGTCAGGTGGGTGAGGACGAGGTCTGGGATTAACATAGTATACAAGGTCAAGGCGATGCTCCCGCTCGTAAGGAGGCTTAACTCGAACGCCGTGGCGATGATACTGGCAGACCAGAACACGGTGAGGGAAGAAGGGTACTTCGTCGATTTCTTCGGCGTATCGGCGGCAACGAACAAGGGGCCCGCTCTTCTGGCCGGAAAGACGGGCGCGGCGGTCCTGCCGGTCTTCATCGTCAGGGACGGCACGAGGCATACAGTCGAGGTCGGCGAAGAGCTAGAGTTCGTCAACACCGGAAACAAGGACAAGGACGGTCTTGCAAACACGGCCGCGTACACGGCCGTGGTAGAAAAGGCGATACGCAGCCACCCTGAACAGTGGTTCTGGGTTCACAGGCGTTGGAAGACAAGGCCCTAGAGAAGTCTCGCATCCGCAAGAGGTCTTCGCGCGTTTTGTTATCATGGAAATCCAGAATTCGTTCGGCGTTGACATAATTTTCCAATGGGAGTATTATTAGCATTAGATAAAGGCGCATCTGATGGAGATGAGCTTCAAGTCGCTTCCGCGAGGGGTCCTTCCGAAGCGGGGTGTGCAAGCCGACCGGGTTATGCGTGAGCATCACCCGAAGCCGGAAGCCTGAACCGCCTCTCTGGACTGCCACCTGCAAAAATGTCTCTTCTCCTCAAGGTGCGCCTTTTA